>JAAERP010000471.1 GCA_024230215.1 Fuerstiella sp. | reverse complement strand
TGCGGGCGGCTTGATGCCTCACATTCGAATGTTCAGCGATTACCTCGATGACAACTGGCCGAGCGATGTGCCAGATCCGTATTACGGAGAAGAAGACGGATTTGATCAGGTCTTGGACATGCTCGAAGAAGGCTGCCCGGTAATCCTGCAGACGCTCATGGGTGAAGGCATCTTCGATGGCATGTTCGAAGAAGAGCAGTGATAAACCGGAGCAGGAACCCGATCACCGTGGACCACTTTGTCCTTCTGTCATTCTGTCATTCTGTCATTCTGTCGCCAGCAGGGATGGGCCGCCGACTGCCCCCGTAGCAAAAACTCTTGCTGCGATTGATTCCAGCGTGAATATTCGTGCCGACCAGCCACGTAATGTTTGCACATCTACTGCTTCCGCACTCGCCTAGTGCGTCGAGTGCGTTCAAACCGCACAGCACAGCCGACAGGAATTGTTTCTGCAAGTTCGATCTTTTCGCCGGCCAGCGTCATTTCGACAGCTGCTTCGATGTACCGCTTGGATACTTTTTTTCCCTCGGGGCTATCGTCCAACGCCCCCATGTAAACAACCTGTCGATCTTGATCGAGCACAAAGAATTCAGGAGTACGTTTGGCCCCGT
>JAAERP010000470.1 GCA_024230215.1 Fuerstiella sp. | reverse complement strand
CATAACAGTCTTGCAAACAGTGCGTGTACCGGTCATCTGTTCCTGGTAAGGAACACATACCGTGTACGTCTGCTCAACCTGATCATTCACGGTCTTGCAAACAGTGCGAGTACCGGTCATCTGCTCCTGATAAGGAACACATACCGTGTACGTTTGCTCAACCTGATCATTAACGGTCTTGCAAACAGTGCGGGTACCCTGACGCTGTTCCCGATGAGGAACATTGACCGTAATGGTTCGCGTCTCGGTTACCATCTGTGGGCACATGACTGTTCGCTCAACAGTCTCCCACGTTCCACAGCTCTGGCCGCAGGCATTTCCGCAACTTGAACCACAAGCACTGGCGCCACATGGGCTGCAGCTAGAGGCACAAGGCGCGGAGCAACAAGAGCTGACTTTGCCGCCGAAGCAGCCACCAGCTTGTGCAGATGCAGACATAAGTGCTACAGCTGCGAGTGACAGAACATAACGCATGTTCGTTCAACTCCTCCTTCGAATCGCAATGATTCAGAAATTTGAAACGTCACGAGGAACGCCCTCGTGCATACAACATCAATTCCGGTGTTGAAAAACCCGGCGGCCGCAAAGGCAAGTTGGCTGTAAATAAGCCGACTGCGGCGGGAAGCCGCTATAGTCACTTGCATTCATCGAGAATATAACCTGGGTAGTTCTTAATAAACAGGATAGCTGAGCAATTTAGAGCAACCAAGTGGTAAATTAACGAACCGGCAAAGCCTGCCGGTTAGCCCGGTAAATGGCAGGATTTGCATTTAGCGGTATCGGAAACGGATTGTCTCCCTCAAATTCGGAAAATTCACTTTTTTCCGCCGAATTGTTCTCGACAACACATAGCCGCAACAAACCTGAACGGTTGGTGAGACCGTGAGCCCTTGTTTGACGTCCAATTCGAATTCACAAGGGTCATTGGCAGCGCTTCGTTGTGGGCGCTGCATATCGGGGCTATAGTTGCGCAAACTGCCTTGGCGACCGGAAATTCCACGCCGTCGGCGACTCGCACGACAACCCTTGCTGCCGTTTGCACTCATGAAGTTCTGCCTCGTCGATCGCATCACCGAAATCACACCGGGTGAGTCGATTTCCACGATCAAAAACGTGTCACTCGCTGAAGAGTATCTTCAGGATCATTTCCCGGGATTTTCGGTCCTGCCTGGAGTGCTGATGGTCGAAGCGATGGTGCAAAGCTGTGCCTGGCTGTCACGGGTGACGGATGACTTTGCCTTCAGCACGCTGCTGTTGAAGCAGGCTCGAGCGGTCAAGTTCAACAATTTCCTGAAGCCCGGTCAGACCCTGAACGTGTCGGTGAAGCTCAAGAAAAATGAAGACGATACGGCCAGTTTTCAGGCTGCGGGAACTGTGGAGGGTACCTCAGCAGTGAGCGCGAGGATCGTTCTTTCTAAGCAGAACCTGCAGGGTCAACGGCAGGACATGGAAGCAATCGATGATCGCATTCAGGCAGCAATGAAGGAACTGTTCGAGCAGATTCGACCAGACGATACGCCAGCATGACGTTTGGGGCGCAAGCCCTGCTGGCCCTACAGCAAGGGGACGTGACGTCACTCAGTCCCCGTCAATTCAAAACCAGCTCCCTCTTATTGGAAAGAACTGATTAGATGAGTCTCGACGGACGTGTTGCACTTGTTACCGGAGGCAGCCGAGGCATCGGTCGTGCTATTGTTGAAGCGTTGGCCGCCAACGGCGCGAAAGTCGCCTTCGTTTACAATTCGAATGTCGCTGCCGCCGACGAGGTCGTCGCGAGCCTTAAGGAAAAAGGCCAGGAAGCCGTCGCATTTCAGGCGGATGTTCGCTCCAAGGATGCTGCTGACAAGGTGATTGAGGACGTTGTCGAAGCATGGGGATCTGTTGACATCCTGGTCAACAACGCTGGCATCATCAAGGACGGCTTGTTGGCCATGATGGAAGCCGAACAGTGGCAGGACGTCATCGACACCAACCTGACCAGTGTGTTCAACTTCTGCCAGGCCGTCACTCGTCAGATGATGTCACAGCGGTACGGGCGGATCATCAACATGTCCAGCGTCGCAGCGGATGTGTCGAATCCTGGCCAGGCCAATTACGCCGCCAGTAAGGGGGGCGTGGAAGGATTCACTCGCTGCATCGCCACAGAACTGGCACGGCGTGGGGTTACCGCCAATGCTGTCGCCCCGGGCTTCATTCAGACGGACATGACGGAAGCTGTGGTGGCCGCAGCCGGAAAAGAGATCAAAAAGAAGATTCCGGCCCGCCGACTTGGCAATCCGGAGGACATCGCCAATGCGGTCCTGTTTTTTGCACAGGAATCATCGTCCTACGTCACCGGACAGATCCTGAAAGTGGATGGGGGCCTGACTTTAGGCGGTCTTTGAGAAACACTGTCCCGAAGTACGGACAAAGGTAAAAACTTTCAGCTGTTGTCGCTTCACGGGGCTTAATAGTCGATTTCTGGGTGTGGCGTGTCTACACTCTGCCGACGATTTCTCTGGCTTTGGGGGTCAGGGAAATTCTGGGATAGCCATTTCATTCAACGTCGCCTGAATGAAACCGGCTTGCTGGGTTTGGCGACAGTTTCGAATTGCGCTGATCAAATCGCGTGATCTATGGAGACATTTGTAAATGGCATCCTCTGAAGAGATTTTTGAGAAGGTCCAGGAAACACTGGTCGACGCACTGGGAGTCGATGACGACGAGGTCACTTCTGAAGCCACGTTGATCGGCGATCTGGGCGCTGAATCGATCGACTTTCTGGACATCGTGTTTCGTCTGGAAAAGAATTTCGACATCAAAATTCCGCGTGGTGAACTGTTCCCGGAAAACCTGGCGAATACAGAATCCGGTTTTGTGGCTGACGGCAAGGTCACCGAAGACGGCATCGCGCAGTTGCGAGAAAAAATGCCTCATGCGGACGTTGACAAATTCGCTGAAGACCCACAGGTCAGCAAGATCTCAGACATGTTCACAGTTGACATGATCTGCAAGTTTACTGCGTCACGTCTTGGCTAGAGCAGTTGGCGCAAGCCACTGGCTTTGGTTGAAACAGGTGTACCTGGCGAGCGGTGCATGTCAACGCACTGATGAATCCGGTGACTGACGCCACCGGCTCGCCATCTACCGGATTTGTAGGATGTATGCGGTCGATCGCAGCGTGACTGCCGCTGCGCAAACCCGCGTCAGGACGTTATTCACAGCGGCTGGTCATCGCTTCTTCGCTGTTTGCAGACAGGTATGATGCCATGCGATGGTACTGGATTGACAAGTTCATCGAATTCAATCCCGGCGAATCCGCCCGGGCCGTGAAGAATGTGTCGCTGTCGGAAGAACATCTGCACGATCATTTTCCCGGATTCGCTGTCATGCCGGCGTCGCTGATGATTGAGGGGATGGCTCAGACTGGCGGCATCCTCCTGGGCGAAAAGAACGACTTTGAATACAACGTCATTCTGGCCAAAGTGCCAAAGGTTGAGTTTCACAGCATGGCCTGCCCCGGTGACCAGTTGATTTATTCCGCAACTCTGGAAAACGCCAGTGCGGAGGGTGGCTCAGTTAAGGTCACTGCAACCGTCGAGGACCGTCTGGTCGCTGAAGCCGACATCGTTTTCGTCCATCTGTCGTCCGATGACCCGCAGCTAAGCCGGATCGATCAAAAGAACTTTGTTCTCCGTACGAATCTGCTGGACATACTGACGGTAGAAGAAACCGACGAAGACGCAGAGTCCTCAGGCACCGCATAACCTCCGTCTGCAGCCGGCCGGACCGCAATTTTTCAAAGAGAAGAACTATGAAACGTCGAGTGGTTGTGACAGGAATCGGGTGTATCACACCTCTGGGCAACAACGTTCAGAATCTTTGGCAGGCGCTGCAGGACGGACGCAGCGGTGTTGGAAAAATCACGCATTTTGACGCGTCGAATTTCCCGACCCGGTTTGCGGCCGAAGTTCGCGGCTTCGACTTTGACTCACTTGTCCCGGACCCCAGTCGATTTGCTGATGCCGGTCGCAATATCCGCTTCGCGATTGGCGCCGCTACGCAGGCGATGGCGGATTCCGGGATTTCCGACAGTTCCAGTTTTGATCCGGCGAGGCTGGGAGTCTATCTGGGGGCGGGTGAGGGTCAGCAGGACTTTATGCAGTTCATGACTCTGGTGGCCGATTCGAACAATGTCGGCGAAGTCGATCTGGAGAGATTCACGCGAGACTTTCTGGATGCGATGAACCCAAAGTTCGAACTGGAACTGGAGCCAAACATGCCGGCCGCACATCTTGCCAGCCTGTTTAATGCTCAGGGCCCCAACCTGAACTGCCTGACGGCATGTGCCGCATCCAGCCAGGCTATTGGCGAAGCGACTGAGATCATTCGCCGCGGTGAAGCAGACGCCATGTTGTCCGGCGGTGCCCACAGCATGATCCACCCATTTGGTGTCACAGGGTTTAATCTGCTGACGGCATTATCCGAGCGCAACGAAAACCCGACGGAAGCGTCACGTCCGTTCGACCTTAATCGCGACGGATTCGTGTTGGGCGAAGGAGCAGGCATGGTGATTCTTGAGGAACTGGAACATGCCAAAGCTCGCGGCGCTCAGATCTACGGCGAAATTAAAGGCTACGGTTCGACGGCCGATGCATACCGAATTACTGACATTCACCCGGAAGGTCGCGGAGCTATCGCGTGTATCAAGATGGCCCTGGCCGATGCGGGAGTGAATCCGGAAGACATCGGGTACGTCAATGCTCACGGAACCAGCACAAAGGTCAATGACCGCGTTGAGACGATGGCCGTAAAAGGCGGACTGGGAGAACATGCATTCAAGACTCCGGTCTCCAGTATCAAGAGTATGCTGGGGCACCTGATCGCCGCCGCTGGCAGTGTCGAAGCGATTACATGCCTGCTGGCCATGAGAGACGGCGTTCTGCCACCAACAATCAACTATTCGACACCTGACCCCGAGTGCGATCTCGACTACATTCCCAACGCTGCTCGGGAGACAAAAGTGACAGCCTGCCTTTCCAATAGTTTTGGTTTCGGCGGTCAGAACGTGTCATTGATCATCACTGAATTCGCAGCGTGATCGAATTGTCACTGGTTCATACTTACGGTCTGGAGAAGGTTGCCGACTAGAGCGTCTTGTTTAACGGAGTTTGTGTCTCGATGTCGCTCTGGATGATTATTGCCATCGCAGGCTGCACGATTGTGTTCTGCGATTTCTGGTATCACCAATATGCGTCGAAACGAATCCAGGGAATTATTGAAAGCGTCATGCCGGTCGGGACGACGCTGTCTCAACCCGACAACTGTGCAACATTGCTTTCGATTCCCACGTCAGACGGACTGAAGCTCTCCGGTAGTCTTTATTACCCGGCAGATGAATGTCCCGGTCTGGTAGTGTTCCTGCCGGAACTAAACAGCGACCACTGGACCGCCGCAACATACGCCCAGGCTTTAATGTCTGCCGGGTTTGCCGTCCTGAGTTTTGACTTTCGTGGACAGGGAAACAGCGATTCTCAGAATGGCTATGAACCCAGTCACTGGATCACAGAGTTTGAACTAGCAGACATAGGGTCAGTACTTGCCTTCATCAACGACGACCCCAAACTCAGTCAACTGCCGTTAGGAATGATGGGTGTCAGCCGTGGCGGCAGTGCGGCGATGCTGGCTGCCTGCCGATATCCGCAGGTCGCCGCTGTCGTCACCGACAGCGGCTTCACCACCATGGAAATGATCCATTCCTTTCTTCACAAGTTTTCTCGCGTGATCATCCCTGACTGGGTCTTCAGTCGGTTGCCGACATGGCACGTGAACAGGACGCTGCGAACCTCACTGGCTCGCAGCGAAAAGTCCAGAGCCTGTCGATATGTGCTGCTGAAGCCGGAATTGGCGACGTATACGCAACAACCCGTCCTGCTGATTTCCGGAGATCGCGATTCCTATGTCACGCCCGCCGTAACGCGGACGATTGCCGCCGCACTCGGACAGGAAGACAATGTCTGGATCGTCAACAAGGCGAAACACAACAGGTCGCGTACGAAATGCCCGGACGAGTACGACCAACGCATTGTTGAGCATTTCAGAAACGCCTTCGCCGAGCCAAACAGCCCTGACAGCTGGGCGGCCCCGTCCCCGGAACAGCACCATCGCCACGTGACCAATGCCGGAGAAGCAACTTTTCCGTCAGCCGGCCCTTAGAGCAGATTACTTATTGTCGTGGACGATACTGGCTCGTGGGGACAACCAAACTGCTATTAAGAAACGTTCTTCGCGGCCACAAGTCAGCGTGAAACGCTGTAGCACAGAGTCTCAGTCTCAGACTTTCGAAAGAGCCTGCCCGAGTTCGTCACGCAGGATTTCGAAAGATTCCAGCCCCACTGACAGCCGCACCAGTTCATCAGTGATCCCGATGGCGGCTCGGTCCTGCCTGGACATGAATGCGTGGGACGTCGTTGCCGGATGAGACAACGTGGTCCGCGGATCGGCGAGCGTTGGAGAAAACGGGATATTTGCAGCGGCCCGCATGAAGTTCGAAACACATTCTTTGCCATCAGCGACCAGACGAAACGAGACGATGCCACCCGTGCCATTCGGATACAGCTTCGCGGCAAGTTGATGGGTGGCATGTTCGGGCAGCGACGGATGAAAGACCTGACGCGTTCCCGCATGGTCGTGAAGAAACTCTGCCAGCTGTGTCGTTGTATTGCAGATCTGTTTCATTCGCAGCGGCAGAGTCTTCAATCCACGCTGCGTCAACCATGATTCAAACGGATTGCCGTTCTGACCAAATGCACTGGCCGTTGACCGAACGGACTTCATGCGCCGAATCGTGCCGGCCGCCACGCCCAGCATTACGTCACCGTGGCCGTTCAGATATTTTGAGGCACTGTGCACGACGATCGTGGCACCATGTTCAATTGGCCGGATGAGTTCCGGAGTTGTGAAGGTACTGTCGACGACCAGTGGCACATCACCCAACGTATCGGCGACCATTCTGATGTCGGTGACTTCGAGCAACGGATTGGAAATTGATTCCACAAGGCACATCTTTGTGTTCGGCTGCAACGCCGCTTTGATGGACTCCGAATCACCGGCATCCACATAGGAAACATGCACACCGAATTTCTGATGAAGACGTGCAATCAGTTTCAAAGTGATGCCATACAACGATTTCGCCACCAGAATGTGGTCTCCGGATCCCGCCAGATGCATCAGCACCGCAGCGATTGCCCCCATGCCCGAAGAGAAAACACATCCTGCTTCAGCGCCTTCCATCGCCGCAATCGAATCTGACAACGCCGCGTGATTCGGATTGCTGTCCCGTGTATAGACATGCCCGGTCACGTTGCCTGAATAGATGTCCGCCAGCACTTTCAGATCCGGCACATCAAAAGCTGTGGTCTGATAAATGGGGGCCGTACTGGGCTCCGTGACAAAGTCAGGCGGGTGCCCCATTCGGGACGGATGTTGTTCGGTCATCGGTGGATTCCGGATCAGTTTGCAAAACGGACGAAGTGTAGTCAGGTCGCCGCGTGGTGTCGTGTGTAGGCCCGCATTTGCGGGCCTGTACCGCGTCACACACTTCGGCGGCGAGTTCGAAGTCTGGACGGGCTGCCCTGACCGAACATTCTTGCAGCGATCGCTCGTCCAGGCTGTGCTGCATCAGTTGGAGTCGGCGGCGATTCCACGTTCGGCAGGTGTGACCACAACTCCCGCACCATTCCGGGCTGTCGCCCGACCAGCACATCTGCCAGCGGCAGAAGAAGAAGCACATCAGCGGCGCAGTACCGAATCAGCTGATCACGAGCAGCATGGTTCTGTTGGTCTCGCCACATGGACCAGAGTTCGACGGCAAAACCACCGTCAACATCCTGCAGATCAGGCGGACGGTCAATTCCCAGCTGCGACACAGCCTGTTTCAGACCACCTTGAAGGTCTCGATAATAACACGGCCACCTGAGATCGAGATGCGGACAGGGCAGTTCCGGAATGTGAAATCCGTCAAGGACTCGCGGAACATCAAAGGTACTGCCGTTGAACGACGCCAACAGATCAACGTCGTCGAGCAGATCCAGAAAGTCGTCCAGGTTTTCATGCTCAACAAACGTATGCAATTGATTCTTATGCCAACAGACGATGACGGTAATTGTGTCGTCGTACTCCAGTCCTGTAGTCTCAATATCAAAGAACGAAGCCCGGTCAAGATACTGATGCAGTACCCGCCATTTGTCCTTTGCACACAGGTTCCGGACGAAGTACTGAATGTCATCATCGGCCAGAGCCTGCAGGCAGCGTTCTGATTCGTCCACAATTTCACGACGAAGTCCTGGCGCAAGTCGTTCCGGGGCTGCCACAGCATCGTGCCACGACCGGACCCCTGCTTCGTGCAGTTGTCCCAGCCGCACCGGGCCGATCCCCCGAAAATGTCGCAGCGCCTCGGTGATCACACTCTTTTCCGTTCCCCGAATTGCAGGAAAATGTCCGCAGGCAGACGAAAAACTGATTAACGCCTGCGCTGAACCATACCAGAAATGCGTTCGAATTGGAGACCCCCAACCGTCGCCGTACTGGACACGGATGCCCCGGATCCATGGCTGCAAATACGTCAATCCCCTTCAGCGACGCACATTTGCTATGATTGTGGCACTTTCGCTGTTCCACCAGCTCCTGCTCCACACATTCGAGGGACTTACCCACTGATGGCCAGCAGACGAACATTCCTGCAGGGACTTGCCAGCGGCACGATCATCGCGTGCCCAGGATCTCTGCGCAAACTTGCTCTGTCAGCGGACTCGACAGAACACGCCACCTCCATCGGCGCCCCCATGCCGCGCGAGGATATCTTTCAGTTCATTCGGCGTCTGCGCGGGGATCATGACGCAACGTTGTACGCCCGGATTCTGGGGGCCGCCAACGATTTCAAAGAAGGAGACGAAGCAGTTGGCGTGGCTGCGGCTGATGAAGCCTCACGACAGAATGCCCGCATTCTGCTTGCCAACACGCGTCTGAAGGACATTGATGCGCACTCACTGCACCAGGACAACCTATTTGCCTTCATCACCGTCGCGCAGGACAAAAGAACACGAAATGAACTGACCGGTCGGACACTGGGACAATTCAAACAGTTTCTGCTGACTTCCGATGAAATGGCGATCAAGGATGTCATGCCCGGGTTGTCCAGCGACGTCATTTCCTGTGTCGTAAAGTTGATGACCAACGAGCAACTCACTCGGATTGGAGAAAAGGTCTTCAATCCTCTGCCTGGCAGTCAGATCGGTGCGAAAGGATACCTCGGCGCTCGCCTGCAGCCGAATTCGCCAACGGACAACGTGGACGACATTCGCTGGCAGGTACTGGATGGCTGGTCGTACGCGGTGGGTGACGTGCTACTGGGGACGAACCCGGTGTCCAGCGATCCCGCGTCTGTGGCGGCCATCGAACAGACATTGCAGGATCTAATGACGACGTTTGAAATCAGTCACGCGATGCCACATTGCGTGCTTTCGCACATTGACGTTCAGGCAGAGGTCGAGAACAAATGGCCAGGGTCGACGGAGTTGTGGTTTCAGAGCATTGCGGGAAGCGACGCGGCCAATGCGACCTTCGACATCAGCATCGAAAAGATGACACAGTATGCCAGGGAACGCACCGGACAATACGGGCTGTATTTTGAAACCGGACAGGGAGCAGACTTCACGAACGGCCACAGCCACGGCTTTGACATGGTCATGCACGAGTCACGCAAGTACGGTTTCGCCAGGGCTTTAACGAAACAGGTCGCCCAGGCTCGGCGGGCGGGCGGCAACGCGGACGATCCGTGGGTGCATTTGAATGACGTCGCTGGCTTTATTGGCCCTGAGGTCTTTCGCACGCGGGAACAGTTGGTGCGGTGTTGTCTGGAAGACATCGTGATGGGAAAACTGCACGGTCTATGCATCGGGCTGGACGTGTGCTCGACGTTGCACATGGATATTTCGCTGGATGACCTCGACTGGTGCCTGGACCAGATCATGCCGGCCAACCCGGCTTACCTGATGGCGTTGCCGACGAAGATCGATCCGATGCTGGGATATCTGACAACGGGATACCAGGATCACGTCCGACTTCGTGAAACGTTTGGGTATCGTGTCAACGATGAAATGTGGACGTTCTTTCAGCAACTCGGCGTCATTGACCCGTCCGGACGGCCGACCGAACATTTCGGCGACCCGCTGTGGGTATTTCTGCAATACCGGCGCCGAAAGGGTGACGTGAGAAGTGACCAGGCCATTCTGAAAGAAGGTCAACAGCAGCTGGCCGAAGTTCGTGGGCGAGGATTGTTCATCGCCGAGGGACACGGACAGGAAACATGGGACCTGCGCCCCGCCCTTCAGGATGACATTATCCGCATCTATGACGACGCAAAACTGAGCATCTGGGCCGAATTGTCGCTGGAATTCATCGACGCAATACCCAACAGCCTGAACCTAACTACAAGGTCCGGGGATCGAGCCGACTATATTCTGCACCCGATAACAGGGGAGCAGCTTGCCGAAGCCTCAGTCGCGTCGCTCCGGCAGTTACGTCAGCGACAAGCCAAACGTTTTGATGTACAGATTGTGATCTCGGACGGACTGAATGCCCTGGCGATTATGGAGGACGGTCACCTGCTGCCATTCCTGAGTCAGCTGAGGAGCAGCCTTAACGATCACGGTCTGAGTGTTGCTGTTGAGAATCTGATCGTCACCTCGGGCCGTGTCCGAGCG
Source organism: Fuerstiella sp. (assembly GCA_024230215.1). Lineage (GTDB taxonomy): Bacteria > Planctomycetota > Planctomycetia > Planctomycetales > Planctomycetaceae > Fuerstiella. Next base: position 25,661 of record JAAERP010000470.1, on the reverse strand, counting down.
GGTTATCGCATCGGTGAAATTCTGTTCAACGGTCTGAAGGGGCCGCGGGCAATTCTCCATGTCATCGGAGAACGCCCTGGTACCGGTCACCGCACGTTTTCCACGTACATGACGGCTCCTGTTGGCGAAGCCTGGGGGCAGGAAGGGGCGATCGATCACAATATCACGAAAGTCGTGTCCGGCGTCGCCACGACCGCGTTGAATCCCACAGCCGGCGCCCAGGAAGCGGCCCGATTGCTTGGCATGATGATGGACCGCAACGTTTAAGAAGCGGAAGACATGCCCTCATCGCATCAGATTCGCTGTATTCGTGAACTAAATGTCGTTTGCTGATGTCTAAGGCGCCGATCCGAATCGGTGGCCCGAAATCCGGTGTCATGATTCTTTTTCTTCAATCACAAAGTTAGCAGGTTGCCGCCCGCGATCTTTGTTATCGTGGCGCCGGTCCACGCCACTCTCTCCGTTCTACGATGCGTCCTGGTATTTCTCATACATCGCCCAAACCTTCCGACGACGGTTCTCGTTTTGATCGGAAACACTTTGAACAGCAGATCTCCCTGGCGATGCAGGCAGATCAGTTTTCCATGCGCCGGTTGCTGCGTTCGATCGACAACGCGAAAACGTCGGGAAAACCGTTTGATCGGAACCTGAACAAGCTATCGGAGCAGCTCACTCGTTCTGTTCAACAGCGGGCCAGACGAGCTGCGTCAGTGCCGAACATTCAGTGGCCTGAGGACCTGCCGGTTGTCGCCCGCCGTGACGAAATTTCCGCCGCCATCAGAGACCATCAGGTCATTGTCGTGTGCGGAGAGACCGGATCGGGGAAGTCCACACAGCTGCCAAAGATCGCACTGGAACTGGGTCGTGGCGTCGGTGGGGTGATCGGCCATACGCAGCCACGCCGAATCGCCGCGCGGTCGATCGCGACTCGTCTGGCAGAGGAGCTGAAGTGCCGGACAGGAAAGGAAGTGGGGTATCGCATTCGCTTCAATGATGTCTCCGGACCCAATACGTTGATTCGCCTGATGACGGACGGCATCATGCTGGCCGAGACACAGTCGGATCGGTTTCTGAATCAGTACGACACCATCATCATTGATGAAGCCCACGAACGATCACTGAACATCGACTTTCTAATGGGATACCTGAAGCGACTGCTGCCGCAGCGCAAGGACCTGCGTCTGATCATTACTTCAGCGACAATTGATGCAGATCGTTTCGCGAATCACTTTGGAACCACTGGCAATCCGGCTCCCGTGGTATTGGTGGAAGGACGCACGTTCCCCGTCGAAGTGCGTTATCAGCCGCTGTCAGAAGACACCGCAATGGCAGGCACGCCAGGAAACAACGACAATCGGAAGTCGGGCTTTTCGAAACGACCAGGTGCTTTTCCAGGGGGCGAAGAGAGAGATTGGTTTGATGGTATTTCGGACGCCATCGACGAACTGGCCGGAATCGACAGCGGGCACATTCTGGTCTTTCTGCCGACTGAGCGGGACATTCGGGAAGCGGATAAGAGACTCGGTGGTCGCAGGTATCCCGGTGATACGTCACAGCATCCCACGCAGATTGTTCCCCTGTTTGGTCGACTATCGATGGCCGACCAGACAAAAGTCTTTCAGTCATATCAACATCGACGAATCGTTCTGGCCACCAACGTCGCCGAATCATCGCTGACCGTTCCCGGCATTCGTTACGTGATCGACACCGGGACGGCTCGCATCAGTCGGTATTCCGCCCGGTCCCGGATGCAACGACTGCCGATCGAAGCCGTTTCGCAGGCGTCGGCGAACCAGCGTGCCGGACGATGTGGACGCGTCGGGCCGGGCATCTGCATTCGACTGTACGATGAAGAAGACTTCAACGCTCGAGAAGCCTATACCGCCCCGGAGATTCAGCGCACAAATCTGTCGGCAGTCATCCTGCGGACGATGAATCTGAAGCTTGGGCGACTGGACGAGTTTCCATTTCTGGACCCGCCACGGCCAACCACGGTGCGTGAAGGCTACAAGACGCTGGAAGAGCTGAAAGCCATTGAACTTCCCGGTTCATCTGACGGGAAGGATGATGGTGGTCGTGACGCATACGTACTCACAGAAACGGGCCGACGAATGGCCAGGCTGCCGGTCGACCCGCGGATCAGCAGAATGATCCTGACGGCAATTGATGAGCACGCCGTTCCGGAAGTCATGATCATCGCGTCGGCACTGGAGATTCAGGACCCTCGTGAACGCCCGATCGAGAAACAGCAGGCCGCAGACGAAGCACACCGAAAGTTCCGCAACGCCGACAGCGATTTCCTGACACTGTTGAACCTGTGGGACGCATGGCACGAACAGAAGAAGAAGCTTTCCGGCGGTCAGCTTAAGAAGTGGTGCCGCCAGAATTTTCTGTCATGGATGAGAATGCGGGAGTGGATTGATGTTCATCGGCAGCTAAGAGACCTGTTGGCGGAATCCGGCGACAGGTCTCTGAAAAAAGCGGCCTCGCTACACCCACTCAAAGACAGGAAGAACGACTTCGCGTTCATCCACCGTTCCTTAATGACCGGCCTGCTGGCGAACCTGGCGTATAAGTCTGCCGATCGTGAATACACGGGTGCCGGCGGCAACAAATTGACGCTCTGGCCCGGATCAGCGCTGGCAGCCAAGGGGCCAAAATGGTTTGTCGCTGCCGAATTGGTGGAAACGTCGCAGCGGTTTGCACGCACACTGGCGCGCATTCAACCAGAGTGGATCGAAGCTGTCGCCGAACATCTGGTGAAGCGAGACTACAGCGAACCGCACTGGGATGCCAAAGCCGGCAACGTCATGTGCTTCGAAAAAGTGACGCTGTGGGGACTGCCGATTGTGCCTCGCCGAAAAACGTCCTTCGCGAAAGTTGAGCCAATCAAGTCACGCGAACTGCTCATTCAGTTTGGTCTGGTCGAACTCGGTTTGCTGTACGGCAAGACCGAAGACGAACGTGAATCGAATTTTGCGGAAGAGGAGGACGAACTGCGTTCCGGCAGTCGTTCGCGAATCACGCCCGGCAGGTCGACACGGGCTCACCCGGACTCGTCCGCCTATCGCTCGGGAACGGACACTCCGAAATCGGGCTGGGGGAAAGACTTTCCGTTCCTGCAGCACAACGTCAATGTGCTGGAGCAGGTGAAAGAACTGCAGGCCAGAACTCGACGACACGACCTGCTGCCCGGCGAAGACCTCCTGTTCGAAATCTATGACAAACAGATTCCCGTCGACATCACCGACCGAAATCGCCTGGGTCGCTGGTACCAGCGTTCTGCAAAAACCAATCCCGGGCTGCTGCAGTTTGACGTAAATGCGTTCACCAGCGAAACACAGCGTGCAGAAAGCAGCGCGGACTTTCCGACGTCAGTAATAATGGGCAACATGAAGCTGCCTCTGACCTACCAGTTGGATCCGGGACGAGACGCCGATGGGGTGACGATCACGGCCCCCGCGGAAGGCCTCGCTCAGCTGGATCAAAACCGACTGACGTGGCTGGTGCCAGGGCTGGTTACGCAGAAGGTGACCGCACTTATCCGGTCTCTGCCGAAGAACCTGCGACGGAACTTCGTCCCGGCGCCGGACACGGCGCACCAGGTCGTCGCAGGGTTGGAATTCGGGAAAGGCAATCTGTTATCAGCCGTCGCGCAGGCACTTTGGAAGATCGCGGGCGAGCCGGTTCGTCCGGAGGATTTTGATCTGCCGTCGCTGCCGAACCACCTGCTGGCGAATGTGCGAGTCCACGACGACGACAGGAAAACGATCGCCGAGAACCGTGATTTCGACAAGCTAAGGCAGACTCTGATGCAACAGGGCAATCAGAAGTCTGTCCGGGCCAGCCGATCTCCGGAAGAAGTGCAGTGGCATCGCGCCGGATTTACATCCTGGGATTTCGCAGACATCCCGGTCAACATCACGATTGACCGGGCGGGCATGCAGATTCAGTCCTTTCCGGCTCTGCGCGACGATGATACGTCCGTCGCCTTAACCTTGTGTCAGACGGCGACCGCGGCCCACGCTATGCTGCGTAGAGGATTACGTCGTCTGATTCTGCTGACGGACGAAAGTCGCATTTCCCGGCAGATCGACCACCTGCCTCATCTGCAGAAGATTCGCCAGCAGGCTAAGTCTGTTCGAGGACTGAATCTGACCGCTCAATTACAGTTCCTGATGGTCGAGCGCGCCTATCTGTCGCCGAAAGAGACGCCCAGAACGCAGGCAATGTTTGAGGACTTTCTGCAGAACGGCCGTAAACGTCTGGGTGTCGTCGTGCAGGAATTTGTGCAGTTGCTGCCGGGGCTGCTAAAACAGTACCAGGACACGCAACGCATGCTGGCCGACGCCAACGGTCCAGGGTGGAACGGTTTGATCACTGACATGCAACACCAGCTTCACCGCCTGGTGAATCCAGATTTTCTGGCAGAGACTCCCTGGCCGTGGCTTATTCAATTCCCTCGCTACATGACGTGCATTCGCAAGCGACTGGATCGATTGAGTTCCGGCGGACTTAACACAGAACGGACTCTTCAACTGGACTTTTCCCGCTACGAAAACCGGTATCTTGCTCGCCAGGCCGAGATGTTCAAACAGCAGCGCACCGACCCAATGCTGGACCATTATCGATGGATGCTGGAAGAATTCCGTGTCAGCCTGTACGCTCAAAAGCTGGGCACCGCCATCACCGTGTCCGGACCACGGCTGGATGAACAGTGGGAACGTGTGAGCTGAGTTGCGGTCGACTCTCTTTGGATCCGGACATCGTCCATGCGTGAACTCTTTCGAACTTTGCCGTTGATGTGCGTGGTGTTGCTGATTCCCGTGCTGCCGTTTCTGTTCTTCGGGGGGCAGTTGGAACAGTTACTGCAGAAGTTTGTGGATGATCCTCCGTCGGCTCCCGTGACCATGGTGGTTGTCGTCGGCGTCCTGGCGACGGACATTCTGCTGCCCATTCCATCCAGCGTTATCAGCACGCTGAGTGGCTGGCAGCTTGGCTGGCTGCGAGGCACGTTGGCCACGTGGATCGGAATGAACCTTGGCGCCGTGATCGGATTTGCGCTCGCGCGACGGTGGGGACAACCGTTCGCACTCTGGTTCTCAAGCAGTGACAATCTTAAACGAATGAAGACAATCAGCGACCGCTACGGTCCGCTGGTATTGGTGCTGACACGGGCCATGCCGGTTTTTGCAGAAGCCAGCGTGCTGATTTCCGGAATCCACGGGCTTGCATGGCGACGTTTCCTGCCCGCCGTCGTGCTGAGCAATCTGGGAGTCGCCGTCGCCTACGCCGCGTTCGGCGACTATGCAGAAAAACACAAGTGGCTGCCGCTTGCCCTGGCAGTTGCCGTTGCCGTCCCTGTGCTGGTCGCAGCAGTCGCACAGCGGTTTCTACCCAGCTCCGCAGACGAGCTCTAAGAAAAACGAGGGGATTGAACAGGCACAGCGAGCGTCACTCTGGCGGTTCTGCGACCCTCAGTGGAAGTGACGCAAGGATCGCAGCAATCAGCATCACCGTCAGATGAACTTCGTTGGCATGGCGAGACATCATGTGCAGTTGGACAAACTGCTGACTACGTACCTGGCCGGGTGGCGTAATCAACTGCTGCAACGGCAGATAGACAAAGGAATAATCCAGCGTAATTAAAAGACCGGATAACAAGACCAGCAGAAAAATGACCAGGAAGCGACGGCGATTCTCTGGTGTCGATGTGTTCCACACGACAAAGGCAAAGACAACTCCGGCGACATGAATTCCTAATCCAAAGCCGTAGTACAGCGGGAAGCGAATCGTCGCCAGTTGGTCGCGGGATACGGAGTCAAAGAGCAAAGAGGTCTGTTCGGCAACACTGGTGATGACATACAGCACGGCTGCCCCAATCCAGGCAGCAAGCAGCAGTCTGAGCAGCACAAGTGAAATCTGATGTCTCTTTTGACCGGTCATTTCTACCCATTACCTGAAGTTGATTGTGTGTTGGCCGGGAAATCGAAAAAACGAAAGCTCCAACGTTGCAGCATCGTCACAGAATCAGCATCGCGTCACCGTAACTGTAGAATCGATACTTCTGCGAAACCGCCTGACGATACGCTTCCATCGTCAGATTATATCCGGCAATGGCGGCCACCAACACGATCAGTGTTGATCCTGGTAGATGAAAATTCGTCAACAGCTGGTCCGCGACGCTAAATTCGAAACCCGGCTTGATAAACAAATCCGTCGAACCCTGCCAACCAGCCAGCGTCCCGGACCGAGCCGCCGCCTCAACGGTACGCACGCTGGTGGTCCCGACGGCAACCACGTTGCCTCCGGAGGATCGCGCGGAGGCAATGGAATTGGCCGAATCTACCGGCAGACGCCCCCATTCCGAGTGCATTTTGTGTTCTGACAGTCGCTGTGAACTCACCGGACGAAATGTACCGATACCCACGTGAAGCGTTACCTCGCTGGATGCAATCCCCTTGTCCGCACACCGCTGCAACAGCTCCGGCGTGAAGTGCAAACCAGCGGTGGGGGCAGCGATGGCACCGGGTTTGTCGGCAAAAACAGTCTGATATCGGTGCTGGTCATCGGCGTCAGCCACCTTGCGACCAATATATGGTGGCAACGGCAACGTGCCGAATTGTTCCAATAGTTGAATAGAATCTCCCGGCCGACTGGGCAACACCCGCCACGTACCGTCGGCAGAGCGTTCAATGAGTTTTAGTTGCAATTCATCGCCGGAACGTGACGGCTGGAGTGCTGGCGTCGATCCGATTTCACTCGCCGGAATCAACGTGAGTGATTCACCAACGGTCAGTCGACCGCGCGTTTGACCAGCAATTTTCCAATGTCCGTCGGACAATTCCTCCAAAAACAGCCCTTCCCACTTGCCCTGCGTCGATGTTCGAAATCCGAACAAACGAGCGGGCAAAACCTTCGTATTATTAAATAACAAGAGGTCGCCGCAGGACAATAGATCGGGCAGATCGCGAATCTGCCTGTGTTCGATGCGTCCTGAATCTCGTCGCACGATCATCAACCGGGAATCATCCCGTCTGGCTGCAGGTCGCGAGGCAATAAGTTCTGCAGGCAAATCGTACTGCCACGCAGAAATGTCGTCTAAGTCCGGCGTCACCATGGAAGATTGATTCGTTACAGTTCGATCAAGGATTCAGAGAACGGAACAGCTTAGCGGGTCGATCAGTACGTTGGAGCCAAGCAACACAGTTGTTGTGACGAGTTAGCGATTTGTTGTCTCACAGGACGCATCAGGTGACCGAAAACACGGTAACTCCATCCGTAACATTTTGCATCACCGAGCTGGATATCGGCGGCGCGGAAAAGGCGATGGTGCGCATCGCGATTGGGCTGCAGGACAACGGCTGGCGCGTGCGAGTGATCAGTCTGCGCAATGCTGGTGCAATGGCAGACCCTCTGCGGGCCGCGGGTATCCCGGTAAAAGCACTCGGTTGCGGCAGTTTTGCGGATATCCGTATGTTGTGGCGACTGGGGGCCGAACTCAGGCGCAACCCGACACATCTGGTGCAGTGTTTTCTGCACCAGGCAAACATCTATGGCAGACTCGCAACACGTTTCCTTTGCCATCGAGGTGATGACGGCCATCGGCCGCTGGTCGTATCTGGAATCCGTGTGGCCGATCGCCGACGATGGGTCATCCTGACGGACAGGTGGACTCGTTCTTATTCCGACCACTATGTTGCGGTCAGTGAGCACGTGGCCGACACTCATGCCGAGCTTTGCAGGCTGAATCGCGATGACGTCACGTCCATTCCTAACGGAGTTGACGTTCCGGACGGGCTCATAGATGCCCCAAACCCCGTGCCGCACACGCTGCTTAGCGTAGGACGACTAACAACGCAGAAGGCGCCACTCGACCTGCTGGAAGCATTCCGTCTGTTACCGGACGAATTGCGCTGCCAATGCAGGCTGAATTTTGTCGGCGACGGTCCCCTGGCGTTCTCGCTGCAGAAGGTAATCGACAGGCTACAGCTGAATGACCGCGTGCTGCTTAGTGGGCATAGTCACAAAGTACTGCAGCTAATGCGGGAATCAACGGTGTTGGTCCTGCCGTCAAGGTGGGAAGGAATGCCGAATGTGGTCCTGGAGGCGATGGCAAACGCGCTGCCGGTCGTGGCCACGTCAATCGATGGCAATCGAGAACTCATTGACGACGGCACGACAGGGTGGCTGGTTCCCGCGGCAAATCCGGCTGCCCTTGCTGAACGAATCGCAAGTGCGCTAGGTGATCCCGAAGGCCGCAGGTCAATTGCCAGACAGGCGCAAGCCAAAGCATCACAACACTTTAGCTGGCCTTCAGCGATTGAACGATACGACCAATTGCTACGTGACCTACTTGCAAAAGAGCCGCCCGATCATGCGGCGAAAACGCAAATTTGAAATTTACGAAATTCGCCAATCCGTTGCGCCCCAACGACCTGCGTCCGACAGCTCCGCGCCGAGAGGAAGGAACACGCGTGCTCGCCTTGACCTACTTCGAAGGGCGGTTAAATTCCATCCCAGTGGTGAGTTGTGGGGAGAAGTGGAACAATCGCCTGACTGGGTGTAAAGAGCTCTTTTAAAAAGAGTTATATCACAAATATGTCGACGGAACGTGATTGGGAATGGCACTAACCGGGACATATGAACGAACCATCGACGAGAAGTTGCGACTAGCCGTTCCCAAACCGCTTAAGGATGCATTTGCAGTGGCCGGCAGTGGCGAGCTGTTTCTTGCTCCGGGCAATGAAGGTTGCATTTCGCTTTACTCATCGGAAGGATTCGACAGATTTGCCCGCCGGCTCGCCAACGTCTCACCCGGCCGAGCCAACGTCCGCACGTTTCTTCGCCTGTTCTACGCCCGCGCGGAGCGCGTCGTGTTGGACAAGCAAGCTCGCATTCGCATCCCTGATCGCCTGTTGAATCTGGCAGGATTGCAACGTGATGTTGTGGTTCTGGGCGTTAACGATCACGCAGAGATCTGGGATAAACAGAATTGGGAACAGTTTTTGACTGGCCATTCAGCACAGTACGACGATTTAACAACGGAAGCACTGGACAGTTTTCTGCCTGAGTCGCCCATGGATGGGTGATCGTCATACTGCTGATGGACATTGAATCGACCGCAGGCTTCACCGGGCTTCGCGGAAGACCTGACGAGAGCATGGATGCTCTCGTCGCGGCACTTGGTCTCGCCATGAGGCCTAAGGCCGTTCGTTCTGACGACCACACGGATTGGTGCGAGGAACGAACGGCCCGATGTGCTCGCTCTGTTTGCCGCGCTGCCGCCACGGCCGAATAGACACCGCGCCGCAGATGCCGCAATATTCGGTAACGGTCCTTGTGGCTGCGCCCGATATTCATATCGGCCACGGAATCAGTGCGTCTGCTCCCCGCGCCGGTCGACAAACTGTTCAATACGTGTCAAAGTCCCCCGGAAAGGGCGAAATAGTGGCATTTTTCACGGCAGACTGTTAACCTTCGCAGTTCTGTGTCGTCCGCTTGATTGGGCGACGAAGGACCAAAATCCACGGGTGCAAGAGGGCGTACCCAGAAAGCTTCAACGGAATCAATGGGACATGGGCAAAAGCCGATTAAGTAAACGTCGTGAGGTCGAAGCTGCAGAAATTGCTGAGAAGACGACTGTAAAGAAAAAGAAGACGACGAAGAAGAAAGCGACAAAGAAAAAGACGAAGACGAAGACGAAGACGAAGACGAAGACGACCCGTGCGCGAAAGAAGGCGGCCGACACTCCTGCTCGACGCCGAATCGTCTGGGTTCTCTACAGCAGTACGATGCGAGAAGAAGGTCGTTATCTCTATCACGAGCGAGACAAGGCTGAAGAAAAACTCCAAGCGCTCCTGGCGCGGGGAAAACGCCGCTATTTTCTGCAACCAATCAAAGAGCCGTTGGATTCGGAAGGCAATCCAATGGTGCCGGATGAAGAGGAAACGAAAAAACCTGTAAAGGCGGTCCAGGCGACTCCGGAAGCCGAAGAAACATCAGAGGATGAAGGAACGGAGACGACGGAGACGGCGGAGACAGCGGAGGCTGGAACCGAGGAGGAGTAGTTTCCCGGTGTGGGGCAGCGAGAATGTTGAGTGAATCAGGTGAGGTGGTCGGTCAGCATCGTTTTCGTACGTTACTACGGCGTGTGGCTGACGGAGAGTCAGCTGCCACGGAGACGTTGATTTCCGAATACGGCAGCCACATACTGCGCGCAGTGAGGCGTCGCATGAATCAAGGGGTGCGCGACCAGTTCGATTCTCAGGATTTCGAGCAGGCTGTGTGGGCGTCTTTTTTCGGACACATTTCAGTCATTGAACGCATCGATAGCGAGACGCACCTTGCAGCTTTTCTGATGCGCATGGCATCCAACAAGGTGATTGATGCTGGGCGCAGAGCCCAGGCGCGACCTGTGCAGAGTACGACTCACGACGAAATGGGGGACGTGGTTACAGATAATCGTCGTCGGATTTCTCAACCGACACCAAGTCAGTTTGCGGTTGCGAAGGAGCAATGGGGCCATATCGTGAAGGATGAAGATGATCGACATCTTCGTGTGTTGAAACTGAAGCGTGCGGGAGCCACGCAGGTAGAGATAGCAGCGGCGATGGGCGTATCTGAGCGACACATTCGACGCATCCTGAGTCGAATCTCGCAGAAGGCACCAAACGATTCCAAATCGGCAACCTGAGTCGTTCGTTCATCAGCAAACGTGGGTAGTGTTCGGACGAATATGGATTCCGTTGGCGTGTTGGCACGGAGGGGGTTGTTGGGACTTTCACTGATGCGGCGGTGGCGGCAATGAGCATCGGCAGCAAAACATCGGAATCTGATCAGCTGCAGTCGGCTGTCGATCAGTTGGAAGCCGGAGCACTTCTCGCAAAGCTCATCAAGTCCAGCCCCGAGGGAGGTTTTTCAGCTAAGCATCTGCTGACAGCAAATCCATTGCTGCGGGCGTTTCCTGGATGCGTCGTCGATCTTGCATACGAGCAGTATTGCCGAGACACTGACGCCGGGAAGAACGTGACTCCGACAGAGTTCGTCAAAGACTTCAGCAACGTTCAGCAATCGTTGTACAGAATTCTCGAATTCGATCAGTTACTGCACGAACACCCGTCGTTGGTGGAAGGAGTGCCTGCGGAACGATGGCCGAAACCGGGCGAATCGTTTTGCGAATTTCAGCTGGAAGAACAGATTGGCCGAGGGGCATTGTCACGTGTTTTCGTAGCTCGTGAAGCGAGACTTGGTCGTCGTCAGGTCGTGGTTAAGGTCTGCATTCGGGGTGCACGGGAGGCAGACCTGCTTGGAAAACTGGAATACGATGGAATCGCCAGGATCCACTCCGTCCACGCAGACGACGCAACCGGGCTTGGCGTTATCTGTATGCCGTACGTCACCCGCGTGACGATGCATCACCTGACAGAGTGGCTGACAACGTTTGCTGAAGCAACTTCGAATTTTGGCAGCCAGAACGCCACGGAACTCATACAGCACGTCAGTCGACTGAATGACGTGGACCCGTCTCTGAAAGAGAAGACGTTAACGAAAACCGGTTATGGCTTCGTCAATCCGAATGACGATTACTCAACCGTCATACTGAAGTGGGGCATCACTCTGGCGGACGCATTGACTCACGCTCATCGCAAGGATGTGCTGCACCTTGACGTAAAACCCGGCAACGTTCTGGTCCTGCCGGACCTGTCGGTCAGCCTTCTGGACTTCAACCTGGCTTCGACTGAGAGCGACGATGTCCGACTTGCCGGCGGAACATTGCCATACATGGCCTCTGAGCAGCTCTTGAACCTCCTTGACTCCATGCAAGGGACAGGGAACGAGGTCTCAGCCAGTACGCAACACGAATCAACTGAGGCAACGGACGTATTCGGTCTGTGTGCCACACTGTGGCATCTGGTATCCGGCGAACCTCCATTTGGCGTCACTGTCGACAGCGAATCGCGACGGCAGGCAGCAAAGACCATGCTTGAGCGTCAGGAAAGTGGCGTCGCTACGGAACAGATCACCAGAGTCGCGTCCGTCCTGCCACCTGCCGCCGTCGACCTCCTGCTGGCGGGCCTTTGCTTTGAACAACACGGACGGCCTGCGGCGGCAAGCCAGCTGTCCGAAATGCTGACAGACATTCTGCCAGCCGACATTCTCGTCCCAGCGGCCACCGTACCCAATTTATCAGAAGCGGCTGAGACGGCAGCAGTACCGCAACGGAAGAGCAAGTGGCGTGTGTGGGCGGGTGCCGTTTTCCTCATTCTGATTGTTGCCATCACCCTCTCCCTGGATTCCATGTGGAATGCAGCGCCAGGTCACGGCAATGGCACAGCCTCCCAATCAGCCCCGGCGCGACCAGAACATGAGGCCGCTTTCCACGACGCACTGACGTTGATGAAGGCCGAGAAGTTTGATGAGGCGATCAACATCGTGCAGCCATACCTGAACGTGAGTCAGGATTGTCGGCTTGTCGATCTCTACTGCCGAACATGTCGTCTGCCAACCCTCACACTGAGACCCGCAGGAAATCCGATCAATTCCGGGACACAGATACGCAAGTCGTGGAGCGATGTCCGCGCAGAATGGGAGCGACTTGCATCCAGTGGTGGATTTTCGGCCGCCGCGTCGTTGAACATCGCCTACATCGAACTGGAATTTGGCAACTTCACGGCGGCGAACGAGGCCTTTCAACAGGCATTGGCGTTTGGGCTGCCCGACCCAAAAGGGGCAAGAATGCAACTCATTGTTCAACTCACCCACCGCCAGGAAAGCAGTGAGTACACGGACGACGAGTTGCACAAGATGCTACGTCAACTTGAGCAAGACGCGCTCGTGGACGGTTCTCGTGGCGAATTCCTCGCACTACTGGCCGCACACATCGAAGATGTCAACGATTTGGCAAATATAGATGTTGAGTCGGCCGAGACAAATGTCGCAGTTAAGAATCTGTTTGACCTGTTCAAACAGTATAAATACCTCACCGGCGAAGCCTCCGGAGCCACCATTCTTATGAAATGCAGGGCTATGGTGCTCAGCCGATTCATGACAGAAATCAATAGATCTTCACGCAAAACCGGAAGCCCTCCGCCACATCGGATACACCGCGTCCTGCTGTTTCCAGGACAGGATCTTTGATTCAGCATTGTCGCAGACTCGTGGTAACTTAAAGGGAATCAACCAGCACCTGAGTGGTTCGGGTCTCCTGTGGCAGGGCCGAAAAGTCAGCGATCGTTGCAAAAAGGCCGCTAATTCCGAAATGTCACCGTCTCCTCAAAAAAGCGGAAGAAGAGTGTCCGGAATTGCCCGGTTTCTGCGATGACCTGGATATTGGAGTTGTCACCTCTTGAATGGTGTATCTCCGCTGTCGCAATCATGTGAATTCCCAGGCTGGTGAATATTGTTATGGATGACTCAGAAGCCGCCGCAAGCTTGTCTACGATTCACATCAACACTGACCCCCGGCGAATACGACAACACAACTGCGCCAATGTGCGGCATGCCATGGTCGTTCTCAACCGCATGATTCGGTCACCGGACAAGCGGGACCAGTTGCTTCACGACCGCATCTATCGTGCTGCTGGAGTCGTAAAAGCGACAGATGCAACGGAGACTGCGATGTTCGCAAGCCGCCCGGCGGATGTGGTCCACCGTCTGGCGTCGCGAATTGTTCGAGGTCTCCGCAGCAAGACATTTCGCCCGTAGGTGCCCGAAGTCATTTCGGAACATCAGACCGAAGAGACACGCCTGACCGCTTACCAGTCGCCAGTAGCCGCAGCGCGTGCCTCCACAGCCCGGAGTGTGTTGAGACAACTGCTGAACGGGCTATTCAGCTTCTGCCATTTCGTGAAGAACAGCGATGAGCACGTCCAGCCCCTGATCCAGTTCCGGCCGACTGATGTTCATGGCTGGCAACAGGCGAACGACGGTATCCTGAGTGGCGTTCAGCAACACTCCACGCTCCATGGCCTTGCCAACAGCCGGCGTGCTGGGGATTGTCAGGTCGATGCCAATCATCATGCCGCAGATTCGAAGCTCCTTGATGATCGGCAGGGACGCCTGAGCCTCTTCCAATCGTTCTCGGATATAGTCTGCATTCTCCTTAACTGCCTGCAGCAGACCGTCACGTTCGATCGTTTCGCCGGTGGCTAACCCAGCTGCCATCGCCAGAGAATTTCCGCCAAAAGTACTGGCATGCATACCCGGGCGCAGATCGCCGGCGTACTGGTCTTTCGTAATCATTGCTCCACACGCAACACCACCAGCGATTCCTTTTGCCATGGTGATCACGTCTGGTTCAACGCCCGTGTGCTGATATGCAAACCATTCACCGGTGCGCCCCATCCCTGTTTGAACTTCGTCAAAGATCAACAGCAGCCCGTGTTCGTCGCACAGGCTTCGCAGGCCGTGCAGAAACTCAGGGTCCGGAATGCGAACGCCTCCTTCGCCCTGGACCGGCTCGATCATAATGCCACAGGTCTCATCATCAACCAGGTTGGCAACCGCATCCAGATCGTTCATCGCAGCGTACCGAAACCCAGCAACCAGCGGGCCCAGACCTTCATGATATTTCGGCTGAGCCGTCGCGGCCAGGGCACCGAACGTTCGGCCGTGAAACCCTCGTTCAAAGGTAATCAGTCGAAATCGCCCCTCGGCGGAACCGTGCAGGCGAGCCAGCTTGATCGCCGCTTCATTCGCTTCCGCACCACTGTTACAGAAGAATGCTTTGCCGAAACTTCGCGAACACAGAAACTCCGCGAAACGCCCCTGCTGCTCGATGTACCAGGTGTTCGGAACGTGAATCAGCCTGGCCGCCTGCTGCTGAATTGCCTCAACGACCGCGGGTGGTGAATATCCCAGAAGATTGCAGCCCCAGCCGGGAAACAGATCCAGGTACTCGCGTCCTTCTGCGTCCCAGACACGTGACCCTTCGCCCTTGACCAGTGACACCGGATACCGCGTGTAGTTAGGGATCACGTAATCGTTGAACAGATCTATGGTGGACTGACTGTCCAAGGCGGCAATGCTACTCACGGGAAATGGGCTCCGGGGCAAAAACGTTGAAAATCAGCTGCCGATGTTGCTGGCGAGGATCATAACGCTGAATCCAGCTTGCAGCGAGCGCAGCGGTGACCTGCCGGACACGATTAAGACGCATTGGGTTCAATGCAATTGTCACACTATGTCTGAAGTCGCCAGAGTCCCGGCCCTGACGGGAATCCGGGGCTCCGCCATTTGTAGTCCAAATTGCGGCAACCCCTGGGTTCTCGCGCGGCTCCCGATAACGCAGGCAGGAATCCCGCCTGTGAAAAAGAACGTCGGTTCTGCCGTGCGATCCTCGCCAATTACGGGGACCAGTCTTAAAACTGACAAACGGCACTTGAAGCGTTCGCCGGGCCGTTGTAAATGTCGCTGTCTGATCGGTCAGTGAGGCTCAGCAAACGACCGACCCGTCTCGCATGAGATACTTCCCGGATGAATCTCTGCACGGCCGCAATCTCCGGAGTTTGCGTATTGCGACCACCTCTCGTGAGTTTGGTCGGTGCATCGCGGCACGATCCACGTTTCGGTCCCTTCCTTGTATAAAGCCCATTCCGCAATATGGCCGTTCTTCTACAAATCCAAGATGGCGTCAAAAGCTACGGCGACCAGACTCTTCTCGACGGTGCCAGTGCGACCATCAACGATGGCATGAAGGTTGGTTTCATCGGCCGTAACGGTGCCGGCAAGTCGACTTTGCTGCGAATTCTGCTGGGTACAGAAGAACTTGACAGCGGTGAAGTTGTCCGAGGATCTCATCTGAAAGTGGGCTATCTGCGTCAGCACGACCCGTTCGAGCCGGGCGAATCCGCTCTGGATTTTCTGATGCGGGACAGCGATCAGCCGGATTGGAAATGCGGCGAAGTGGCCGGGCAGTTTGAACTCAAGGGCGACTATCTCAACGGCCCCGTAAAAGATCTGTCTGGCGGATGGCAGACGCGAGTCAAACTGGCTGCGTTGCTGCTACACGATCCGAATCTGCTGATGCTGGACGAACCCACCAACTTTCTGGATCTAAGAACGCAGATCCTGCTGGAACATTTCCTGCTGAACTTTCCGGCGTCGTGTCTGATCGTGTCCCACGATCGAGCCTTCCTGACCGCCACGTGCGACCAGACGCTTGACCTGTCCCGTGGGAAACTCACGATGTACGCTGGAAAGATCGGACCATTTCTGGAAAAACTCGACGAAGACAAGATTCGCGACGGACGCACAAACGCTTCTGTCATGGCCAAGCAGAAACAACTGCAACGCTTCATTGAAAGAAACAAAGCGCGAGCCACCTCCGCCAGCCAGGCGCGATCCAAGCAGAAGCAATTGGACAGATTGCAGACGAAGGAGATCGAAACAGATCTGCCCACGGCTTCCATCAAGGCTCCTGTGGTCGATCCTCGGCAGGGACCTGCCGTCAGCTGTATCGACCTGTCCATCGGCTATCCCGATCACACGGTCGCCAGTGATGTCAATGTCGAAGTGGAACATCAGCAGCGAGCCGCCATCGTGGGTGACAACGGGCAGGGAAAAACAACTTTGCTGCGTACGCTGGTCGATTCGCTGAAGCCCATCGAAGGCAAGGTGAAGTGGGGCTACGGCTGCAGGATCGGCACCTACGCTCAGCACGTCTATTCCAACCTGCCGGAAGATCAGACGGTCCTGGAGTATCTTGAGTACAACTCCATGCCGGGTAACACCACTCAGGACTGCCTGAACGTGGCGGGAGCGCTGTTGTTCCGGGGCGCCCATGTGCAAAAGCCAATCAAAGTGCTGTCCGGTGGCGAACGTGCTCGTGTCTGTATGGCAGGCCTGCTGTTGGGCGACTACAACATTCTGATCCTTGACGAACCGGGCAACCACCTTGATGTCGAGACAGTCGAAGCTCTGGCAACAGCATTACTCAGATACAAGGGTACAGTTCTGTTCACCAGTCACGATCGTCACTTTGTGAAACGTATTGCCACCAACGTGGTCGAAGTCCGCGACGGTCGAGCTCGCAACTACCACGGTGACTATGACGCCTACCTGTATTCGGTCAATAAAGAGATCGAGGAAGGTGAACGACAGCGATCCGGCAACAAAATGGCCGCAGCGCCCGCAGCAAAGGGCAGCTCCGGTTCAGCAACGAAGGCGTCATTGAGTGGTAAGGACCAGCACAACGCTCGCAAACAGCTCCGCAACATGGAAAAAGCCATCGCGCGTCTCGACGGTCAGAAAAAGGAACTGAACGCCGAGATGCTCAACACCGCTGACGCCACCAAAGCCCTCGATCTGCACAACCAAATCAACGCCATACAGGTCGAACTCAGCGACGCCGAAGAAAAGTGGTGCGAACTCTCAGAAGAACTCGGAGAGTGGTAGAAAACACACGGATTGCGAAACGACGGGCAAAAGTGGCAACCATAGTGGCAACTTTGGCCCGATTTCTGATCGCCATTCACGCTTCCACGAGTTGCTGACCGAGGCTGGATTCCGTGATGAACAACGGACACTGGTCGACGCCGCACTGCGCGAATCTGGCCTTGAACTCGTGGCGGCTGAATCGGCTACTGCGTAGAATCACAGGGCGGCAACCAGTCGGTTTGATCACCGGCCGGGACGGATTTCCTGATTCGCTGCCGCCCTGCTTGTCGTTCAGGAATTCGGAACCATCAGCCGGACCGATGGAATCGAGTCCACCTGAACGCAGCCAGATCCAAACTACAACCGAATATGCGGTGGGAATCAAAGAGCGAGCTATCCGCAGCACGGCGGCAAGTGACGGGGAAATCTACCAATTGAAGGTTGGTTGGTGTCACGCATGTCGGCACCTTGAAAGCGACCTGTCCGATCAGGACGGCGAACTCGTCGGTCGATTTTTTCACGCCTCACAGGACGCGGTGACAGAACATGCCACGTTGCTTGACATGGACGCGGATCGATTGTTGCAGGATCGAAGCTGCGAGTCCGTACTTTGGCGTCAATTGCGGTCTAAAGCGGCACGACGGAACCGAAAGCCCCTGGAACAGTCGGAACAGACGCTGTGGACTGATGGTTTTTGCGCCCCTATCGTGAATGAACGAACGCTGTCGCAAGCGTTCTTTCACACTCGCAATAGGAGGCACTCACGATGGCTATGGCGGCACTCACACTGTCGACGGCGGCACAAAACGACGTTGAGCATCTGCCAGCACTCAGCACGAAGAAGCAAGTGGCTTCGCAGATGTTCGCCAATTGCAGCACGCGGCACATCGAAAAGATGGTTGCTGATGGCAGGTTCCCGGCACCGATTTATCTCGGCAAAAATCCACGATGGAGGCGATCAGATCTCCTGAAGTGGCTGAACAATCAGGGTTAATCCAACACGGTTGTTCAAAGGCGGAAAGGCTCTTCACGGGGTGTAATTCTGAATCGGCGGCAATGTCGTCGTCATGCCCTGCCGTGTATTTGCTGGACGCGGCGGGGCGGAGCTTACGGTGGCGTTCAGCGGAACCGATTCCTACGTGTCAAGTAAGCCACCGGGGGACATCCCCCGTAACGCCTCCCCGTTGATTGCACCTGTCCCCCAAACTCGTCACGCTATGCCCAGGAGCAATCCAATGGCAGCGAAGAAATTCAAATGCGGTCGCAAGCTGATCCTTGAAATGGACAAGGTTCGTGGCAGGTGCTTGTCCCGTAGGAGGCGACCCAATGTCAATTTCGCGCTTGGAATTCGAAACAAAAAAGATGCTTACAATGTTCTGGCTGTCCACACTGTTTGTGACGCTTCCGAGCAACGTCATTTCTCAAGAACTGAACCCCGGACGAATTCAAACGTTGTACGAAGTCCGCCGTGATTTTGTTGCACTGCACAACTTGAGAAATGTTGATTTGCGGGGTATTGACACATCCACCTGGGCTACTTTCTCTCGATTAGACACCGGTGTTACGGCCAACTCCAAGAACATGTGCGCTAGGACAACTGGACTAGGCGTACGGGGCGTACCTGAAGTCATTGTTGCTTCCGTTTTTCCTGCAGCTGCGACAATACAGGAACAGTCAATTGAGAAACGCAAAGACGGGAGTCTCTTTTGGTCCGGCACCGATTGGCCTGCTTTTGTGGAAGATCCTTTTGTGGGACATGTCGCTTCTGCAAAAGTAGACAGAGAGCTTGTCGCGGCATTTCTCAGCGCCGATGATGTCTGTCCACGGTCAGCGATAATAGAAGTGGTCGTATACATAAGCGCTATCCGTAATCGCATGGGGCCAGATCGGGTAGATCGGCTCTTTAGCGTACTGCGCAGTGTCCCCCAGTTGGAGCACCACAACATTAGAAGTGCGTACAATCGCTTCACTCCTGCAGTAAAGAAGGACTGGTCATCGTCTTGTGACACATTCGAGACTATTGTTAGGGAGACTCGGGTTTTCAAGCTAAAAATTCGCCGAGCCAGGGGTTCAGGTTCACTTGTCGTTGTATTTGAAATCGAGCCGTCCCGAAGCTCAAAATTACATAACGAGGTGCATGGGCTCATGCAGTCCCAAAACACACTTCGTGAACATAAAGGCGTGTCAACTAAGCGACAGTACAATCAGAACACTTTGGTCTTTCAGATCGTCGATTCTCTTCTAAGGGGCGCAGGCGGAAGCCGACCAGTTAGAGGAGACGCGGCATCGAAACCTGCGTACACGGCAGCTGATGAGTCAGAGTTTGTGTTCCTCCGTCTCGGTAGCGAGGTCTTCGGCAAGCGGGGGGGCGTGAAGAATTTTACCGCCGAAACAGGCACACAGGAATCTGGCGGCGTGAGTTTATTGTTCCATTTCACTGTGTCGGATTCATCGAAAACCGAGTTGATGCGTTGGTTTGAAATGTTGTTGATTTACATCGAACAACAATAGGGAGAGGAATCGATCAGAGAAGGTGAATTAGGAGAGGTGCCATGACCAGTCTCCTAATGGCATGTCGGCAACACAGGGCGGACAGAGAATGGCTGCCGCGGTTGATCACGGCAGTCGCAGCCGGAATCGTTTGCGTAGTTCTCGAATACCAATAAACGAACACCGAACCCAAACGGCATAGTTCGACACAGCGAATACCGACACGAACCGGATCAACATCATCAACGTAGCACTGGAGACCATCTCCCTTGCGACCGGAAACGAAACAATACAGAACAAATCGGCCGATGGCGTCGTGACACTGACTGGAACCTATTTCGACGCCGGCGTGCCTGACACCCACACGGTATCGATCGACTGGGGCGATAAGGAGAAGCAGTAATCACTGCCTGTGCACGGAAGCCGCGGCCCGATGGGCGCGCGGTTAAACGATTTCATCTCTGCCGTCGTCCCCTATTCGTTTAACCGCGAGGGCATCGCCCCGCGTTTCCGGCTTAAGGATCAGACACGGGAACCAATCTGATGTAGTCGATGCCAACCATGTAGCTTTTGGCGGCTCTGGGATGGGCACCTGTGATTTCAAGACGAAGCCGATGATCGCCCTTTGAAAGGGTGACTCCGGGATACGACAGCACTCCTGTGGTGATCACGTCCGGCTCGTTGAAGAGATCCAATGCCGGGTCAATGACACGATCGCCAATCGACAGCTTCACAACCCCGTAGTCCCGTGCTTTCGTAAATGCCAGCTCGATCTCGTAGGTGCCGCTCTCCGATACCGGGATCTCAAGAGCAAGGCGATCGCCGGGTTTAGCACCGGTCCACCACAGATGATCCGTGCCGCTCCAGTGATCGGCCTTGAATCCGCCCGTCGGCTGACTCTGTACTTTTCCAGCTGTCTTCTCAACGATTTTCAGGCTCTCACCTTCCAGTGCTTCCGGGACTTTTTCGGTCGCTGCGTCAATCGGGGATGGCGGGCCCGAGGGGGCTACCTGACGCGGGCTGGCGAGGTACGCGATCAGATCGCGTGCGTCTTCCTTCGCCAGAGCGTCCAGTTGGCGTTCCGGCATCATGGATACCGAACTGAGCGTTCGTTCTTCTATCTGGCTTTTCGGAACAACAACCTTGTCATTGATCGTCTGAATTGTCAATGCGCTGTCGGTCTCCAGCTTCAGCAGTCCGCTGACCACCTGCCCGTTCAGCAGAGCAACAACGGTCATCTGATAAGTTCTTCCAACAACCGCACTCGGATCGAGAATGTTGTCCAGAATATAATCGAGATTAGCTCGATTGGATCCCGTTATATCCGGCCCGATGTCTCCTCCCGTACCGAGCAGTCGGTGACAGTTCTGACACGTCTTCATGTAGACACGCCGACCATTGCCCAGACGGGCCTGTGAAAGAAACTTCGGGTTGAGTGTCTTCTTCCATTGAGCGATCTGCGCCTTCCGATCCGCTGAGGATTCGCGGATATCTCCCCAATGTTTCTTAAGCAGGTCGTTGATGGCCGAGTTCTTAAAGCCCAGGATCTGCCGCACGTGATACGCGTGCAGGTCACCCGAGGGCACCTGGTGTTTACCGATTGATGTCAGCAACTGCGTTGTCCATGTCGGCCGCGACACCAGTGCACCGATCGCGTCGGTGCGTGCCGCCGGAGCGAACGATTCGTATCGCGAGAGCAGGATTTCCGGGACCGTATCGTCGCCCAGTGTGCCGAGGGCCCTGATGGCCGCCCCCTGCAATGCTGAGTTATTGAGTACGGAATCCTGCAGCAACACGTCGACCGCGGCAGCATCCTGTGCTCGAACAAGCACATTCAGAGCCTGCTGCCGTCGTTTGATGTCCTGTTTCGAATCTCCCAGGAGCTTTCGCATTGGAGCCAGGACGCGTTGATCGCCAAAAATGATTGCCAGCTGGTCCGCCTTGTCGCGAAGACTCTGGTCGTCGGTTTTGGAGAGTTTCGTGTAGGCTGTCTGCCATGCCCCGGGCATTGGAATATCGACTCGACCTTCGAAGGCCGCCAGCATTTCGTCCAGAATCAGGCTTTGGGTCTCAGAATCTCCCACGCTGTCGAGCGCAGCGACTACCGGGGCAATGGTGTTCTCATGTGCAGATGCTCGTCTAAAAATGTAACGACGCAACAAAGGTATCTTTGTTTCAAGCGCCAAAGCGGTCGCTCGTTTGGCATCCGTGGGCACGAGAGGTTCAATCCCGTACCACAACAGCAGCGGAATATTGTGATCACCCACGTCCTCGGCGCGACCCGCCAAAGCCGTTGCCAACGGCCACCGCTGCTGCAGGGGCAGACGCTGCAGGGCCGACGCCAGGTACATTCGCACCACCGCGGAACCGTCTTCAGTGGCAAGTGATGTCATCGCGTCCCGCAGATTCGACGAGGCTTCGTGGTCTTCAAGCGTCAGCTGAATAACCCACGCTCGGACGTATTCTTCCCTGTCGTCCAGCAGCTGGGTGGCTCGAGCTTCGTTCAGGCCGTCCAGTGCGTGCAGCGTCCAGAGATAGCGTAAACGTCGATCGACCGAGCGGCTTGTATCGGCGGCTGCAGCCCAGAGATTATCGACAACCTGCGGGGCAGGGCCGAGTTCCATCAGCCGCTTGCGGGCCATCCGCACGTGCCAGTCGTTCCTGTGCTCGTGGGCGGCCAGAAGCTGGTCAGTCGTCCACTGGGAAGTGTCCAGGGCGAGTTGCTGCTCCGGGCTTCCATACGAGATTCTGTAAATGCGGCCGTTGCTGCGATCCCAGATCTCAGGATCTCGTCGGTGGCAGGCATTCTTATCGTACCAGTCAATCAGGTAGACACTGCCGTCAGGGCCACAGCGCAGATTGATGCCTCGGTAATAGCGATCGTTGGCAAACAGAAGGTCGTCGCCGTGATGACCGACGTAGCCCGAGCGACCGTCGACTCTTTCCAGCAGGTCGTTGTTGATGCGGTTTCCGTGGATATTGGAGAAGAAGATCTGGTTGCGGTATTTGTCCGGCCAATTGTCGCCCAAATAGATCATGGCGCCAGCGTGAGCGTGTCCACCGCCAGCCTCTGCCGTCCCGCCGGCGACTTTCGGTTCGTGGCCCCACCACGCGTGGTCACGAATATTGCCGACATAGTGCGCATGATCGGCGATGGTTTTTATGTCATCATAGGTATGCGCGTTGAAGTGCTGACCGCCCTGTCGATGGTAACGCCCCCCCTGAACCATATGCCACAAATGTGGAATCACACAGGCGGTGATGAACGCCTGACCATCGTCGTTGAAGTCAACTCCCCAGGGATTGCTGGTACCGTGGGCGAACACTTCAAAGATGTCTTTCGTGGGATGAAAACGCCACACGCCCGCATTCAGCCCCTGACGTTGCTCCTCGGTAGCTCCGGGTTTGCCAACCTTCGAATGTGTGAAGACTCCATGGCAGCCGTACAGCCAGCCATCCGGTCCCCAGACAAACGCGTTCAGTGTCTCGTGAGTGTCATGCCAGCCGAAACCGTCACGCAGCACTGTCGCCCCGGCAGGGACGTCACTGGGAAACTGGAGTGCATCCGAACTGTGCGACACCGAAGCATCTGCGTCCGGCACGTCGTCACCATCTCGGTCAGGAATGAACATCAGATACGGAGCCGCACCGACGTAAACACCGCCAAACCCGACTTCCAGTCCGCTAACCAGGTTAAGGCCTTCAATAAACGTCTTCGAACTGTCGAACTCGCCATCATGGTCTTTGTCCTCAAAGATGACGATGCGATCCTTGCCCTGACCATCCGGAGCGCGCACAGGGTAGGTGTGTGCCTCTGCCACCCACAGTCGACCTTTGTGGTCGAAACACATGGCGATTGGTTGATAGACCATCGGTTCGCCAGCCGCCAGCTGCACTTTGAAACCGGGCGGTACTGTCATCTGTGCCGCCGCAGCTTCCGGATCAAGCCCCTCGGCCATCGCGGTGCGTTTGCGCGGCTGAACCCGTTCGAATTCCTCGTGACTGACCTGTTGACGCACATGAGTCAGCACGTGAGCGCCCTTCATTCCACCTGTGACAATATCCGGCAGGGTGTCATTGTTAATGTCTCCGACAAACAGCCCACGGCCAATGCCGGATTCACCGTCAGCCTTGTGCGGAATCCAGTCGACGGTCACTTTCCTGTCTTCGTTGACGTCAGCAGCTTTTGCTCCGGTGACAGCTGTGCGGTGTAGTTCGAACCAGTAGACGACGGCTCCGGCATCCCACATGGGGCTTTGCGCGTGGTGCGACCAGTACGTTTTTCCGGTGACAATATCCAGTAAACCATCGCCATTAATATCCGCCAGCTTAACGGCGTGAGGTTCCGTAAACAGCACGCCGTATGCGTTGTCAGCTGCTGTTTTCCCCATGATCAGGTGTGGCGTGAAGAGGATATTGCCGTCTTCATCCGGAACGTTCTCGTGCCACGCAAGGCCATAGTTATGAGCACTCAGACTGGTGATCACATCGTTGTCGCCATCGCCGTCCACATCGTAGGCAAACATGTCCGCCCCAGCGGGTGCAAAGGCGGCCTTGTGAAACTGCCAGTGGTCGTTGGGTTCGTACACCGTTGGCTGCTCGAACCAACCGTCACGAGCGATAATATCCTGGCGTCCGTCGCCATTCACGTCGCCCACACCGAGTCCGTGGCCAAAGGGCTTGGGAGCAACGTCGGGCGAAATCTCATTGAACGTCCATTTTTCAAAGGGCCGCCCCTCAATCGGCGTGGCAAAGCCGTAGTGCCCGTGCCGAGTACAAACCAGTTCCTTGATTCCGTCACCTGTCACGTCGATGAACTGGGGTGATTCGTTAGAGACGGAATCAACAACGTCAAACTTCTCCCATAACTGGTCAAGGTTCTGCGGGCCGGGGTTGCGGTAAAGGTATCCCGGTCTGCCAGGAAAACCGACGGTCAGAATGTCGTTATTGCCATCTCCATCAAAGTCGTGAACCCAGCTGAAGAAGTTGTCCGCGTATCCATTTCGATCCTGTGGCACGGCTGGATATATCTCGTGCTTCGTGGCGAAGTCCGGACCGTCGAACCAGTACGGGCCGTACACCACATCCGCCACCTTGTCACCATTGATGTCACCAGCGGACGCGCCCTCAGAGAAATACACGTCCGTCAACTGAGTCCGCGTAAATGAATGCACGACATGTTCATTCTCTGTCAGCGATGGCTGTGCCAGGGTGGTGGTCGCCGCCCCGAAACCTATTGCGGCCAGAAACAGAAAAGTCGTCCAGACAAAACGTAGTCGCTTCATAGTCGCCTCGCGGTCGTCGTAATTTTGGGGTGGTCAGGTGGGGTTGAGCGGCAAGCAGTCGCAGTGATTTTTCGATCCGTGCTGATCTGACGGATTATTCAACCGAGTGACTTTTCGGTGTCATGGGGCTGACCTGTTGACAGATTTACGCCCCAGTGACCACAAACCGGGGAATTGTCGGCATCGATCGCGCCTCACATGTGTGTCAACCGCCTCCAGAGTAATTGTGCAAACGTACACATCGGAAAAACCCTGCCTTTTCGCGATGAACCCGATTCACCCGCGGCACTGAGCTATTGTTCCGAAAGCGGAGACTCAACGAATGCGCCACCTCCGTCAGGCTCTTCGCAATCCATGTGCCCGCTAACTAGTCCGTGCACAAGCGACCCATTTGAGTTGAGTTTTGGAAAAACACCCGAAACCCCTCTGGTTCCAGCGTATTGAGTGTTATCACGACGACGCAACAAGCGGAACAGAAAAGGATTTCGGGTGATGACTTCAGCATAT
>JAAERP010000469.1 GCA_024230215.1 Fuerstiella sp. | reverse complement strand
CTCGGCAAAAAACTTCGTTGGACTTTTGCAAAACACGACTGACTGCCGTTTCGGAGTACACGATTGAAGTTTGAAGCAAGAAGGGTGAAGTGTGAAGGATCGCAATACCATTGTTTCAAACTTCTAACTTCACCCTTCAAACTTCCAACCGCTTCGTCAGCCGTTTTTCACATTGTTCCCAGAGAGTGACCCGTGCGTGTGCAATGCAATTTCTTCGTGATTACGCCCACCGGCGTCGAGTAATCGCTCGTCGCACGAAGATTCATTGCCCACACACAACTCATTCTTTGGAAAGCAATAGTGAAACCATGAACGCTACAACTGAAACTCCGTCCACAACGACCGTCGCAGCACGGATCGCCGGAGAAGACATCAACCAGGGAGACTACGTCACCGTCCTGAACGAAATCGTCGAACTGCCCTCCTACTTATGGAACTGCTCGGGCGCCGCGTTGCCGGCCGACGAGCTGGTTCGGATCCCGTACAAGCCGAGTGACACGGGTCAGCCCTATAAAGTCATCGCCGTCTGCTTGCCCTTCGTTTACGTCAAACGTCCGCGGGGCGGCGTCAACGTCATCGACACACGACAGCAGCAACTGGTCCGGCTCGACCCGGACCGCAGCCGCAGCGTGTGGAAGCAGATGCGGAAGACTTTGAAGAAGAAACAGAAATAGCACCAACGCACACGATCGACTGCCGATTCGGAGTACATGCTTCAGGAGCCGGATGTCGTGGGTTCGAGTCCCACCGCCCCAACTTTCTTTCAGAAACATAGGGGCGTAGCTCAGTGGTAGAGCGCCGTAAGACCCTCTGGTCACAACTTCGTCGATCGCGTTTTTGCATTACTACCCGTGGGATAGGCATCCTGCCTGTCATTCAGCAATCGACAAGCTGGAAGCTTATCCCACAACACGAAACACACTCGGCTGCCGGTTTGGAGTACATGGCACGACCGCAAGGTCCAACGGGTTCGAGTCCCGTCCCGCTAGCTTTCTCGAAAGCAACACGGGTTCTCTGACCAACACTTCGCCGAGTGCTTTTTCGACATAACAACACAAAACCATCGTGCTGCGAAACGGCCCCACTTTGTTCGGGGCGTTTCCACACGGTGGCAAGCCACATGATCCGACTGCCGGAGTGGAGTCCATAGGTTCGATTCCTGTCGTCCCGACTCCAACCGCGCCGAGACGTTTCTCGGTTGCGGCCCCACACCGGGGCGAAGCTCATTTGGGAGCAAACCTCTGCACCAAACTTCGTCGGATCACTTTTTTGAGTAGGAGGTCACGATGGCCAACAAGAGTCTTTTCCAAAGCATCACTAGCGTTATTCCGCGAGCGACCACCGTCAACGAAGCGGACGGCCCGGCGTACAAGTTCGAGCCGAAGCACGCGTTGGCCCAGATGGCAGCTACCGGTACATTCGGTAACGTCTTCTACGCGAGCGCGCAGACGCAGTTGGACGAGATGCGCAAGCTGATCGACCAGGTCGACGACAACGAGTTCCTGGCAAAGCTGGCCGTCTACTCACGTGAGCGTGCTTACATGAAGGACATGCCGGCGGCGCTGTTGGTTGTGCTGTCGACGCGTGACACCGAGCTCATGCACCGAGTATTCGATCGAGTCGCTGACAACGGCCGCGTTCTGCGCACCGTGTTCCAGATGACTCGCAGCGGACAGTTCGGACGCAAGAGCCTGTCGTCATCGCTGCAGCGTGCGTTCCAACATTGGCTGAACGACGCGTCAGTCGGAAAGTTGCTCTCAGCTTCGATCGGAAACGATCCGAGCCTGCGAGACGTCTTGCGAATGGCACGTCCGACGCCGAAGGATGACGCACGTCGTGCGCTGTTCGGTTGGCTGACCGACAAGCCAGTTGACAAGTGGGCTCCGGCAACGGAAACCGACTTGCCAGCGACGGTTCAGTCACTGATCGCGTACCGCGGCGCCGACACGGCCGAGGCACAGACGTTGATCGCGGGCGACTTGCAGGTCCGTTGGGACTTGCTGGCCGACGCGGCCAAGGGTCCGATCGTCTGGAAGGCAATCGCCCGACAGATGGGACCGCAGGCACTGCGAATGAACCTCAACACGCTATTGCGTCACGACGTGTTCAAGAACGACAAGGGCAAGACTGACAATGTGATGATCGATTACGTCGCGAGCCGCATCGCGGACGCCGACGCAATCACTCGCTCACGTCAGTTCCCGTACCAGTTCTTGGCTGCGTACCTGAACGCATCGGCCGAGGTTCCGCAGAAGATCAAGGCATCGCTGCACCAGGCAGCCGAGATCGCTTGTGGTAACGTACCGGAGTTGCCGGGTCCGATCGTGATCGGTCTGGACACATCTGGATCGATGGGTTGCCCAGTTACCGGTTACCGCGGTCGCGGCGGAACGACCAAGATGCGTTGCGTCGATGTTGCGGCACTGTTCGCAGCAGCGATCCTGCGTCGCAACCCGGACAGTATCGTCATTCCGTTCGACACGCGAGCGTACAACGTCCGCATCGACCCGCAGGACACAATCCTGAGCCTGTCGGAGCGACTGGCGAAGTACGGTGGCGGCGGAACCGACTGCTCGATCCCGCTGGCGGAAGCGAACAAGCGACACAGCAAGCGACCACTGGTCGGCTGCGTCCTTGTCAGCGACAACGAAAGCTGGATCACGGGCGGCCGAGCGTACGGATACGGTCACCGCGGTTCGACTGGTGTGATGACCGAGTGGCAGGAGTTCGCAAAGAACGCCCGTCGCCACGGCATTACCGATCCAAAGCTGGTATGCATCGACATCCAGCCATACGGATCAAGCCAGGCACCGGAGCGAGACGACATCCTGAACATCGGCGGCTTCAGTGACGCCGTGTTCAACGT
>JAAERP010000468.1 GCA_024230215.1 Fuerstiella sp. | reverse complement strand
TTGTCCGGCGTTGTACACCGGTGCTCCTCGCTCCACGGCGCTGTTCAATGTGTTCATGACTTCTTGACTCGATAAGCTTGAAGGAATCAGTACTTGATCGATCACGTGGATCACTCCGTTCGATGCGTCGATATTTCTAGCGACGATTTTGGCTTCGTTCACGTTGATACCCTCAGCGTTCAGGCCGATGTTCACGCCTCGCCCAAGTAATGTCTCTGCACGCTTGGCAGCGACCGCGTCGGTGTCGTAAACACGACCGGAGATCACGTGGTACTTGAGAATATCGATCAATTGTTGCTTGTTTTCAGGTTTCAGAAGATTCGCGACGGTGCCTTCCGGCAGAGCGGCAAACGCTTCGTCGGTTGGAGCGAATACAGTGAAAGGTCCATCCCCTGCCAGAACGTCAGCAAGTCCTGCGGCGCCGACGGCAGCCAACAGTGTGTTGAACTGACCTGCCGACTGGGCAGTTGCAGGAATGTCTGCCAAGGCCGGCATTAAAACGCTGTCGATGACGTGGATGACTCCGTTGGTGCACTGCACGTCCGTGACTTTAATATTGGCATCCCCGACTTTGAGGCCTTTGCCGCGAAAATTAATCGGCAATCGCTGACCATTCACGGTGCCCGCAAAGTCTAAGTCGTAAGCCGTGGAGGCATTCACTCGGCCGGGCACGACGTGGTAAGTGAGGATCTGTGTCAGTTGGTCAATATTTTCAGGCTTTAACAACGCAGCCAACGTTTCGGGGTCAATTTTGGCGAAGGCTTCGTCGGTCGGTGCAAAGACGGTTAGTTGGGTCCCGCCATTGAGCGTGTCGACCAAGCCAGCGGCCTGAGCGGCGGCAACCAAGGTCTTGAAATTGCCGGCATCGATAGCCGTTTCAGCGATAGTTTTAGTTTGGGCGACTGCTGATTGCGAAACGAGGGCGGTCC
>JAAERP010000467.1 GCA_024230215.1 Fuerstiella sp. | reverse complement strand
GTTCACACCGTAAGGCACCGCGATGCCGCTGATGGTGCGTGGTGCGTCGCCGGCTGCTGCGTCGAGGCTGATGGCTTGCGCGGTAAATCTCATCATAAGGTTTCCTCAGTTCGGGTTTCTGTGATGATGTCGGCGGTCTCTAAATAGGCGTCGGTGTTGAATTCGATGTGTTTACCTTTTGCCACAATTTTGTCTGACGACAGGGTTTCAGCAATGCAGGTGAGGAACGGTGACGCTCCGAACGTCAGCAGGTCTTGGCGTGCCTGTTGTGCGTTCTGGTAGGTCATTGAGCCGACGGCGACCCCTACAAGCCACGGCGGGACTTGCATGATGCGAGCCAGTTCGAGGCTCGCGTACTCACGAGCCTGCATTAGTTGAAGGTCGCTCGGGTCGCTGTTAAAAGTCTCCCACCGAACATGTTGATTGAGTGCGCCAATCGCCGAGTTTTTGCGGGCCTGCGACCATGCTGCAGCAAGTTCCGAGAGTTCCTCGCCTGAAAGGGGCTCGCCTTCGGTTTGTTGCAGGTAGCCGGCAGCGATTTCGTTCGAGGCGAACCGTTTTGCTGATTCGTCGAGCCGGTAAGAAATGTCTATGGCTCTGGCGCCTGTCCACATCATGCCGTCTAACGGTGACAGAAACTGGACGACGTTGTTTACGTCTATTTCTACGCCGTTGAAGTTGATTTCTGAGGCTTCGCCGAACCATTCGGGGCCAGGCTGGTTTGGTGTGTCTACTTGGTGGGCTGGGAGCCACATGAACGAAGCGGGGAAGCCTGTGCTGTACCGGCTTGTGATGTACCAGAACGCTCTACCTGTGAGCATCAAATCTTTTACGGTGTTCGACACAACGAACTGGCGGGTGGTGTTCGGGTCAGGTCGTGTCATCCATGACTCACCGACGACGTACTGTTTCTCGTACCGTTCGCCGTCCCACTGCAGGGTGTACGTCCGCAAATCAAGCGACGCAATTGTTGACGTGATAAGGCCGACCGCGCGGCTGATGGTGGGCAACGATAAAGCACGCTCAGTAGAACTGCCGACGTAGTAACTGCTGAACGTGCCAGGCCTGCCAGCCGCCCCTGCACTTGCTTTTACTTCGGACACGCCGAAAGCCGGCGCCGGTTTGCTTCTAAACAGACCCACATCACCACCATAACACTGTTTTG
>JAAERP010000466.1 GCA_024230215.1 Fuerstiella sp. | reverse complement strand
GCTCAAGCCGCACAAGCACTTCAAGGACGGCGAATGGAACCAGTACCGAGTGCTCGCCGAGGGAGCACGCATCCAAACATGGATCAACGGTCAACAAATCTCCGACTTGGTGGACGAACGAAAACTGAAAACTCACCCCAGGGGATTCATCGGACTTCAAGTACACAGCGTCGGTAACAGTGGTCCCTTCGACGTCGCATGGCGCAACATCCAGATCCGCGTCATCAATAAAAAGAAGTAAACCGTCAGGCCACTCCAATCATGAAGAAAACCGGTCGATTACAGGTGGTTTCCAAACCTTGACTTCGTCGTAGCGGAAGTCGTCAGGACTTTCGGCACACGGCGAAAACCGAAACTCTTGACGAGTTCCGCTACGTTAAACATGGCAGTTGTTTCCAGGTCAGTCCTAACCACACCAACAATTCATAGAACAGAAACCAATAACAGATCATGAAACGTAGAGATTTTATTAAAACCACAACCGCCGCTGGAGTCGCTCACGCTTCGGGTTTCCAGGTGTCGTGCAACAGGAGTTTTGAAACTGCTTCAACAACCACCTCACTCCTTCCATCAGGACAATCCGACTCATGAGCAAACTCATTCTTCCACTAATCGTGTCTTCGCTGGCACTCACCGCTAATGTGCAGGGCGAAGAAGCCTTCCACCTGTTCATTCTGTCCGGCCAGTCCAACATGGCGGGACTCGACCCGGACGAATCGTTTACACCGGCCGTTCAGAATGCGTTTGGGACAGAGAACGTAATCGTGGTCAAGGATGACGTCGGCGGTCAGCCAATTCGACGCTGGTAGAAAGACTGGAAACCGTCCAATGGAGACGCCCCGAAGGGAAATGGTGATCTGTACGACCGCCTGATGGCAAAGGTTACCCAAGCGACGAAAGACAAGCAGCTTGCGTCGGTTACATTTCTCTGGATGCAGGGCGAACGCGACGCCAATGAGAAACATGGCGACGTGTACGAGGCCAGCCTGAAGGGACTGTTCGATCAGCTGCAAAAGGACCTGCAGCGCGACGACATCAACGTGGTCATCGGTCGGCTGAGTGACTTTGACATGAAGAACCAGCGATACGCACACTGGACAATGGTCCGAGACATCCAGGTGAAGGTGGCAGAAGGCCATCCTCGAGGAGCGTGGGTCGACACCGACGATCTCAATGATGGCCTGAACCGCAAGGGCAAACCGATCATGAACGACCTGCATTATTCGGGTGCAGGCTACAAGACCTTCGGGAAACGACTGGCAGATAAAGCCATTCAACTGATCGGGAAAATTGAATAATCCGTCTGAGGCTTCATGCCCGGCCGCCGAATCAGGAGAATACACACAAACACTCAGAATCAATGTCCAGGAACCGGTGTGTGGGGCGGAATGGAGATATGGAAGCAAATGACGCCCACGAACGATTCACACGATTGCTGATCGAGCGCGAGCCGGAACTTGTGCGGTGCGTTCTGGTGGCTGTACCCATTCGAACCGACGCACCAGACATCATGCAGGAGTGCTCTGTCGCGTTGTGGCGACGATTTGCCGATTTCGATGCAGACCGACCGTTTGCAGCGGGGCACTGGCGTTTGATGTGTCTGCGTTCTGCGCGCATGCACGCCGCACCAGCAACTGATCACGCGCTGGCCGCTGGCGTTCCGTGCCTGTATAATGGTGGAGTCTCTTTTGTTGAACGCGTCGAGAAACGATCAAGGTAAAAAACACAACGTGAACCTTAACCGAATCGTATTGGGTCTGATTTACGCGACGATCCTCCTCGCACCGGCTGCCCCTCTTCGCGGGCAGCAGTCGTGGAGCGGTGTCTACCCACACCTGACGATGCGAAACGATCATAGCGAATGCGGGACGGGCGCAGTGGTGTTGTGGCAGGGAAGTCTGTGGGCAATTACCTACGCGCCGCACATGCCGACGGGGTCGTCGGACAAGCTGTACGAAATCACGCCAGACCTTGCGCAGAAGATATTCGAAGGGAGTGTCGGCGGCACACCAGCGAATCGGATGATTCACCGTGAATCAAATCAACTGCTGATCGGGCCTTATCTCATCGACTCGAACAGGAACACCCGAGTCATTCCGCCATCGAAGATGTACGGACGCCTGACCGGTAACGCGCGGCACCTGACTGATCCAACCAACAAGGTGTACTACGCGACGATGGAGGAAGGGCTTTATGAAGTCGACGTCAACACGCTGGCCGTGAAGTGTCTCATCCGCGATGGAAATGGTGGCGCGCCAAAGACCGGAGTCGTCAGCAGACTTCCGGGCTATCACGGCAAGGGGCTCTATTCGGCGCAGGGGCGTTTGATCTATGCCAACAACGGCGACAAAGGTCCGCGCGTGAAAGTCGACCCAACGGTTCCGTCAGGCGCTCTGGCTGTGTGGCGGGGCGAAGGTGACTGGCAGCTCGTTCGCCGCAATCAGTTCACCGATGTCACCGGTCCGGGGGGGATTCACGGAAATTCAAATCCGGCGACGGATCCGATCTGGGCGATGGGCTGGGACGCGCGATCGCTGATACTCGCATTGTTCGAAAACAAAACGTGGCACTACTACCGGCTGCCGAAAGGCAGTCATAGTTACGATGGCGCGCATGGATGGAACACGGAATGGCCGCGAATCCGCGAGATCGGCGAAAAGGATCTGCTTGCCACGATGCATGGGACGTTTTGGCGTTTTCCGCCGAGCTTCTCACTAAAAGACTCCGCGGGCATCGTACCGCGTTCGAATTACCTGAAGGTGGTTGGCGACTTTTGTCGTTGGAACGATCGAATCATTCTGGGGTGTGACGATTCGGCCAGATCGGAATTCCTCAACAAGCGAACCTTCAAGGCAAGACACGGCGGGCCGAAACAATCCAACTCGAATCTGTGGTTTGTATCTCCCAGTCGTCTTGATGAACTCGGTCCAGCCATCGGGCGCGGGTCTGTCTGGCTGCGTGATAACGTCATGGCGGATCAGGTCAGCGATCCGTTCCTGTTTTCCGGTTACGACCATCGCCAGATGCATCTGACTCATCAGGCTGAACATGCGGTGACGTTCAAGCTCGAAGTCGATCGCGACGGAACCAACCAGTGGCAAACGTTGAAGTCGATCACCGTTCCACCGCGAGGATCGGTTTCGCAGATATTCGGCGACGAAGAAAAGGGCAGCTGGATTCGCTTGACGAGCCAGCACGCGGCAATCGGCGTGACAGCGCACTTCCAGTATCGCAATCACGACCCGCGCGACACGAGCAACGATCCACAATTCGTGGGCATCGCCATGGACAACAAGGCGGCCCGTACCATTGGATTGATGCGCAGCCTTGCCTACGACCGCCTCGGTATCGTTGCTGCTTCGATGACCGACGGAAGCGACGCGGCGTACTATGAGTTGAATCAGAAGATGGAGTTGACGCCCGCGGACGATCCAGAGGCGAAAAGCGATGTCCTCGCCGCTGCCCAACCAATTAGTGAGGCCATTTTCGTCGATGCCGCGTCCGTAGTTGTGATCGAAGACGGCAAGCGATTCCGACTGCCAAAGAACGAGGACTACATTCTCCGGGACCCGCCCGCCTCCTCCTCGGGAAAATCTCTCAACGATTACCTCGCCAATCATCTGGCCATCGGTGCCACCGCAAAGGCAAGTTCAACGCACGAAGACTATGCCGCACGCAACGCCGTCGATGGGCGTATCACGGACAACGCGCGATGGGTCGGCAACAACGATGGCGACAAGTGGATCGAACTCGATCTGGGCAAGCCCATAACCATTCAGAGCATTTGGGTCGTTTCAGGCTGGAAGAACGACCGTCAGTATGTCGCCGCAGATTTCGACATTCAGACCAGGCGTGATGGTCAGTGGCAAACGGTGCCAAACGGACAGGTGCGTGACAACACGCACGTGCAGCGTGAAATCGTACTTACAAGACCCGTGACAGCGCAACACCTGCGACTGGTTTCACAGACCGCGGAATACCTGCGTATCTACGAGATCGCACCGTTTGGGGAGAAACTGGACATCGCACCCACATCCAGCGACTCCACGTTTCGCACGGCACGCATCTGTCGCGAAGTGGCGACCGAACGCGACCTTCTCAACCTGCACGGCACGTTCTACGAACTGCCGGCGCGCAATGCGAAGGGCCTGGCGAAGATCCGACCGGTCGCTACGCACAACCTGGCAATTCATGACTTCTGCTCACACAACGGCCTGCTGTTCTGCACCGGCATCAACCCCGATGTGAAGAGCGATCACATCATCCGCAGCGCCGACGGCACAGCCGCCGTCTGGGCGGGGGTTGTCGATGACCTGTGGAAACTCGGCAAACCTCGCGGCAGTGGCGGCCCATGGCATAACACCGCGGTGAAACCGAATGATTCGTCCGATCCGTTTCTCATGACTGGCTACGATCAAAAACAGGTGACGATTTGGTCAGATGACCAGACGACAATCCATCTGGAGGTTGACGTTGATGGCACAGGCCTTTGGGGCCCGTACCAGTCGTTCACACTGGATGCCGGAGAATCAATCGAACACACATTCCCGGCAGGGTTCAGTGCCTACTGGGTCCGAGCTGTCAGTGATGCGGAATCGAATGTCACCGTCACCTTCCAATACAGGTAGTAGTTCTATACGCCGTGGCTCATCGGCCAGGCTTCACGTCTTTCCCACGAATAGTCCGGCAATTCGTTCTAACCCCTTGACCAGGATTGCGTGCATCCTTTTTTTGATCAGTTTTGCATCCGCCACCGCCGCAGGGTCGGTAGCGCGACCTGTCGGTCATGGTCGGGGCAGCGACGCAACCAACTTTCTACAACACTGATTCCAGAAGAGTTATCCATGAGCATCAGACACGAACGACCGATTCTTACTAACCGCCGCAGCTTTCTTCGAGTTGTCGGCGGGATAGGCCTCACTTCCACAGTAGCGCCCGAGTATCTGATTGCTGGCGTATCCAATTCGGCGGCCGGGATTCTTGTCGAGGCGGCCGGGTTTGACGACCTGGGCGGTTGGAAGCTCGACACGCAGCATTATCAGCAGATGGGAGGCTGCTATCTGCTCGCGCATGGAATGGGCAAGCCCGGTACCAATGCCACGACGAAGGTGGATATCACTGAGCCGGGAACGTGGCATGTCTGGGTGCGCAATCGAGACTGGTGCAAAGGCGACTGGCAGTCTCCCGGCCGCTTTCGTGTTCATGTTGACGGGGCTCCGCTGAAGACGGTGTTTGGGGAAGGAGAGGTCGACTGGCACTGGCAGCATGGCGGCGCGGTCGACATCGCGAAGGCGGGGAAGATTCAGATTGCACTCGAAGACCTCACCGGATTCGACGGGCGGTGTGATGCGATCTTCCTGACGCGTGAAGCCAGGCCGCTGTTGCCGAACGACGATCTGGTGGACCTTGTCGCGTGGAAAGATCAGTTATCCGGCCGGGCCAATCGAAACATCGAGGAATCGGAATTCGATGTCGTGATTGTCGGTGGCGGAATGTCCGGTTGCGGTGCCGCACTGGCGGCTCGATCGCAGGGCCTGAAAGTTGCACTGATTCAGGACCGCCCAATC
Organism: Fuerstiella sp.; assembly: GCA_024230215.1. GTDB lineage: Bacteria > Planctomycetota > Planctomycetia > Planctomycetales > Planctomycetaceae > Fuerstiella. Next base: position 16,710 of record JAAERP010000466.1, on the reverse strand, counting down.
TTTGGTGGTAACGCCAGCGAAGAGGTCCGCGTCCACACTCTGGGCATTCACGGCTACGGCGGGGACATTCTGTCGCAGATCGACACGGCGCATTATCCGAACGGCGACGCTCTGGCGAAGCTGGACCAGCAGAAGCGCGAAGCCACCATGGCCGCGTCGGGAGTCGATCTGTTCGCGGGCCACATCGCGTGTGGTCTGGAAAAGAAGGACCGCCGGGTCGCCAGCGTCGAGGCTCGGAATGCCCAAACGGGCATTATACGACGCTTCCGAGCACCGGTCTTCATTGACGCAACAGGAGACGGGTGGCTCGGTTACTGGGCTGGCGCCGAATACAGAATCGGTCGCGAAGCTCACTCCGAATTCGGCGAGAAATGGGACAAACACGGCGATCTCTGGAGTCCCGAGAGCTCCGACCAGCGTGTGATGGGAACATCCGTCCTGTGGAATGCCGAGCAGACAACGACACGCCACGACTTCCCCGAAGTCCCATGGGCGTTGCCCGTGGCAAAGGATCACGAAGCGACTGCGGGCGAGTGGTACTGGGAATACTCCGACAACGATCTCGATCAGGTTGCCGATGCGGAACGAATTCGCGACCACGTCCTGCGTGCGATCTTCGGCAGTTTCTACAACGCCGGGCAGCATCCCAGGAACGCCACGTGGAAGCTGAAGTGGGTGGCTCACGTTGGTGGCAAACGCGAATCACGGCGGTTGATCGGCGACCACATTTACTCGATGCGGGATGCGACTGAACGGCGGCAGTTTCCCGATGCCGTTGTTGTCGAACGACGCGACGTTGATTCGCACTACCAACGAAAGGAAACCGGCGACCCGGTCGACTTTCTGTCAAAAGCTCTGTTCTACAGAACGGGCGGCGACTACTACGTGCCGTTCCGCTCGCTGTATTCCAAGGACATCGACAACCTGATGATGGCCGGCCGCTGCTTCAGTTGTTCGCACATCGGGCTGGCCGGGCCGCGCGTGATGAATACCTGTGGCCAGATGGGAATCGCCACGGGCTACGCTGCCGTGCTGTGCCGCAAACACAATGCGACTCCGCGTGAAGTCGGCCGCAAGCACATTGACGAACTCCGCGACCTGGTTGGAGTAGGTCGGAATACACTGATCGGCAACCCAGGCAAAACGAGAAAGAAGCAGACTTGATGCGACACGTCGTCAACGTCGGACTGCTGTTCACGTTTCTCGCGCTGGCGACAACGGGAGTCATGGCATTCGCACTTCCGTTCTCACTCACCACAGCAAGAGTCCACATCATTTCCGGGCTGTCGACAATCATCCTTGTTGTGCTGCACGTACTGAGGCGGCTGCCCTATTTCCGAAAGCAGGTCACAGGCGGAGCAACCGCTGCACTGTCACAGAAGAAGCTGGCCGCACTTGTGCTTGCATGGGGAAGCATTCTGGCCGCAGCCATCCTCGCGTTGCCGCCAACAGATTGGCTTATGAGCCACGGTTACGAAGCCCGGAACAGTGCTCAGATTGTCCGGGCGTCGTCGCTGGCTGGCTTTGGCGAACTGTCGTCCCATCGCAAGCTCATGGTCCGCAGGACGAACAATCCCGACGCGCACGATCTGTCGGTCTACGTCAGCTTTCGAGACGATCTGCAGGAGATTCCGGCGATCGCCGTGTGGGCCGAAACGTCAACCGGCACCATGATCGAAACACTGTACCTCGAACGGGAACTCGCCTTCGCCGACACGGTCGACTGGCATGGCGCTCTGACACGGCGAAATCACATCCTTCCGATCTGGCGAAACCGCTACACAGCGATATCGGGCATCGGCCCGGACGGCAAAGTCGATGCCGTCAGCGGAGCGACCGACACGCACAGCTTCGCGCTGGACAGGTACCTCGTCCCGGGCAGGGACAACGATTTCATTGTCTGCGTCGAAGTAAACGTCCCGGCCGACCCCAGCGACAACTGGCCCGACCCGCAGATCGGTCAGCCATCATTGCTCTACACAGCCTATATCAAAGTCGACAAGGCAGAACGCTACGCTATCCTCGAACTGACAGGCCACGGCGGCGGTGCCGAAAACAACGGAAACGTTCGGTACGACTTCGATGGCATCACAACCGCAAAAGACCTGGTGGATTTGCTGCTGGTTAAACTGGTTGCAAGACCTCCGGAAACGACTGGCAGAACAGGCGATTAAGCTGATTGGGAAGAACTGAGGAATCAAGTGCTTTCAACCACATCGCATTCGATTTCGTGAACTGATTGAATTCGCATCGCCCCCGCGAATAGTGAACCGCACGATCAACTCGTGTCCGGTCTCCATCGTGACGTTGGCAAAGAATTTATGAGGGTGCCCGGGCTCCGGTGGGGAGAGTTTACTCATCGCGATCCGTCAGGTCACCACTCTCGCCCATGCACACCATCCAACCGTGCGGTCTGTAACAATCACGGGACGTATCTGTTCACTTCAGGATTCGCTGAGATTGCTTTCTTTTTTTGTCACACCGTACCCGGTTCGCGACAATACCTGGTATGGAACCGTCTACTGAAGAGACGCAGGAGTTTGAGGGTCTGGTGCTACAGCACCACGTGCGGCTGCGCGTGTTTGTTCGTTCGCGGGGAGTAGACGCAAACTGGGTGGACGATGTTTCGCAGGAATCATGCCTCACCGCATTTCGGCAGTGGGGATCCTTCGATAAGTCACGCGATCTCGGGAAATGGCTTCGCGGAGTTGCTGCCAATATCGTTCGAAACGAATTGCGAAAGGAGGCTCGGCGGCAGCGGATTATTCACGCAGAACTTGCCGAGATTCTGGTCGGGCGTCAGCAGAGTAACAACGTGCAAAACCAATCACGCGAAGAACCAATGACCATCGACGCCATTCGCGATTGCATCACTGAACCTGGGCCGACGAGTCAAAAGGTTGTAGAGGGACGCTATCGCGAGGATCTGCGCGCACCGGCGTTGGCCGAACTGCTCGACATGACGGCGGCAAACATTCGGCAGATGTTGGTTCGTTTTCGTCGCCAATTGAAACAATGCGTGGAACTTCGATTATTTTCAGAGTTATGATGATCGGCCAGAACCAAATTCTGTCGTTCGAAATCCTCGCCGTTCCGGAAGTCCGCCTGTCGGAAGACGGCAAACACTATTTGCAGAGGCGGATTTCTGTGAGGAGATCACAAATGAATCGTTTGCGTATCGTAGTTCTGTTAGCCCTTGCCATGTTGATTGCATTCGGCTCTGTTTATGCCGATGGAGGCAAGACCGGTGTCGAGAATGCCAAAGCGAAAACTATCGCTATCAAGAAGGCCAAAGCCGGTGCTGCGGAAAAGGGAACTGACTCAGCGGCCTCCAGAAAGAAGCTGGCGGTCATCAAGAAGAAGCTCTACGCAGCCGTGAAGGCCGGCAAGCTGACAAAAGATCAAGCTGCGGCGAAGTGGAAGGCAATCACAATGGGTAAAGCCGGTGCTACGGAAAAGGGAACTGACTCAGCGGCTTCCAAAAAGAAGCTAGCGGCTATCAAGAAGAAGCTCTTCGCAGCCGTGAAGGCCGGTAAGCTGACCGCAGAGCAAGCCAAAGCCAAGTGGGTTGCAATCACGAAGAGCAAGAATGGCAAGTAAACTGACAATCTCTGCCATACAATCGGCGATACGCACCTTCCACCCTTCGTTGAATGGGAGGTGCTTTCGCATTCACTGCGGCAAACCCCGCAGCGACTGGCAATGAGGCGTCGCTGAGCAGTAGTGGGTAACGACGGGACCAGTCCTGGCGCGCCCATCCCCCGCCCCCCTCCAACGCATTCGACGCCGTGCTCGTCCGGAAACATACCACGGGGCAGTGTTCGATTCAGTCTGACGACACGTTGTCGCTCGACCTGGCAAGTCGCAACAGAACGCCCCCTCCTGCTGGCAACTCAAGCGAAACGCGATGGTCGGTCATTTTCACCGGCTCTGGCCGACCACTGCGTTTATTCACCATCGAAACCGAAACGATTCCCGCGGACAGACTCGCCTCCACGCTCACTGAATCGCCGTAATTGCGATTGACCACCATCGCGTACGTGTCCCCCTGGGCATGCTCGAAGAAACCCGCAATCAGCGGTTCATGAGCGGGCAACTGAAGTGCGGCAGCAGCCGGCAAACGCTTGCATCCCTGGGGGATTTCCTCGCCCGTATGAAAAACGGCGGTGGATTTCAGCTGTAGCAAAGTCGATCCCAGGGCCAGCGCCTCGGAGTTTACGGCGCTAATCTGGCCGTAGAGCGGCGTCTCGTTCCCCTGATAATCGACGACAGCTTCATAGTCGTCGCGAGCCGGCCAGTACGTGAAGTAGCCGAAACCTCTCACTCCGTAGGCCAACGCTCCATAGACCTGCCAACGCAGCTCGCCGGCTGAGGGAGTTCGGAAGAACTGCCACCACGACGATTGCACGATCGTCCAGAGCGGCTTGTCGTACTTCAACGACGCGGCGCGTGCGAGCTCAAGATTCAGAAAGAAGTCCGGGCGGTCAGTACCGTCCACCAGCAACGGGTAATGATCATAGGAAAGAAACGGCGGACGAACCGTCTCCATGAATCGCTCCAGATACTCAACATAGTCTGGTGCGCCGAGTTGCGTGGTCGTGGCATGAGTCGGAAACAGGTTGACGCACACGGGGTGATTCGGGGCATCTTCACGAAACGCATCGGCAACGCGGCCCAGTTGGGGAAACAGCTCGGCACCAGGCTCGTCTCTGATCATGTAACCGAAAACCGCCGGGTGATTACCGAACAGAGCGGTCGCGCGATTGACTTCCTCTCGCCAACCTGGTGGTGGCGTCTCGGCAGACGAGGGCGGCGCGAGCTTCTTGACGTTGACCACGGCTTTGAGACCAAGTTGGCTGCAGTGCTCGAGCATCTTCTGCTGGTCGGCATCGCTGTACCGATGGCTGGCCAACACAAGAGTGAAGTGAGCATCCTTGATTCTCTGCCAATGACCAATGATATTGTCTTGAGCGGGGGGGCCGGGGAAGCAGATGATTGGCAGTACGCCCGGAGCCGGCACCGTCGGCGGGGCCTCAGCGTGCACCCGACCAAACGAACTCACGGTCAGTAGGAGCAAGACAGAAAGAACACTGCGAACTCGAAACGAGTCTCGTGAAGTCCTGCCCCAGGTCGACTTCCCGCCGCCGGTACGAGGCAACCACACCGCCCGCGGCACCAGATTCTCAAGCCCGCCACCGCCAGACACTATACTGATGTTGTCGTTCATGATCATCCTGCGGTTCAATACGGATCGTTGGGCATGGAGCCTGAATACCGACGGCACGGACATCGCAGCCTTCGGGTGGAAGACGCGACGACGGTGGCACCAATCACTATAACAGCATAATGGGCTCATCGTTTCTCGCCACCGGATGTTCTTCTCGGTCGGTGTCAGATAACATTGTAACATCATAGGAGTCGGGGCTCTTTGACTCGGCACCAGGCTGTGCTGCACATGGTGGATGGTGAGATAAGCTGCTTCTTGACCTCATGGGCTGGGTTGAATCGATCGCCGGAAGACTCAATCTGGAATCCACCATGCGTCCCAGGGGCCGCCCAGGAATACGATTCCCAAAGCAGGATTCAATCAAAGAGGCCTGACCCCTTTGATCAGGCCTCGGCTGAAATTCCACCAGGAGACAGGACTGGTTATGAACCGTTTGAATGCGTGGATCGTTCTTGCTTCTACGACAGGCTTCCTGGCGCCATCCAACCTGCCTGCCGAGGAGCCCGTCGGGTCGCCCGTCGGCGGTGTTGAGATTGTCGTTGACCTGGATACCGAGGTAGGGGAGTTGTACAACTTCTGGAACGTCTATCCGGTCACGGTCCAGACGCCGTTTCTCGAAGAGCAGCAATTCGACCAACTGCGACAGAAGTACCGGTATGCCAGGTACATCAATTGCGTGCGGCTGCTTGGCGGGATCGACCTGAAGAAGGACGACTACTTTCGCGGCGTGGATGACCAGGGCAAGGCAGTGTGCGATTTCTCCGAAGGGCTGGCCTTGCTCTCCGGCATTCGGCAGTGCGGTTTCACGCCGTGGATCGTGCTTGACAACGTTCCGGCCAGGATGAGCAAAAACCCGACGCAAAACCGCTACGGCAACACGGAGCCGCCAGCCGATTTCGACCTGTGGAGCAGCTACGTCGGGCAGTTTGTTCAGGCGCTGGTCGACGAGTTTGGGCGCGAGGAAGTCGCCACGTGGCGTTTCCGGGTAGGGACCGAACCGGACCTCCGCCCGGGACACTGGTCCGGCACGAAAGAGCAGTACCTGATGCACTACGACTATACGGTGGCGGCGGTCCTGAACGTGTTGCCGGGTGCCGATATCGGGCCTGGGAATATCATCGACCCGGTAAAACAACGCAAGTGGCGATCGTGGGGGACGGAGATCATCGAGCACTGCGCCACCGGGACGAATCATGTCACCGGCGAGGTCGGTACCCCGCTCGGTTTCTTCGGTTCGTCCTACTATACGGACGTAGGAACAACCGACGAGCGGTTCGATGATTTGGTCAAGCTGTTGCGAGGCAAACTCAACGAGTACCCTCAGTTTGCCGACGCACCGGTCGAGATCCAGGAGTTCGGTATCCTGAGCGAAGGCGGGAAATGGATCGTCGGCGACGGTACCGAGTTTGGAGGCTCGTGGCTGCCACACTTCGCGGACAAGATCTATCGAAACCGTGTTCGTCGTGTCTTCCAGTGGTGGTGGAACACGAACAAGGGTGGCGACCTCCCGATCCCGCTTACCCATGTGATGGACATGCTCGAAGAGATGGCCGGCGGAACGCGACTGTCCGTCGAAACATCCCAAACCAGCGAAGAGGACCACATCGGTTGCATTGCCGCGAAGAAGGGCGATCGGCTCGACCTGATTGTCTTCCGTCACTTGTCCGTGCGCGAGAATGGGCAGAAGGTGCCAGTCCGTGTCACGCTGGATGGCGATTCACTGGCGAAGAAGAACTGGACCATCACACGAGCAGACTTGCTCGACGGGGAGCATGCCGGATTCATGGGCGAGCGCAAGGCCGACATGGAGCAGGCTCGGGCCAGGGCCGGTGACGAGGCGAACGCCTATGCGATCGCGTTGAAGGTCATGACAACGCATCAAGCAAGGTACGAAAAGATGAGCGAGCTTCATTCCCTTGACCCACTGCCCAAGCCAACCATCAGTTCTTCGGGCCAGATGCACCTCGACCTCGCGATGGACGGACACAGCGTGGTCCTTCTCCAGTTGAAGTAATCCGTGCTGATGGCTGACGACCACTGCGGCTTCTCTCAAACGACGCTTTTCATCATTGAGATGAGTTCCCTAAGGCCAGTTCTCGAAAAGATGTGGTCGTTCGGGCTCGTGGGACAGCACCCATAGCAGGCCGGAAAACGTCTTTCGCGGCCACAAGTCAGCGTAATACGCTGTAATGGTAGACAATGATTACAGTCCGCGTTCCGGTTTGGTGCCTGGGATCACGTTGTCCAGCACGATCCCCAGGATCGCAGCGACGGCCATGCCCGTTTGTCCAATGGAGTTGATCGCGTCAGCCAATCCGCTGGCGAAAGTGGCCGCGACGAGTTCCGAGCCACCGTTGGCAAAGTAATAGGGGACGCTGATGCCCATGAACAACGCAAAACCGCCAATGAACAGATTTCGGTCGCTCGACAAATCCGCCCGTGCGAACTGGCGAATGCCCACCGCTGAGATCAAACCGAACATCGCGCAATAAAGGCCGCCAACGACCGGCGTTGGAATCGCTGCGGCAAGTGCTCCAAACTTTCCAAACAGGCCCAGCAGGATCAACATCACCGCACCAATCTGAACGACGTACCGCGACCCAACTCGTGTCAGCCCAATCAGTCCAATATTCTCGGAATACGATGTCGAACTGAACCCACCGAACACACCGGTTAGCGCACAACCGATTCCTTCGCAACCGATCCCTCGCGAGATTTCTTCAGGAGTGGGGTCACCTCCGCCGGACATCTGCTTGCAGGCGTGGTAGTCACCGAAACTTTCGATCATTGATGCCAGGTAACCGGCGATCACAGCGATAATGAAACCCAAACGGAACTTAGGCAGCCCCCACGGAAAGACGACGTCGGTGACACGAAACCACCGGGCTTCTTCAAAAGCGCTGAGGTCGGGGCGTGCCTTGTGCTCGGGACCGAACAAACCGAGCTGCGAGCAGACGACACAAACGCCGACCGAGACAAGGATTGCCAGCAGCATCGGAAACATACGAAAAACCAAACGGTATCGCGCCAGCACGAACGAGAACGTGACGATCAGAACCATCGTCAGGATCGAGATCGGCCAATAGGAAGCAGCGACCGGGGCGCCAACCTGGTACAGGGACAGTCCGATCAACATAATCACGGGACCTATGACGACCGGCGAAAGGACGCGTCGGACCAGCCCCATCAAACCACTGAATCCAATCAAGATCTCGAATAGCGCCCCGACGATGATGGCACCAGCGATGTAAGGCATCGCGGCTCCGGCGGTAACCGTTTCGCCCTCGGGGTGAATCTCGCCGATAATCAGAAAGAAAGCCGTCAGGAATGAGAAACTCACGCCTTGAATGATGGGAAGACGTGATCCATACGTCGATTGAATCAATGTCGCGATCCCCGAACACAGCATGACGCTGGAGATCAGTATCGCGATTGCGGGAGTGTCCATACCCATCGGCGGACCAAGCATCAGCGGGACCGCGACGGTCGACCCGAACATGGTCAGCACATGCTGAAACGCGAGGGCCAGCGCCTTTCCCGTCGGCGGCCTGTCGTCCAGCCCGTAAAGGATCTTTGTCTTGTGTTCCATCAGCGAGATCAGCTTAAGACCAGAACAACTTCTGCAAACAGCAAACCTGGACTCCCTGGTCGGCCGCCTTAGCGATCAAGTCGACATGTTTGTCAATCATGGACTGTTTGATCACCGCAACCGCTGCATCACCCGGTTCCGAAAGGTTGGCCCGAATCAGAGCTCCTCGAACCATTCGTGGCATGGGTCACCTCTCCGGTTCTGGGCATTGCCTGGACAATTTCCGCTAAGCTTAACAGAATTTGCCTCTCGCAAGACAATGCAACGGACACCGAACGGATTGAACATGTAATTCACCTCAAGAACATAAAAGTGGCCAACCGTCGACAGACGAACTCTTCCTGAAAGGTCGTGTGGCGATTGCGGCAACGGGGCCTCTGCCTCGGCCTCGTGACCGAGTTGGTCCGCGGATTGTCGGTCACATCGCGTAGAACATTCGCCAACGCCTGAAATTACGGCCAGAATCGTGTCCACGATTCGTGGGTAACGCTGGTTGCTAGTGAACCGGAAAAAAAAGACTCGCAACCGCGGCTCTCGGAAGACAGCTCAGGCAAGCTGATTCGTTGCCATGAAGAACAAGATGACCACGATGTCAAGAAACTGTCTTCCGTTCATCAGCGTTCTTGTCCTGTCCGTTGCGTGTGCCGCCAGCGAACCCAACGCTCAACCGGGGAAGGCAGGAGCAAATGTCAGCCCGCCTAACGTGCTGTTCATCGCGGTCGATGATCTGAATGACTGGATCGGTTGTCTGGGTGGACATCCTCAGGCAAAGACGCCCAACATCGACCGCCTCGCAGAACAGGGCGTACTGTTCGAACAGGCCTATGGAGCGGCTCCACTCTGTAGTCCGTCGCGGACATCGCTCATGACGGGGCTCCAGCCATGGACGACCGGCGTCTATGGAAACCGAAACTGGTTCCGAGACATCCCTGAGTTTGCAGACTGGAAAACCATTCCTCAGTATTTCCGTCAGCATGGTTACACAGCGGTCACAGGCGGAAAGATCTATCACCAGGCGAAGGGAACGTTTTCTGACCCGGTTGCATGGGACGAACAGTATTCAACGCAGATGGGTACGCCGTTTCCTCCCGCCGACAAACGGTATCGGCACGGCATGCACGATCTGTTTGATAACAGGATCCTGGCAAGGCTGATTGACTGGGGACCAATTGAACAGTCGATGGAACAGACCAATGATTGGAAGACCGCCGACAAAGCCGCACAGATTCTGCAGCAGAAGCACAGCAAACCGTTCTTTCTGGCCTGCGGTATTTATCACCCGCACCTGCCGTGGTATGCACCGAAGAAATACTTCGATATGCATCCGCTGGAGTCCATCCAGTTACCGCCGTCAAAGAAGGGCGATCTGAATGACATCCCGCCTGGCGGTGCCAGAATGGTGGGACGAGCTGTCGATATCGTAAAGAAACAAGGGCAATGGAAGAATGCGGTGCAGGGCCGGCTGGCGTCCACATCATTCGCCGATGCCTGTGTCGGTCATGTCCTGAACGCTCTGGAAAAGAGCAGACATCGTGACAACACGATCGTCGTGCTGTGGGGAGACCACGGCTGTGACATCGGGGAAAAGAAGTTCGCCAAGTCAGCACTGTGGGAACAGACAGCTCGCACGCCGCTGATCATTCGTGTCCCGAACGGCACTCCGGACAGATGTACTCAACCCGTGACTCTTGTGGATCTATACCCCACACTGATCGAATTGTGTGGTCTGCCACCTCGGAGTGATCTTGATGGTCGCAGCATTGCCCCTCTGGTGCACGATCCACAAGAAAAATGGCCGTTCCCGGCGGTCATTTGCCATTCCCCGGACTGGCACGGCCACAATCACGCCGTCCGCACAGAACAGTATCATTACATTCACTACAACGCTGGCGGAGAAGAACTCTACAGTTGCAAAGACGACCCACACCAATGGAAAAACCTCGCCAATGGTCCACAATACGCGAAGGTGAAAGCAGAATTGAAGAAGTGGCTGCCGCAGACCACTGCCGAGCACTTTCGTAGCGAGAAGGAGAAAACAGAGTGACGCAATCAGCTGAGATGAGGATAGAGTTCTTTGCCGTGCACCGCTGGTGCCTTATGATCGGCGGCTGCGTTCTGTTGTCGCTGCAGGCGAACGCCGACTGGCCTCAGTTTCGAGGACCAAATTCTTCGGGCGTCGCAGATAGTGGATCAGTTCCGGTCGAGTTTGGTCCCGGACAAAATGAGCTATGGCACGTGCCGGTTGCGCCGGGGCACAGTTCTCCGTGCATCGTCGGTAAGTCCATTTTTCTGACGACATTCGATGAAGAGCAGAAACGGCTGTCACTTGTGTGTCTCGATCGAACCGACGGCAAGACCCGTTGGCAACGGCATGTGTCCGTTGAAACAATGGAGAAAGGTCACCCTTCATTCAATCCGGCCAGCAGTTCTCCGACATGCGACGGTGAACGAGTCGTCGCGTACTTCGGATCGTTTGGACTGATCTGTTTCGATCTGAATGGTAACAAACAGTGGGAACTCAGGATGCCCATGACAAAGTCATTTGCCGGCAATGCAACTTCTCCCATAATCGCCGGTGATCGAGTCATCCTGTATCGCGGAAACTATATCGATCACTACCTGCTGGCTGTCGATAAGAAGACCGGCGAAGAATTGTGGAAGATACCACAGGACGAAAAGTTCACGGGAGAAATGGCGTGCACCTCGTGTCCCATCGTATCCGGCGACAAACTCATTGTGCATTCAGCTCGATCTGTGCAGGCGTTCGACGTTGCAAATGGCAAACAACTCTGGATGACAAAGTGCGCGACGACCGCAACCAGCACGCCCGTTATTTGTGGCGATGAAGTCATCGTCGCCGCATGGAACAAGATGGGCGAACCCGAGTTAAAGCCACCGTTCCCCACGTTCGATGAATTGGTCGCCGCTCACGATCAGGACGACGACAAGCTGATCAGCCGTGTTGAGTTCCCTGAGTTGTGGATTTTTCATCGACCGGAAGGCATCGAAGCGCCCATGAACGGAGGCAAGGTGCATTTCGAACGGGTTGATCGAGACAAAGACCAGCAGATCGGCGCAGACGAATGGGCGGTTCAAGTCAAGGATCTCGAAAAGTTTCGTGCGGGATATGGCACGCACGGGCTGCTGGCCATTCCCATAAACAGTGAAGGAATCGTTGCACCCGACAAAGTCAGGACATTGGAAACTCAGGGAATTTCCGAAGTACCATCTCCACTGTGCGACGGCCCCTACGTCTACTTTGTGAAGAACGGCGGCATTCTCACGTGCATGGACGTCCGAACGGGAGAACGAGTCTATCGCATTCGTACTCCCGGACGAGGAACCCACTACGCCTCGCCTGTCATCGCAGACGATAAACTGTTCACCTTATCCGGCGACGGTCGTGTAACGGTCCTGACCTTGGGGCCGGACCCAAAAATCCTTGCAACCAACGAAATGCAGGACGGGGTCTACGCAAGTCCTGCCGTTGTCGATGGCACAATCTACGTGAGAACACACTCGGCACTGTTTGCGTTTCAAGGCCCTTGAATTCGCACCAAACAGGTCCGAAAATCGTCGCCCCACAGCGCAGGATACAAATCGATACCATCATTACACGCAAACATCACTGGGACTCGATCGACTGCTTGCCTAAACTGCGTATACTCGGCCTCAGCCTTCGCTTCAGGGATTGAGTTAAGCATGCCGACCTAACTACTGGCAACGCGAAGCCTGATGGGCGACCGCTCCACCGGACACACACAGGTCCGGGCTCGCAGTCGAGGCCGGAAACTCGCTCCCCTCGACCTCTGAACCTGACTCAACAACAACAACACGGGAATCAGAAGTGATACAGGATCCATTGAACCTCAACATATTGGTTCATCGACGCGTCGTTTCGATGTCAGTTATTCTTGCTTGCGTTTGCCTGCCGTCAGTTGTCGCGGATCAGTCGATTGAAAATTTCACGCTTGGCTCCCATCGCGCTGGCGTGGAATGGTCACTCGACGATGTTGCCGATCAACAACTGGTCGTGGTCGCGTTCCTGGGAACAGAATGTCCGCTGGCCAAACTGTATGGACCACGACTGGCAGAATTACAACGACAATACGAGGACAAAGGCGTGGCGTTTGTCGGAATCAACGCCAATACCCAGGACAGCCTGGCTGAGATCACGGCCTATGTCACGAAGCATAAGATTTCATTTCCCATGCTGAAGGACGTTGGCAGTCGTGTCGCCGATCAGTTCAAAGCAGAACGCACCCCCGAAGTTTTTCTACTGGACGAAAAACGTACCGTTCGATATCACGGAAGAGTTGATGATCAGTATCTGATTGGCTTGTCTCGTTACAAAGTCAAACGAAGAGATCTGGCCCTTGCGATCGACGAACTACTGGCTGGGAAACCAGTATCCGTTTCGCACACCGACCCGATTGGCTGCCACATTGGGCGCCCCAGTCGGAACGAGCCCAAGGGCGATATTACATATTCGAAAGATATCGCTCCCATCATCAACAGCCATTGCGTCGAGTGCCATCGCAAAGGCGAAGTGGCACCGTTCGCACTGGGCAGCTACGACGATTTAATTGGGTGGGAAGAGACAATCCTGGAAGTCATTCGCACAAAGGGCAGAAACAGCATGCCGCCTTGGTATGCAAGCACAAAGCACGATCACGACGGCTTTAGCAACGACGCCCGTCTGACCGAACAGCAGAAGGCCCTGCTCGAAAAGTGGGTGGATAATGGGATGCCGGAAGGTGACAGGTCTCAGTTACCGTCACCGCCTCAGTTTGCCAAAGGCTGGAAAATCCCGGAACCTGATCAGGTGATTAAGATTCGGGACACGCCGTTCAATGTAGCTGCGAATAACGTCATCGAATACCAGTATTTCGAAGTCGATCCGGGTTGGGACGAAGACAAGTACGTCACCGCAACCGAAGTACGTCCAGACAACGCCGCCGTCGTGCACCATGTTATTGCGTACATTGTTCCGCCAGGAGAAAAGGGCAAGCAGGAGGCAAAGAACAGGCACATGCTGGTTGGCTATGCTCCCGGGGCAACTCCACGCATAATGGACAAAGGGACAGCTTTGCGCGTCGCGGCGGGCAGCACGCTGCTTTTCGAAATGCACTACACGCCCAATGGGACTGTTCAGACAGACCTAAGCTATATTGGGGTGAAGTTCACGGAAAAGGAAAAAGTCACAAAGTTGTTCAGAGGCGGGGCAGCACTCAACGGAAGTTTCAAAATCCCGGCAGGTGCTGTCGGTGTAGATCCGGATTGGACTTTCAGCTCTGACGACTGGACTTCTGAAGAAAATCGGAATCTGGTACCTGACCGGAAATTCAAACCTGCTAAAGGTACCTTTGGCCCTGAAGATCGTCCGCATCACGCCCCAATCATAGTACGGGCACCGCCGATTCGTCGGGCTCAAATGCTGCTCGACATGACACCGCACATGCACCTTCGTGGTAAGTATTTCAAATATGTGGCGATGTTTCCCGACAGGACGGAAAGAACCCTGCTCGAGGTACCAAATTACGATTTCAACTGGCAGCTGACTTACAAACTGGCAAAGCCGCTGTTTCTTCCAAAGGGTACTGTCGTTCGCTGCGAAGCTGGTTTTGACAACTCTGAAAACAATCCGGCACTTAACGATAAGGCACCTGAAGACGAAGAATATCACTACGAGAAGGCTGTCTCGTGGGGAAGGCAGAGTTGGCATGAAATGATGATTGGATTCTTCAGTACAAGAGACCCATCCGACGAAGAAATCAAGAATGCCTCGACAGGCAGTGCAGACAATGAACGGACCGGTGATTAATGACAAAGCTACTGCCCGTCGCACTGCTGCTTACCGCGACCTGCTCAGCAATCGGCGCAGATCACTGGCCGAGGTTTCGGGGACCGAATGCTGACGGAGTGGCCCCTGATCACCCCGGTTTGCCGACCACATGGACGAATACGGACAACGTCAAGTGGGCTGTGGACGTGCCCGGCTGGGGCTGGTCATGTCCGATCGTCTGGGGTGATCGCGTCTTCCTGAGCACAGTCGTCAGCGACGAGGAAAACCTGACGCCCAGTAAGGGGCTGTACCTGGGTGAAGGAGTGCGTGATCCGGCCAGCGGTATTCATCATTGGATGGTTTACTGCTTCGACCTGAATACCGGCAAAGAACTCTGGAAACACGAAGCCCATCTCGGTCAGCCGAAAGTGCCTCGCCACCCGAAGAGCACTTACGCTGCCGAGACAGCGGTCACCGACGGTGAACGAGTTTACGTTCTGTTCGGCGACCTTGGCCTGTATTGCTACGACATGGACGGGAAACCGCTGTGGTCGCAGGCGATTGAGCCAAAGAAAACAGCACAGGATTATGGAGCCGCTGCTTCTCCTGTGGTCCATGACGGGCAGGTATTCGTCGTCTACGACAATCGTGATGAATCATGGATAGCATCATTCGATGCGAAGACCGGTAGTGAACGCTGGCGTACGGCTCGCGAAGAAACGCACTCGTGGGCCACGCCACTGGTGTGGCAGAACGAAGTCCGCACGGAAATCGTCGTGCCCGGAAAGAAGCGCAACCGCAGTTACTCACTCGATGGTGAACTACTGTGGGAATTCAACGGAAGAATGTCGAACCTGGTGATTCCTTCGCCGTTTGCAGCACACGGCATGTGTTACATCGCATCGGGATATGTCGGCGACGATCATCGCCCCACATTTGCGATCAAGCCCGGTGCCGCTGGCGACATCACTCCGGACGCGGACGAAAACTTCCCGGACAGCGAGTACATCCAGTGGTATCAGGGAAAGTCGTCTCCGTACAACCCGTCTCAGATTGTATACGGCGACTATTTGTACACGCTCTATGACCGAGGGTTTCTGACCTGCCACGACGCAAAGACAGGAGAAGAAGTTTATGGCAAAAGAAGGTTAACGCCCGGTGGTTCGTTCACTTCCTCTCCCTTCGCGTACAACGGGCATCTGTTCCTGCTGAGCGAAGACGGACTGACTTACGTTGTGAAGGCCGGTGCGGAATTCGAAATCGTGGAAAGAAATCCACTTGATGAGCTCACGATGGCGTGTCCCGCCGTCGCGGGCGACAAGCTGTTGATTCGGACAGGCTCAAAGCTCTACTGCATGACAGAAGGAGCCAAACTGGATGCGGCCACCGCTGCCCGGATGAAGCCACGTCGCGCAGCGTCGCCAAATACGGACCTATGGACGGCCGCCCGTGAAGGAAACCATAAAGAACTGCAGCGGCTGCTGAAGGCAGGTGCGAAGGTGAACGCACAACAGGGCGGCAGCGGTATGACCGCGCTCAACACCGCAGCCGTTTACGGCCAGACACAAGCTGCCGAAGTGTTAATCAACAACGGGGCAGACGTCAACCTGTCAAGTAACGACGGCAATACGGCATTGCACATTGCGTCGTTCTTTGCTCACGTTGAACTTGTGGAGCTACTGCTGAAAAACGGAGCGTCGGTGACGGCCGAAAGCAAACGCGGTGAAACTCCAATCGACGTCGTGTCGACGGAATGGAGCCCCCAACTTGAACAGACCTACACGACCATTGGCAACCTGGTCGGAGTGAAACTCAACTTCGACAGGATCCGAGAAGCTCGCCCGAAGGTCGCCGAACGACTGCGACAGCAGTAACGGCTGCTTTCTGTGCAGACCAGCATTGCGGCGAAGTGAAATGGCGCAACGATCGACTTTGGCAGGCACCTGGGGACAGGGAACATCGCGACCGCTTTCTGACAGCCTGCTCCAACTGCTTTGTCACAGGCAAAAGTTAGGGTGGAAGCATTCCCCGGAAAAGGGGGTCAGGTACCAAAAATGCAAAGCACCCTTCGGGCCGTTCCGGTTTTTGGTACCTGACCCCGTTTTCCTC
>JAAERP010000465.1 GCA_024230215.1 Fuerstiella sp. | reverse complement strand
TTCCAGTAGTGGTTTGTCACAGCCAGGTTTTAGGGTTGGCGAGGAAAACGGGGTCAGGTACCAAAAACCGGAACGGCCCGAAGGGTGCTTTGCATTTTTGGTACCTGACCCCCCTTTTCCGGGGAATGCTTCCACCCTGACTTTTGCCTGTGACAAAGCAGTAGCCTGGTGAACATGAAGTGTTCGGACAGGCTGACGTTCTTCGTTATGTGCCTGAAGAAGATAGACTTGAACTGTCACGATTGTTGACAAAACTTTGTTGGAGCTGAACTTGATTACAGCTGTGAAAATTCTTGCCCTGACGTTTAGTCTGATCGACGCTCGAGTGTCGACTCTGGACGGGAAGAGCATCGAAGGCAGTGTCGTGAAACTGGATGCTGACCAGGTGGTTCTCAAGACGACGGCTGAGCAACCCGTATCTGTACCCATCAGAAATGTTATCGAGGTGAGCTTTCTGCACGCTGCCGCCCCGTCTTCTGAATCTGCGGCCGACCTGCTTGAAATTGGGCTCGCCGACGGCTCAGAGGTTTCAGCTTCTAAGGTCACAGCTTCGTCTGCCGCAATCACGGCGGAGTCGACCCTGCTGGGAGACCTGAAGATTCCTCGCCAGATTGTACGGTCAATTCGGCTGCAGCCAACAAAAGATGAGTTGGCGGCGGAATGGTCGTCCTATCTGCAGCGGGACAACGACAGGGATCTTCTGGTCGTCGCCAAACGTGACGGCAGCGGTTTGGACTTTCTCAGCGGTATCGTGAGTTCGATTGGCGAAGAGGCAGTGCCGTTTATACGCGACGGCGACGAAATTCCTGCTCCCCGAGAACGGATTTACGGCGTCGTATTCGCGAAAGCCGATCAGACCGCTGGCCAAGCCGGTGAACTTGCGATTCGTTTTGCGGGAGAGCGTTCGGTTACGGGAACGGCAGCTATGCTGGAGTCCGGCGTGGTTACGTTCCAGGCATCGTGGGGGCAGAAGCTCAGCATTGCGGCGGAACAGATTTCGTCCATGGATTTCAGCGGAGGCCGGATCCACTATCTTTCGGACCTCGAACCACATTCGGAACGATATTACGGTCTTGAGCCTGTTCTGCAGCAGGCTGACAATCTGTTCTCGGCCGACGCCGATACACGTACCGGACTGTCTGGTCTGTGGCGCATGTCCAGGGACTGCTTTCCAAACAATGGCAAGCCTCGGCTGACGCTGCGGGGACAGGAGTACGCTAAAGGCCTGTGTATCTTTCCGAAAGCTCAGGTCGAATATGCGCTGGATGGTCGGTACACGCGTCTTAGCGCGATTGTCGGAGTGGACGACGAGGTAGCATTTAATCAGCAGAAGGGGCAACCGCCGACCACTGTCGAACTGCGAATTGAGGCCGATGGCGAAGAGGTTTTTCGTCAACTCATCGCCGCTCCGGACGAGCCGATGCCAATCGGTCTGAAATTGACCGGTGTCAACACGTTGTCGTTGATTGTCGATTTTGGCGACGGTTCCAGCACCTGTGATTACCTGGACCTTGTGAACGCTCGGCTGATTGTCGATACCTCAGTGAAGTAACGTTCTGATATGGCTTTCTTAAACGGAATCTCCGGAATTATCCTGGCAGCGATCCTGCTAAGCACGCAGCTGGTGTGGGCCGACGCGCCGTCCGGGACGTTGGTCGAGCGGCAGCAGCGGCGCATCGAGACGATCGCCGAAATTGCACCGTCCGTTGTCTGCGTGATGCCGCCAAATGGACAGGGCGGCGGATCGGGAGTGTTGATATCTGCCGACGGTTATGCCATCAGCAACTATCACGTGACGTCCGGTTCCGGAAACTTCATGAAGTGCGGACTGAACGACGGAAAACTCTATGACGCGGTGATCGTGGGAATCGATCCTACGGGTGATATCGCGTTGATCAAACTGTTAGGCCGAGATGACTTTCCCTTTTGCACCCCCGGCGAAAGTGATCACGTACGGGCAGGCGACGAGGTTCTGGCGTTGGGGAACCCGTTCTTGCTGGCCACCGATTTCACTCCGACGGTTACTTACGGCATTGTCAGCGGCGTCCATCGCTATCAGTATCCGGCCGGAACATTCCTTGAGTATACCGACTGCATTCAGATTGATGCTTCGATCAATCCGGGGAATTCCGGTGGCCCTTTATTTGACATCGAAGGCCGGTGGATTGGCATCAACGGGCGCGCATCCTTCGAAAAACGGGGCCGAATCAATTCGGGGGCGGCCTACGCGATTTCCGTGAGGCAGATTCTGCTGTTCATCGATCATTTGAAGTCCGGACGAATCGTCGATCATGGAAGGACGGACTTCACGGTTGGTACGGCTGCGGACGGACTGGTGGAAGTGCAGGAAGTTTCAGAGATTTCCGAGTCCTGGCGGCGTGGTCTGCGGCCAGGGGACGAGTTGGTTTCGTTTGGGAGACGAGCGCTTGCCAGCGCGAATGATTTCAAGACGATTCTCGGGATTTTTCCAGCCGGCATCCGCGTCCCAATGACTTCCCGCAACCGCGACGGCGTGCATAAGAGCACTGTTCGTCTGTTGCCACTGCATGGCTTCGATGCCGCACCGCAACTTCCGCAGGAACGAAAGCCACCGAAACGCCCTGGGAATCCGGACGAAGATCCTGATGGAAAGCCCGATTCGCCCCACGATGAAGACGCACCGGCTATTCCCGAGCAGTACGCGCACCTGTTCAAAGAAAAGAAGGCGTTCACAAACTACTATTTCAACGAACTGAATCGAGACCGGCTGCTGGATGCGCTGCAGGAATCACTCGCTGGCAGTGAGTCGAACAGAACCGCGACGTGGTCTATTACATGGAAATCACCGAACAGCGGGATCGCCGGTGAACTGATCGTCGGAACTGAAGGCGCCGGTCTGCGGACGGGAGAAAACAACTGGTATCAGCCAATCGAGGACCAGGATCCGTCGAACGAAGCTGCCAACCTGTGGGGAGTACTTTCTGCGGCATTGCAGTGGCATCGTCTGTTTCAGACGGATCTGGATCAGTTCTCTGAAGTCGTTTACGTCGGTGCCGAGTCGCTGGCCCCTTCCGGCAGGCCCGTCGAGACCGTCTTTATTCAGGATGGCGCCATCGAGTCGCGATGGTATTTTGCGGATGACTCGCCGTTACCGGTTGGTGTGGATGTCGTGATGAGTGCCGGATTCGACGAAGCCAGAATTCGGTTTGACGATTGGGAACACGGCACCATCCCGTCGCCGCGCCGAATCGGTATTGTTGATTCGGAGATCGAGCAGGTCCAATGGCTGACGGTTACAGTGTTTGACGTGAAATCACCGGCAGAGAGGGACAATGTTAGTAACGAGGAAACGGCAGCACCATGAATATACGAGTTTTCTTGATGACCGCCGTCTGCGTTGCAGTGCTGTGTCACCCGTTTGCGAACGCTGGGGCGAATTCAGCACGGGAAGTTGAATACCCGGCTGTCAGGGCAGGGCAGCAGGTTGTCGTGAAGCTGTTCGGGGCTGGCGTTGGTACGCTCGATTCCTACGGTTCCGGCATTCTGATTTCTGATGACGGCCACGTTCTGACGGTTTGGAATCACCTGGTCAACACGGGGTTCCTGACCGCCGTGGTATCGGACGGTCGACGTTTTCGTGCTAATGTCGTTGGTACGAACCAGGAACATGATGTCGCAGTCCTGAAACTGGCTGCGGACGATGATGACACCTTTGAGTTCATCGACTGGAAGGTGACAACGGACGCTCTTCCTGCGGAATCAGTATTGGCGTTCAGCAATATGTTCCATGTGGCGACCGGCAACGAACCGGTATCGGTTGTACATGGTGTTGTCGCGTGCACAGTGCCGCTGAACGCGGGGCTCGGTCGCTGGACGTTCCCTGTGAAGGCTCCCGTGTATGTACTGGATGCGATTACCAACAATTCCGGCGCGGCGGGTGGTCTGCTGACGTCGTCGTCCGGAGAGCCTCTTGGAATGTTGGGTCGCGAAATTCGACACCGCGACACCGACATGTGGGTGAACTACGCCGTGCCTCTGAAAAATCTTCAGCCGGCGATTGCCGCAATTCTTGAGGGCCGCCGATTTGGCTCGACGACTGTCACGGACGACCTGAAATCAGTTTTGTCCGATCGTCAACTGACGGCCGGTTTCGGAATCACGTTGCTGCCGAGCATCGTGGAAAAAACGCCTGCGTACATCGACCGAATCATATTGGATTCTGTCGCAGATACCGCCGGGCTTCGCCGCGGCGATCTGGTGTTGATGGTTGGCGACGACGCTATTCTCTCTGCCGATGATCTGCGCGTACGTCTGAGCGGCTTTCGCAGGGGACAGCCAATTACGGTGACAGTGAATCGCAATGACAAACTGGAAACGATCCAGCTGCGGGCACCGTAGCTGGATCGTGGCCGAAGCTGCTGATCGGTGGCTACTTCGTTACGTCGTAGCACATCAGCACATTTTGTTCTCGCAGAAACAGTTTGCCATTCACGACGACCGGGTGCGACCAGCTCTTGCCCTGCTGATGGTCCGGCATGAAGTGACCCTTCAGCTGATAGCTGTCCGGCGTGGCTGCGATTGAGGCCAGTTCTCCTGATTCGTAGCGGAACAACAGGTGGTCGCCCACCATTGTGACTGCTGCGGATCCTTTGCCGACGCCTCGCATTTTGCCGCCCCACACAACTTCTCCGGAACCAATTCTCAGACACGTGGGCATTCCGTTGTTGTGCCCGTTCCCGCAGTAAATGTAGTCACCCACTCGGATCATTCCGCCGTGATGATTTTGCAGCGTGCCGGCACTTAGAAAGTACTCTTCGTTGGCCGTCAGGCCCTGGCCATCGTTCGTGATGTGCAGCAAGGCGGAACCTGTCCCGTAGCCTGATGAACAGAACACATAGTCGTCCATGATCACCGGCGTTGGGATATTGGCTGTCTTGTTTGCCACTGCAGCGTATGTCCAGAGAATTGATCCGTCGTTTGCACTGACGCTGACGATTCCACGACCGACCAAAGTCACGTATTGCTTAACGCCGCAGGCTTCGCTGATGACGACGGATGAGTAGCCGGCACCGTCTTTTCCATTTTCGCTATTAAAAGACGCACTTGCCCAGATTTCTTCGCCGGTGTGACGGTCCAGTGCGACGATCAATGCGTCATTCCCACCCGGAGTGCAGATGATGCGATCTCCATCGATCAGCGGCGATTCGGAAAAGCCCCAGCCGCTCATCATCTTTCCGTCCCATTCTTTCGTGAAGCTGCGCGACCAGACAATGCTGCCATCCTGGCGATTCAGGCAGGCAACCTGGCCATCCGAACCGATGACATACACTCGCTTCTCGGTTACGGCCGGTGTGCAACGCGCTCCAGGAGACCCGTGCTTTGGCGCTTTGGCCGTGATCGCCGTCGTCCAGACCTCAGAACCATCACTGACTCTGCGTGCGATCACAGACTGTCCGGCCTTTGTATTGCCGGTTGTGTAAACGGTGCCATCGACAACAGCCAGGCTGGAATATCCTTTGCCAAGCCCCTCGGTTCGCCACAGGAGTTCCGGAGCGCCGTCTGTCCAGTCGAGGTCAACGTTGGTCTCTGCCGAACGTCCGTCGCGGTTGGGGCCTCGCCATTGAGGCCAGTCTGCGGCCGTCACACTGGCACCGATCATCAGGGACAGGGTGATGAATACGAAGAAAGATCGCGTGTTTGGCATGGGGAATCTCGGGGCGGGACGGAGTTCAGAAGGCCGACTGCAGACTGCAGGAAGTCGGCACTACGCGGAAACGTTAAAAGCTGTTTGCGGATGAAACAAGGCTGAGTCCGACTGATTGTTCCTCAATTCGCGTTGCAGATCGGCAGAATCCACGGTTTGAGAAACGGGATGTACGTGAAATCTGCCTTGTTCTGTTCCACGACTTCAGGATACTTCGCGTAAATCCGGCAATGGCCGTCAGGCCCCGTGCGACAGCACGATGCCTCGACTGCCGCCAGTTTCCGGGCGCTAGCCCGCATCGGCTGACGGGCCGTCCCGCATCAGGAAGATACAGTGACCATTCAGCGAAACCCAACTCGGTCAGTTCGAATCGGCGACGTCGCAATCGGCGATGGTGCGGCCATCGCCGTGCAAAGCATGACCGCCACGCGGACTCAGGATATCGACGCCACGGTGATTCAGATTCGTGATCTTGTCGATGCCGGAGCGGATATTGTGCGTGTGGCCATCGACAGTCAGAAGGATGCCGAGGCGCTCATTGAAATTCGCAGTCAGGTCAAAGGCAATCTGAGTGTTGACCTGCAGGAAAACTATCGGCTGGCCGAAGTCATTGCTCCTCACGTTGAGAAGCTGCGCTACAACCCGGGGCACCTTTACCACCACGAGCGTGACAAGCCGTGGGAAGAAAAAGTGCGATACATCGCTGCCATCGCGAAGGACAATGACTGTGCTTTGCGAGTTGGCGTGAACTGCGGTTCGGTCGATCCGGACAAGAAGGCAAAGTATGCCACGGACGATTCCATCTCCCCAATGCTCGATAGTGCGTGGGATCACTGCCGGTTGCTGGATGACTGCGGGTTTGTTCGATACTGCGTCTCATTGAAAGATTCCGATCCGCAGAATGTAATTGAAGTGAACAAGCGCTTTGCCGATAAGCGTCCGGACGTCCCATTGCATCTGGGAGTGACGGAAGCGGGAATGCCGCCGGAAGGGATTGTGAAGACTCGTATCGCCCTTGAGCAGTTAATCAGTCGAGGCATCGGTGACACGATTCGCGTATCGTTGACCGTGGCCAACAACCGGAAGAACGAGGAAATCGCGGCTGGCCGCAGCATTCTGGACGACATTGCCAACGGTCGTGTTCGGTCCGTGGTTGACTACGGGCTGAAGACGCTGAATATTATCAGTTGCCCGAGTTGCTCACGGGTTGAGAATGAAGCCTTTATCGACCTGGCCGGACAGGTTCGTGACATGACGGAGTATGCGGCCGATCACGCCATCACGATTGCGATCATGGGCTGCCGAGTCAACGGCCCTGGTGAAACTGACGATGCGGATCTGGGACTCTGGTGTGGCCCAAAGCACGTCAACCTGAAAAAGGGCCCGGCATCGATTGGTGCATTTTCTTACGACGACATACTGCCTCGACTGAAAGCGGAACTGGATGCGTTGATCAAACAGCAGTCGGGGGCTGCTGTTTGACGGCAAACGCCGGCTGAGCGACAAGTACGTCGAGAACATTGCTTCCCGTAGTGCAGCCTGCCTGCCGAAGCACGCAGGCAACCGGCCGGTAGCCCGCACTACGACGAATGCAGGCAGCGCGCACTGGTTACGTAGGCCAGGAACCAGTCCTGGCGCCCATCTAATGAGCCCGCTGGCGGCGAGCACCACGACGACGCTCCGTGTTTGGAACGATGGTTGTGCTCTACTGCGGCAGAGATTTCAAAATCGCAGCCACCGCCTGTTGAGCCAGCTCGCGCGAGCCCTCTGGCGAAAAATGAACGTTGGCCGGGCGCTGAATCTGTTCTAGTCTGCTCATGGCAAATGCATACTGATCGTCAATCGCGATCTTGTTTTCGTCCATGATCTTCTTTGCGATGGCATTGTATTTCACGGAATCACCGACAACTCGGCCCTTGCAACCCGTGGGCACGGGCGTTGTTGACCGCCAGATCAGTTTGGCGTCTGTCTTTTTGAGGCGAGCCACAAGCTGACTCAGGTTGGCTTCGTATTCCGCGGGCGGTACCTGCTGGTGACTGCCATCGGCACTCGGGTCGGCCAGATTCTGCCCCTTCGGCCCCATGTATTTCAGGTCATGCAGACCCCAGTTGAAGTGAATTACGTCCCACTTTCCGTCGCCCAGCCACTTTTCGATTTCGGCCACGCCTTTGGACGTCGGCCCACAATTGGTGAGCGGACGGTGAACATTGGCTTTCCCCTTGAGCAGTTCCCGGACAGGAACCGTGTAGCCGATCGAGATCGAATCACCGATCAGAAGTACTCGAGGAAGTCCCGGCTCATCGACAACTCTCGCCATGGCCGAATTCGGTTTGCGGGTAGGCGGCGTTTTCTTCTTCGCGTCGTCGGCGGTCGCTGGTGTCATGATGGATGTGACCAGGGTCAGGCTGAAAGCGAGAAAGAGATTACGAGTCATTTCGGGAATCCTGTGAGAAGGTCTTGTTCGATGTGTCATCCGAACTTCTGCGTTCTGATTTTTCAGGCGAAACTGCAAAGGGACAGAGCGATCTGCCTGTTTGCGGCGTCACGTTTCCGCTGAGTTCATTCAATGTGGGAGATTTGTGTCGCGTGCATTCCTCGATTTCTGAAGTGCCGCACGTCGGATTGGTCCCATTAGAAACGAAACCGGTGCGAGAGCCAACCAACCTCCGGGTGCGAATTTCGGCACTATCTGCTGGAGAACGGGCAATCTACGGTCGGGCAGTGGACCTTTTCTGACGTGGGTGGATGTTGATCGGTGGATGTGACGAAGTCGATATTGGGGTGAAGAGAGCTTCCTCTTATTCTTCGCGCGACAGATGCACTGCGGAATCAGGTAGAGGCCAGGAGCGCCGGTATGTCAGAAGTCGAAGTCATTGAGATCGTCAGAAACAGCCTGAATGAGCTGCTGCGCTGGGTGGGCTTTGGGACACTGGCCGGTTTGGCTGCAAAAGCCATCATGCCGGGGCGGGATCCCGGCGGCGCGGTCGGCACGATGCTGATGGGGATCGGTGGTAGTGTCATTGGCTGTGGCGTTGTTCTGTTCTTCTGGCGTGAAGCGCAAATCGACCCCATCAGTGGCAAAGGCTTCGTGGCAGCCACGTTGGGAGCCTTTACGTTGCTGTTCTTTTACCGTCTGCTGGCCGGGTCCTTCCTGAACGAAGGCAGTGTCCACGACGACCGCCTTGCCCATCGCAGTCGCCGCCGCAGTCGCCGCCGACGAATTGTCGAAGATGTGATTTGAAGCGGCACTGTTGGCCGGCGGAAACGCTGAGTTTGGCGTCGTCGGGCCCTTTGACGTAATCGGACGCCGGATATCTCCAGGTCGGGTTATCACCTCGTTGTCGGTGTTCACCGCACTGCTGCTTGTGTTTTGTGCAGACGATTGCAGCCCATTCCGATTCCCCGAGACTTTTCTCCATGCCTCGGTGGTTCTGCGTCCCAGGAATCCTGGCGCCAAAATTCGAACGTTGTGTCGTCGCCTGGGATTTCGACCGGTCCACGTCGGAGGCAGGCAATTGCTGTGGTATTTCGCTGCCCGTTGGTGGCAGGCGGCGCCGGCTTAGTCCAGAGATTGAGCCGGGCAACCTATAGGTCCGCAACCAATGTTACCTCTGGTGCAACGTGACCAGTGGTGCGGAGCTGAGCCTGCGGAATCCGCTGCTCCCGGGAAGTGGCACGGCGGTTGCATAGCACGCTGGCATGGCGAGACACCAGACAATGACGGAGTACACAGATGCGGCGGATGATCCGCCAGGAAGTCGACATGCAGGTCCGCAATCAGGCCACTCGAATTCAGCTGCTCAATTTTTCAAGCCCTCAAATGCGCGCGTTCCACATGTCGTGGTTCGCCTTCTTCCTGTGCTTCTTCGCGTGGTTTGGCATCGCTCCGCTGATGAGAATCGTACGGGACGAGATGTCGCTTTCGAAGGAGCAAGTTGGCTGGTGCATCATTGGGTCTGTGTCAGCCACGGTTATCGCGAGGCTGTTTATCGGTTGGCTGTGTGACCGCATCGGTCCCCGCCTTACTTACACATGGCTGCTGTTGATTGGTTCGATCCCTGTGATGGCGATCGGATTTGCGACCGAATACACGACCTTTCTGTTCTTCCGCGTGGCTATTGGCGTGATCGGGGCGGCCTTCGTTGTCACTCAGTACCACACGTCGATCATGTTTGCTCCGAACTGCGTTGGCACGGCAAACGCCACCACGGCTGGGTGGGGAAATCTGGGCGGGGGTGTAACGCAGCTGGTCATGCCGCTGGTCTTTGCGTTCCTCGTGGGAACTCTTGGTCTAAGTGGCGCGGTTTCCTGGCGAGTGACGATGATTGCTGCCGGCGTCGTTTGTGCGGCCATGGGAGTTGCCTACTACTTTCTTACTCAGGATACGCCTGACGGCAACTTTAGTGATCTTCGATCCAAAGGCCGGCTGTCGGAAGAGAAATCGGTGAAAGGATCATTTCTGTCCGCCTGCACAGACCATCGCGTGTGGGCGTTGTTCCTGATTTACGGAGCGTGTTTTGGACTTGAGTTGACGATCAACAACGTCGCCGCCCTGTATTTTCTGGACTACTTCGCCTACTTCCGGGACATGGACATGATGCAGGCAATCAGTACGGCCGGAGTGATTGCCGGACTGTTCGGGCTGATGAGCATTTTTGCCCGGACCCTGGGTGGTGTCTTCGCCGATCGCTGTGGTGATCGGTGGGGTCTGTCAGGGCGGATCAAATGCCTGTTTGTCGTGCTGTTTTGCGAAGGATTGTCGTTGATGCTGTTCTCACGAATGAACGTGCTTTTGACGGCTGTCCCGGTACTGATGCTATTTAGTCTGTTCGTGAAAATGGCGCAAGGGGCGACGTTTTCCGTCGTGCCGTTTATTAACAAGCGTGCTTTGGGCTCAGTGGCCGGCATTGTCGGGGCTGGTGGAAACGCGGGTGCCGTCGCGGCCGGGTTCCTTTTCAAGGCAGAGGCGCTATCGTGGCCCACAGCGTTGTTCGTGCTGGGGGCTCTTGTGACGTGCTGTTCTTTCCTGAGTTTTACCGTCAATTTCAGTGAAGCGGCTGAAACTGAAGCTCGTTCTGCGGCGCAGAACGCACTTGGGGAAGGTCGGCGAACCGTGAAACTTGCTTGTGTAGAGGTGGTGGTATGAGTCATCAGAACAATGGGTCTGCGAAGAAGCGAAACGTTGTTGTCATCGGCAACGGAATGGTGGGATTACGATTCTGTGAGAATCTGGTCGAATTCGATACGCAGCAGCGGTATCGCATCACGACATTCTGTGAAGAGCCGCGCGCTGCGTACGACCGAGTCGGGTTGACGTCATTCTTCGCTCATCGTGACGCCGAAAAACTCATGTTGGCGCGCATGGAGTGGTACCGTGAAAACGGCGTGGAGCTGCATCTCGGTGATCGAGCGAATCGGATCGACCGGGAGTCGTTCACCGTGCACTCTGAAAAGGGAGTGGAGATCGAGTACGACGCGGTTGTACTGGCAACGGGGTCGTATCCGTTTGTGCCGCCCATTCCAGGCATCGACAAGATGGGCGTGTACGTTTATCGCACGATCGAGGATCTCGAGCGAATTATCGCACATGCGGGAAACGCAAAGCGAGCGGCCGTGATTGGTGGCGGCCTGCTTGGTCTGGAAGCCGCCAAGGCGGCTTATGATCTGGGCCTGGAAACACATGTTGTGGAATTTGCGTCGCGCCTCATGCCCCGTCAGATCGACGATGCCGGATCGCGTGTGTTAGTTGAAAAGATGGAGGAGCTGGGGGTCAAGGTACACCTGAACACGGGGACCAAAGAGATTCACGGTGACGGACGCGTTGAACGCATGGAATTCAACGACGGTGAGTTGCTGGACGTCGACATGATCATCGTCTCGACTGGCATTCGCCCGCGCGATGAGGTGGCTCGAGAATGCAGTCTGGATGTCGGTGAACGCGGTGGCGTGGTCGTGAACGATCGGCTACAGACGTCCGACCCGGACATCTACGCGATCGGTGAAGTGGCTTTACACGGTGGCATGATCTACGGCCTGGTCGCACCTGGCTATCAGATGGCAGAGAGTCTTGCCCGAAACCTGTGCGGGGGTGATGAGCATTTCGGTGGAACCGATCTGTCGACAAAACTGAAGCTGATGGGCGTCGACGTTGCCAGCTTTGGCGACTACGAAGCAGGCCGTGATCGTGCGTTGCCGTTGACATGGGAAGATCCTTTCGAAGGTGTCTACAAGAAACTGCTGTTCGATCTGGACGGAACAAAGCTGCTGGGTGGGATTCTGATTGGCGATGCCTCTGACTACGGTACTCTGTCGGCTCTGGCCGGCGGTGGCATCCCGTTGCCATGTAAGCCAGGTGAACTGATCGTTGGGACGTCGGGCGGCGTAGCCATTGGAGGCATCGGCAGCATGCCTGACGAAGCTCAGATCTGCTCGTGCAACAATGTGTCCAAAGGGGCGATCTGCGAGGCGATCCGTGAGCAGGAGCTTGACAGTGTTGGTCAGGTGAAATCGTGTACCAAAGCCGGCAACGGTTGTCGTGGCTGTCTGCCGCTGGTGACGGAATTGTTCAAATCGGAAATGAAGTCGGCCGGCGTTGCCGTTACGAATCATTTGTGCGAGCACTTCGCATATTCCAGAACCGAATTGTTTGCAATTATCAAGATGAAGGAATTGAAGACGTTTGACGCTGTCATGCGTGAATGTGGTGCAGGGCACGGGTGTGAAGTCTGTAAGCCGACGATTGCTTCTATCATGGCAACGTTGTGGAACGAGGTGATCATCAATCCGGAACATCAGACGTTGCAGGATACGAACGATCGATTCCTGGCGAACGTGCAGCGGGGTGGTTCCTATTCGGTCGTTCCACGCGTGCCGGGTGGCGAAATCACGCCGGAAAAGCTTGTTGTTCTTGGAGAAACGGCAAGAGAATTCGGGCTCTACAGCAAGATCACCGGGGCTCAGCGTGTCGATCTGTTCGGCGCTGAACTGCACGACCTGCCTGCCATCTGGGAACGTTTGGTGGACGCCGGATTCGAAAGCGGTCACGCGTATGGTAAGTCATTGCGTATGGTCAAAAGCTGTGTGGGCACGACGTGGTGCCGGTACGGAGTTCAGGACGCAGTGGGTTTTGCGATCCGACTGGAGAATCGATACAAAGGGCTGCGGTCACCGCACAAGCTGAAGTCGGCAGTGTCCGGCTGCGTGCGGGAATGTGCCGAAGCACAGTGTAAGGATTTCGGGCTGGTTGCGACCGAAAACGGTTACAATCTCTATGTCTGCGGCAACGGTGGGGCGAAACCGCGACACGCCGACCTGCTGGTTGCGGACATCGACGCGGATGCGGCGATCCGGTACATCGACCGTTTCCTGATGTATTATTGCACGACGGCCGACAAACTCATGCGGACCGCTCCATGGCTGGACCAACTCGAAGGCGGCATCGATCACCTGCGCGAGGTCGTCATCGATGATAAACTCGATCTCTGCGATGACCTGGAACGGATGATGCAGAATGTGGTCGACACGTATCAGTGCGAGTGGAAGGCGGTCGTCGATGATCCGGAAAAGCGGAAGATATTCCGCCAATTCGTTAACACGGATGAAACCGAACCATGTATCGAGTTTGTCAGTGAACGGGGGCAACAACGTCCCGGCGACTGGCCGACGGAACTTGTTTCGCTGGGGCAGAGTCAGACGCTTGACAGTCGAGCGGAGGAAGAACCCGAACCCGATGAAACTCGCTGGGTTCAGGTTGGGCTGAGTTCCGACTTCCCGCCGGATGGTGGCGCGACGATCAAGTACGGAAATGTCCAGATCGCCGTGTTCAACTTCGTGAGCCGCGGAGAATGGTACGCCTGTCAGCAGATGTGCCCGCATCGCAAGGCTTTCGTCCTGTCGCGCGGAATCATTGGCGACGCGAACGGAGTTCCGAAAGTTGCGTGTCCGTTGCACAAGAGGACATTCAGTCTGGAAAACGGCGATTGCACAAGTGACGAAGATTACTCGGTCCGCGTCTTTCCTGTCAGGGTTGAAGAAGACGCGGTGTATCTGGACCTTCCGTCAATTGAGGTGCTCGATAAATCGCTGGCAACGGAAATCGGTTGTCATCTGGCGACGTCCCGCGAAACGAATGTGCCGCAGGAAACAGGTGCGGTGGCGGCTGGTGTGTAATCATGCCGGAATCCTTGAAACGGCCTCCGGAACGAATCGGCATCCGCTATGAAGGAAATGCGTTGCCGATTCTGGACAATGTTCCACGTCGGCGTGACTGTCCCACCCTGATCGAAATCCTGCTGCGCGAACAACAGGAACTGACGGCCGCCGATCTGTTTTCACGAGATCACGCCACCGATGCGATTCCCGGTCAGGCTCGGTACTACTCGAAGTTGCTGCCGGCGTCGCCGCCGGGGCCCGGCCAGCAGTACGCCTTTGATGTTGATCTTGATCGTTGCAGTGGCTGTAAGGCGTGCGTAACCGCATGTCATTCGCTGAACGGGCTGGATGAGGACGAAACCTGGCGGGACGTTGGATTACTGATCGGCGGCACAGCCTCCCATCCAACGATGCAGCACGTCACGACGGCCTGTCATCATTGCCTCGAACCAGCCTGCATGACCGCCTGTCCGGTGGATGCGTACGAGAAGGATTCCATCACAGGCATCGTCCGGCATCTGGATGACCAGTGCTTCGGCTGTCAGTACTGTACGCTGGCCTGTCCGTACGAAGTTCCCAAGTACAACGCAGACAAGGGCATTGTCCGTAAATGTGACATGTGCAGCGACCGACTGGCGGATGGCGAGGCACCAGCGTGCGTTCAGGCGTGTCCACACGAAGCCATCGCGATCAATGTCGTTGATACGCAGCAGGTTATCGAAAATGCGGAAGCCGATCACTTTCTGCCAGGCGCACCCGACCCTCAGCTTACGCTGCCGACGACACACTTCAAGACATCGCGTGTGTTCCCACGAAACACTCTGCCGGCGGATTATCACGCTGTCAACCCGCAGCATCCGCACTGGCCTTTGATTGTGATGCTTGTGCTGACTCAGCTGTCGGTTGGTGCGTTTACCGTCGGCCAGATGCTGGAGTTCAGTCTGCCCCCGCAATTGTTGACGGCGTTTCGGCAACTCCACTCGACCAGCGCCCTTGGTTTTGGGCTGTTGGCACTGGCCGCCAGTACGATGCATCTGGGGCGACCGCAGTACGCCATTCGTGCGGTCGTTGGGCTTCGTCATTCCTGGCTCAGTCGGGAAATCGTCGCGTTCGGGGCATTTGCCGGTGTGGCCTGTCTGTTTGCCGGTGTCTGCTGGTTCCATCCTTCAAACTGGCTTGCGTCGACGTTCGGGGTGGTGGTGGTCGCTATTGGACTGGCAGGTCTGTTGTGCTCTGTGATGATCTATGTGTTCACGGACCGCGAATTCTGGAGTTTCGGTCCGACGGCGGCGAAGTTTGTACTAACGTCCGCCATCCTGGGAATTGCCGCGACCTGGCTGTCGATCCTGGTTTTCGGAGCCTTCGTCGATACGCCGACTGCGGGAATCCTCTCGCGGCGAGCCGGTGTTCCATTGGTTCAGGCGTTGATTGTCACAACTGCTGCAAAGCTGCTTCTGGAAGCGTCGCTGTTTCGGCACCTCCTGCATCGCAGGCAGTCTCCACTCAAGCGTTCCGCGCGGCTGCTTGTGGGGCCACTGGCTGGATCAATGTTTGCACGGGTCGCCTGTGGGTTGCTCGGAGGAATCGTCATGCCCGCGTTTCTGTGGAACGAACTGGCGGCAGACGAGTCGCGTGGACTGTTTCTGGTGATCTCCGTGGCGATGCTGTTCGTGGCGTGTCTGGCTGGTGAATTGTTGGAGCGATATCAGTTCTTCGCTGCCTGTGCAAAACCCCGTATGCCGGGGGCCATACCGTAGTCATGAACAATTCCTTCAAATCACTGCTGTACAGTACCGATGGTCCGTTGACTCGCGAACTGCTGCGGGAACCTGGAAACTTTGGCCTTGGCCAGGTGCCTGCAAAGGCGAAGCCAGATGGCACGACCGATATGGTTTGTGGGTACTGCTCAACCGGCTGCAGTCTACGAATTCACCTGAAGGACGGCGCGGCGACGAGCCTGACGCCGACAACCGACTATCCTGTCAACCTGGGAATGGCCTGCCCGAAGGGGTGGGAGGCACTCACGGTTCTCGATTCGCCCGACCGGGCCACGACACCTCTGCTGCGTGACGAGTCCGGCCGATCAGTCCCGGTTGGCTGGGACTGCGCGATGCAGACGTTTGCCAAACGCTTCAAAGCCATTCAGCAGGAACATGGCCCGCATTCCGTCGCTTTCCTTGGCACCGGACAGATCGCCACCGAGGAAATGGCATTTCTGGGTGCGTTGGCCAAGTTTGGCATGGGCTTGCTGCATGGCGACGGGAATACTCGGCAATGTATGGCGACTTCTGCCGTCGCCTACAAGCAGGCATTCGGCTTCGACGCGCCGCCGTATACCTATTCAGACTTCGAGGAATCCGACGTCATTGTGCTGATCGGTAGCAATCTGTGCATTGCCCACCCGATCATGTGGGAACGGGTGATGAGGAATCCACATTCGCCAGAAATAATTGTGGTTGATCCGCGGATGACCGAAACGGCGATGAATGCAACGCAGCACGTGGCACTGTCACCCAAGTCTGATCTGACGCTGCTGTACGGCATTGCCCGCATCCTGATTGAAAACGGTTCGGTCGATACCGATTACGTCGCCGATCATACCAACGGCTTCGCCGAGTTCTCTGAGTACCTGATGCCGTTTTCCGATGAGCGTGTGATAGCAGAGACTGGTCTTTCGCGAGATCAGATTCATCGCTTTGCGGAGACGATTCATCGGGGCAAACGCGTCTCTTTCTGGTGGACAATGGGTGTCAATCAAAGTCATCAGGGTGTTCGCACCGCTCAGGCCATTATCAATCTGGCTCTGATAACCGGAAACATGGGGCGGCCGGGGACCGGGGCCAACAGCATCACCGGCCAGTGCAACGCCATGGGCTCGCGGTTATTCAGCAACACGACGAATCTGCTGGGCGGACACGATTTTACCAATGTTCAGCACCGCCAGAAGATCGCCGGCATTCTGAACATCGACCCCGATCTCATTCCACGCGAGAACAGCCTGCTGTACCATGAAATCATGGAGGGCATTCTTAGTGGCAGGATTCGTGGACTGTGGGTCATCTGCACGAACCCAGCGCATTCGTGGATCAATCAGAACCAGTGCCGCGACATTCTGGAAAGACTGGATTTCCTTGTTGTGCAGGACATGTATGCCAATACCGAAACGGCACAGATGGCGGACCTTGTTCTGCCGGCAGCCGGCTGGGGCGAAAAGGAAGGAACGTTGATCAACTCGGAACGCCGCGTCAGTCGGATCAAGAAAGTCGCACCCGCTCCAGGGCAGGCGATGTCTGACTTCAGCATCTTCAAACTGGTCGCCCACTACTGGGGCTGCGAAAAGCTGTTCAAGGATTGGAATTCGCCGCAGGACGTATTCCAGATTCTCAAACGATGCTCCGCTGGCCAACCGTGTGACCTTACGGGAATCGATGATTACGAGTTTCTCGATTCGCACGGTGGCGTTCAGTGGCCGGCGCCAGAACCGGCGAGCCGAGGACGTCAATCCTCGGATGCTCCTCAGATGAAACATCAGGGGACTGATATCTCCCGCTCGCTGTTTTCATCGGAACGTCGGTTGTTCGAGGACGGTCGGTATTATCACGCGGACGGCCGCGCCAAATTTTTGTTTGAGGATCCGCGTCCACTGACGGAACGACCGAACGAAAAATTTCCGTTCATCCTGCTGACGGGCCGCGGGACGGCCTCTCAGTGGCACACACAGACGCGGACGAAACAGTCTGCTGTCCTGCGTAAGCTCTATCCGGCAGACATTTTCGTGGAAATTAACCCTGCAGATGCACGAAGACTATTGATCGGTCCCAACGACAAGGCGATCGTCGAATCTCAACGTGGCCGTGTTCTGGCGAAAGCGGTCCTGACACACGCTGTGCAGCCCGGGCAGGTGTTTATTCCCATGCACTATCGGACCACCAACCAACTCACCGACGCCGTCTTCGATCCGTACTCCGGTCAGCCCGGCTATAAGGCCTGCGCTGTCCGCGTTTTTCGAGGCTGAACTCCGGCCAGCCGGCTGGCAAGTCTGTCGACAGGCACGTGGTGAACGAATACGGTGTGATTTGCGGTCGAGCATGAGAAGTCGTGGTGCTGTACTTTGAGTCGGCGAACTCGAACTCAGAATTGTACATACCACAGTTCGAGGTTTTCGTTTGTAGCTGCCTCGTTGTCGCTGCGCTGGTTTTCGCGCGACTTGAGAATCTGAGTGGTGCAAAGACCTGAAGACCACCGGGATGAACCCGGTGGCCGGTAAGTCGAATCATTCAGACAACTGTGGTTACGTGCTGCTGCTTCACTTGCTGCGAAAACAGCATAGAATTCCCGTGTCAACGACATCCCACAACAAGAGGATCCGGTGATGCTACGTGCCCTTATTACGTCTGTCCTGATTCTCACGGCGAATGTCAGCCTGGTTGCGCAACAGGTCGAACACACGGTTCGGGTCCAGCATGATCGCGAAGTTTTGTTTCTGAATGCCACCGACCGTGGCATCTTCGCTGGGGCTGAAACTGGAGATTGTGCGTCCGGGACAATTGCTTACCTTTTGCCGTGAAGGTGACGACGGAATCTGTATTCCCATTCGTCTTACGGCTCAGAATCATCGCGGTGAGGGAAAGAAACTGCAATTGGCCGCCGGGGTGGTCACGTCCTCACTTCGAGCTGAGATTGTTGAAGACAACGGCACGACTACGATAGAGCTGTCGGAGCACATTGCTGATTCTGATGTCCACGACATTCCCGCGTACAACGCGGACTGGGGACCGGGGCGAGGGTTTCGGCAGGGAGACGCCGTGCCGGATCTGCCATTTGTCGACTTAGACGGCAACGAAGTCCGATTATCGCAGTTTCTGGGAAAACGGTACATTCTGTACTGCTGGGCCAGCTGGTGATTCTGTCGCAACAATCTGCCCGGGTGGCAGAAGAAGTTCGAAGAGTATGGCAGTGACAGTCTTACGATCGTCGGACTGGCTCTTGATGCAGAGGGAATCGCGCCCGCGAAGATATACTACGATCGTTTCGGTGTGACGTTTTCGGCGCTGGTTTGGCAAACAGATCGCTCGGATCATTGCTCCGGAAAAATTCGATGGTCGGCCAGACGGCGATTTCGACAACACTTTCCGGGAAGGGACACTGAAACGACTGCAGGCAGAGCGGACGGAATGGTTGAGCAATTGACGATGCTGTCAGCCATTATCGTCGTGTCCCCCCCCGTTTGGCACCCATGACAGAGCTCTATTTGTGTGGTTCCAGGCCGTGAGCTTGTCGTACTTCTTCCAGTGCCTGCTGTAGCGTTTTGCCGACCTGTCGGTTGCGATGTTCTAATTTGCCCGCGTAGACACGAGAGGCAATTGCGTCGCTGAGCGCCAGCAGAATCAACCATAGAGCCAGCAACAATAATCCGATCACGTAGCAGGTGGCGAAAATCGGCGATTCTTCAAAGACCCGCAGATAACCGCAGAGACCAATCAGCGCGCCGAGCGTTACGGTCAATGCCGACGTCTGCATTCGTCGAGCGTATTGGTGAGCAAAGAATCGGTGATCAGGTTCTGTCAGTTCGTTATCCATCTGGTGCCGGCGATGAGCGCGAACGTGGAAACACACGAGTGCAATGCCAACAGCGGTGACAATGGACCCGAACCCCAGGTAAGTGGTTTCGTTTGGCATGGTGGTAGATCCCGGTTCGTAGAAACTCGCTGACGAGTGCATCATGCAACTTGTTTCGGTCACTCGTAGGAATAGCTAACCAGCAATTGACGTTCCCGGCAATTCTACTTTCAAAAAAATCAGATCGAACAGCGTAACCTATTATCTGATTTCCGTTTATAGATATTCGTACGGCGAAGCGAAGTTGCGGCAACTTTGCCAGTGTGGAGTGATTTGTGGCAACATTTCGGTCGATCGAGCGAATTTGCTGCAGTGTTGTCATTTTGATGGCAATGTGTGACGTCATCGGCACAGAACTGGTGTAAGGATCTGGGCTGGGTGGCGTCTAATGAGCAGAGTAGACAAAAAACACCTGTTTGTTGATCCGTTGGAAACCAGCAACTTTGTTGAAAACCCATGAACGTTTTTGCAATGGAAGCGTCTTAATTTTACCTATTTACAACGTGGGCTTCGTGTCTTTCCCGGAGCCAGCCTGTGATTTTCGAGATTGACTTGTGGAAAGAATTAGCAGCCCAAGAAGGGCGAATTATGGCTCGGAAGTGTCGCGACCATGACGGTTGCAGAGCAATCCGGCACGGGCTTTGCCCAAAGCCCGTGTAGTTGGTCGGCAGGTTGCTGACGAGAACAGAAGGAGATGCGACATGTCCCGTTATCGGTCCATAACATTAAGAGAACTTGCTGAGCAGCAGGTTCGGTTTGCCCCTCAGGCAGTGAGGCATAAGCAGATTCTGCAGGCGGAAGAGTTTCTTCTGGCCATGAACGGTTGTAGCGAATTTGCGTTTGGTGACGTCTGTCACCGGGTGACAGGGTACCGCCCGGACACCAGTTCACAGGTTGCCATTTCGTCCGCGGACCTGGCTCATGACCTGCGATGCTTTGTCGAAGATCTTTCCGACAGCCTGGACGTTTCCGCCGACGAACTGACGGAGCCGGTACTGACCGTTCAGGAGGTGAGTGAAAAGTTCAACGTTTCGGCAAAGACGGTCGATCGTTGGCGCGACCGGGGTTTGGCGAGTCGCCGTGTCAGGGTTAATGGCAGGAAAAGAGTGGTTATTCCCAAGTCGACTCTGGACCGCTTTGTGGCTGTGCATCAGGACAAAATCGAACGCGGTCGGTCTTTCAATCAGATGTCCGAAGCCGAACGCGAGCAGATCGTATTGCAAGCGCGGGAGTTAGCGTCTGCCGGGATGGGCCTGACGGAAGTTAGTCGCCAGTTGGGGGCCAGGTTGGGGCGGGCAACTGAGACCGTACGGTATACGTTGCGTGACTATGACAAGTTGCATCCTGAGAATGCGATCTTCCCGAAGACGGGGGATCAGATGTCTGCAGAGCACCAGCACCTGATGTTTGATCTTCACGAGAAAGGTGTTTCTGTTCCTGATCTCGCTCGAAGATTCAGCCGGAGCAAGCCCGTCGTTCACTCAATTCTTGCCGAAGTGCGCGTCAAACGGCTGAAGGCGACCCCTATCGACTTTATGGATAGCGACGAATTTCGCATGCCGGACGCAGACAAAATCATCCGAGCATCGGCGCCCGACTACGACGACGTAAAGGGGGGCAAGCGTGTTCCAAGTGGTCTGCCAGCGTATCTGACAGAACTATATATGGTGCCATTGCTCAATAAGCCACAGGAACAACATTATTTTCGCCTGATGAATTACCTGAAATGCCAGGCGTTGGAGCTGCAGAAGACACTGAACGTCAAGCGTAGTAGTGCTCGCGCGGCTCGGAAGATGGAAACGCTGCTTGATGACGCGAACCGTGTCAAAAACATGCTGACTCGGTCGAATCTAAGGCTGGTCGTCTCGATCGCGAAGCGTCACCTCAAGCCGGGAGTCAATTTCTTTGAACTGGTCAGCGACGGAAATATGTCGCTGATTCGGGCGATCGAGAAATTCGACTATGCTCGAGGGAACAAGTTTTCCACCTACGCGTCCTGGGCCATTATGAAGAACTATGCTCGCTCTGTTCCGGCCGAGCACACTCGGCTGGATCGTTTCCGGACCGGATATGAGGAGGTCTTTTATGATTCTCGCGATAGTCGCGGCAATGCGTTCGCTGAGGAGTTGGTGAATAAGGCCCAGCGGGACGCAATCATGGAAATCCTTGAAGAGCTGAATGGGCGGGAAAGGAAGGTGATTTCCTGTCGGTTTGGTCTCAGCAAGGGCAGCGAGCCGGAGACGCTTGAGCAGGTGGGGACTCGGCTGGGCGTGACGAAGGAGCGTGTACGTCAGATTGAAGTGCGGACTCTGGAGAAACTGCGGAGGATCGCTCAGCGGAAGCAGGTGGATATTCCCGGAATCTAATTTTTTCATTGCATCTCTGCCAGGCCACTGCCGACGCGAGAAGGGCTGAAAAACAGTTCTTTCGGTCGGCTTTATTCTTTTGAGCGAACCTCAATTCTAATTACCTTCTCCTAATGCGGGGCGGTCCGTGAACCGATTCCAGCTAACGCTCGGAAGCTTCGTGGTACGCACTGCTTGATTGCTGCGGAGGGGGGGGCGAAACGGACGGTTAGCATTGATTGGCTCTAAATTGAGAGTCAGTCAAAGCTTTATTGGATCGGCCTTGCTTGCCGTTTTCCGATTGCTATACTGCCCGGCTCGCCACGGCGATCGGTCTGCGCTAGCGTAGCTCAATTGGTAGAGCTCCGGTTTTGTAAACCGGTGGTTGTGGGTTCAAGTCCCTCCGCTAGCTTACTGTACTGTTGTGGAATGGGGTGCTTGTAAGTGTCTTCATCTACGCGGTTTATGGGCAATTTGGGGGGTGTTCCAGAGCGGCCAAATGGGCCAGACTGTAAATCTGGTGGCGTATGCCTTCGCAGGTTCGAATCCTGCTGCCCCCATCTCTTTGCGTTGTGTGGCCTGTCGTTGCGGGGAGTGCCTGCGGGCGTAGTTCAATGGTAGAACTCCAGCCTTCCAAGCTGGTCGTGTGGGTTCGATTCCCATCGCCCGCTTTTTATTCTCGTGGGCGTGTTGCTTGGTCTGTGGTCGGCGAGGTGAGAAGATTGTTTCGCGTGGTGTTCTGGTTTTGGGAAAGAGCTCCTTTGAGGGCCGATCGAGTAATGCTGCTGTAGCTCAGTCGGTAGAGTGCGTCCTTGGTAAGGACGAGGTCATGGGTTCAAATCCCATCAGCAGCTTTGGTTATGGTTGATGTGGGG
>JAAERP010000464.1 GCA_024230215.1 Fuerstiella sp. | reverse complement strand
TCAGACGTTCGGCGGGACTCAGTTCAGCAAAGTTCATCGTGCAACCTCCATGGGAAAAACTATTGAAGTTGCCACAATAGTCTAGCTTCCCTATTCGCGCAATCGACTATGAGCGCACCCAGGGGTGCATCCGTTGGCTCAGCGACTATGGTCTGACGCATTGGCTCGTTAAAGTTCGTACATGGTGCCGGAAGAACCAACAACTCCTGCGGTGGAACCAACAACTGCGTTCAGGGCGGCTCGAACACGCTGGCGCTGGCTCGGCTGGCTGATTGTGGTGCTTTTGGCGTTGAATGTCCGCGTTGGGTATGACGTAATCCGAACGTTTTTCTGGCCAACGGAATTGGAACAGGAAATTCGACTGGATCTGATGACCAAAGGCGAAATCGACGAAGACACGCGCGTCTCCGTCGTGAATGAACTCAGGTTGTTCAGCTTTTATTCAAGGTTCGGCCCTCAGAGATTTGCGACCCTGTGTCTTCAGGATTCAGATGGCAGTCTGCACCTTGCATATGCTCGCTGCTGGCGAGAAGGAATGTTGTGGCACACCGACTCGAATCGGTGGAGGTCTCTGACAGCATGGCCGTCGATTGAGGAGATTCGAACATTTGAAGTCGAGCACGCAGATGTAGTGGCGCCTGCTCTGAAATCAGGCTGTCTGCCTCGTCCGCCAGGCACGGAAGACTTTCAGCTGACCCACCTATCGGTTGAGGTGTCCAGCGCGGTTCATGGGTATGATGCAAACAGGAACGTTGACCCGACAGTTCTTGCCGCTGCCCTGAGAAACGGCATCGTGCTGGGATCGTTTACGTTCGCCAAATTCCATGAACCGCGCTGGCACTCTTCGAAGGATGGAGTCGAGGCTATTGAAAAATCCATCGAGCACCTGCATCGAATCCTCGATGAACCGGAATGTCGGGCGGTGGATTGCGAGTCACTTCTGGAAGTCCTGCATGCTGTCAAAGGACGCCTGCTTCGCGCTGAAGAGTTGAACCTGAAGTTCTATTTTCTCGGGACAGACCGTTCTTCAGAATAGCTGGTGCGCGTCAGTAAAGGGGATTATCGTGGAATGTCGTATTGGCGCTCAGTCAACAACCCACCGTATTCTGGTCGACGCATTCGGTCGGTGATCAGCCCCATCGT
The DNA here is from genome assembly GCA_024230215.1 of Fuerstiella sp. Taxonomy (GTDB): domain Bacteria; phylum Planctomycetota; class Planctomycetia; order Planctomycetales; family Planctomycetaceae; genus Fuerstiella. Next base: position 42,676 of record JAAERP010000464.1, on the reverse strand, counting down.
TCCATGCGAGTTCCGGAGTTTGCTGGGTGTCCCGGAAAACGGTCGTGCTGAGCAATTTGCCACAGATGTTGAATAGTCACGGCCGAAAGTGGCCGAATTGACGACGCATCCAGGTCAGAGTTCCTGACGCGTCGTTCGATGTGACCGAAGCCGGTTCGGATTCCCCGCAAAACGGCGTCGGGTGGTTTCACCGATGCGCGTTGGCCGGTTACCGTGACCGTGACATGAAAATTGTCCAGTTGTACAATCTACGATGGCATATCGGTCGTCGCATGGAGTACCAGCCTGCATTCATCGTTCCGTGTGTCAACGGATTTGAAAACCGAACTCGCAACACAGGTGGCCAGGTTACTGTCGCCAAAAACGTCGCGACGGGACTCTCAAGAGAACTTACACCGATGCAACAGACACCTCGGCGCGCGCCGATCCGAGTCATCACACTCACCGTCTTCCTCGCTGTCTTTGTCTCCGCGTCCACTGCTTCCGCCCAACAGAAGACCTTTCTCAAGGAACACTACGTTCTCGGCCCGATACGCGTCTTTTACACCAATGAGGGCAAGGATGCAGTGCCGCTCGATGACGTCGATCGCACGGCCGTGCCCGATCGAATCGAGGATATCGCGAAGCAGGTTTGGGCAGCGCGTTATCTGTTTTGCGAGGTGTTGAAGTTTCCTGATCCGCTTGGGGGTGAACGGTACAGGAAGGTGAACTGCATTCAGGTCAGTGTGCGTGATCTGGGTGGCGGGAACGGGGTGGCGTACGATGAGTCGCAGCGTGCGCGGCTGATCCCGGAGGGCAAGCCGACGGACCGGGCGATCGTCATGTCGATCAACTGCAAACTTAACCCGATAGAGAATATTACACCGGCGCATGAAACGTTCCACCTGGTGCAATATGGGGCGACGTACTTCAAGAATTCGTGGTTTCTGGAAGGGATGACTCGCTGGTCGGAGCATGCACTTGCTCGGGAAGGGCTTGGGCACGTCAAGTACTCGCCGACCGGACCATGGCCGCAGGAGTTGCAGCATTTTCAGCAGTTGTCGAAGATGAAGTACGACGCTGAGCACATGCTGTGGAACGCGATCGCGCGTCGGACGGACCGTGATGGCTTGCTCCGCGACAAATTGCTCGGGGAGAAACTGACATCGCTTCGCTATTCCGACGGGACACACGTGCTGCGGGATCGGACACTGCAGGGAGCGGAGGTCATGCGCGAGATCGTGATCGAACTTGGCAAACTGGATGATGTCGCGTTTGAGGAGTTGAAGTACGACCGATGGTCCGAAGTGAATCAGCGAGCGGAAGGCAACAATTCCTACATCTACAAGGCGGTGATGGATGTGTTTCGGCGGCGCGTTCCCTCGGTTGGGGCGTATGAGGTGCCGGTGGTGAAGCGACCGATGGACCATGGCACATAAAAATACTGCCGGTTATGTTCTCCGAGTTGGTTCTGTTTGGAAAGGAGAATCCCGGTTCGGGGATTTCAAACTCACAGTGCTTGAGCGAAGCGGTGCTGCGCTTGCAGCCTTAGCGAGATCCGGTGCCGCGCTATACACCGTTGGCGACGAACCCGTGGGATGTGCCGCCGGGTTGGGTACCTGGTAACTAAAATGGGGCCGATCGTTCAAAATTCATTTTGCATATGCGAGAATCAAGTAGAAGGCGTACTTGATGTAGTTCGGTTTCGATATCCCAGGCCATCTTCATGTTTCATCTTCTCACTTTCGCGTGATATACGCCTGGACAAATAATGAAATCTACAAGAACTCTGCTGGCGGCGACTCTGATTACCGTCTTCGTAAGTCCTTCCTATGCCATTGTCGTGGATCAGATCGATCCGGTGGCCCTTAACTTTCATCTCATGCACCCCGGCGGCGACAGCAAGCCGGGGGACCCAAATGCGGCCTTCTATGTTGATGGCGTCTATCATCTGCACTACATCCTAACCCATGATTGGACGGTCAAAGGCAAGACCAGAAAGGGTTTTTCCTTCGTTCACGTCACCAGCCCGGACATGCTTCACTGGACCTGGCAACAGACGAAACTGCAGCCCTCCTTCACGGGGCATAACATGTATAGCGGCACCGGTTTTTTGACCAAAGATGGCAGGCCCGCGGCGATTTACCACGGTGGCGGATCTGGGCGCAACCAGATTGCTATCGCGATGAATCGCAAGCTCTCGGCCTGGGAAGAACCATTTCCCGTTGAGCCCAAGACAGCGGATGGAAAGGAAGCGGTGATCAAACACTGGGATCCGGATTGCTTCCTCATCGGCGACAGCTACTACGCATTCTCCGGAGGCAGGAATCCTCCTCTCCTGAAATCGAAGGATCTCAAGAACTGGATCCACGTGGGGGATTTCTTCTCGCACGAACCGGACGATGTCGCGATCGGAGAAGACGTGTCCTGCGGGAACTTCTTCCCCATCGGCGACAAATGGATGCTGCTATGCATCAGCCATCCTTACGGCTGCCGTTATTACCTCGGTGACTGGGACGCCGAAGCGGAACAATTCGTTCCCGAATCGCACGGGCGAATGAACTGGCGAAGCGATGATCAGGATTCCGACTCTCCGAAGGAATACCGCGACTTCTTCGCTCCGGAAAGCGTACTCGCGGAAGATGGTCGGCGTGTCATGTGGGCCTGGTTAACGACACTCGAAGACAACGCCCTGCGTTCAGAAACTATCCAGTCCCTTCCGCGTGAAATCAGCCTTCGCGAAGACGGCAGCCTGCGCATCGAACCGCTGCGTGAATTGAAGACCCAGCGTTTCGGTCTTGTCACCCACGAAGACATCGAAGTGGCGCCCGAAGCACGAACGGCAGGCGGCGAAGCCACCACGCGTATCGCGGAACTCCAGGGCGATGCCTACGAAATCAGAATCACCATCGATCGCGAGCAGGCCAAACGAAAGAGGTTCGGGTTCCGGATTTTCACCGATGAGAGTCGCATTGGCCTACCCATCTATCTTCAGCCGAACAATGGAACTCTCCGTGTTGGCGGGACCGAAGCGCCGTTCAAGGTCGCCGATCTTCCTGCCGGCGAAGACGTGGAACTGCACATTTTTATCGACAAATACCTTGTCGAAGTTTTCGTCAACGGACGACAGGCGATGGTGGCAGCAGACATGGACTGGCAGGATGCGAGCGGATTCGACGCCTATGCCTGGGGTGCGCCTACGATGATCAAAAAAGTCGAGATCTGGAAGGTCAAGCCCACGAACCAGGGATACCTCGAAGCGCGGGACAGTCGCATCTGGGAACCTGACACCGAATGAAAACTCTAACCTTGGCCATCCTTGCGACTCTGTTGCTCGCACCACTGGCAGCACTTCGCGCTGCTGACCAACCCAATTTTGTCGTCATCTTTATCGATGACCTCGGCTACGCCGACATTTCCCCGTTTGGAGTGGGTCGCCTTGACACGCCGAACCTGGATCGCATGGCCAGGGAGGGAAGGAAATTCACCAATTTCTATGTCGCCTCCAGTGTCTGCACTCCGTCCAGGGCTGCGATCATGACGGGGTGTTACCCCGTTCGGGTGGATATGCTCTACAACCAGATGCGCCTGCCTTTGCCTCACGCCAGCGTGCTGTGGCCGGGAAGTCGCAAGGGCCTCAATCCCAACGAAGTCACCATCGCGGAAGTGCTGAAAGATCGAGGCTATGCCACGGCTTGTATCGGTAAATGGCATTTGGGTGACCAGCCACCTTTCCTGCCCACGCGTCAGGGGTTTGACGAGTTCTTCGGCATTCCCAACGGTCACGATATGGGAGTGCGTGCCAAGCCGTTCAACTTGCCACCACCGATGGTCAAGAACGAGACGGTGATCGAGGAATTGGAACCGGAGGACTTTGAATATCTCACCAAACGCTACACCGAATATGCCATTGACTTTATCCAGCGAAACGTGGATCAACCCTTCTTTATCAAATAATCGTTGGCCAGGGGCTGTTCTGGCAATGATGGTCGCGCCAGGACAGGTTGTTTGGTACGGACACAACAGGTCCTGGCAGAATTCACACCGCACATTCCGCAAAAGGGCTCGCATCGGATTTGCTGCTGCGGTTGGTACTCGAACAAGTCGTGAGGCATACGCAAGAACGCAGAAGCATCCGCTGACTCATTAGAGCAGTTTTCGAAAAGATGTGGTCGTTCGGGCTCGCGGGAAGCACTCATAGCAGGCCGGAAAACGTTTTTCGCGGCCACAAGTCAGCGTAATACGCTGTAGGTACCCCCTACTCGGCCAGCTCCAGCGATTCGTCGGACGTTGCCAGCGAATTCCAGAACCTGACTTACGTCGACACCGACATGTTCCTTGAGAACCTCCAGCCATCATCGACGCACATCGGCATGTGGACGTTGCGTCCCTTGCACCAGCGATGGTTCCATATACAGTGAGTTCTTGTACGGAAACTATAATTGCTAACAGTATCAGTCAAACAAGACAGACGCATTCATGAACATGCACATCCGTTATCCCCTGCTGACTTCGGCCCTCCTGGCAACAAGTCTCCGGGCTGAGACCAGGCCGAATATTATCGTTATCGTGGCGGATGATCTGGGCTATGCGGACTTGAGCTTCCTGCCTCAGTCGCCCGGGGACGTCAGCACTCCGGCGCTGGATCAGTTGGCCGGCGAAGGCACCTATTTCAGCAATGCCTACGCCACCAGTCCGATCTGCAGCCCCTCGCGCTGTGGCTTAATCACGGGGCGCTATCAGCAGCGATGGGGGAACTACTGGTATGGCCAGGGCGGACTTCCAAACGAAGAGGTGACGTTACCACAGGTGCTCAGGAAGCTGGGTTACTCGACGAAGAAGATCGGAAAAACTCATCTGAACGGTGGGCCCGCCCAGCATCCTCTCGACCATGGCTTCGATGAATCCGTTGGTTTCATCCACCATACCTGGGATTACATCCGCCTGAGTGAGAAAGACCTCGCCGCCTATCGGGAGCGCGCCGACGGAAAGTCACTTGGGATTCTCAATGTCGGTCCGCTCGAGAAAAACAGAGGCCAGGCCGCCTCCTACGAGGATGGATTCACGACCGAGATCTTTACTGATGAAGCGTTGAAGACGATTGTTGCGGGCAAGGACACCGAAACACCGTTCTTCGTCCAGTTGGAGTACAACGCAGTTCATATGCCAACCTATGTCGCGGATCCGGACTACGCAAAGAAAGCTGGTTACGAACAGCCAGGGTGGAATCGGAGTGCCGACAAGTGGGAGTTTCCCTTCTGGGATCCTCGTGAGATCAGCTGGAACGATTGGCACAAGAAGTGGGGTCACCTGGGTGAAGTTGATCCGCTTGGCCGAAAACGCTATCTCGCAAACCTCGTGGCCCTGGATGATGGCGTTGGCCGAATTCTGCAATCGCTGAAAGATACGGGTCAACGCGACAACACCATCGTCGTGTTCCTGTCAGACAACGGCGGCACAATCAACACTTACTCGAACAACGCCCCGCTGCGCGGATACAAATACATGTTCGGTGAAGGCGGTGTCCGGATTCCAATCATCGTTTCGTGGCCAGGCCATCTGCCGCAGGGACAGAAGCGTCGTGGACTGGCATCTGGAATGGATGTCTTCCCGACGGTCGTCGAATTGGCCGGAGGCGTATCGCCGCAGAACCTCGATGGCAGGAGTCTTGTCCCGAATCTCCATGATGTTGCCGCGGATTCAGGGCACGATTATCTGTGCTTTGCTGACGGGAAAAAGACCTGGAGCGTTCGGCAGGGCGATTGGAAACTGATCAATTCGCCTGGCTGGACGCATCCAAATTATCGGTTGGATGAGGCGAATGTCGCACATCCGGACGAGGATTATGTTTATCCAAAGGGGCTCGTCCTGTTCGATCTCAAGAATGACATTGGCGAGACGCGGGACATCTCTTCGAACAACCCCGAGCGTGTGAAGAACATGGCAGCTCTCTACGACGCATGGCGGAGCGAGATGGGCAAGCCGGTTTCCGGTAAGGTTCGACCAGCTAAGAAATAGGAGCGAATAGGAGCGAACAGGTATTCGGGACAAACCAACCACCGGAAATGGCCTGTGTGAATTATTGATCCGGCAGTCGTACGACGTGTTCGAGGCGTGATGCGGCAGCTATCATGAACTCTGCGAAATAACTAGATGATCTGAAATCTGCGATTGCTTCGCGGGTAGCCTTTTTGTGAACGACAACCACTATGAAATACAGCATTATACTTCCTTTCGTTCTTGCAGCCCTGACGGTGACCAGCGGAGTGGGCGCCGTCGAGAATGCGACAAAGGAGGCTCCACTAAAAGTCCTGCTTGTCGCTGGTGGCTGTTGCCATGATTACGCCACGCAATCAAAACTGCTGAAGGCTGGTATTGAAGAACGCATCAACGCTGTGGTCACGGTTGTGTTTAACCCCAGCACCTCAACTGATACGCGGTTTGAGATCTATGAATCGGACAAATGGGCTGAAGGATATGACGTCGTATTGCATGACGAGTGTTCTGCTGCGGTGACGGACAAAATCTACGTGGGGCGCATTCTTGCGGCACACAGGAACGGAGTGCCTGCTGTGAATCTGCACTGCGCGATGCACAGCTATCGGTGGGGCAACTTTCGTGAGCCGGTCGAACTGGGCGCGGACAACGCCAGTTGGTACGAAATGATTGGCGTTCAGTCCACGGGCCACGGCCCCCAATCTCCGATCGACGTCCGCTATACCGACGCAGATCACCCGGTTACGAAGGGATTCAGGAACTGGACCACGGTCAACGAGGAACTCTACAACAATGTGCAAGTGTTCGGCGGTACCAGGGCCCTCGCCAGCGGCACGCAGCGACAACAGCCACGCAAACGAGAATTGAAGAACAATCCCGATGCCAAGCCTCGCGAAGCCAACGCGATCGTCGTGTGGACGAACGAATATGGTCCAAACAAGACAAAGATCTTCAGCACAACTCTTGGGCACAACAATGATACGGTGGGCGACCCCCGCTACCTGGACTTAGTTGCGCGCGGCCTTCTGTGGAGTACTGGCAATCTAAGCAGCGAGGGCAAGCCAACGGCTGCCTACGCGAAGTAGAGCGCCGCATCCAGGACTCAGCCCGAACCGAGCACGCTGTTAATCGTATGGCGTGGCTGCCGTTCTTCGTGCACCTTGCAGACCGATTGAAAACAGGTACCAGCAATGACAAAACGACTCTTCGCCGGCACTCTTGTACTTTGGCTCACGATCGTGTCATCTGCTCTTCATGCGGACGAACGGGGCACCTTGATTTTCGAAGACGATTTCAACCGCAACGAATCTCAGGAAACGAAAGAAGAACTCAGCCGGGGCTGGGGCTCGAACAGCAGGAAACGCGCGGCTGGCAATAAGCAAGTTGATCTCAAAGACGGCGCGATGTACATGTTCCTGCACAAGGCCGCGGATCATGCGGTATCGGTGACTCATCCCGCTGAATTCCGAGATGGTTCCGTCGAACTCAAGTTCATGCTGGAAGACAGGACGGACAGCCTTGGCCTGAATTTCGCGGACTTGAAATTCAAGGAAGTACACGCGGGACACCTGTTCGTTGCGAAAATCAGCACGACGGATGTGCAATTACAGGACTTCAACACAGGCCAATTAGCCGTCTACTTATTGTCGTGGACGCTACCGGCTCGCGGGAGCAACGAAACTGCGACCGAAAAGTGTTCTCCACGGTCACAAGGCCACGTGGTGCGGCCTAATGACTCGCCGGCATCGATTCAGAACTTCCAACAGTTGCTCCGAGCCGGGGCGACTCTGGAGTTTGCGACAGTTACAGGATCCGCACTACGGCAAGAACACCAACGGCGGTGATTGCAGCAAAACTGGTCCATAGCACTGCGTCATAGAACCGGCCAGGTCGCAATTCGGCCGGCAGGTGGTGATAGCGAAATGTGAAGGCGGCGTAGACGACCAGGAGCAGTAATCCAGCATTCGCGATGCCGCCCGCGGTAACCATGGCAACCGGCGCTTTGAATGTCAGCCCCAGCACAGTCCACGACAATGGGAAGAACCAGGCGAAGCCGCGAATCCATCGTTGCCGCTGGCTCTCGTTCGAGTAGTCAAGCAGGCCGATTTGAGCGAAAGCGTCACTGAACATTCGAGTCCAGGCGGCGGAGCCGGCAAAGAGCGTCGAGAAAAGAACGATGATGGCACCGATAACATAGAGAGCCATCGCGCCCGTCCCCGCTGATTCCGTGTACACCTTCGACAAAGTGCGAATCATTTCCGGACCTTCCGGAACTTCACCGCGCCCATGTAACACTGAGGCACCCAAAATATAAAATGCGCACGTCACCAGCGTATAGACCAGCATGGAGAGAAAGGCGTCCCAATACATGACTCGAATCCAGCCGCGGGCCCGCGCGACCCACTCGTCAGAACTCTCTCGTGGCCCTGTGAATCCAGCGTACCCTTTTTCGAGACACCAATACGGATAGGCGATAATCTCTGATGCTCCAACCCCGGTCAGTCCGAAGGCAGCCACCGCCACCCCCATGACCGCTTTGGGCAATTGGAATTGAAACCCTTCGACGATCTGGTCGGTGGAAATCGCATAGGACGTGGTTTGAAGTAATCCGACACAGAGCAGGGTGAACAATGTGAACAGCATCATGAGGGCAATGGAAACGTTCTGGATCAAACCATAACGCCCGCAGGAAACCAGTACGGCCGTCGTTGTCCCGGCCAGGCTGGCCCAAATCCAGACTGGCACGGCAGGTATGGCTATGTTTAATGCCTGTCCAACACCGGTCACGATTCCGCCGTATTGAACGAAGATTACCAACTGGACCAGCAACCAGACCCAAATGGTCCAACGCGCGCCAGCGGCGAGTGGTCCGGGTAACCTGTTTAGCGCTGCCATCGTCGATTCGCCGCTGCTGATGGCATGCTTGCCGAATTCGAGTTGGACGCACACTTTGACCAGGCAACTGATAATGATCACCCACAGTGCGACAAATCCAGCCTGGGCGCCCAGCGTCGTTGTCATGATCAGTTCGCCAGAGCCAACAATCGATGCCGACAGGATCATTGACGGCCCCAGGCATGATAGGGTTCCGGTAAAAGTCGTCGGCGCTGACTTGATGAGTTGGGCCTGATCAGTCATTCGTCGCTCGCTTAGTCTGTTTTCCGTTTTGGCTGTTTGCCCAGCAGTGCGTCGGGCGGCAACTTGAAACGTCTGGGGTTTCGCATCACGTCACGGATCGTGCTGTAGTGCGCAAAGTACTTCCATGCGAGTTGCTTCTCGCTTCGCTCATGCATGTCGCAATCGAACCGAACCAGGAACGTCCAGTCGCTGCGACCATAGTGTGCCAGTCCCCAGGTAAACCCCTGTCCGTCCGCCGGATCGTCGAACTTGTCGGCGATGTACGCGCCGCCAGCTGGCGGAATGTCTTCGAGAGACGACATCACCCGAAAGTTCACGCCGTCCTCGGTATATTGAACGGTTCCTTTTTCGGGCCCCGCCCAGTCAACGATGGCAGCGATGCCTTTCTCCCACGGCCACACCCAGACTTCGTGACCGCTGTTGGTAACGGGATTGAGAGGACTCTTGACATAAGGCCCTTCCGGACCGTCGGAAACCGCAACGCCCCACTTCGAATCGGCGTACATCGTCTCCCCGATGCCGTGACCTTTGTAGTACAGCCAGTACCTGCCCCATCGTGGGATGATTCCAGGGTCATGAACAGCGGCACTGTCCCACGATCCGTTCACCAGATCAATTCGCCTGCCGGGTCGGTCCGCATCGCGTTTCCATTGGCCGTCGGGAGCCGTTTTCAAAATCGGTTCATGCAGCTTCGTCCACGGACCGTCCGGAGAATCGGCTATCGCCATGCCAACGACATTGATGCCGTATCCATCCAGCGACTCTGCTTGATAACACAGATAATACCTGCCCTCGGCAACGAGGATATTACAGGTGAAAACGCTGAAGTCATCCCATGATCCCTTCGGTCCTCGGCTGACAGCTGGCCCTTTTTCAGTCCAGCGGATGCCATCAGAGCTTGTCGCATACCAGATGTCGGCATTCAGCCAGGTGTATTTCCTGTCCAGACAGCGTGTGTACCAGATGTAATAGAGATCGCCGACGCGAATAATTGAACTCGGATCCCGTCGGTTGACGCCGGGCTCATAGCCAAGTCCGGTGATCGGTTGATAGCGAAATCGGCTGTACAACTCGTTCCGACTGTCGTCCACTCTGTGCCGGCTCATTGCAGCACTGAGTCCTGGTGTTGGATCCACATCGTCTTGTGCTTTGGCCCGTAAGGCAATCATGCCCAGCATGACCGCCAATAGTATTCTCGCGTTGGAACTCATCTTTGTCTCACTTCGCTATGACGGTTCTGGATGGAGTGTTACTGGTTCAGAATTGTGTCGCGGTCAACACGATCTCGTTCTCTGTCAATCTGCTTGCGCATGTTGTCGGGCAGTCGCACACCGGGTTGAAAATATGTGCTTTGCTCGAACCGTAGGTTGTTGCGCTTGAACACTGGTCGATCGACATTCAAAGACAAGTCGCAATCAAATCGAATGAGTCTGGATTCGCTGGCCGCTCCACCGCCGTCCGGATTGATGTGTGCAAGTCCCCAGGTGAATCCTCTGCCGTCGCCACCGGAAGCGAACGCGTCCGGAACGAATGGTCCCGGTGCAATAGGAGGTATTTGCAGCATCGACATCACTTCAAAATTCTCGCCGTCCGGCGCGAACTGAATCGTATTCTTCTCCGGGCCATCCAGTGCAACCAGTGCCGCAACGCCTCCTTTCCATGGCCACATGCAGGTTTCGTGGCCAGAGTTGATGACGGGATTGAGTCTTGACGGAATGAATGGCCCCAGCGGATCGTCAGCGAAAGAGACTCCCTGCATGCGGAGCACGTACTGGTCCCCTTTGCCCTTCGGTGCTCCTTTGTAATACATCAGGATCCTGCCATTCACGACCAGTAGGTATGGATCGTTGATCTTGATGTCATTCCATGAACCCTGTGGTCCCGGCGTGATGACGGGCTTCTCGTGCAGTATCCAGGGGCCATCCGGAGAGTCCGCGACGGCTGCCATCACAGGGCAGAATGCCGAACCGCCGACCATCGGGCTGTAGGCCTGGAAGTAGAGGTAGTACCTGTCCTTCCACATCAGAATGTCTGGCGTGCAGATCGACCGGTACCCCTGAATCGGCTTTGGGGGACGCTTGACCGCGACGCCCTGCTCGGTCCACGTGTAACCGTCGTCGCTGGTCGCGTACCAGATGTCGGCAAGATCCCAGTCGGTCGCGGGGATTCTGTCAGTCGCCTTCTTCAATCCGACCGGCGCTGTGTCGGTTCGGCGGCAGGTGTACCAGACGTAGTATTTGTCGCCAACACGAATTACCTTCGTTGGATCGCGGCGTGAGACATTCGCCTGGTGTTTCAGGCCTTCGATCGGCAAGTACTTGAAGTTGCTATATAGCTCGTTGCCCCGATCCTCGTGTGGGTCCCAACGATCCCACATCCGCGCCCAACTTGTGCTTAGTTTGCGACCGGAAGGTTTTTCGAGCGGCATTACAGCAGGGAACGCTTTCGTATCGGGAACTTCGAATGTCTGTGGTGCCCCGGCTCTTGTCGATGGCTTTTTAGCAACCGCCCCGGTGCCATAAGAGATCGTATCCATGTCGACGTTCTCTCGGTCGCGACGGACGCGATCGTCGAGGTACTGCGGCAGCTTAACCCTCTCCTGGAGGTAGGTTCGTTCGTCGAACCGCAGGTTGTTGTTCTTCATTGCACGGCGATCGACATCCAGCGACAGATCGCAATCGAAACGTGCCAGGATCGAATGCGCGTGTGGTGATCCACCATCGGGATTGATATGACACAGTCCCCAGGTTATCCCTCGGCCGTCGCCGTTGTCAGCAAACGCGTCGGGCGCAAACGGACCCGGCGCGATCGGTGGGACTTGCAGCAGCGACTCTACCTTGAAGTTGATTCCATCGGGTGAGAACTGCACGGTGTTCTTTTCCGGCCCATCCAGGCTCACAATGCCAACAACGCCCGTCTTCCACGGGAAGAAGCATGTTTCGTGTCCAGAGTTGAGAACGGGGTTCAACGGTGACTTCGTGAATGGGCCCAACGGATGATCGGCGATGGCAACACCCTGTGCGCGAACGACAGTTCCGGCCTTGCCCTGCTTTCCAGGCGATCCCTTGTAGTAAAGATGGATCCTGCCGCGGAAGACGATTGGATAAGGGTCATGAATTGCATTGGAGTCCCACTCATCTTTCGCACCAAAGTCGACGACCACCCTGCCGAAGGCTCGCCACGGGCCATCCGGCGAATCGGACTCCGCGACCGTTGCGGCTGCACGATCGCCTTTCAAGCCGGGGATCTCGTTGAAACCCTGATAATAGAGATAGTATTTTCCGCCCCAGGCCAGGATGTCGGGCGTGGACACGCTGCGCCAGCCATAGTCGCCTTGCGGTGGTCGCCCTACAGCTGGTCCCTGTTCTTCCCACGTGAAGCCATCCTTGCTGGTTGCGTACCAGATTTCGCAGAGATCCCAATCGAACGAAGGAGTCGTCGCATTCGCCATATTCGGCCCGCTCGGCGGATGCTTCGTATCACGATGCGTATACCAGACATAGTATCTCCCGTTGATCTTCAGCACTTTGGAAGGATCACGACGTGAGACATATCCGTCATAGGACAGACCTTTCAGCGGTGTGTACTTAAAGTTGCTGTAGAGTTCGTTGCCGCGATCTTCGTGCGGGTTCCAGACGTCGTATAAACGTTGAATCGCCGCACTGAGTGGCCGCTCGGTCGGTTTTGTCATCGGAATCAGAGCGGGAAAGGGTTCCCTATCCTGCCCATGACAGAGCGACCCGGTACCGACCAACAAAGTAAGGGCGAACACACGGGTCCGTTGATTCTTAATTGTCATTGCGAATGTCATTACCAGTTCCATCGATTCGATTGGTTTCATTCTTCACCTGTCGAGGAGGTGCCAGTAGCAGCTTCATCATTCAGTTCCCACGTTCGGTCCCAGTCATACTGCGTGGTCCGTTGCTCCCTGGTACCGGTATCCACGAGGCCGCCGTCTTCAGGGATGGGATTCCAGTCGTAAGTCTCGATGGCCATCTGCATGTAAACGGGCACGTATCTGCTGAAGACTCAGTTCGACGCGAATTCTCATACGATGGTCCTGGATGGGGTTTACTCGGATTCTGGATTGCGCGCAGCTGTGGACTTGTGCACGCTGTTGAACGGCAGGCTACGGTTTCGCCAGGTCTTCCTTCGCCTGGCGTTCCTTGTTTTTGCGAGCTCCGCCAAGGCCACTTTTGAAATAGAATTCCGGCGGCCAGTAGTGTTCCGGGTCCTTCATCCAGTGGTCGTGATTGTCCTGGCTCAAGTCACAATCGAAGCGAGCCAGGATGCTGTGCTTTGTTGTCTTCGTTCCCGCTGTTGTGAAATGACTCAGTCCCCATGTAATGCCACGTCCATCTTTAGTGTTCGCGAAGGCATCCGGCACATAGGGTCCCGGTGCGATCGGCATCAGGCTGACGATGGATGCGACCTTGAAGTTGATTCCGTCCGGCGCGAATTGAATCGTGTTCTGTTCGTTCCCGTGCCGAATCGCCAGTGCTGCAATTCCACCTCGGAACGGAAACAGCCCGGTTTCATGGCCCGAGTTCAGGACCGGGTTGAGTGGACACTTCTCGAATGGACCCAGCGGATCATCGGCCACAGCCAGCCCTTGAGCACGGATATGTTCCGCTTTTCCATTGAAATCAGATTTGTAGTAAAGGTAGATGCGTCCCTTGTAGACCAGCGGGTACGGATCATGGATGGAATGCTGGTCCCATGCGCCTTCCGGACCATTGGGAATCACGACGCTGTGTGTTGCTGTCCACGGGCCATCGGGTGAATCCGCCCAGGAAACAGTGACGGGGCAATCATCGCCGCGTTTGCCGGACATCTCCAGGAAGCCCTGGTAGTAGAGGTAGTATTTCCCTTTCCAGAACAGCACGTCGGGCGTTGATACCGAACGCCAACCCACATTCGGTTTGGGCGGTCGCGAAACAGCGACCTCTTGTTCCTCCCAGACGAAACCGTCCCTGCTGGTCGCATACCATATCTCCGCCAGATCCCAATCCGTTGACGGAATGATGTCCGTCCCTCCACTGGCACCGCGAGGCGGTGTTTCGGTGGCGCGACGTGTGTACCAGACGTAGTACCTGCCATTGGCCTTGATCACCTTGGTGGGATCGCGACGTGAAATGGTGCCATCGCCGCCGTTGTAGTCGAGCCCCTCGACAGGCGTGTAACGGAACTTCGAAAACAGCTCATTCCACCAGTACGTCGGCGCTTCGTAGGCATCGTAAGTCCGTTCCATCGCCGCACTCAGCGGCATTGCCGGCATCTTGTTTGGCATCTTGTAGGGGAAGAACGAATCCTGTCCTCCAGCAAACGTCGGCAGAAGAAGCGCCAAAACAAGGGCAACAGAATTGATCCGGTTCATGTTTGGTCTTCCTTTAGCTTTTGTTGGCACCGTTGGAATCCAATCCACGTCTGTCTCCCATCCGTCCCGGAAAGGAATCTGTGGACATCCGCCTAACACAGGGTGACGCAGTGCTTTGCAATCTTCTCCCAATCGATTTCGACGCCATGACCTGGGCGATTTGAGGCGTAAGCGTATCCGTCTTTGATTTCGAGTTGATGGACCAGGAAGTCGTCGATGCGGAAGGCATGAATCTCCAGCAAAGACGCGTTGGAAATCGCCGCCAGGCAACTGACGTGCATCTCTTGAATACCGTGCGTCGTGAGGTTTCTGTTGTAAGCTTCCGCGATGTGCGCCACTTTCATCAGCGCGGTGATTCCGCCGAGGTTGGAAATGTCGGCATCGGGGAATGACACGCCGCCTTCGGCGATCATCTGCCGAAACTCGTAGATCGAGTGCAGGTTCTCGCCCGTCGCGACCGGGATGCCGCCTTCCACTTCGATGCGGCGATTGCCTTCGACGTCGTCCGGAATCGTTGGTTCTTCGATCCAGTGCAGGTTGTAGGGTTCGAAAGCGCGAGCGGCTTTGATTGCCTTCTCGACGCTCCACTTCATGTTGACGTCGACCATCAGTTTCTTGTCAGGCCCCAGAAACTCACGTACTGCCGCGATTCTCGCGCACTCTTCTGTGATTGAGTCGCGACCGATCTTGATCTTGATGGCCCGCAGTCCGGCGTCAAGAAAGCTCTGCGTTTGCTCCAGCAACTGGTCGATCGTCATGTCAAAGTCAATGCCGCCGCCATACGCCTCGACTTTGTTGTTATGTCCGCCAAGGAATCGCCACAGCGGTTCACCAGCCAGACGCGCTTTCAAATCCCAAAGTGCGATGTCCACGGCTGACATGCCAAATACAGCGATGCCGCTGCGACCTACATAGTGCAGCGCCCACCACATTCTGTTCCACAAGTGCTCAATACGACGCGGGTCTTCGCCGACGAGAATGGGAGCCAGGTTGTCTTTGATCAGCGTGGCGATCGAAGTGCCGCCGACCTGCCCGACACTGTAGGTGTAACCCATGCCGGTCGCGCCATCGTTGGTCGTGAGCTTGACGACAATCAACGAGAAATCTCTTTGCACGCCATGAACCGCGTCCGCCATCGGTCTGGAGAGCGGCACGTGATACAGTTCGGTTTCTACTTTCGCTATGTTCATGCTGATTTCAAGTCTCCACCTGGGGAGCGGATCGGGATGTTCTACAGCGGGCTCTCGCAAGCCTGAAGACTGCTCCTGATCTGTAGATATTCCTTTCAGGATGCCTGACAGCAGCCGATCAAATATTTGATGCCGTCCGGATTCGCATCGATCGTTCGCTGCATTTCGTCGATGGGGCTGACCTGCGTGATCATCCTGATCAGATGCTAACTCCCACCAGCGGGCTTACCGGATGTTTGATTTAAGTGCTGCCACAATCCCCTGCTTCTTTCCCGAACGAATCGCTTCCAATAGTTCGGCGTGCTCCCTGTAAACCTCCTGGTAATCGTCGAGTCGCGTATAAGCCAGAAGCATGCGCGAACAAAGCTGTTTCCACGCCAGGATGAAGTCATCGCCCCCACAGCCGGCAAGGATTGACTCGTGAAATGCCATGTCACATCGCGCGACGGCAGCCACGTCGTCGCCCTGACAGGCCGTTTTCAGTTCACGCAGCGCGATCTCGACGGCTGACATCGCATCGCCATGCAGTTGACTCAGCCCTTTCTTGATCACAAACGTCTCGATTTGCACTCGCAAGGAGACGATGAACTCTCGATTCTCCAGGTCCGGTGGCTGACGAAGCTTGACTCCCCGGTTTGCTTCGTAGGCCAGAAACCCCTCTTGCGAAAGCTGAAGAAACGCATCCCGAATGGGGCCTCGGCTTACCCCAAACCGCGACGCCAGTTCGGCCTCGCGCAACATGGTTCCTTCGGGATAATTCCCCGCGACCAGATCGTCACGAATCTGAGTGACGACTTGCTCCCGAATTGTGCGTGCGATTGCTGCCATATTTCGTCCTCTTGCAATTCAGGGCCCCGATAGGCTACTCTATGTAAATGCAGTTAATTGTTAACAATATACCGTTCGGCGATAATGACGTCAACCGTGCGGCCATGTTCAGCAGGCCCAAAGGCGTTAGAGACGAGATTTGCCTGGCCGATACAGGCGGATGGAAGAATCCTCAGAACGGACAACAGAAAAACCAGGGGCACGACCGTGCGCTTAAGAACGGTTCGTTTGACTGTATGCCTGTTCGTATAGACAGAAGGGAACAGAAAGTCGTGAAACACGGATTCACCAGCCTGGTGTTGCTACTGACGCTATCCAGCGTCATGGTCGCCGAGGACCGTCCCAACGTGATCCTGATTGTCACGGATGACCAGGGCTACGGCGACATGTCATGTCACGGGAACCCCTGGCTGCAAACACCAAACCTGGATCGTCTGCATGCTGAGAGCATTCGACTGGAGGACTATCACGTCGAACCGGTCTGCACGCCCACACGCGCTGCGTTGATGACGGGGCGATATTCATCTCGCGTGGGAGCCTGGGCAGTGACTGAGGGGCGACAACTGCTGAACCCAGACGAAGTGACCATGGCTGACGTGTTTTCCGATTCGGGTTATCGCACCGCAATGTTCGGCAAATGGCACCTTGGCGATGCATGGCCCTACGCTCCCCGATTTCGTGGCTTCCAGGAAGTCGTCCGCCATCTCGCTGGCGGGATCGATGAGATCGGTAACCCAATTGGTAACGACTACTTCGACGACACCTATTATCGAAACGGAGTTCCGGAACAGATCGAAGGCTACTGCACTGACGTGTTCTTTGCGGAGTGCCAACGTTTTGTCACGCAGCCGTCCGACAAACCGTTCTTCGTCTATCTGCCGCTCAACGCGATGCACGGACCTCACACAGTTGCTGAAAGATATTCAGGCCCATTCACGGCGGATGGTCATGGACAGGTGCGTGCAAAGTTCTTTGGCCAGATTATCAACTTTGATGAGAATCTTGGTCGATTGTTTGAATGCCTGGAAACGCACAAGCTGACAGAAGACACAATCGTCATCTTCATGGGAGACAACGGAACTGCAGCTGGTGCAGGCGGCCGCCGTTCGGATGTCGGATTCAATGCGGGCATGCGGGGAAAGAAAGGTTCGGTCTACGAAGGTGGGCATCGAGTCGCGTGCTTTGTTCGCTGGCCCACTCGTTTGAAAGCTGGGTACGAGACCGAACAACTCACGTCGTGTCGAGACTGGCTGCCAACCCTGATACAGTGGTGTGACCTCGCTGCGCCGAAAGATGTCAGCTTCGATGGGCAGAGCCTGCAGCCGCTGATTGAGGGAAGCATCGAGAGTTGGCCCGATCGAACACTGTTCGTCGAACGGCAGGGAGATCATCCGAAGCTGGAACAGTCTGCCGACGCTCGCGCCCGCTACCCGCACTACGCTGTGCTTACCGAAAGATGGCGATTGGTTGATGGCGGACTGTTCAATATCGTCGACGACCCAGCGCAGGAGAAGAACGTCGCGGCGAATCATGCAGACGTCGTCCGAAATCTGCGATCGCAGTACAA
Organism: Fuerstiella sp.; assembly: GCA_024230215.1. Taxonomy (GTDB): domain Bacteria; phylum Planctomycetota; class Planctomycetia; order Planctomycetales; family Planctomycetaceae; genus Fuerstiella. The sequence continues at coordinate 24,600 of JAAERP010000464.1, read as the reverse complement.
ACGCTATTTTGCAGATGTGTTTTCGAGCAACGCAGCTTATACACGATTTCGGCTGGGTGCGGCCGAAGAGAATCCCACCCTGCTGACCGTTCGTGACTGGCATCCAACCGAAGGAAACGTCATTTGGAAACAAGAGCACCTCGGTGATGACACACTCGATATCAATGGCTTCTGGGCTGTCAACGTTGTGCAGGCGGGACGCTATTCATTTCGGCTGTCAAGATTCCCTGACGATGCACCTCAGGCGATGCGTGCGACCAGGGCAATTCTACGGATCGGCGACCAGGAACTCGAAAGGATACTCGATGGCAATGAAACGTCTGTCACCTTCGAACTGGATCTACCACAAGGTCCCGGATTGCTGCAAAGTTGGCTGAGCGACAGAGAAACCGGCGTTCGCGGAGCCTATTTCGTTCAAGTCGAACGTCAGTAGCCATGATGACCGCCGAGCTGGAGACAGGAATAACACGACAACGACCTGCGAAATATCCCACGAATCCGCAACTCGTTTCAGATGTGGTGCCTCTGGCGACCAGGACCAGCGATCTTGAGGTCATTGCACGCCAGGCCGCGGCATTCTAAAATTGGGGTTTGTGTGGTGGCCCCCGCCGCTGTGTTTTTCGTGGCATCATATCCTGCTTCGAAACGGCGAAGAACTTTATTGTGGCTTTGCCTCTTGCGGGTCGTTTCGGCTCAGTTGAAGCGGAAATGTGGGGGGCAGATGGTTACAATCCAACGAAGTTGGGTTCCTGAACAGTCGCAGTACGATCGTTTCATCACTGCTGAAAGAATGAGTTGCCAGTACACGTCTCTATTCGAGAATCGGGCAATGCTGAATGGTTATTCTCGACACCACTTTCTGAATCGGTGCCTTTCATGAAAACTCTTACTTGCGTGTTTCTGTTTGCTGCGTTCATTGCAATTCCGATCACGCCCGCCTGGGCTGACCCGACCGATCCGGCTTCGATTCTGGAAAAGACAAGACTTGAAGGCGGCCTCGTCGTTCATCTTGGGTGTGGAGATGGCTCGACGACTGCTGAATTTCTGGTCGGGGACGGGTTTCGCGTGCATGGGCTCGACCCCATCGCGAAGAATGTAGCGGCCGCACGGAAATCACTCCTCACCGGGACACAATATGGGAAGATCGTCATTGACCGTCTGGAGGGCAGGTCGCTGCCGTATGCCGATAATCTGGTGAACCTTCTGGTCGTCGAAGACGCGGCATTAACAACGGAAGCAGAGATTCGCCGCGTTCTGGTACCCGATGGCGTTGCCTGGATTCGTGAGAGTGACACCGAATGGAAACAAGTGGTCAAGACTCGCCCAGGAACAATGGATCATTGGCAGCACTTCCTGCGGTCGCCGGATAACAACCCGGTTTCGAAAGATACGATGGTCGGGCCGCCGAATCGGATTCAATGGATGGCGACTCCGAAGTTTTCCCGTGCTCATGAGCAGCAGGCGAGTTTCAGCGCAGCCGTTTCGGATGGCGGGAAGATGTTCTACATCCTGGACGATGCACCGCGGGTCGACATCCGGCTGCCGAGCGAGTGGTTCATCATAGCGCGCGACGCATTCAATGGCGTCGAACTCTGGCGACGCAGGATGGGCGATTGGGTGAATCAGTTTCGGCGTTTTCGCTCCGGTCCGGCAAGCCTGCCGTTTCGTTTGGTAGCGGCAGATGGAATGGTGTTCGTGACGATGGATTTCATCGACCCGGTTTCGGTTCTGGACGCGAAGACGGGAAAGACGATTCGGACGATCCCGGGTTCTGAGAAGACCAAGCAGATCATCTACGAGAACGGCGTGCTGACGCTATTGATCGATGAAGAGGTTGATCAGCATGAAAACATCGATGCGGCGCGCAGGCGAGGGGAATTCATGCCGCATCATTGCAAGATCATGAAGGCGCTGGTTTATAGTGGCGAAGTGCAGTGGGAACACAAAGTGGATGAGTTGGTCTTTCCGTGCATGGCGCTGAAGAACGGCCGGATCTTCGGTCAGACACCAGGGCGGGTGTTTTCGATTGATCTGGAAACAGGAAAAGAGGCGTGGAGCGCGGAGTTTGAGGCGCAGTTGCCGGTACCGGCAGGCAAACTGAAGACCGGCGAAATGCAGTGGGAATCGCCCAGCATTGTCGTGAATGACAACGTGGTTTTGGCGGCTGATTTCAGCAAAGTGCATGCTTACAACGTCGAGAATGGCGTTGTGCAATGGAAGGGGAAGAGCAAACAGGAATACAACGCACCCCCGGATCTCATGCTGGTGGGAGAGGATCTCTGGATGCGCGGCAACGGTGCGCGCGTGGCGATTGATCCCGGCAGCGGAGAGGTGAAAACCGAGATCAAAACGGCGAAGCCGTACATGCATCCGCGATGTTATCGTGGGAAGGCAGTGGGCGACTACATGCTCTTTGGCGAGATGGGCGTGCAGATGGTGAATGTCCGATCCGGCGACGTTAGTGAGAATGACTGGATTCGCGGCACCTGCCAGTTCGGCGTCATGCCGGCAAATGGTCTGCTTTACGTTCCGCCGGATTCCTGTGCCTGCAATATGAAGACGAAGCTGAGCGGGCTTTACGCCTTTGCGTCATCGCAGTCAACAAAATCGGCAGCCGATCCTGAGTTGTCGCGACTTCAGAAAGGTCCGGCGTTTGGAAAGATTGGTACATCTGCGCGAGATTCAGCCGGGGATTGGCCGACATTTCGCGCATCTGCAGGCCGGACCGGGATCGCTGCGACGACCGTTCCCACCGAGCTTTCCGAAAAGTGGAGAATCGAGGTCGGCGGACCACTCACCAGCCCGGTCGTTGCGGATGGGCGGTTCTACGTAGCTGCGAAAGATCAACACACGATCCATGCACGAAATGCGACAACGGGCGAGGAGCTCTGGCAATTCACTGCAGGGGGACGGATCGATTCGCCGCCGACAGTATTCAAAGGAGGCGTCTTTTTTGGCTCCGCCGACGGAAAAGTCTACGCTTTACGCGCTGAGGACGGAGCTTTGGTGTGGCGTTTCCACGCTGCTCCGGAAGATCGGCTCGTATCGATTCGCGGACAACTGGAATCGACATGGCCCGTACACGGTGCAGTGCTGATCCAGAACGGTGAGCTGATCTTTTCTGCCGGTCGTTCGTCATACCTGGATGGCGGCATCCGGCTGTTCAAACTTAATCCCGGGACCGGAGAACAGCTCGCAGATTCAACGATCTGGAGTCCCGATGAAGCAACCGGAAAACAGGACATTCCTGGAAAAGGCGAAGACCGCAGAGATGTGCACGGCGTTCTTTCCGATGTGCTGGTTGCCGATGGCAACGATGTTTACATGCGTCATCTGAAACTGGATTTTGACACATCTGATGAGTCCGGGACCGGCGTTCACCTTTTTTCTCCGCTGGGTTTGCTCGACGACACCTGGTGGCATCGGGCGTATTGGATGGTGAACGACAGGTTCCAATCGCACTGGAGTGGTTGGTGGAAAGAGGGAAATCGCGTCGCCTCCGGTCGGATTCTCTCTTACGATGCTTCTCAGATTTATGGTTTTGGCAGAGACAAATACCCTGGTGGCAACACGGGCCAGTGGCGAGGCGGCGAGGAATATCAACTGTTTGCCTACGATCGCGGTGAGGAGCCTGAGCGCGAGGTGATCGATCGCAGAGGGAAGAAACAAAAGCAACCGCCGCAGCCAACCGTCAAGTATCGCTGGACCAGTGATGTTCCCCTGCTGGCGACTGCACTCGTAGCGACCTCCGATACCGTCTTTATTGCCGGTCCGCCGGATGGTTTCACTGCGATCGGAGACGGAGAGGCCGCGCTTGAGTTGAAGGATGTCGAATCGGCCCTCGCTAGCTGGAACGGCGAAAGCGGTGGCATTCTCTACGCAGCGGCCGCGGCCGACGGAAAAGAAGTCGCGCAGATCAAAATTCCAGCGCCTACTGTCTTTGATGGCATGGCGGCGGCGAATGGCCGACTCTTTCTGAGTCTTCAGGATGGCTCGGTGGTTTGTCTGGGAAAGAGTGAGTAGCTTGGAACCACTCTAGTGCATTGTCACCGCCAGGTTTTAGGGTTGGCGAGGAAAACGGGGTCAGGTACCAAGAACCGGAACGGCCCGAAGGGTGCTTTGCATTTTTGGTACCTGACCCCCTTTTCCGGGGAATGCTTCCACCTTAACTTTTGCCTGTGACAGAGCACTAGAGCAGTTTACTTATTGTCGTGAACGATACTGGCCCGTGGGAGTAACGAAACTGCTATTCGAGCAGTCTTCGAAAAGACGTGGTCGTTCGGGCTCGTGGGAAGCACCCATAGCAGGCCGGAAGACGTGTTTCGCGGCCACAAGTCAGCGTGAAACGCTGCAGATCTGACGCAACAACGTCCCTGTGAACACACGACCTGTTGCGACACGTGTCCGAGTTCGGTGTCCGATCTGCCAGAGGAAATACGTCGTGCTCTGTCAGTACTTCGTTTTCCTCGCCCAACGACCAGCGGTTGCGGTGCATGTGCTTCCGGTCGGTAGCTCGCACCCGGGGCAGGGCAGTGCTCTGATCAGTTTTCCAGCAGAGCGTCGACGTCGTCCAGGCGTACGCGGAAGACTTCTGTCTGCACCTTTCCGCGAGACAGAGCGATCAGGATCTGTTCGTCATGTTCGATGACGTGTGGATACTGCAGACTCGCAATTCCCGATTGAAACTTCTTTTCAATACGCATTACGGAATCAGGCAGGGATGTTGGTGACGGGACATCCAGTCTGGCCAGACGCGTGAACGTCCTGCCATTACCGCTGATCGCCAGGTGTAACTCGCGTCGCCCAACGGACGGGTTCGCGTTAAGGACAATGATGCGGTAACCGTGGCTTGTTTTCATCGAGAACAGCTTGCTGCTGGAATTCGGGAAATTTGTCAGTACCGGGGTGTCCCAGCTGCGCCCTTCATCCCGAGACGTCGAATGGAACAGGCGCTGCGATCCTCCGTTATCACGGAAGAGGGCGAAAAGTTGCCCGTCCTGCAGCGGCCAGAAGATGGGTTCGTCGGGTCGAAAGCCTTTGACTTCGCCGACGCGCACGACCGGAAATGCCTGCCAGTCGTCGATTGCTTTGCGGCCGCCGACCAGCACGGTGACGTTGAACCGTGAGTCTCGCCGCGTGAGGATCCACTCTCCCGAGGGCAGTTCTTGCGGTGGAAAATTGTTGATGGCGTTGTCGTAGAGTTTGCCGTGTCGCAACCATGTGTGCTGGCTGTCGTCGTAGCGGTACGCCAGCAGTTCGAGTTGTTTTTGGTCCGGTGCTCCGAACGCTCCCTTGCCACGGTAATGAGCGGCCAGCGCCAGCAGGTGACCGTCTCGCACCCACAGACCCCGAGCAATGAATGCGTGAGGTTCATCGGGCGTGCCCGTGAGACTTCTGGCGTCGCTCCATGTCAGGCCGTCGTCGCTGGTGGCGTATTTGATCTCCTGAGTCGGCCAGTCTTCAATTCTCGGACCATCGCTCCAGATGCACCAGAACCTGCCGCCGTAGTGAACAAGATAGTTGTGCAGGTTGAGCCGCAGATGGTGCATGTCAATCTTGTCGGACGCGGTGGCGTGTGGCCCCGGTGTGACCGGATTGATGATGGCGTGCTCGCCTTGCAGAACAGGCAACGCTCCGTAATCAATAACTTCAGGATTCGTGCCGGCCCCACGCAGGCTCAGAATGGACAGGGGATCGTCTCGGCCGTCGTCGGTATCCACAGTGACTGCCGACGGATTTCCACCTGAGAGTGTCTGTTCAAGTCGCTTCGCCAATTCAACGATGGTCTTACTATGGTCAGGACGCCCGGCGACATTCACCGTTTCCAACGGGTCGTTTTCGTGATCGTAGAGTTCCGTTGCCTGTGCTTTGGCAGTCTTGAAATCCCGCCATTCGGTGTAGCGAAAGCGGCGGGTTCGGATTGAATAGCCCATGATCTTTGGCTGTTTGCCACGCAGGTAGTTCGGACGCGGTGTCTGTGTCAGGGCGACGGGTTTGACGTTGCCAGCGGGATCGTGCAGCAAGGCCGTCAGCGGAACGCCTTCGACTTCAGCAGGTGCTTTCAACCCGCAGAGATTTGCCAGAGTCGGATAGATGTCGAGCAATTCAACAAGGGCATCAGTTCGTTGGCCAGGCTTTTGGCCGGGAGCCGCGATGATCAACGGGACGTGCGCATCGAGTTCAAACGCCGTTGTCTTGCGGGTGAGGCCGTGTTCGCCCAGATGCAGGCCGTGATCCGACCAGAACACGATGATTGTGTTCTTACGCAGGCCGAGTGTGTCAAGTTCGTCCAGTACGCGTCCGACCTGAGCGTCAAGATAACTGATGGCCGCAAGGTGCCCGTGGTGCATCTCGCGAAGTAGTTTCGAGTCCGCTCCACCGCGATAACGGGCACTCGTCAATGCGATGTCGGGAACGTCGGTTGGAGGCGTGATGTTCGCGGGGATGGGAACATCCTGCCGGTCGTACAGGTCCCAGTATTTCTTTGGTGCGTTGAAAGGCGTGTGCGGTTTCCAGAAACCGACGGCCAGAAAGAACGGTTGGTCCCGTTGGCCGGCTTCGCGAAGTGCTGTGATGGCGCTCTCAGCGACGCGTCCGTCAAAGTAGGCATTGTCCGGCACGTCTCGACATTCAATGCCATTTTCGCCTGACGCCAGATTTGGCGGCACTTCAACATCGACCAACGGCTTGTCATTGCTGTGACTGTTGTAGTGCAGCACCGACGGCACGCTCCATGACGTCGGATCGCCCTTCCAGTCGTCCTGTCGCCAGTTGTGGAAGATTTTGCCGACACACTGTGCGTGGTAACCGCTGCGTTTGAAGAGTTGCGGCAGCGTGACAGCGTCAGGTTTGTGCTGACGAAAGTGAGTTGGCAAATCCCAGATTCGCAGCGTGTCAGGCCGCATGCCGGTCAACATCGACGCTCGCGACGGATTGCAGACTGTCTGCTGGCAATAGGCTCGTTCGAACAGCGTGCCCTGTGAGGCCAGCTTGTCGATATTCGGCGATTTCACGTGGGCGCTGCCGTAACAACCCAGTTCGACACGCAGGTCGTCAACGGCAATGAACAGGATGTTGGGTTGTTCTGCTCGAGCACCCAGGTGCACTACCAGAACGAAACCCAGGCGACAGAGGAATTGGAAGACGTGCTTCATATGTTGTCCTGATCAGCGTTCGACGTCGAGTTCCCACTCGGCGAGTGCATTTGACAGATTACTCAGGACCCCGGGGCGACTGTCGGCGAGATTGTTTCGTTCGCCGACATCGGTAGCGAGGTCGTAGAGCTCAGGTGGTCGATCCCCCCGCACGCACAGTTTCCATGAGCCTTTGCGCACGGCTTTGCTGGATCCCATGCGCCAGAATAAGAATCGTTCCGCCGCCTTTGCGCCACCGAAGAGTATCTCGCCCAGATCGATTCCGTCCAGCGTGGCAGAATCGTTATCTGCTCCAGCCAGGGTGACAAACGTGGGAAACAGGTCAAAGGTCATCGTTGTCTCGTGACAGACGGACGGTTTGATCGTGCCGGGCCATGAGAAGATCGCCGGAACGCGGTGCCCGCCTTCATAGATCGTGCCTTTCTCACCGCGCAGCTGTCCCATGTCAGAGATGTTCTCAAACCCACCTGCGTAATCCAGATAGCCACCGTTGTCTGACGTAAACACGACCAGCGTGTTGTTGGTCAGCCCCAGCCGGTCGAGCGTCGCTACGATTCTGCCTGCACTCCTGTCCAGGCTCTCGATCATTGCTGTGACGTGGGGGCGTACGTTGCTTCGGTCGGGAATGATGCCCCATTTGTCCTTGTGGTAACTGATGCCACGTTTCCGATGCGGAAGATCGTCGGGGCCCTGCCAGGGAAAGTGAATCGCCAGATGAGGGACGTACAGAAAGAATGGTTCGTCTTTGTGGCGTTCGATGAAGTCGATGCTGTGTCGAGTGATCAGTTCGGCCGTGTAGCCCTTTTCCATTGAGACGGACTTTCCGTTCCACCAGTCCTGGTTGCCCGAACGATCGATCTGCGTGTGATGATCGCCGTCTCCTGAAACCAGTCCGCGGAACTGGTCGAATCCCTGATTGGTTGGTAGCCAGGGAGCTTCATAGCCGAGGTGCCACTTGCCGAACATGCCCGTGGCATAACCGGCCTGTTGCAGAACCTCCGCGATGGTAACAGCGCTAAGCGGCAGGCCGGGGTCGCGGCGAGAACCGCTCAGGGCTGATTCAAATCGACGACCGAAACGGCTTTGATAAAGCCCCGTAAGAAAAGCGGCTCGCGTCGGCGAACACATTGGGCCATTGCTGTGAAAATCCGTGAACCGCACGCCGCCTGCAGCCAGTCGGTCCAGATGCGGAGTCCGATTGACAGCGGATCCGTAGCAGCTAATGTCTCCGTAGCCAAGATCATCGGCCAGGATGAAGACGATGTTCGGCTGACTTTGTTCCGTCGCCTGCAGCAAACCGCTCAAGCAGCTAACCACAGCAAGAGTTGTGAGAAACGTAATTTTCATTGCTGGTGTGAGTTCGCGTAAGCAGGCTGTCACAATCGCGGCAGCCGTTGGTTACAATCGGTTCTTCTGAACACCGAGGACTACGATAACGTGATGTGGGCGGGATACCAGGCAGTCGCCGACTCGGCCGCAATCTGCCGAAAGTTGGCCATGGTATCGGCTGTTCATCGCTGCGTCATTTTCGCCATCTCTTACGAACACCGTTGAAACAATCAGACTCATGAACTCACGTGATTCCAGCCGACGCGAATTCCTGCAGGTCGCGACCGGTGGTTTGATCATCTCCGCAACACTCGCGTCCCCCGATACGAAGGCCACAGACGACGTTAGATCAATCCGTGTCGCGAATCCCGTAACCGGCGATGTGCTGCGAACGAATGGTGGACTTTCTGCGGACGGACAGCAGCTTGTCGAGCATCAGAGGGTGATCCCAGTGGCCGGCAGGTCCGATGTATTTGTCTGCGGCGGCGGTCCAGCGGGAATTTCGGCTGCTCTGGCGGCTGCGCGGGCTGGTGCTTCTGTGCAGCTGATCGAAGTGGCGGGCTGCCTGGGAGGCGTGTGGACTGCCGGTCTGCTGACGAAAATTCTGGATGCGGAAGGCAAGTCCGGAATTATGGCCGAATTGCTGCAGGAATTCGCCTCACGAGGAAGCGCAGTTGCACAGCGGTCGAACGGCACTGTTTATGATCCGGAAGTCGTTAAGCGGGTGCTGGAGGAATTGTGTCTCGACGCTGGGGTGAATATTCGACTGCATACGCGGCTTGTGGGTGCTGTGACTGATCATACCAACCGTGTTGTCGCCGTACTGACGGAATCGAAATCCGGACGGGAAGCATGGCTGGCGGAGCGGTTTGTGGATTGCAGCGGAGACGGCGATCTGGCCGCCCATGCAGGCTGTCGTTTTGATGTCGGAATCGGTGACGCGTGCAAATGTCAGCCGATGTCGATGCTTGCGTTATTAACCGGTGTCGACCCCGATGAAATTCAGCCATATATCCGCGAGACGGGCTCTGAAGCAAAACGCCGATTGCTGGCGCTGATGGAAGACAACGGCGTGACGCCTTCGTACCGTGCTCCGACGCTGCGGCATCTGCACAGCGGAATCTACTCGATCATGACCAATCATGAGTATGGCGTTTCGGCATTCGATCCAGACGCCATTACCCAGGCAACTATTCGCGCTCGTCAAGAAATTCACGAGATTGTCGAAGGTCTGCGTCGGCTTGGCGATCCCTGGCGTAGCCTGTCTATTGTGGCAACGGCCGAACAGATCGGTGTTCGCGAAGGTCGGCGCATTCGAGGCCGCTATACCGTTACCGCAGAAGACCTGGCGATCGGGCTCAGGCACGAACAGGCCGTCTGTCGAGCAACGTTTTCAATCGACGTGCACGCGTTGGATACGCTTGGCAATAAGGAAGTCAATCGGCAGTTTAACAAGGGCGGTTTGAAGCCCTACGATATTCCGTTTCCTGCTCTGGTCGCCGCCGACGTTGACGGGCTGCTGATGGCTGGCCGTTGTATCAGCGGCGACTTTATCGCGCATTCCAGCTATCGGGTTACGGGAAACGCTGTGCCTCTTGGCGAAGCCGCTGGCCTGGCAGCTGCTGTTTCGGCAAACCGAAAGGTTCTGCCGCACGAACTCGACTGGCGCGAAATCAGTTCCGCGTGACGACGGTCAGGCCCCACTCTCTGAGCTAGCTCGCGTATTCCTGCCGCAACGTTTTGCCCCCGGACACTGTGGTGCCGATATCCGTTCAGGCTTATGCTGGCACTTGTCCGGTCATCGCTCGACTGCCAATTTGATTTCGGCGTGATAGATCAGTCTCCAGTCATGTCGCCGCCGATAGCTGCGGAGTGCGTCCAGCAGACTTTCGGTGATTCTGTGTTCACTCAGCTTTCCGTTGACGGATATGCGAACGGGCCTGGAAAAGTCGACCATTGATGGGTGCAGCCAAACGGAAAATCGCCGGACGTTTTCTGTCTGCACGGTGATGTGGTTGTTGCCTTCATTTCTTGCGTCAACCAGTCCTGCTGCCACGTTTCCTGTGCCCAGCTGCATGGTCTGAGCATTAAAGGCTTCTGTTGTTTCTTTGAACGACGGCGAAGGGCCTTTCATCTCGACTGCGTCAAACGTCATCTCTTCAGCCCCCGTCTCAGAAATGGTGACCCAGCGGCAGTGCGGAGTCGGCGTGTCACTGGACGATTTCCACCCCCTTTGTGAGACCGCGACGACATGTGACGCGAAGGCGTCACGTGTGTACTGTTCCATCCAGCGTGGAAGTTGTGACATGGCATCTGCTGTGCCTCGAAGTGAGTGCCCGCCGTCGTCTTCCACATAAAGATGGTCGATGGAAAGTTCGGTCAGCCGCTGGTGGGCCGCTCTGGAGTAGAACACGTCGGTGAACCGTGGGCGCGATCGCAGACCTTCCGTTCCTGGAGCGACTGCGTCGTTCTTTCCGTGTCGCATGAACACGGGCAGTCCCGTCCATGATTTCCAGTGAGTTGTTTTCCATGCTCCGGAAAATACGACAGCGCCCGCCAATCGGTCATTCAGTCGCTGGCACAGGTGAAACGCACCAAAGCCTCCCATCGAATAGCCACCAAGAAAAATTCGATCGGCGTCGATGTTGAATCGGTGACTGCATTCCTGAATCACGTCACAGATGTAGTCATCGGCGGACGGTACGTTCCACCGAGCACCCGTCTTTTCGTTCCACGGTGCCGAAGGTGCCACAATGATGAATTTGGAATCCGCAAAATGTGGTTGCAGTCCGTAGCTTTCCCGATCAACGTCGGGGTGCGAGACGACATGGCGTGGATGATCACGCGGAGTTGTTCTTCCACCACCGTGCATAAAGATCAGCAAACCAAGAGGCTTTGAAGGCGTATAGGCAGGCGGAACGAAAAAATGCAGCAGGTCATCGGCGTGTGGCTGCTGCAACGGCGGATCCGTAAACGGTTGATTCGCAAGCAATCCCGTTTGGTCCTGCCAGGCCGTCGTTGCTGGCTGCGACAGAGCTTCGATGATCGGGCCAATCTTCCCATCGAATCCGGCAATGCGTGCTGCGACCGCTTCCTGTTCATCTCCCTCAGCCAACAGATAACGTCGGCAATCGGTCAGGATGTCGTTGTCCCCGGCATAAAGCCTGACCGCTGCTGCGACCAGAAGTGTTGCCGTTGCCGCCAGACGCAATCCATGTGTCAGCCAGACGTGCAAAGCAGATTTCTCGGCAGCATTGAACATAAAACGGATACTTCCGACAGGGGGGTGAACGTGCTGCGCGTGCCAAACCAAAGTAGGCCATGACCAGGCGAAGCGCAGTTCCGGCAACCCGCAGTATACACTCACCTCCACATTCATCGCATTGCTGGAGCGGCGTCGCTGTGGCTCATGGGTCCTACTTGCTTTCGGTCGCCGAGTTGAGTTCCTGCTTTTTCTTTCGTTTTCGTGGGGACTTCGCGGGCGGCTTGTCGGCATCCACGAGTTTCAAAAACTGCACCAACTGCTGCTGAAGCTGGTCGGCTGTCGCGGCTTGTGTCGCGGCAATGTCGTGACCTTCTTCGGTGGGGGTCTTCGTCAGATTGAATAACTCGCGTCGACTGACTGAACCATCACGTTTCCAGTGCACCATCAGCTTATGCGTTTGACTTCGTGCTGCAGAAAACAAACGATTGGGACGGTGAAAGATGACGGCCCCGGCTTTTCGTGGTGGTGAATCTGCCTGGGGATTCTGCAGCAACGATTTCAGGCTGACACCGTCGACTTCGTCATACGTTTCGGCCGATTGACCACCGGCAAGATCATGAAACGTGGGCAGAAAGTCGTAGCCGACGACGGGAACGCGGCAGACGGAACCAGGTTCGACTCCGGGGCCTCGCACCACAAATGGAACTCGCACGCCGCCTTCATACAGGCTATGTTTGGCGCCAGTCAGTGGAGTGTTCGTGGCAGGTCGTGATGTGTCTCCGCCGGGCACCGTTCCTCGTCCACCGTTGTCGGCGGTGAAGAAGATCCACGTGTTGTCCCTGGCACTTGATTTGTCGACGGCGTCGATCAGTCGGCCAATTCCGTCGTCCAGTTCCTCCATCATTGCCGCCCACGCTTTCGTGTAGCCTCGATCAGGAATTCCCTTGGCCTTGTACTTCTCCAGCGTCTTTTCGCGCGTCACGACGGACAGGTGCTGAGCGTAATAGCTGACCTGCACATAAAATGGTTTTTCGTCTTCATGCTGTTGCTGCATGAAATCGATTGCTCTTGTCGTGATCGACTTTGTCAGTTTAGGGTCAATGTTGTTGATGAAATGCGGCGGACCCTCGTCGTGGCTGCCGCTTTCTATTCCGAGTGACTTTGGCATGCCGCCTGTGTTGTTGCCGGTCATGCCGTCGCTGGCGTCGTAGCCACATTCTTCCGGGGTTGAGATCATTTGTTCGCCCCACTTGCCGAAGTGAGCGCAGCGGTAGTCTGCCTCGACTGCCTTTAGTGCTTTGGGGATCGTCGTGTGATCCTTCGGCACCCAGCTGCTTTTGAATTCCGGTCCACTGCGAGCTGCCGATGTACCGCACAGAATGCACCGCCGAGTAGGAGTGCACAGTGGAGCCGGTGAATACCCGTTCGTGAACCGCAGGCCCTGTTGCATTAGCCTGGCCATGTTGGGCGTTTCCAGATATGCCGACTGAGCTTCCGGAATGCCAGGATCCATTGACGCCGACATCTGACTCCAGCCCTGATCATCCGTCAGAATCAGGATGATGTTCGGTGGTGCTGCCTGGGTCAGACACGTGTGCAGGAAAGCAGTAAGCGCCGTTGCAAGGATTCGTCGGTTGATATTCATGGGGTGCGTTCCGAATCGGGGAGGTCGTTGTGTTTCAGCAGGCTTTGCACGTGGTTCTGCGTCTTTTCTTGGCACCAGCTGTGGTGAGAACATGGTGGATCAGAATCTGTGGATGCTGCTGTTCGTGCAAAAGTGGGGTTGTTTGGTTTGGTTAGGTTAGGTTAACGCACTTGTGGTCGAGAAGACATCCGCGCGTATCTGCACGTTGGTCATTTTTGGTTCGTATCGTCCGCGGCAGCTCGGCAAGGTTTCCCCATAATGCGTCGGAACAACAACGAAGGTCCGTTCAACCCAATCAAAAAAACCTTCGACTACTCATCGCATTCGTTTTCATCGTCACTGCATTCCCTCGTGCAGTATCGGCCGATGACCAGTTTGCCTTGTCGGCGTCAGAGGTCAGTCTGCCTGGCGAAGGCGCGATTCGTCGCTATGACGGATACGTGAAGAATTGGGCCAGGTTCCATTCGGCATGGCCTTTCAGATCCACCACAGCCAGGTCAACGGCAAGTCGCGCTGGCGGTCGCATCCCGGCTATTCCGGCCCGGTCGCCTGGGTCGACTTCGAAGGAGACCTGACCGGAGTGCTGCTGATGCAAAGCAATACCGTGAACCGATCGAAACACCACCAGCGAATCATCGACCGGATTTGTAAATTCTTTCCAGCAGATTCGCCCGGAAGTTGATATATTTCATCGGCTGCGGATGTGAACACGTATTGACGAGGCAGTTCCCCGGGGTCGTTTTTCAGCGTTCTGTGACCAGATGAATTCAGAAACACTACCCTCTGGAGACGATCCGCTTGACTCACTGAGCGCTGCTCAGAAAGTCCGATTGGGGCAGCTGATTGACAAGTACGAACTCTGCCGAGAAGAAGGCCACGTTGTTTCGGCAGAACAGTTGTGTGTTGATGCCCCGGAACTTCTGTCAGCTCTAAGAGTTTCTCTGCAGCGTTTGTCGATTGTTGAGCAGCGATTGCGCATTCTGGACGGAGCAGGAGCTCCGGAGTGGATTGGTGAGTTTCGTGTACTGGAGCAAATCGGTTCCGGCGGAAGTGGCGTCGTGTTTCGCTGTCGCCAGGCTAATCCTGACCGCGAAGTTGCGGTCAAGGTCCTGAAGCCTACTTTGGATGTTGACGAGCAGCGGAGACGTTTTCGACGTGAGATTCAGGCCTGTGCAGCTCTTGACGCGGGGGGGATCGCCGAAGTCTATGTGACCGGCATTACAGACTGGCATGGCGTCCGCTGTTTCTGGATCGCCATGAAGCTGATTGACGGTGGGACACTGACTGAATTCTTTGGCCGCCGCAAATATACGCAGCAGCAAACACTCAGGTTGTTTCGCCAGTTGTGCCTCACCATTCAGTCAGCTCATCGACAGGGCGTCATTCATCGAGATCTGAAGCCACGCAACGTGCTGGTGTCACGAGCTGGCGTTCCTCACGTCGTCGACTTCGGAGTTGCCGAAATTCTGTCCGCACCCGGCCAGGACCTGACGACGGACAGCAGCGCGATTGTCGGCACAGCAGCCTGGATGGCGCCGGAAGTTATCACTGGAGAAGTTGCCGTTGCGGATACACGCGCTGACATCTACAGCCTTGGTGTGATCCTGTTTCAGCTGATTTCCGGTCAGCATCCGCTTGGTGACGGAAATACGGGCGTCGAGCAGATCGCGTACAAACTTAGAAACACGCCGACGACTCGACTATCTTCTGTGGGCAAAGAAATATCAAGAGACCTGGATGCGCTGGCCGGGCGCATGATCGAACGCGATCCAAAATATCGATACCAGAACATGGACGATGTTGTGCAGGACCTGGACCGCCTGCTGGCCGGACAGCCTGTGCGTGCTCGATCACTGTCGCGGACTGAAGGCATCTGGCGATGGTGTCGGGACCATTCGATGGTCGCAGGCCTTGTGACAACTGTGATCGCCATGCTGACGATGGGGTTTGGGTTATGTGGCGTGGTCCTGGAACCAGATGGTCACTCTTGATCTTGAGCTTGTGGAAAAGAACGCGTCGCTCAACGCCCAGAAGGGCGTGTTGACGCGGACACTTGCTATTCAGCATCGTACCAGCGTCAGTGCCAGTCTATTGGCCATGCAACAGGCGCTCTGGCAGAGTCCGATACAGTCGGCCGGACACCTTAACCGTGATGACATCTTTCCACCTCGCCTCCGCGGTTTCGCATGGCAACTGCTCAAACAGCAGTCAGATGCAGAACTCGTCACGCTTAAGGCTCACGACCAATCTGTGCGAAGTGTGCAGTTTGGCAGGAACGATTCCGTGATTGCCGCGATTTCGGCCGCTGGCCTGCTGCGAGTCCTGGCTGTTCCTTCGGGCTCCTTGCTCAGAGAATGTTCTCAATGTCAGCCAAACTCAGGAATCTGTTTCTCCCCGGACGGCAGCTTCGTCTTTGCCGCCCTTCAGGGAGCGGGAATCGCAGCCATTCCCGTCGACGACATGGATGCTGAGCGGACGCTCGCGCCCGAGATCTATTGCAACGGGGAACTGGCGTTGGATGACGACGGAAGAACTCTGGTAGCGCTCACGAAACAACGCGACCTGCTGGTCATCGATCTGGAAAATGGGGGGACGGTGGTCCATGAAATTGAGCCGGACATGAAGCCGATAGGGATCTGGTTTCAGGACAACGATCAGCATATCGGTGGCGTAACAAGAAACGGCCTGTGGACCACATGGACGCTTGATCCATTTCGCCAAACTCTTCGATTCAGGCTTCAGAACCTCAGATCGGACTTTTCCCCCCTGGCAGATGCCGTGTTTGCTCCTGCCCTGACAGATGGTCAGGGACTCGCCGTGCGGCGGGGAAACAACATCGCTCTGTTTGTTCGGCTGAATCCGCAGCCCGTCCCTTCTTCCGTCAATTCGATTACGATGTTGAGAGAGGAAATTGAATCGCTTGTGTTCGCACCACCGGATTCCGTTCTTGTCGTCGGGCACCGACATACCTGCCTGCGCAATCTGTACGGAGCGGAACATGATCGCATTTTTCACGAACCGGACACAGCGACCATTTCCTGTGCTGTGGCAGAGACGGGTGAGCGATTTGCGGTTGGGTGTCACGATGGGTCAATTCGAATTCGTAGAATCAAACCAAGATCCGGCGTGCAGCA
This sequence comes from Fuerstiella sp., assembly GCA_024230215.1. GTDB lineage: Bacteria > Planctomycetota > Planctomycetia > Planctomycetales > Planctomycetaceae > Fuerstiella. The sequence continues at coordinate 8,133 of JAAERP010000464.1, read as the reverse complement.
GTTGCTGAAACCGATAGACAACAATTCAGAGCACGAACTTGGTGCACCGATCCGCAGTGCCGTTTCTCTGAAGCGACGGCTGATCGTCGTCGGATTCAGAACGGGGTGGGTGGCCATGGTCGACACCACTTCCGCTGAGACAGTTTCGAGATTTCGAGTTGCCAAAACGGGGATCACATCGCTCGTTTTGGGTTCCGACGAATCCTGGCTTGTCTGTGGCACGGGCAAAAACAATGACGCCGGTCTGATCGTCTATTCGACACAGCAAATCGCAGATACTCGGTCTCCGGACGTTGGTCTCACGCGTGCAGCGCCTGAGCCGGTGGCAAGCGTCTCTCTTGCAAGTGTTCGAAGACTGCGGCTTTCCGATGATGGACGTCACCTGTTTGCAGGTCTGCTCAGCGGAGAAATAGCGGTGGTTGACACCGAAACCTGGACGGTTAACGGTCGCTGGCAAGGGCACGAGCACGGAATCTACGCTCTGGACGCACGCGGGGCCCTGCTTGTGTCCGGTGGTTCGGATGGTTGGGTGCGGTGTTGGAACACGGATACACGGAAACTGGTCTGTGAATGGGAGGCTCATTCACTTCGCATTAGTGATCTGAAACTTCATCCCAACGCTCCTCGGGTCTATACTGCTTCATTTGACGAAACAACCGCTATCTGGAGTCTGGATGGAAGACTCCTGTCCCGACTTAACGGGCATTCCGCCGCTGTACGGTCACTCGATATTTCGGCAGACGGTGAAACGCTCGCAACAGGAGGAGATGATTATACCTTGAGACTGTGGGACGCCGTCACCGGTGACGCTCAGCTGATTCTGCGGCAACTACCGACGTCGTTCGCCACGTTCTCTTCGACGCAGGGAGGCTGATCTCGACAAGTCATGATGGGACGATTCGAGTCTGGGGCAGAGCGTCCACGTTATCGACAGATTTGCGTGTGACGAATACTGTCGCCCTTGACGGAAACTGAACAGCGAGCTCAAATTCGGACGTGGCTACACAGGTTCGGACCCCAACCTTGTGTGTGTCCGTGCCATTCGTCTACGACCTCTGGCTGGCACAAGAAGCCGCTGCGTGTGCTGAGACGAGAAGGTCGTTGACTTTCTCCTGTCCGATTTCATGATGCCGGCGCTGTCAGGGGCCGTCAGTCGGCGTGGTAACCTCGCCGATTCTACAGGTGGATTTGTCGCGACGTTTTGGCGGGGCGTGCAGTTGGGCGGGGCTGGAGCGTCAGGATGAGAAATCACTCTCACCATGATTCCATCAGCACTTCTTCCTCGGGGTTTTAAGCAGATGAAACGACTCATCTTCCTGTTCGTGACGTTCGTCGTCCCAAACACTCTGTCCAGCGGTCAGGCGTCAGAAATCACGGTGCGTGAACTGCAGCGGTTTGCGGTTCCCGAAGCGCATCAGGCCGTCGCTGTCGATGCAACATCGTTCTACGCAATTGCCAGCCGTACGATTGCTCGTTACGAAAAAGAAACGGCCGAACCACTGGCCAAATGGACGGCTTCCACTGGGTCCAGGATTCTACATCTGAACAGCGGTCTCGTGCTGGACGGGCGTTTGTACTGTGCCAATTCCAACTGGCCAAAGTCGCCGCTGAAGAACTCGGTTGAGATATTTGAAGCCGGGACACTCAAGCATCTGGAAAGAAGAGAGTTTGCTGAGACGGAAGGTGCCATCAACTGGATTGAGCGGCATCGAGGATCGTGGTGGATTGTTTTTGCGTTCTACGGCGAGGCGGACGTCCGTCGAACGCGCCTTGTTCGCTATGACGACGAATGGCAGGAGACAGGTGTCTGGACTTTTCCGGAGAAGGTTATTCAGCGTTTTCTTCCGAACAGCAATTCTGGTGGATCATTCGGACCGAATGGTCGACTGTACGTGACCGGTCACGATCACCCCGAACTGTACGTACTGGACGTTCCGGAAGAAGACGTCGATTTAGTCCATGTCGCCACCGTGGCAGCGCCGATTGCGGGGCAGGGCATTGCATGGGACCGCAGCGATATCGGCACCGTCTACGGTATTGTTCGACGCGATCACGAAGTTGTCTCGATGCGGCTGTCACACATCGATGAGTACACAAGACTGAAGCAGCCAGTCGAATGGGTTCGAGACAGCAATAATCCGGTTCTTGCCCCGCGCAAGGGCGAATTCGACGCGACGCGGTGTATGAACCCGTGGGTCGTGCGAGACGGGCAGTCATACCGATTGTTCTATTCCGGCGGTGGGGACGATCAGAAGCAAAGAATTGGCGTCGGCACGGCTGCGATCAATGATCTGACGCAATGGACTCGGGTTGGGCCGTTGTTCGAGACCGGCGGAGCGGGTTCTTTTGATGCCCGCTGGTGTGTGCTGCCTCATGTTGTACAGATGACTAACGATCGGTGGCATCTGTATTACACAGGCAACGCCGGACGAGGTTCCGGATTGAGTGCATTTCCCGGCATGGGACTGGCGACCAGCAGAGACGGCGTGACGTGGTCGCGTTTCGGTGACTCTCCAGTCCTTGCAAGCAGCGGCGAACATGGAGATCCGGATGCGGTCGGTGTTGCTGGTGGTTCGGTATTGCGAGTCGTCCGACCCGGTGGGTCAACACATTGGCGATTCTACTACACGGGCTGTCCCACGACGGGAACGCCACATGCCCTCAATCAACAGAAAACGATTTGTCTGGCGGTCTCCGATGACGGCATTCAATGGGAAAAGCGAGGGGCCGTGATGTTCCGTGACCCTGAGCGCGACTATGAAGATATCGGTGTGGCCGGCCCGGTGGTTCATCAGCAGGAGGATGGGACGTTTCGCATGTGGTACTCTGCCATTGGCACGCGCTGGGGCTTCTATTCGATCTGTTATGCGGAATCTGACGATGGGATTCACTGGCGACGAGGTGAACACGCTGGCGACAATTTGCAGCTGACACCGACCGGCGATAGCTGGGAGCAGCAAATGGTCGAATATCCCACAGTCATTCGCGAAGGAGACCACCTGCGAATGTTCTATTGCGGGAACGGTTACGGCCGCAGTGGCATCGGTACGGCCGTTTCGAAGTAGTTCCCACAGCAGACGTCTTCGCGTGCGCAGGTGTGTTGTTAATTCTCGACGTTACAGCGTTTCACGCTGACTTGTGGCCGCGAAGAACGCTCTTCGATAGCAGTTTCGTTACTCCCACGAGCCAGTAACGTCTACGACAATAAGCAGACTGCTCTATACCACCAGTTCTTCTGGTGAACACTGACGTGGATTTGCCTCTGTTTGCTCGCGCGTTAGGTGATTACCGGTCGATTGTGGAGGCCGTGTGCAGGTAGTAGAATCCACCCAAGTGACTGTCCCGTAAGTACTTCCGTTCAACAAAAGACGACATAGACATGAGTGAAAACTGGGTTGCAGATCGCATGCACCAGATCGATGCATCAGGGATCCGAAAGGTATTTGACCTTGCTGCCACGATGAAGAATCCAATTAATCTTAGCATCGGTCAACCACACTTCGATACGCCTCAACCCGTCAAAGACGCCTTGTGCCAGGCCGTCCAGGATGGCAGGAATGCCTACAGCCAAACGCAGGGGATTGCGCCGCTGCTGGAACGACTACAGCACGACGTCGATGCCGCGCATCAACATGCTGATCGCCAGGTGTTCGTTTCTTCGGGCACCAGCGGTGCGCTGATGCTGGCGTTGTGTACGCTGGTTAATCCCGGCGATGAAGTGCTGGTCTTTGATCCGTGGTTCGTGATGTACAAACATCTGGTTACGCTGGCCGGCGGCAACGTTGTTCAGGTGTCCACTTATCCGGACTTTAGAATTCGGCCGGAAGCCGTGCAGGCTGCCATTACGGACCGTACGAAAGTGATTCTGTTCAACAGCCCCAGCAATCCCACGGGAGCCGTGGCTTCTGCAGAAGAAGTCAAAGCTCTGGCGCAGATTGCCGCTGACAACGATATCGCGTTGATCAGTGACGAGATCTACAAGTCGTTCTGCTATGACAGTGAATTCAGTAGTCCGGCGGAATGGAATGACAGCACGATTGTCATCGACGGGTTCAGTAAGTCTCATTCCATGACGGGACTGAGGCTTGGCTATGTTCACGGACCATCGGCCGTGATTCAGCAGATGATGAAACTGCAGCAGTTTACGTTTGTCTGTGCGCCGCACCCTGTTCAGTGGGCGGCACTGACTGCGTTGGAGCTGGATCTGTCCGAAAACTTCGCGGACTACGGTCGGAAACGCGATCTCATTGTGTCGGAACTAAAGGAGCACTTTGAGATTCAGGGAGGGCAGGGCGCGTTCTATCTGTTTTTGAAGGCTCCGTGGGGAACCGGGACTGAGTTTGTCACCGAAGCGATTCGCAATAACCTGCTGATCATTCCCGGTAACGTGTTCAGTCCCACCGACACTCACTTCCGACTGTCGTTTGCTGCCGCCGACAATCAATTACGGCAGGGGGCAGAGATCCTGCGCAAGCTGGCTGTGCAGGGAGGCCCGGCGAAGTGAAGTTTGCCGAAGGTCTAGTGCATTGTCACAGGCAAAACGTGGGGTTGAATCGTTCGCCGGAAAAGGGGGTCAGGCACCAAAAATGCGAAGCACCCTCCGGGCCGTTCCGGTATTTGGTACCTGACCCCGTTTTCCTCGCCAACCCTAGAACCTGGCTGTGACAAAGTAGCAGGCTGGCCGGATACGCCTGTTCTTGTGAGCGACACGGTGCTCGCCGCCCGGTTATTGGCAGTGTTTTCACCCGCGGCCAGCGCCTTGCGGCTCACTGTTTCAGGTATTCGGGCATCCTCCAGGGCGGCAGGTTGCATCGCGTCTTATCCGGGCGGTCGGTGGCAATTCACTTTTCAGATGTCTGTGCGTTCAACTCCGTGACCAGTCGGTCCACGATGTCGCTGCTGGTGATTCCTTCTGATTCTGCGTTGAATGTCGTTAGAACTCGGTGAGTCAAGACGGGCTGAGCGACCTCCATTACGTCTTCCAGTCGCACCATATAGCTTCCGGTCAGGGCCGCTCGCGATTTGGCTCCCAGAATCAGGTACTGCACGGCTCGCGGACCGGCACCCCATGACACCAGTGGCTTCAACCACTCCGGAGATTCGTCAACCTTTGGGCGTGTCCGCCGCACAAGGTCCACAGCGAATTCATAGATATGCTGCGGCACGGGGACTCGTCGTACAAGATCCTGAAACCGCTGTACCGATTCTGAGTCCAGCACTGTTTCCAGAGTTGGCAGGGAGGTACCAGTGGTGGTGCGGGCGATTTCGATTTCTTCCAGCCGCGACGGATAGTCGACGGTGATCAGGAACATGAAACGGTCAAGCTGCGCTTCCGGCAGCGGGTAAGTGCCTTCCTGTTCCACTGGGTTCTGAGTGGCCAGCACAAAGAATGGAGGTTCCAGCGTGTACGGCCGACCGACGACAGTGACCCGGTGTTCCTGCATGGCTTCCAGCATCGCGGCCTGAGTTTTGGAGGGTGCTCGATTGATTTCGTCGGCCAGGACGATGTTGGCAAACACTGGTCCTTTCATGAATTCGAATTCGCGACGTCCTTCGGCTGTTTCCTGCAGAATATCCGTGCCGGTGATGTCCATGGGCATCAGATCGGGCGTGAATTGAATGCGGCTGAAGTTCAGCGACATCGTTTCGGCAAGGCGGCTGACCAGCAGAGTCTTGGCGAGTCCGGGGACACCCATCAGCAACGAATGTCCTCGTGCAAACAGGCAGATGGCCAGTTCTTCAATCACCTTGTCCTGCCCCACGATAATTTTGGCCAGTTCCGTTTTCAGATTCTGATAAACCTGCCGCAGTTCGTCGATCGCGGCCACGTCGTCGGAATGCAGTTCTGTGGTCGGGGCGGTCGTTGTTGACATTTAGTACTCGTTCTTGATTGCGTGAATGGAGGCAGGATGTTGCAGTGATGCGGACGTGCGTTCAACTGTTGTCAGCTCAATACGTTATCTCGAAATCTCGATCGACAGTGATCTGCCATTGGCAAGGTTCAGCACTTGAGCTGTGCGTTCTGTGAAGTGAAAGTGAGCCTTCAGTGTTTTCCAGACGTCCTGCTGTGTCGGCGTCAACATGGATACATCCTGTTGCGACATCCTGGACAGTGGAAGCAGAATTAAAGCCACGTCCACAAGATGGATCGTTGACTGGTTGAACGTGACCCCATTCTCTGGAACGCATTCCCAGACAAGGTTTGCTAATTGTGATCGCTGGTCCGGGTGCAGCCATAGTTCCCTGTCCAGGAAGCCTACAATCGTCGCCGCATCAGCCTTGCGTCGGGCTTCACCCCGAACCCGAACTGCATGGCCTGTACGGTCCGTGAACTTCGCCAGGGTGTGTCGCCAAATCGAATTCTGATCGATGAGAGCGAGATCAACCACTCTGACCAAGAACAAAAAATCTCCACGGATTTGCCCGCCTGCGGCTACGCGCTGAGCAGCGGCATTAAAGGCTTTCTGAGTCTGTTTCTTCCATGCACGGACAATGTCTTCGGCAACACCCCTGGCAGCGACCATCAGGTGTCTTGTCTGAGTATCAGACAGATTGTCTGCGGCCCGATGGTAGTTGGCCCGAACAGCACATGCCAGATACACACGGTCTCGCTGGATGGCGGCCCCCTGTTTCAGGCGATTTTGCCACTGCTCCGCACTTTCGCTTGATCTGAAACGCAGGTGTTGCTGGTTTATGTTCTGAACATCGTTCCTGTCGGTCGCTGAAAATTCCTGTGCTCTGGCTTGTTGAATGTCGGTCAATACGTTCAGGTGATCACCACTCTGCATCAACGAAGCGATCGACGATTGTCTGTAGTAATCTGTATAAGGGGACAGCGATAGTGACTGCCCCTGCAGGCCTTTCACGCGAGATGGCAGTGTTTTTTGAAAGTGCTCTCGTTGCTTCATCGTCAGAAACAGTTCCGCATCCATGATGTTAATGATCTGATCGATCATGCAATCCACCTGAAACTGCCTTCTTTCGGCAACGGCGGCGTTAAAGGCTTCTTTTTGCTCAACGGTCAGTAACGATTGCAGCGAAGTGACTGGTTTCGAAAAACGAACCAAATCGATGTCGTCTGCGGCCCCCGGTTGTAGTGTGAAGTTTATTGGAAACGTGTCACCGAAACTGAGGCTGCTTCTTGCTCTGCGAGGTTTCTGTAGCCAGTTGTTCTGAGACATCTCCACGTTCTGTCGACAATTTGCTGCCAGTTTCGCCGTCTGTTCGTCCGACAGGCCGCAGACCGATGCGACCCAGTCCTGTGTTACCCGTGAATAGGCCTGTAGTCGGCCCAGGCGTCGCTCAATTTCAGCAGGCTGCGGATTTGCGTTCCGCTGCACGACGTTGACCTGCGGAATGCGCGCGGGCACAGGCGCAGCTCGGCGAATGACCTTCGGTTCGGGATTGAACGCGTCCTGGATGGCTCCGCCAATCATGTCCGCCAGGGATCTTAGTTGAAGGGCCTGCTCTTGAGCCCTGGCCGCGTCTGCGGCAGCTGTGCGAGACGCCTTGCGAGCAGCCAATTCCAGTTTTCGTTTTTCAATGGCGGCGTTGTCCGCTGGTTGTTCCGCGGGTAAGCCAATAGGTTGCCCTGCCTTCGGCGGATTACCAGTTGGCTTCCGTGGTGTCGATCGCGCCGTTATCTGTGCCGATTCCACATCCTGAGCGAGTACGGTTGGATGCCCATCGGGCGGGAACGCTACCAGGAACGTCATCAGCAACGTCGGCGTGATTCTGATCATCGAATTTCTAATGAAACAGTTTTTGTTCATTCGTCGCTGTTGTCCCGTCTCTCGGTTTCGAGTGTCACGATGCCGGGCGATGAATGGGAAATCCAGAATGTCTTGTAGCGTTGTTTATACACAAGTTGCTGAGAATGTTGCGTGTTGTCAGTCGAGAAGGCGACTGCAGCACTTAGCCGCGGGTGTCAACCCGCGGAATGAGAACAGCCTGAACAGGAAAGCCGTGAAACGGCGATAGCATTTCCGTCGACGACCGCTGCCGCCGTTTCACGGCTTTGGGATTCATTTATCCTTCTTCTTCCATCGGCTTCACCCACGGCTACGTGCTTTTTCGTCTCCGCCGCTCGTTGATCGATTTATGTACAAACAAAGGTTTCTTGTAGCTTCCTGT
>JAAERP010000463.1 GCA_024230215.1 Fuerstiella sp. | reverse complement strand
TTACCAACTGTGGCATCATTACCATTGAATGTGCGGTCAATTACAACTGATGAAGAGTCTCCTTCAAAGTTGTAGTAAGCGACTGCTGCTGGTAGTGGGAGACTGTTCTCATCAGTAGGATCGAATCCTCCAGCGATTTCATCGCTGTCTGATGTTCCGTCACCGTCCGAGTCAGATGAAGTTGGATTGGTTCCAGCTAAGAACTCATTAGCGTTAGAGATTCCGTCACCGTCATCATCTGCGTCAGGGTCAGTGACACCATATCCGGCTGCCCATGTGTCAGGTAGTCCGTCAGCATCATCGTCGAGTGCGTTTTGACCAGCAGCAAGAGCTGCGATGTAGTCCGCGTCTTTCACTTCGCTCCAGACTGCGATCTCGTCAACGAGTCCGCGGAAGTTGTCACCTCCGCCATTGCTTCCACCAATGATCAGGTTTCCGCTTCCGTTCGGTGCACGCTTGCCACCTTCGTAGTCAAGAACACCGTCAAGGTAGATTCTACCTGTGTCAGTTGCTCCGTCGTAAACCCATGCTGCGTGTACCCACTTGTCTTCGTCTGCTGCGAGGTAGTCATTGAGGTTCGTGGCACCGTTAGTGTCCGCTCCCCAGTGAGCCTGATGCAGGAATCCGTTGTTTCTGATTCCGTTGTGAATACCCTGGCTAGTTTGTCCCCAGAGGAACTTGTTACCACCGAGGTCACTAGGATTGATCCATGCTGCAAGTGTGTAGCTGCCTTCGCCGCTAATCACGCTGCTCATGTCAACTCCAGGTACGTTAAGGAATCCACCTTGGAAGTTAGCCGCAGTCGCAGGACTTGGTCCTGCAGGCGCTCCGCCGGATACTCCGACAGTGGTCTGATCCGGGCGTACAACTGTTGCTGTGTTGCCCCATGCTCCCTGGTCAGCAACGCTGTCACCAGAGCTGCGCTCAAAGTTGTAGTAGGCTTGAAGTGAAGGAGGAACGCTGTTCGCGTCCGTAGGATCACTACCGACTGTAACCTCAACTCCGTCATTGTATCCGTCACCGTCAGTGTCAGCTACTAGTGCGTCAGTTCCTGTGGTTACAGTGCTGATGGCCTCGAT
>JAAERP010000462.1 GCA_024230215.1 Fuerstiella sp. | reverse complement strand
TGGCTCAGCACCGGCAACGGAGCCATGCAATCAGGTTTCGGCTTTCTACCGCGCAACGCCACTCAAGTCGCCATGGCCAGCCGGATGGACTATCAAAATTTTGCCGCCAGTTGGACCAGCGGAATAATTTCCCTGCCCAAAATGCCGAGTCTGGATACGGTCGCCAAAGTGACCAACGGGCACGTCGACAGCCTCGCCGGCCAGCAGATCGTTGTGACAGGTAGCGATCTTATCGTTTTCAATGTCGGAAATGATTTGGCCTCGTTTACTCCCGCCAGTCGACAAGAACTGGCACCTTGGCTGACCGCACTGAAACAAAACAAGACAGCCGGCATCAGCGATTTCCTCAGCTCCGCAGTTCAGAATCGCGACGCAGCCACTCTGCTGGTTGCCATGGACATGAACTACGTTGTCAGTAAATCCCGTGTCCTGCAACGTGCGAAAGATTCCAGCATGTTGAGTTCGAGCGGGATCGATGCTGACAAATTCGCGACGGCGGTCTCCTCCCTGCAAGGCGTAACGATTGGTGTCAGTTTCATTGACGCTGCCTATGGCAACTTGGCAATTTCATTTGGAGAGAATGTT
>JAAERP010000461.1 GCA_024230215.1 Fuerstiella sp. | reverse complement strand
TTTTGGTACCTGACCCCGTTTTCCTCGCCAACCCTAAAACCTGGCTGTGACAAAGCACTGGCGGAGCCAGTGGCGCACATCAACACCGGGCTGATGCTGCACCAGATTCACTCGACAATCTCAATGTCCGGTGCCACGCCGACCAAATCGTAGTCTTCCCGCCGTACAATCTCAACGGGCACCATGCTTCCCATCTCCAAATCCTGCCCGGAGACGTACACATTGCTATCGATCTCCGGGGCATCTGCAAAGGTACGACCGATATAAATGTTCTCGTCGTCGGTCGCTTGATCATCGATCAGGACATCCAGTTCGTAGCCCAACAGAGAGTCTGCGTGTTCGAAAGCGATTCTCTGCTGCACGGCCATCAATTCGTCCCGCCTGGCGTCCCTGACGTCATCAGGAAGATGGCCGTCCAGCTTTGTGGCTGGCGTCCCCGGTTCCACAGAATAGCTAAACACCCCCATGCGTTCGAAACGCGTGTCTATCACGAAGTCACGCAGCTCTTCAAACTGTTCGTCCGTTTCTCCGGGGAAACCTGCAATGAACGTCGTTCGCAGCACAAGGTTGGAAACCCGATCCCGCAACTTGCCTACAAGCTCTCTGGTCTGCTCGGCGTTCACTCGCCGCTGCATCCGCTTCAGCACCTTCGAATTGATGTGCTGCAACGGCATGTCCAGATAAGGCAGAATCTTCGACGATCCAGCGATCACATCAATCAGTTCATCGGTGAAATGGACCGGGTACAGGTACATCAGACGAATCCACTCGATGCCCTTCACGTGTTCCAGTTGTCGCAGCAATTCGGCCAGACGAACCTCTCCATACAGATCCAGGCCGTAGTATGTGGTGTCCTGAGCAACAATAATCAGCTCTTTGACTCCATCGGCTGCCAGCTCTTTGGCTTCCTCGATCACCATTTCAATCGGCTTCGTGACGTGTTTGCCGCGCATCATCGGGATTGAACAGAATGTGCACGTGCGGTCACAGCCTTCCGAGATTTTAAGATACGCGAAGTGCTGCGGCGTAATCCTCAACCGAGCCCTGTCGTCGAGTGCGGTGATTGGAGCCGGCCTGAACAACTCTCGCTGTTCGGTCACACCACCCACCAGACGATCCGCCACTCTGTTGATCTCGTCGCGGCCAAAGACACCAACAACGTGGTCGACGTCGGGCATCTCCGACAACAACCCACCTTTCTCCATTCGCTCCGGCAGACATCCGGCAACAATGACGCCCTTTGTCTGCCCGCTCTTCTTCAGGTCCAGCATCTCCTGAATGACCGCCCGGGACTCCTGCCGCGAACTGTCGATGAATCCGCAGGTGTTAACGATGACAAAGTCAGACTTAGCGGGGTCCGGAACCAGCGTATAGCCATCCAGGGCCAGCGTCCCCAACATTTTCTCGCTATCCACCAGATTCTTGGGGCAGCCAAGGCTGACAAAGGCGTAGTTGCCCTTGCTGGGTCCGGTCGTCTCCGGGACATTGGGCTGGGGAGCGTCGGGTTCAATAATGGGCAACGACATAAGGTGACCAGGATGGTTTAGGAATCCACTTGGCTGGAAGCAGTCTGAACGTGTGACGTTGCGGACGGCTCATCGCGAACATTCCGACGGCAGCGCAGAACGCCAGCTGAAACGTTGCAGTCTACTGCTCGAGTCCCATTGTCACAAAAGGCAACGGACGCATCCCCACCTTTTCGCCTTTTGTCTGCGACATGGGAAAGCTACGGTAGCATTTTCGATTGACCGCGTCCCACCTCACGCAGTCGAAGTCCGGCTTCGCTGCAGGAAATTCATATCCTGTCCGATCGGCCCGCAACAGGCACACAGAACGGCTAATCCTGAAGCTTCGGATCAACGTCTATTCTGTAAAACGCTGCCCTCGGGCCTTCTGAATCACGTCCAGCTGTGCCGTTAGCGCTGCTACAACATCAGGGTGTGACGCGTACACATTGTGTTGCTCAGCGGGATCGACCTTCAAATCATACAGCTGTCCGGGAGCTTCTCCTTTACCAGGCTTGATCTTTGAAGGTTTGGAAAAACCTCCGGAACCGAGTCCCTGGATCAGCTTCCAGTCGCCCGATCGAATCGTCATCAGTCCTCCGCCAGACCTCATCACGAGATGCTGTCGCACAGCAGCATCGTCGGCCTGACTTCCCTTCAACACATCAAAGAAGCTGAAACTGTCTGGCCCGGCATCGCCCGACAATGACGTCCCCACAACGTCCGAAAACGTCGCCAGCAGATCTGTGAAGCAGATGGTCTGATGCGAAGTCGTTCCGGCGGCAACCGAACCTGGCCAGCGAACGATAAACGGCATACGGTGTCCACATTCCCATGCATCGGCCTTCATGCCGCGCAGACCGCCGGAGGAATCGTGGTCGAATCGTTCGACGTCGTTTTCGTACCACACCGGTCCATTGTCTGACGTAAGAACAAGCAGCGTGTCCTGTGCCATGCCTGTATCTTCAAGCGACTTCAATACTCGCCCAACATTTGCGTCCACCATCGTGGCAAAGTCGCCATACATCCCCGCGCCACTGCGTCCCGCGAATTCCGCCGACGGCAGCCACGGCGTATGAGGAGCCGGATACGCAAGATACAACATCAACGGCTTTTGCGCCGTGGCCGGTTGCTCACCGTGCGATTGAATGACCTGGACGGCTTCTTCGGTGAAGCGAGGCAGAACATCCTTCAACGCCAGATCAGGTGCGATACCGCCTTCTCGCCAGAATGCTCCCTGAATTCTGGTCCAGCCGTCGCTGTAGTTCGCCGAAGTCTGATTTGTCGGCGGCTGCACGGCCTTATCGCCGCGAATGTAAAAGTACGGCGGAATATCAGTTGACGCTCGGATTCCGAAATAACTCTGAAAGCCACAATCCATGGGTCCGCCTGGCAGCGGTTTGTCGTATCCGTTTTCATCGAACCCCAAATGCCATTTGCCGACCATCGCGGTCTGATAACCTGCGTCCTGCAGCAACGTTGCAATTGTTACCTGTCCTGCATCGATCGAACGCTTCCGTCGCCATGAACCCACGTCTGCTCGAAACGGATAGCAGCCGGTCATCAGGCCATAACGAGACATGTGACATAACGGTCCAGGCGCGTGAGCATCAGTGAACCGCATTCCGTCCCGTGCCAGCGAATCCATGTTGGGCGTCGAAATCTTTGAGTTCGAGTTGTAACAGCCGGGGTCGCCATACCCCATATCATCAACCATGATGACCACAATGTGCGGCAACTTCTGGCCATCCGCCAGAACCGACGACGACGGTGACAGCAGCAAAGCTGCAACACAGGCAAACGTAATACAAAGCTCTTTCACCAGTTTATCCTCTTCGAATCATACGATGAATTGACGGCGGCCTGCCCGATCGCGTGGAGTGCGGCGGCGAAATGTGGTTTCGGACTTATGGGTACTCATCCGGGCCTGGACTGAGCTTGCGAAGGAAGCCCCGGGGGGCTCACTCGTTCCTCGCTCCAACCCCAGATGGGTACCCTCTCCAACTCTACAAACATTCGTTACTGCACCCATCGCGTGAGCGCGTGAATTCTAAGCAGCAGCCCATTCGTGCACAAACCGTCGGACGTTCTCAACAAAAGCTGCTGCTGCTTCCGCGCAGCAGCCGGGGAACACGACATCTGAATCGGCACGGAAGAAAAGTCAGGGGCCCGCAGGGCGCGATCATATTTTTCGCGATGGCCTCACGCCGTTTACGGCTGCTCGCATTTCCACCGCAAATGTCCGCACCGCATCAGCCGCTGCTTCCAAAGATGTGGCTTCCGCTGCCAGTCTCACGATCGCCGACCCCACGATGACGCCGTCGGCGACGCCTTCCAGAGACGAAACCTGATCGGGTCCACTGATTCCAAATCCGACAGCGAGCGGCAAATCCGTCATCAGTCGCAGCTGCATCAGTTGCTCGATCAACGCTGCCGGAAGTTCTTTTCGAACTCCGGTCGTTCCCGCCACGGACACGCAGTAGACGAAGCCACTGGACGCATCAAGAATCTGCTGAGTGCGATCCGACGTGGTGGTGGGAGCAATCAGCTGCACCAGATCCAGGCCATGCTTCGTGGCAGTGGCGGACATTTCACCAGCTTCGTCGGCGGGCAAATCCGGAATGATCAGCCCACTGAAGCCGACTTCTGCAGCTTTTGCAGCGAATGCATCCGTCCCAAATCGAAACACAATTGCGAAAGACACCATCGCCAGAACCGGCGGCAGTCCCTCATCTCGCAGACCGGCCATCGTGTCAAAAATGCTCTGGACGGTCACGCCGTTGTCCAGAGCACGGGTGTAGGACGCCTGAATAACGGGGCCATCCGCAATCGGATCGCTATAGGGAAAACCGAGTTCGATCAGGTCGACATCGGCGTCTCTCAGCCCCTTCAGAACGGCGGCCGTGGTCTGCGACGATGGATCGCCAGCCGTCACGAACGGCATGAATGTCATGCGGCCATGCTGTGCGGCCTGATTAAAAACGTCAGAGATGCGGGACATTAGGGGCTTTCGGGAAAACAACGACCCATATTACGCGCATCATTGAATGCGACCAACGGGAGCCGACCACTAGTTTCCGCGCGTCGGTACGCAACTGATTGCGACGACGCCGCAGTGCGACCTTGATTGCAGAACTGGCGGATCGTTAGTTCAAATACCGGCGGCAGGTTAACCGCTGAGAATCCGCAAGTCCAAATGAGAGAGCGTCTTCCGTAGAAGAAGATGCGGGTTTCTTACGGCAGGCACGGTTTTTGGTCCAAGTGCTTGCTCGTCGTGCCGCCTCGCGACAGAATACAGAGCTCGGTTCATGTTGAAGCGAAGCTCCGACAGTCACCATCAACGCCATAAAGTCTGCTTCCGAGGGCAACGCCATTCACCTGGAAGTGATTTCATAACCAAAAGATACAAGCACAGCCTGTCTACAACGACTTCAGGTATTCGATCAGATCCGCAGTTTCCTGTTCGGTCAGCTGACCGCCACCGACGACTTTTTCCGGACTGTGCAAATCAGTCACGACACGTTCCAGCGAACGAGCTCGGCCGGTATGCAACAGCCGCACCTTGCGATAGACGCCCAGCAGCGACGGAGTGTTATAGCCGGCGTAATGATCTTTGTCTGAGCCCAGACCGACGTCGTGGATTTTTCCGTCTGTGAAATGCGGGCCGTTGTGACAGTCGGCACAACCGGCCTTGACACTGGTAAAGACGTGTTTTCCGCGGCGTGCGGCATCGCTTAGCGAGCCATCTGAATTCCGGAACGGATTGGGAGGCGCCTCCAGCGTATCCAGATAGGTCAGCAGAGCACGAACGTCGCGATCGCTGGGATCCTGTCCCAGCATCGTCGATGTCATCGACATGTGCATCGCACTTTCAAGATCATTCTGCCAGCCATGCCATGTCCACGGTCCAGTCTTGCTGACTCCATACAACGGCAGCACGGTCTTCAGTGTCATTTCAGTCCCATCATTCATGGTGTCCATGGGCCTGCAGTTGATTCCACTGTACTGATGACATGAATGGCAACTATACCACTGATCCAGGCTGCGTTTTCCGTCATGGAAAATCTGCATTCCTCGCCGCGCCAGTGACATCTCCTGCGGACCGCCCAGATCGATTTCAGCGCTCACCGTCCGGGACTCCAGATCGACCAGCTGCACGGAGTTGCGAAAATAGTTGGCGACATAAACCGTGCGGCTGTCGTCGGCCATTCGCAGCCCCATCGGCCGCCCACCGACGTCGATGCGGTGGAACCTGTCCTGATCGTTCTGCAGCCTGCGATCAATCAGGTCGCCAGGACCACCAACGCCAACAAATGGCAGATCACGCAGACGGTAAACCAGCAATTCATGAGTTCCCGCAGCGGAGGCAACCAGACGACTTTCGTCATGGCTGATGACGATTCCGTGAGGATCGGCGACGGCCATTCGTGGCACGTCCAGTGAAATCGCCTCGCGATACGAAGAACCATCCAGCCGCACACGACCGATGCGACTCGCCAGCAACCAGCCGCGTCGCAGATTGCCCACGTTGATCGGATTCGTACGATAGACCATCCACGTGAAGTAGGCATACGTGCCGTCCGCAGACGAAATCATGTGACCGAGATTTATTCCATTCGCCAATGGTTCATCATAGAGTGTTTCACCAGTGGCCGGATCGATCACGTCAATTCTACCGGCACCTCCGCAACCGACGGCAAGTCGCGAACCATCGGGCGAAAGCGTCAGATATCGAGGCCAGTAACCAACGTCAAAACGTCGTGATACACTCTGGGTCTTCAGATCAAGCTCGGCTACCTGGCTGGTTGCCACGAGCCCGACGTATGCTCGATCTCCTTCTGTCGAAACCGCCAGGCCACAGGGTTCGAACCCAACATTAATGACACCGGTCCGCTTCAGTCGCCCGCCGACAATCTTCAGAATCGTGATGTCACCAGACCACGATCCACTCACCAGAACAGTTTGACCATCGGGACATATTTCGATGTCGGCGGGGTGACGACCACACACGATTTCGTCAACGACAAGTCGGTCCTTCGTTCGAATCAGCGACACGCTGTCGGAAGTTTCATTGACCGTCACCAGCCACTGCCCATCCGGAGAAAGCGCCAGATCGACGGGCGAACGATCCGTCCGCGCTGATGACTGCTCACTGGTATGGCCGATAACAGTGGGTTCGCCGGAATAACTCAACGTCCCGCCCGTGAGCAGACATGGGATGATCATCAGAGCCGAGCTAAGTGCCTTGGGCATACGATTTCCTGTCCGTCGTTCGAGGCGGAATTGGAGAGTCTGTGAACCGGGACCACAGATTGAGGTGTGCAATTCACAGGGTGTGAAGGCCGGATTCGTTTTGTTTGGCAAATAGAACAACGTGTCGCGTTATGTAATCCTGGTCACTTTTATCCAATTCCTGATCCAGGTAAGATTTTGCGAGACTGACAGCGACGTCAGTGGTTTACATTGTCGAACAGCGGCAACCGTTGATCAAGAGCCATGATGGTCAGTCGAATCGATTTCCCTCAACGACCATCCTCGGCGTGCTTTGGCGCACAGAATTTCGCCCCCCTTGAAAGGAGCAATTCGTGAAGAACTTTTTCGCATTTGGAATGATTCTGGCAGTCACCTCGGCTGTAACCGCAGGTGAAGCAGTCAAGAGCGGCCCTCAGACCGGCGACTCACTTGGAGCGTTCTACGTCACCAAGTATGCCGGTGCAGAAACAGACGGCATAGCAGAAGGCAAGAACCTTTGCTACCGATGTCGCAATGGTGCCAAGCCGCAGGTTGTCATCTTCACTCGTTCGACGGACAAACGAATCGTCGAACTGGTACAGCAGATTGACAAGGCGATCGCAAAGAACAAGGACGCTAAACTGACCGCATTCGTCAACGTGCTTGGTGAAGACAAGGACGAACTGTCCGATGCAGCCAGGAAACTTGCAAAGAACAGCAAGGCGACCAACGTGCCGTTTGTCGTTCCTAACGAATTCGAAAATGGCCCTGACAACTACGGCATCAGCCCCAAAGCTGAAGTGACAATCATTCTGGCCAACGGTCTTGGTGTTAAAGCCAACATTGCTGTGTCTGATGTGAACGACCTGAAGACAGCAACTGTCCTCGCGGATCTCAAGAAGATCCTCTAATCGATTGTCAGTGACTGGGTGAATAGTTGTGTGCCACTGGCTTTGTCAGTGGCACACCTCAACACAGGGCTGACGCTGCTGTATGCAGTCTGC
This sequence comes from Fuerstiella sp., assembly GCA_024230215.1. Taxonomy (GTDB): domain Bacteria; phylum Planctomycetota; class Planctomycetia; order Planctomycetales; family Planctomycetaceae; genus Fuerstiella. The sequence goes on along the minus strand of JAAERP010000461.1, from coordinate 10,419 downwards.
TTAGTCTTCTGCCCAACGAGTCGAACGCGACGTCCGGTCTGACCGGCGGCGCGTTTTTTTATGCGCAGCAAACGAATTTGAGGTTATCACTCAAGCACAATGGTTCGCGAAGGCATTGATGGCGAGTGAATCTGGTGAATCGTTCCGTCTTTGCTCTCCACCACATAAACACCGCCGATGCGAGCCTTGATAGTGACTGACTCACCCGGACTCAGATTCTTTACTCGCCCGCGACGCCCCTTCGGCGTGATCGGAAAAACCATCACAGTGGTTTCGGACTTATTTAAGAACGAAATATCGGCCCTTAGCCGCAGCTGATTCGGATTTGAATGCACGGGCGGTGTCATCGTCAGCACCTTGCGCGGGTGAGATTCCAGCAGCTCGGCAGTAAGTCGATCAATTAGCTCCTGTGGTGCAGAATCAGCAAGATTGACGGATTCTGAGTGATCCGATTGATGGTCGAACAGTTCCCGTGCTGTCACTTCGCCCGTGCTGAAGTCTCGCCATTCCACAAACCGGTGCTTATCCGTACGAATGGCGTAGCCCATGTATTCACGGCCTTCAAAATTGCGGTAGTACTGGCTGAATGCGGCGGCGTTGACGTGAACGCTGACGTCCTTGAGGTTCGGCACCAGGCTGTTTCCGTCAACAAAATCGGGTATATCGAGTCCTGCCAGTTCGCAGAGCGTTGGGTACAGGTCCAGTAGTTCCGCCAGTTCGTCGGATTGCTGTCCGGCCGTTGGCAATCCGGGCGCAGAAATGATCAGCGGTATACGAGTGTCAATTTCATAGTTGGTCATCTTGCCCCAGCCGTTGAATTCTCCCAACTTCCAGCCATGGTCGCTCCACAGAACAACAATCGTGTTTTCAGCAAGGCCTTCTTCGTCCAGCGCATCCAGCAGACGACCGATCTGCGAATCGATGTACGTCACGCAGGCATAGTACGCGTGCATCAAATGCCGAGCCCGTTCGTCGGCAACTCGCTGTTCATCCCAGGGTTTCGGGAAGTCGAACAGATCGACGTAGTGAGTCAGTTCATAACTGTTCGACAGGGCATACGGCGGAGTATTCGCCGTGACGCTGCCGTTGGTGACTGCAGGCAGCGTCGCCGGATCGTGCAGATCCCAGTATTTTTTTGGTGCAATCCACGCCAGATGGGGTCGGATATACCCCATCGCCAGGAAGAACGGTGCATCGCTGCTGCCAAGTCGTCGAAGATCTTCGATCGCCATGTCCGTTCGCGCACCATCGACCAACTTGCTGTCGTCAACATCCGGCGCGGCGGTGCTGGGACCTCGCAGGTTGTTTTTTCGCCAGTCGTTCTGTGGCAGTGCCTTCTGAACCTCTCGAATGCGTTGCTGCGTGCCTTCCGGGTAGGCCGACTTCAGGCGAGGCGAGGCCCGAATCGCTTCACTCCACGACTGTGGATCAGGAGTTGGGTTATGATAGATTTTTCCGTGACTCACGGCCGTGTAGCCAAACCGTCGAAACCATTGCGGCAGAGTCACAGCAGCGGGCATCGCTTCCCGAAAGTGAATCGGTAGAGTCCAGACACCAAGTTTGTCAGGACGAAGCCCCGTCATCAGGCTGGCGCGTGACGGATTGCAGACTGCCACCTGGCAATGTGCACGATCGAATCGCACGCCACGTTCCGCAAGCCGGTCAATGTTTGGAGTGATGGCGTGCGGGTCGCCGTAGCAGCGGATCGATGGACGCAGATCGTCCACAGCAATGAATAGCACGTTCGGGTGCTGAGTTCCTGCAGCGAGACATGTCGTTGCAAAGCTGCACCTAAGAACGGCAGACAAGGTCGAAAACACGAAGAACCGGGTGAGCAGATTTGTCAAAGGATTCCCTTTCAGACAATTGGTGTCAATGATCCTGCCTGACCGGACAGGAACTCCGTGGAGTCGTGCTGGCCTCTCATCACCGCCACACCCGATCGCAGCAAATATCGGCCACCCGACGCATGCAACCAGAATTGACCGTCGCTGCACGCATTCACTCTCCCGGAAAACAACCGCCCCTCCGAGACAGTACAAGGGTAATGTCTGCTGCGGCCGTAGTCCATTCCAGCTGTCGTCGACATCAACACACTGTCAGGTCGTCACGCGATTCCCTGGAAATCACGAACAACTCATCGGAAATGGCATCTTCTCTCTAACGATTCTGCTTTTCGATGTGTAATCTGCCCGACTTGTCCGCGTTGCGCCGGATATTTCACGCATCGCTACCAGGTGCCGTCCTGTGCTTCGTGCAGACAGGACTGAGACATTCCCGGTGAGCCGTGTGCCGTCAGCTGGCGGAGATGCAAACTCCGTCGGCAGCAGTTTTCGTTTCCTGAGCGTCAGCTCGCATCGTCCGAGGCAGGGGCCTCCTTTTCAGAACGAGGTTTGGCATTATGGGTATTCCCAAAGTGGCGATTGTTGGTCGTCCGAACGTGGGGAAGAGCTCGCTGCTGAACTGGATGGCGGGCAAGCTGCTGTCAGTCGTGGATCCCACTGCCGGGGTCACGCGAGACCGCGTCACGTGGATGATGCACGAAAAGGACCGGTATTTCGAACTGGTCGATACTGGTGGCATTGGCATCGTGGACAGCGACGATCTGTCGGATGACATTGAGCGACAGATCGACGTTGGTTTGTCGGAATGTGACCTGCTGTTGTTTGTCGTGGACGCAAAGGCCGGCATTACTCCGCTGGACCAGGAAGTCGCCGAACGTCTCCGTCGCATCGACAAACCCATGCTGATGGTCGTCAATAAATGTGACTCGTCAAAGCTGGACATCGAAGCCGGCGGTTTTCTGCGTCTGGCCAACCTGCCTCAGGTCATCACCAGCGTGACAGGCAATCGAAATCGTGCCGACTTATTGAAAGCAATTGCAGTCCACCTTCCAGAAGCCGGCGACGATGAGAGCGAGGAAGGGGCAAACCTGTTCGAAGCTCCGGAAATGCGACTGGCGATCGTGGGACGAAGGAATGTCGGCAAGAGTACGTTCATCAATCAGCTGGCCCAATCAGAACGGGTGATCGTCAGCGAGATTGCCGGAACAACGCGTGACAGCATCGACATTCGCTTTGACGTGGACGGCCGTTCCTTTGTGGCCATTGACACGCCCGGAGTCCGTAAACGCAAGAGTCTTGAAAACAACATCGAATTCTATGGCCTGGTGCGTGCTCAAAAGAGCATTCGGCGAGCCGACGTCGTGTTGATGTTCTTTGACGCGACACAGACGGTCTCCCGGGTCGACAAGCAACTTGTGGAAGAAATCACAAAACACCACAAACCCTGCGTCTTTGTCGTCAACAAGTGGGATCTTGCCCAGGAAGAGGAAATGACGATCGAAAAATGGGGCGAGTATCTCGTCAGCTCGTTCGCCTCAATGCGGCATGTCCCCATTGCCGTCCTGACGGCTAAAGACGGCCGCAACATTCGGCAACTGGTGAACCTCACACAAACCATTTACAAACAGGCACAGACCCGAATTGGTACCGGAAAACTGAACCGGGCAGTGAAGATGGCCGTCGACAATAACCCGCCGGCGCACCGCAAGAACAAGCGAGCCAAAATCTATTATGCCACTCAGGTCGCCACGGCACCGCCCACGATTGTCGTCAAATGCAATGAACCAAAGCTGTTCGACGAATCGTGGAAACGATATTTGCTGGGCTTTCTGCGTGAAGTGTCACCGTTCCACGAAGTTCCGATTCGCATGATCATGCGTTCTCGCAGCGACGAAGACCTGGATAAGGACCTGCCGGATATTCAGCTGCGAAACACTGACGACTTGCGTGACGAATCGACCCACTCAACGCCACTCACAGATGTTTCAACCGCAGCAGACACGGCCACTGCCGGCGATGAACCTGCGGATTGAATCGACGCTGCGACAGCCTGGACAGACGTTGCGAAACGAAAAAGCCCCGCGTCACCAACTGACAACGCGGGGCTTTTTTTTGATACTTCTCAGGCATGACAGAATGCCGCAGCATTCTTCGATTCAGCCTGCACGCTCATTCATCGCGTGCACATCCGAGCTGACTCCGCTCTAAGCATCGTCTTTCTTTTTCTTCTTACCTTTTCCAGCCCTGCCTTTACCTTTGGCACCGCCACGGGCCTTAGGAAGTTTTTCCTGCTGTTCAGCAGTCAAAACCTTTTTCAAAGATGCAACGATTGCAACGGTGAGTGCCTGCTGAGCCTTCTGGACTTCCTTAGTCTTAGCCGCCTGCTCGTCCGTCAGTTTGACGACACCGGCAACAGCTTTTCGAGCATCTGTTCCGGTCTTGCCAGCTTCTCTTGCCGCCTTCTGTGCATCGCGCTGAGCCTTCAACTGATCAGCGGTGAGAATAGCCTTTTTCCTGGCGGCCAGATCCTTGAACTTTGCTGCGAACTGCTTGTCGATCGCCGCAACTTTTTCCTTTTGATCAGCAGTCAGCTCCAGATCCTTAACAAAACGCTGTGTGGCCGTTGGGGCTTTGGCGTTGCCCTTTCGCTTGCCCTTCTTTTCCTTTTCGTCGGCCACGACACTGCCAGCCACAACGGCGATGAGTGTCAAACAAACAAGATTACGAAACAGTTTCATCCGCGGGTCTCCTGATGTGATTTTTGATTCACAACATTTCGATTAGTTGGGGATTCGAGCCACCACCGTGGCCGCTCGATCGGATTGACGCACCTGGCAGGGAACAAACCTGCCATCACTGTCTACAGCGTTTCACGCTGACCTGTGGCCGCGAAGAACGAGTTTCAACAGCAGTTTTGTTACTCCCATGAGCCAAAACGGTTCACGAGAATACGTACACTGCTCTAAGTGACGAAGCCCGAAAATGTTGTTACTTTCACTGATGGCGACGTCACTCGGAAAGTGATGGCTGCGGTTGCCTGGTGCATCCGGATAGAGATGTCTGAAACCCTACGATTATTTCAACTTCACCGAACAATTCCGCTGAACGGGACCGAATTCTCCCAGGAAACTGAAATCCGAGAGCGTTATCAGCCATTCTCTTCGGCCTTAAACCCAGCAACCACAGTTTGTTGTCGCTTCGTTTGCCGAATACAAACAGATTCTCCAGACTTCGTCCCATTGTCCCCCGCCACGAACAGAATCTACTGATCTACGTTTTGGTGAGTCATCCTGAACGCAGCGATGAATCTCTCTGTGCAAAACACCTCGGCAACATGTTGCGGGTGACAGCACAGCCTCAGTCCGTCCATGCCATAACACCAGATGCGACAGCGTCGAAATGCTGGAAAATAAATGAAACAGATCCTGATCATCGGTGGTGGGTCTATTGGTGAACGCCACGTCCGGTGTTTTCAGAAAACAGGACGGGCTAACGTCGTGCTGTGCGAAACGAACGAGGAATTGCGACAACAGATTTCCACTTCGTACCGTCTGAGCGATTCATTCAAGTCGCTGGACGACGCACTGATCAAACGTTTCGATGGCGCCGTGATTTGTACGCCTGCACAACTGCACATACCAATGGCGCAGCGGCTGATGGAACGCGGAATCGCGCCCCTTATTGAAAAACCGCTGAGTATATCGCTGGACGGAATCTCTGACTTGCAGGCAGCCGTCGATGGGAGTCAACTGCCAGTCAGTGTCGCTTACGTGATGAGGCAACATCCGGCGCTGGTCGAAATGAAGAATGCTCTTGATGCAGAAGCGTTCGGCCGACCGGTCCAGGTCGTGTACACAGGAGGACAGCACTTCCCCTTCTATCGCCCGGCGTACCGTGAAATCTATTACACAAGACACGAAACCGGCGGTGGAGCAATCCAGGATGCACTGACTCACGTAATGAACACTGCCGAATGGATTGTCGGCCCCGTCACACGTTTGGTTGCCGATGCGGAGCATTGTGTTCTGGATGGAGTCAACGTGGAAGACACGGCCCACGTCATCACTCGTCACGAGACAGTTCTCGGTTCATTCAGTCTGAATCAGCATCAGCCCGTGAGCGAATCCAGACTAACCGTCGTGTGTGAACGAGGAGCCGCGAGATTCGAAGGGCACCGCAGCCGGTGGCTTTCATCCACTCAGCCAGATGGTCCGTGGCAGGTAGAAAACGAGTTTGCGCTCGAGCGAGACGACCTGTTTGTCAGGCAGGCGGACGCGTTTCTTGATCAGCTTAACGATGAGGCTCTGCCCGTCTGCTCGCTGGACGAGGCTCTACAGACTCTGAAGGTGTGTCTGGCAGCTCTGCATTCTGTCAGAACGGAACAATGGGTGCAGATATGAACGAATCGACGGTTCAGCAATTATTCAGCCTCAGTGGTCGAGTCGCCTTGATCACAGGAGGGTCCGGCCATCTGGGTCAATCGTTTTGCCGCGCGCTGGCGGACGCGGGGGCGACGGTGGTGGTTGCCAGTCGTAAACAATCGCGAGCACAACGAATCGCGGACGATCTGCCCCGCATCGGCGCTGCAAGACACATTGGCGTCCAGTTGGATCAACTGGATGAAGAATCAGTCAGCGCGGGTTTCGCGGCGGCCGTCGATGCGGCAGGCGCCGTCGACATTCTCATCAACAACGGTCAGCAGGGCCACGCGATGGACCTGACCAATGTGACCGCAGACGCATTCAGCAGCGACCTGAGAAATGCAACGGGGTATTTCCTGCTGGCTCGTCAGCTGCGGGACCACGTCGTAGCCCGCGGCGTCGCGGGATCCGTCGTGATGGTCGGCTCTATGTACGGCGTCGTCGGTTCCTATCCCGATGCCTATGATGGCGTCTGCGTCGCCAGTCCGGTTCAGTATCATGCGCTCAAGGGCGGCATTATTCACATGACTCGGCATCTGGCCGTTTACTGGGGCAAGGACCGGGTAAGAGTCAACTGCCTGAGCCCGGGGCCGTTTCCATCAGAAAAGGCTCCAGCCGAAATGGTGGAACGGCTGAAAACAAAGAGCCCGATGGGGCGCATGGGTGTGCCGCAGGAACTGAACGGAGCTCTGCTTCTGCTGGCCAGCGACGCAGGCAGTTATATTACAGGTCAGAATCTTCTGGTCGACGGTGGCTGGACGGCGTGGTGATTTCCTGCTTTGATGATCGAGAATACAATCGAGGGCACGGTCCAGGATTCGTTTTCGGGTGAAAAGGAATCCGGCCTGCATTCGCCTTCAGCCAATGAAGATAAACACTCTCCCGCCATTACGAAACGTTCAAAATGCCCACCTCACTCCACAATACTGCGGCGCTGATATCCCTCGTCTGTCTGTCGCTCAATGCGCACGCCGACGACACCATCGACCTGGACGACGCCACCCGTGAAAAATGTCTGACGGTTCTTAGAAGTGGCCTGCACGGGAATGACTTCTGGCCGTCGATCCACGCCGCTGAGGGACTGACTCTTGGTGGCTACGAAGAGGAGGTCATCGCATTTCTAACGCCAAAACTGCCGAACGAAAAAGACGATCAGCGGCGTTGTGGCATCTCACGAGAACTTGTCCGGGCAGGCAGGCGTTCGAATGCTGCGGTAATGCTTTCAATTCTGGAGGGCGCTGACGACTACGGTCACGTGCACGCCGCCGAGAGTCTGTACAAGATCGTCGAAGTCGGAGACGGCATCGCCATGAGACGAGCATTCCATCAGGAAGAAAACCTGCGGCTGAAACTGATGGCAGCGGCCGCGCTGGGACGATGCGGCAACCCGGAAGCGATGAGTGTCCTGAGATCGATGCTGCAACATCAAGATCCGGAAATACTGCGAATTGCGGCCTGGATTCTGGGGCGCATCGGCGACAGCAGCGACATCCCCCGACTTCGAAAAGAACTTCCACGCTGCGAAGAGGAACTGCTGCGAGCTTATCTGCACCACTCACTGGCATCCCTGGGCGATAAGGGCGGACTGATCGCATTGGCCGCAAACCTAAAGAACGCAGACGGTGCGGTGCGGACGTATGCCGCGACCTTTGCCGGAGATGCGCGGTCCGGCAACCTGGCCGGAGTATTGCAGCAGATGCTGGACGACCCACATCCCGACGCCGCAATCCGCGCCGCACAGACACTGCTGGTTCTTTCTCGGCCTGCAACCCCGGACCCACGTGAAGATGTTTCTGTCGTCGTCTACCCCAGTACAAAACAGAACCCACGGTACACCGAAGGTTCTGTCCTGCCACTACTGGATGGGACGTTGCTGTTTGCTGCGACTGAATTCAAAGGTACGGGCAGCGACTTTGCCGAAGCACATATTGTGGGACGACGATCAACAGACGGTGGCCGGACGTGGGACGCCCGTCGAGTGCTGCAGCAGAACACGGGTGGCATGAACGTCATGAGTGTGACTCTGCGACGGCTTCCGTCCGGTCAGGTTGCAATGTTCTACCTGCAAAAGAACAGTCACGCAGATCTGGATTTATTCGTTCGGTTTTCATCCGATGAAACAGCGACGTTCGGCGATCCGGTGCTGGTCACAGCCGACGACGGTTACCACGTTGTCAACAATGACCGCATCGTCCAGCTTTCGTCGGGCCGCCTGTTGGCACCAGCCGCTTCGACACCGGACGTCCACAAGGTCAACCACTTCGTGTCGCACTGTTATCTGTCTGACAACAACGGCAGAACGTGGCGAGGTGGCAGCGGCAGCGTGGATGCGCCAAAGCGAGGCGCGATGGAACCGGAGGTTATTGAGCTGACTGACGGGCGCGTGCTGATGGTCGTCCGTACGCAGATGGGCTTTATCGGATGCAGTTACTCAGACGACGGTGGCGATACGTGGACTGAAATGCAGTCACTGGGTGTGAAAGCCCCTGAAGCACCGGCAACGTTGCGTAGGATTCCGGCAACGGGCGACCTGCTGCTGGTCTGGAACGACACGTTTACAGCCGGAGCCGGACACGGTGGAAAACGAACGCCGTTGACCGCGGCGATTTCCCGCGACGAGGGCACCTCCTGGCAACACGTGAACAATCTGGAATCGGATTCTGATCGCACGTATTCGTACACCAGCCTGGTCTTCGATCGCGATCGAGCAGTCATGAGTTACTGGGACAGCGGTGCAGGGCAGGGCATCTTGTCCTGCCGATTTCGGTCCCTGCCCGTGAGTTGGTTCTATCAGTAAAGCTCTCTCCGGTGCCAACGATTCTTTCCGCAGCATTGGTTGTGATCACCGGAAGGGCCCCGCAGCCGCTACTGGTGTTGATGATCCGACGGCGGTGAGGCCAGCATCTGGTGAATCGACATGTGGCGTTTTCGAACACATCGTGAGAATTCTGTTGCTGATGCGTCCATGTTAGAACGATTCTGCGCCGAAGGTCCGTCGCAACTGCCGAAGCAGGTTGGATTTAGACAGTAAATTGTGCGTGATCGAGGGACCGTGGCATACTATGTGCAAGGCAAGGACTTCGTTGCATGGACGTCCGATGACTACGACGAATGGCACTGTGGCGGCCGGCAATCTCACTTCTGCGATCAAACGACATTCCACGATGAAATCTGATTCACGCTTTCGATCCAGGCTTTCCTCCGGTTTTACGCTGATCGAATTATTGGTTGTCATTTCCATCATCGCGATCCTGATCGCCTTGCTGCTGCCAGCCGTGCAGCAGGCTCGCGAGGCAGCCCGACGAACTCAGTGCCGCAACAATCTGAAACAGCTGGGACTTGCGCTGCACAATTATCACGACGTGCATGGAATCTTCCCACCGTCGTCCGTCTGGGAAGCGGACACAATGAACAATCTCGTCGACGCCAATGCGGCGCGCGGCTGGATTTTCCACCTGCTTCCCTTCTTCGATCAGGCCAATCTTTACAACGGGGCCGACACGACCGTAATGACAACCGCGGATCCGGTTTCCTCGGAAAACATGGCCGCGCTGGCCTGTCCGTCAGACCCGAAATCGGACGACAGAATCGTGTTCAATCAGGAGATGGGAACAACAAACTATCTTGGAAACGGCGGCTACCGCGGGCTCGCTTCGAATCAGTTTTTCTTCAATTGCAATCCGGTGCCGGACCTGACCAGCGGTGTCTTCAATCGCAAGGGGGTCCGCATTCGCGATGTGACAGACGGCACGTCGAACACTTTTCTGGCCGGTGAACGAGGCGTGATTACCAAGTTCGGGGGCTGGGGCATGTGGAACTTCAGCCTGCTTGGCTGCCCCAGTGGGCATGGTGATACAATGTTAACGCATGACAACTGGCAGTTTTCAACTGTCAACGGTGGCCTGGACTACGTTGGCGGATTTCGTCCCCCCGATAACTTTTCCGACCCGGCCGGCGACGACATCTTTCACTGGTGGAGCTATCACTCTGGCGGTGGACTGTTTCTGTTGACCGATGGCAGTGCTCGCTTTGTGTCGTACAATACGGACTACAATACAATCGACTACCTGCATCAACGAGACGACGGGAACGTTATCAGCGAATTCTAGTGGTTTGTCACAGCCAGGTTTTAGGGTTGGCGAGGAAAACGGGGT
>JAAERP010000460.1 GCA_024230215.1 Fuerstiella sp. | reverse complement strand
CCCGTTTTCCTCGCCAACCCTGGAACCTGGCTGTGACAATGCAGTAGCCTGACTGGCGGTGAATTCCCGCTGAGTATGGAGCCCAAATCAAGTGCAAGACGACACCATCAAGAATCTACGGGACCTTGCCCGGCCTGGCCGCAACGGAGCCAGGACCCGCCGCGACGTGCTGCAGCTTGGACTGTTCGGCCTGGGCTGTCTGACCGGGAAAGCAGCCGCTGGCAGCTCAACGTCAGCCAATTTGTACAGCGACCATCTGCTGCTGGGCTTCAGCACCTACGGCATGAAGTCTCTGACAACCGAAGTGGCCATCAACCACATCGCTCGCATTGGGTTCGATTCCGTGGAAATCACGGTCTGGCCCGACTGGAACGCGGCTCCGGCCAACATGCCTGCTAAGCGGCGGCGCACAGTACGAACACAACTGGCGGACTGCGGATTGCGACTTACGTCACTGATGGAACACGTTCTTCCCAGTGAAAGCGACGCGGAACATGCCGCCCATCGCACTCGTCTTGCCAGCGTCTTCGAACTCGCCGGAGACCTGTGTCCGTCGCAGCCGCCGCTTGTGCAGACAGTACTCGGTGGTGGTCAGTGGGAGAAGAAACGCAACCTGCTGCGTGATCGTGTCGGCGACTGGCTGGACCTTGCGACCGAGCGTCAAACGATCCTGGCCATTAAACCTCATCGTGGTGGCGTCATGTCGCGCCCCGAGGAGGCCGTTTGGCTGATCAACCAGCTGGGACGATCCAGGCATCTTCGCATTGTCTACGACTACAGCCATTATGCTTATCGAGACATGTCGATCGAAGACACGGTCAGCACGGCCCTGCCCTATTTGGCTCATGTGGCCGTAAAGGACGCCGTCGAAGAAGGCGATCGAATAGTGTTTAAACTGCCCGGACAGGCGGGAACGATTCCATACGCAGACCTACTCAGACGATTGTTTGATGGCGGTTACCGTGGCGACATCAGTTGTGAAGTCAGCGGAATGGTCTGGAACAAACCCGGCTACGATCCAGTGGCCGCCGCAGAAGCCTGCTACCGCTCTGTGAATGGCGCCTTCACGCAAGCGAATGTGCCTCGGCCTTCGTAAACGCGGATACCGCTCGCCGGGAGTCCATTTAATTGATCTTACGGTGAGAAACACAGTTTTCTCAAACTTACCCTCCAGCGGTCGGCCGACACCTCCCGACAGGTTTATGGGAGTGTTTCCGCCTCAGATGGTCTGGTGGTGTTGCTATTACGCCCCCATGCGGGTAGCGTCACCCCACCTGAGTTTGATACAGGCTCCATATTTGAGTCGTTCGGGCCAATTGGTGTGGGTCACGGTATTCTTGAAGACAGTCACGTCCGCTCTTGAGTTCTCCCGCAACATACATCTTTTTGATGGGAATTCGGATGAAATTCGAGTTTTCAAATTCAGCGTTTTGAAGGCTGCCGTGTGGCAGCAATACACATGTTTTGGTAGCTGAAAAGCTCAAGGGTTTGGTGAATGAGTAAGAACATTTTTGTCGGTAGTCTGGCATGGGCAACTACCTCCGAGGGACTCGAGCAGGCATTTGCTCAGTACGGCGTCGTGACTTCGGCCAAGGTCATCAGTGACCGAGAAACCGGACGATCCAAGGGATTTGGTTTCGTTGAAATGGAATCCGGTGGCGACGAAGCCATCGAAGCGTTGAACGGGGCGGACATGGACGGTCGACAGATCGTCGTTAATGAAGCTCGTCCTCGCGAAGACCGTGGTGGTGGCGGCGGCGGTGGCCGTGGTGGCTACGGCGGTGGTGGCGGCGGCTACGGTGGTGGCGGCGGCGGACGCTACTAGGGCTCAGATTCCATCAGAAATCTGAACGAACAGACGTTATTCCTGATTCAGGAATTGACGTGATCAGGAAGGGTGGCGAGCCGATATGGTCCGCCGCCCTTTTTCGTTTCACAACCGGTCTCATGGCGAGCAGTAAACAGTCACCGACATAAAGAAGCCTTGGGGCGTCGGAGCTGTCTATTTAGCCTCCTGAACGGTTCTTCGTCGTGGCAGCCCGTTTTCAGGCTGGGAAGTGCCCGACATAGGCACCCGCCCGCGCAAAAAGGCTGCAGCCGGGCTTGAGACCACGGAAGACGCCAAAGAAAAACTCGAGCGGTGCGAATACCGGCTGGATGTTCGGCATTCAGACGTCGAGAGTCCCGGGGGAGCGAGCGCTGATTCTGTGCATACCTGACGCCACCCGCTGGTTTCTGTTTGATCTGCCCTGAGAGTGAGAACGCCAGGAGTGACAATTCTGGAAATCCTGGCTGCCTGGGAATCCGTAACGGATCTCCTCCCACATACAACACGCAATGTCCGCTCCACTTTGATTCGACGACAAGCCGTTTTGCGGTTTTATGTTGATTTTGAACCAAAATCCGTTCACATTCTGATCATCCGCGACAATCTAGAGTGAGTCATCCTTTCACAAGACTACGGCTTTGTCACAGGCAAGAGTTAGAGTGGAAGCATTCCCCGGAAAAGGGGGTCAGGTACCAAAAATGCAAAGCACCCTTCGGGCCGTTCCGGTTTTTGGTACCTGACCCCGTTTTCCTCGCCAACCCTAAAACCTGGCTGTGACAAAGCACTACGGCCTCCCAGCAAACTCCCCACCGCACACCTGCCCCGAAACGATCGCACTCCAGGAAAAACACCATGAGGCCACTCTCAACCCTCGCCATCTTTGCACTGCTGGTAATGTGTCAGACCGATGCGAATGCCCAACCGCCGGGCCGTGATGGGGGAAGAGGTGGCGGTGACCGAAGCCGCTTCGGAGGAGGAGATTCCGGAGATCGAGGAAGTCGGGGTGGTCCGCCCGGAGGTTTTGGTAGTCGACTGGACCAAAATGGTGACGGGCGCATCGATCAAAATGAACTGAATAAGCTCCCGGAGGGCCTTCGGCGCGCAATGGAGTCTCGAGGCGTAAAACTGCGACCTGGCCTGTCGGTGGAAGATTTCGGAAACAGCCTGCGGCAGCAATTCGAAAGAAGCCGCGATCAGGGTCGTGATTCATCCAGTGAGCGTCGTCCGGAGAACGGCCCTGAACCCCGTCCCGGCGGAAACCGAACTCAGTACAAGACGCCTGCACCATTTCGTTCTCGACAAAAGGAACGAATGACTGTCGATCTGCCGCCCAAATACAGCGAATTGGATACAGACTTTGATGGTCAGGTGGGGCTGTACGAGTGGATCACCGCTCGGCGGGACAGTCTGCAACAGTTCGATGACATCGACATCAACGTCGATGGTGTGCTGACACCCAAAGAACTTAAATTCTACGACGACGTCTCGGCCAAGGGCAGCCAGCAACTGGCCACATTCAAACGCCCCCGCGTGACCATCGTCGGTGGTCCGCACGCCACTTCAGTTGCCAAACGCGCATGGCGGCCAGACGGCAAGTCGCACCTGTCGGAAGAAGCAAGAGAAAAGCATGCAGACTTTGCCAGCACAAAGGCGTTCCCCTATATCGACGCCAATAAAGACGGCAGGATTACAATTGAGGAACTGCAACGTGACGAAAAAACGCGACGTACCATCCCAATGTTCGAAAAGGCAGGGATTCGAGTCGACACAATGTCGCAGCAGGAATTCACGGACCGCTGGATGAGAGCTCAGGAATTCTATGCGGCACAAAAGGCAAAAGGTGGCGACGACCGGAAGCGCTAAAGACTGCGTGTTCGTCGAACAACCGGAAGACCGATCAGGCCGCACCTGACTCGCCAACGACTGCTGCAGGCTTGAGATTCGGAGCGGAATAACCAAAGCGCTCGTATGCAGGCCGCAGTTCTTCGTAAACGCGGCGAACCAGCACGGGATCGTCGTTGAACAGGTTCTTCTGGTAGCTTCGTAACGAAAACAGCTTCGGAAGCACCGCCTTCTCCACGTGCCCAAACCCATTCAGCCCCAGGGAGCTGTACGCAGTGCCAAGTTCTGCAATGGGGTCGATTTCCAGATTCTCGAAGCAGATCTCATGCAGGTTGCCTTCAGGAATCAGATGGCGATCCTGCTCGTATCGCTCCAGCGCGAATCGATAGGTATCAATAATCTCATCTTCCACGTTATGAAACACGGGGCGTCCTAACGTGTTCTCTTCTATCATTCGGCGGCGAAGATGACACCCCGAACGAATGACATGGTACGGATCGCGGTGGATATACAGAAACTTTGCATCAGGAAACAGCTCCACCAGTTTCTGCACATGATATGTGTGAAAGGGCGACTTCAGCATAATACGCTTTTGTGTTTTGTAAGTCAGTTTCTTCAGCAAATGCATCAGGCAGGATTCGTATCGGTTCAGTTCCGCGTCGCTCAGATTCTCAAAGTCCAGAGCTTTCCAGAAGGAACGCAGATCGTGCGGTCGCGACAGAAACATGTAAGGCGACACCTGACTCATGACGGCCGTTGCAATGTCGTCTTCCTGCGGTGCGTCCCAGGAGACTTCAACGTTGTCCATGGGTCTTGCCTGGGGTACAAATGGCGCTGTCAGTTTCTTGGTCACTGTTTCCGTCAGCAAAAAATGCCAGGGAAACAATGCCTGGTACAGCCCCAGATGTGCGAACTGAGGATCGTGGCTGAGCAGGTTCTGCAGTAGTGTTGTTCCACTGCGCCAGAATCCGAGCACGAAGATCGGCGGCTCGACTAATTCTGTCTGAGCAACGGCCCGGCCATAAACCAGGGATTCCAATGCTCCCATGCCGGAGTTGTACAAAGCCATGGGGGGAAGCGCAAGAAGCTTGTGCAGACGACTCCAATGCATCGATGGGCGCGAACTGATCAGCCGCCGCAGACCGGAAATGTCCATTCCGTGCCAGAGCATTAGGCCGCCTTGCGATCGCTTGACGGGCCGGTCCTGCTGCTTCGTTCGATTCATGCCTGAAATCCTTCGGGGAACATTGCCGCTGCCAGCCGATCAGTTGCGTATATCTGCAGGTTCAAAGCAGGGGACATCCATCCATGGCGGAGATCCACACTCTGTATCGGCACCTGGCCCGGGACTTCCGGCGGCAACTCCTGCTCAGACGGGAATTCTCCCGGATTCGATGCCCGATCAGCGTCAAAGCAAGTGCTGAGCAACTCAATGACAACTCGATTCCGGCCGCGGTGAACCAGAACAGATCACCGTGGTTTCGATTGTTAATCCTGGCCAGATACAAAAAAGGGGTAACTCACAAGAAGGTAACCTGGAGATATACGGCCCTCTTTGACAGATTTGGCTGGAATAATGCGACGGACTGTCGTTTGATTGGTCAAAACGAGTAGCCATTTCAGCAGTGGTGCGTTCAAAACTGAGTCCACATCTCAAGGGCCAGGTCAAAGGAGCCGTACGATGTTCCGAAAATGTCTTTCAGTTGTCACCGTCGCCGGCATCTTGTCTCTGATTGCCGATCAAGGAGCGGCACAAATCAGCTTCTCTGTCACCCAACAAAACGGCGTTGTCATCGGGGGCGGTTTGCAGCTGGGCGGATTCGTTACACGCGGCAGGACGGGCGTCATGCTGGGCGTAAACACCGGGACGAGTCAGTTGATCGGAATCCAGAATTTCACGTTTCAAAACAGAAGCAGTGGTTTTCCTGCGGGTACGGCAAGCATCAACCGTCGTAACAGTCAGCCCGGTGCTGATCAGTTTGTGAAGGCGGCCGGACGTTTCGATCGTGACCGCAATCGTCGGCTGGATCGCACAGAACTGGCCCAGGTGGCGACTGCGGTCGTCAAAGAACTTCGTCAACGTTGTGGACAACACAGTTCGGCGTCATCGGATTCGCTCCCAAAGTCCGGCAATTCCCAATCACCGCCGCCAGCACCGTCAGCTGAGGAAATGATCAAGAGCTTTGTGACCCGCTGCATGACGTTTGATGCTGACGGTGATGAGGCGTTAAACGCCGCGGAAACGAAGCGGATGGCGACCGTTTTTCTTCGTTCACTCAGTTGACCAGGTCCGAACGCCCCGCCGCGCGACTCCTTGTCCCGGCGATCGACCACGCGTTTCGCACAGCACCAGACTAGAGCAATTTACTTATTGTCGTAGACGATACTGGCTCGTGGGAGTAACGAAACTGATATCGAAAAGCGATCTTCGCGGCCATAAGTCAGCGTGAAACGCTGTAAAGCGGCCTTGCTTCCTGCTGCACGGCGGCTTTAATGGCCGCGATCCCCCTCCCCGGTACAACCTCACGTTGACGACATGCAGAAGATCCGCGTGACAACGCTTAAGCAGATTCTAAAACTGCTGGCGTGCGCTATGATCCTCAAAGTGATCCTTGGTGTGTTGTTTAGCTATCGTGATTACGTGCCACCGAATTTCGAATCTGATTTTCTGCGAGGTCGAAAGGTCTATTTCTCAGGCAGTTACCAAACGGCATTCTATGGGCACATTTTCTCCGGTCCCTGCTCACTGTTGTTGGGACTGGTACTGCTGAACGAACAGTTTCGCCAACGGTTTGCGAAATGCCATCGTTGCCTGGGACGGGTTCAGATCGCCTGTGTCCTGTTACTGGTCGCTCCGAGTGGCCTGTGGATGGCATTTCATGCAGAAACGGGTGCGATCGCAGGTTTCGGTTTTGCAGCGCTGGCGGTGGCCACAGGTTTTTGCATTTCGTTTGGCTGGAGATCAGCAGTGAAACGGCGATTCGCTGAACATCGTCGCTGGATGTGGCGGTGTTTTCTGCTGTTGTGTTCGGCCGTTGTCCTGCGACTGATGGGCGGTCTCGCTACGATCGCTGAAGTCGAAGGCGAATGGGCCTATCAGACGGCCGCGTGGACAAGCTGGCTGCTGCCGCTCGGGGTATTTGAAATGGCGCAGCTAAGAGTCCGACGAAAAAAGCAACATACGCAGTGAGACCTGAAGACCAGGTCACTCCTGACTGCCGGCGTCCTCCCTCGCGGTAGAGACATCGTGGTTGCCGGCAATGGAGACCATTGCATGTCGCTCTTCGTCGGAAATCCGATCGCTTAGAAGTCGAACATGAACATCGGTGAAGGCGGCCTGCGTCCCGCCCACGTGCGCCAGGTCGGATTCCGGTCCGAAAGTAAGCACGAACTGGGCGCCTTGATCCTGCGGAGCCATCC
Source organism: Fuerstiella sp. (assembly GCA_024230215.1). Taxonomy (GTDB): domain Bacteria; phylum Planctomycetota; class Planctomycetia; order Planctomycetales; family Planctomycetaceae; genus Fuerstiella. The sequence goes on along the minus strand of JAAERP010000460.1, from coordinate 10,931 downwards.
AGTGGACGGCCTCTTTCGGCGACACTTCGATCACCATCAGTGTTTTTGAAAGATGCAGGAAATCTGACAAAGGCCTTGGTTTATCAAAGTTGAAGCATGCACCAGGCCCCACGAGGCCCATGTACGTCGTGTAGTTTGACGGTATGTCGGAAGAGGGGCAGCGAAAGATGTTCAAACTGGTTTCGTGTGCCAACGCATTCGCCGGATCGTCCCACGGTTTCGTAAGATCGATGGATTCATACAGTTCTGCCTCACTAAGGAACGGCAAAATGAGTGTCCTCCAGCTATGCAAAGGCCCGCCGTTGACGTCGACGGTATACGCCGGAGGCAGTGCCCCATTCGCGTCTTCGTAATTGCGCACTGCCAGGGCGATCTGCTTGAGGTTGTTCTTACATTGCACTCGATGCGCAGCTTCCCGTCCGTTGCGTCTCAACGGCAGCAGAAGAAAGAGCAGCAGTAGGATGATACAACCGCCCAGAAACACTTTCAGCAGCGTGGAGCCGATTCCGCTCTGTGGCACCGTTGCTCGGTGCAAATCAGCCGGTTCCGCATAAGGATTGTCATTCATGGTGCTGGCTCCATTTGTCACTGCATTCGTGCACAGAGACATTCATGCACAGCTGCGTCAGCGGAATTCCGGTTGTCCCACGACCCACTGACAAAACGGCTGAAGTCGAACCATTCCATTGAGCGGTTGCCATGATCATGTTGTCTGATTTTCCTGCCCTTTTCTGAGAATCAGAAGCCGCCGCAACTCGACGGCCCCACCTATGACAGGAAGTTCGGCCTTGAATTCGCTGATTCTGCTGACAGGCCGTGGAAAACACCGTGCACAGATATATTCAATCTGCTGCTCGTGCTCTGACGTCGCCCATTCAGCCTCAGATATATCGTCGGTTGACGTTGTCACAATGTCAACGAATGTCCCACCCGGATGTCCGACGTCGATTTCGCCGGGCAACTCGGCACTCACGACGGCGTTTGATTATACGGCCACCGTTCGCGATAATACGTCTACGAATACCACATCGGGCACGCCCTGACCTGCAAAATAAGGAGCGATCTCAATGATCGATACGAATACGGATACAGCCGAAGTAGCAGGCGGAACACAGCCGCGGCCGTTTGCTCACCTGCACTGCCACACTCATTTCAGCCTGCTGGACGGAGTGAACCGGATTCCGGAGCTGGTGACTCGAGTCAAGAATCTGGGCATGAACTCCATCGCCATGACCGACCATGGCAACCTTGGTGGGGCCATGGAGTTCTATAACACCTGTAAGAAGCATGACGTCAAGCCGATTATCGGCTACGAAGCGTACGTCGCCCCCGGACGCAGAACGGACCGCAGTGCGACTCGGCAACGCGAGGCTCAGTCGCATCTGACTCTGCTGGCGATGAATCAAAAAGGTTTCGACAACCTGATCAAGATGTCATCAACTGCGTACCTGGAGGGTTTTCACTACAAACCGCGAATCGACCGTGAGTTGCTGGAAGAATTCAACGAAGGCATCATCTGTCTGTCCGGCTGCGCGTCCAGCGAGCTTTCAAAAATGCTGCTGGCCGAAAAGGATGACGAAGCGCGGCAGCTGGTTGAGTGGTATACCAAAGTCTTCGGTGACCGTTTCTACATGGAGATCCAGGACGCAGGCTTTGAAATTCAGAAACAATGTCTGGCTCCGACCGTTGACCTGGCCAACAAAATGGGACTGCCACTGGTCGCCACCAATGACGCCCACTATCTGACTCGGGATGATGCCAGGGTTCAGGACGTGCTGCTGTGCGTGAATACTCGTTCGACGCGGGACGATCCAAACCGCATGAAGATGAGCAATGACGGGCTCTACGTCTGCAGTCCGGAAGAGATGTACTCCACCTTCACGGGACTCGAACATGCTGTCGCTCGGTCGCAGGAGATTGCAGATCGCGTCGACATCGAATTGCACGACCGCAAGCTGTACCCCGTGTACAGACCGCCCGAAGGCAAGTCAGACATTGACTTCCTGCGCGATCTGTGCACGGAACGTATGCACGAACGCTACGGGGATGAACTGACCGACGAGCACTGGAATCGCCTGAAGTACGAACTGAGCGTGATCGAAGATAAAGGTTATGCCAGCTACTTTCTGATCGTGTGGGACTTCGTGGAGTTTTCCCGGCGTAACGGCATTCCGTGCGGCGCCCGAGGTTCTGCGTGTGGCGCGATTGTGGCGTTTCTGCTGCGATTGGGCGACGTGTGTCCGCTGAAGTACGACCTGCTGTTTGAACGCTTCCTTGATCCCAGCCGTAATGAGCCGCCCGATATCGACATCGACTTCTGTCGAGACCGAAGGCAGATGGTGATCGACTACACAAAGGAAACCTATGGCGAAATGAACGTCGCCCAGATTGGGACATACGGCACGCTGAAAGCCAAAAACGCCATCCGCGACGTAGGGCGGGCGCTCAACGTACCACTGCCGCGAGTCAACGAGTTGGCGAAGATGATCCCTGATGAATTAAACATCAAGCTGAAGGATGCGCTGGACAAGAGCCCCGACCTGAAGGCAGCCTACGATGGCGATCCGGTGGCCCAGGAACTGCTGGACTTCGCAATTTCTGTGGAAGGCCTGGCACGCAGCATGGGAACTCACGCGGCCGGTGTTGTGGTGGCTGACGTGCCTCTGGACACCGTGGTCCCGTTGCAGAAGATCACCGGCAAGAAAGACATCATCACTCAATGGGACGGTCCGACCATCGAAGCGATAGGCCTCCTGAAAATGGATTTTCTGGGGCTCAGAAACCTCACGATTCTGGACAAGGCCGTCAAGAACGTACAGCGAAAACGCCCCGACTTCACGCTCCAGCATGTTCAGGACAACCTCACCGACAGAAGGACATTTGCCCTGCTTCAACGCGGCGAAACGAAAGGCGTGTTTCAGCTTGAATCCGGTGGCATGCGCGACCTGCTGACCAAGATGAAACCGGACTGTTTCGAAGACATCATCGCGACATCGGCGTTGTATCGTCCTGGCCCGCTGGAAGGCGGCATGGTGATGGAATATGTCGACGTCAAGAACAAACGGAAAGCACCGCGCAAGGTTCATCCGGTCGTTGATGAGGTTCTGGAAGAAACCTACGGCGTGATGGTGTACCAGGAACAGGTGATGCGGATCCTGAACCGCGTCGGCAACGTTGAACTGGCCAGTTCCTACAAATGCATTAAGGCGATCAGCAAGAAGAAGCAGTCAATCATCGACAGCTTCCACGGTGAATACATCGCCGGTGCTGAAGCGAATGGTATTTCCACGAAACTGGCAGACGAACTGTGGAACCTGATTGTTGCATTCGCGGGTTATGGCTTCAACAAATCACACTCGACCGCGTACGGGCTGATCGCCTACGAAACGGCGTACCTGAAAGCTCATTACCCCGTAGACTTCATGGCCGCCTTGCTGAGTTGCGGAATGGAGAGCAGCGAACGAATCAGCGAGCATGTAGACGATGCACGACGCCAGGACATCGCTTTGCTGCCTCCCGATGTGAACACGTCGGAAGTCGAATTTGTAGTTGTGGGCGACAGTATATCCTTCGGAATGGCCGCGATTAAGGGCGTCGGCGAAGCCGCTCTGGAGGCGCTGGTGGATGCCAGGAACGCAGACGGACCGTTCAAAGACATCTTTGATCTTACAGAACGTGTCGACGGGAAGGCTCTCAATAAGAGTGCTCTGGAAACCCTGGTGAAGGTCGGAGCCCTGGACAGCCTGCCGGGAAATCGCGCTCAACAGCTGGAAGTCGTCGATCGCGCTGTCCAGTCTGCCGTGGCGCTGGCCCGGGATAAGGCGAGTGGTCAAATGAACCTGTTTGGCGGAGATGACGACGAATCCGCCACGGACGGAAACAACGCAGAAGTGCAGATCAATCTGCCGGACGTTCCTGACTGGCCGAAGTCGCAGAAGCTGGCCATCGAGAAAGAGTGTCTGGGGTTCTACCTGACGTCGCACCCATTAGCTCAGCATTCGAAACGTATCGAACGGTACGCCCAGACAAAGAACAAAGACATCGCCGATATGGAAGACGGTGCTCCGGTGACGATTGCCGGCATGGTCGGTTCCATCAAAATTGCGACTGCCAAGAAGACGAACGCCAACGGCCTGAACAAATATGCCAATTTTGACCTGGAAGATGCGACGGCGATACTACGGTGTATTGCGTGGCCGTCTGATTACGATCGTTTCAAAGAGCTGATCAAGACGGAAAATATCGTCATTATTCAGGGTAAGGTGGATCGCCGTGGCCGTGAACCGAATATTGTGATCAACCGCATCATGACGCTGGACCAGGCCGACAGGGAGTTCACCTCTCAGGTGGCCATCAAGTTTGATCGCAGTCTGCACACTCTGGAAGACGTCGAAAACGTCCGCAAAATCCTGAGCCACTACCCCGGATCGACAGACGTCGTGCTGGTGGTGGACAGCCCCGAACCATCCCCGGCTGGCTCTGAATACACTCCTTCCGATAGCCAGGCTGCCACGAACACAGACGGAGCCGCAACGGCAGTGGCCGAACCCCGGACGACAGCCAGTACCGAAACGGGCAACAAGCGGATTCGCTACATCCTGACGACGGGCAAAGACTGTCAGGTGACCGTCGGTAAGGAATTCCAGCAGGCCCTGCGAGACACGATTGGCGATGGTTTCTTTGAACTAAAAGCCGCGACGTCGTCAAACGGCGGTGGTGGCTCCACCGCACGATGACCTGATGATGCCAGTCAGCCATTCACAGTGGGCGGTGTCACGCCCCAGGAGGATAAGAGGTCACACCTGGCCTGGAACGCGGTCTCCGAAACCCGTTCGCATATGGTAACACGTCACGACCGTTCCCTGGCGGAAATGCCGATGTATGCAGTCGTCGCATCGCCGTCAATCCTGCACCAGGGCACTGGCCAGCAGCGGCACATTCGCAAAGCAACAGTTGAAAGACATCTACAATGATCAAGCTCGTCGTATTTGACATGGCCGGCACAACAGTTGATGAAGACAATGTCGTCTACAAAACCGTGCGAGCTGCTATTAATGCCGCCGGGTATCAGTTTACTCAGGAACAGGTGCAAACGGCGGGGGCGGGCAAAGAAAAAGCACAGGCGATACGCGACGTTCTTGCACTGGATGGCACAACGCACACAGAGGGTGAGGTTGGAATCATCTTTAAGGATTTCAAGCTGCGTCTGGCGACTGCGTACGACACGCTGGCGGTAACAGAACAGCCCGGGACATCAAGAGTATTCGCTGCGCTTCGCGAACGCGGAATCAGGGCCGTGTTGAACACGGGGTATGATCGAGCAACCGCCGAAGGGCTGGTCATAAAGCTCGGCTGGAGGGTCGGGGACGATTTTGACGGCCTCGTCACAGCCAGCGATGTCGAAAACGGTCGACCTGCCCCGGACATGATTCATATGGCAATGGCGAATAATAACGTGGCGTCGTCGGAACACGTCGTCAAGATCGGGGACTCAGCCATTGACATCCAGGAGGGAAAAAACGCAGGATGCGGTATGACCTTCGGTGTCACCACCGGTGCACAGACAGAATCGCAGCTGCGCGCGGCCGACCCAACGCATGTGGTAAACAACCTTGAAGAAATGTTCGACCTGATTCTCGCTCAATCGTCGAATCCTCAACGCTGATACCAGGGCTCTCACCCGACTGCATCGCACTTCACTGGTTCTCCCCCGTACTCAGAATCTCCCCGCTCCCGCAACAACCTGATGCAATCATCAATCGATCGCATGAATCCTCCTTTGCAATCAAAACCGGACGGCGACGCGAATCGCCCCTCCCCTGAGCGCGATCCAGCCGTTAGACAACCTCATTGAAGTTCCGGACGGGACGTGGGCTGGCTTCACGCACCCGTCTGTGAGAGATCGTCCTCATTCTGCTGCACCAGAAACACTCTCTGAAGATAGAGTAGTGCCCAGACGATCGCGCCGATGCTGGCGACTGAGCCCCAAAGGAGCATGTTCCGAAAGAACCAGAGAATGTCAATATCTTCCGGACCGAACATTTTCAGACTGACCACGGCAGCGTAGCCAAGGTAGCCAAGCGAATCAGCGACATACATTAGAAACCCGAGGTTTCCGCTGTGACGTGACGCCGCAACGATGCGTTCAAACACAGTCGTATGGAACGCAACATACGGAAGGTAAAGTCCGATCCCGCAGGCGACCATAAAAGGAAACGGTTCGACCTGCCCCTGCCACTGAGCTAATGCAGCTCCGATGGCCACCACAAAGCCGGTACACATCAATACGGTCGCCGCGCGAAGCGCAGAAACGTTCCGTACGAAACATATAGCAAACGCATTCAGAGCCGTGGCAACAATTCCCACAATCGTTTCAGACTGAGCAAACACAGAGGGCTGCTCCTGAACACCAAGCTTTTTCCAGATCTCAACTCCGAAATCATCGCGGATCGTTCGGGTGACCGTGAGCACGATGTACACGAACAACAACATCGAAAGTCCCGGTGCATACGCGCGGAAGAACTCCCGGCGTTCCAGACCGGTCATCGATTTGCGTTCAGAACGAATTTCTCGGTCCTGAGGCGTGGGTTCAGGCGTCTTTTGGAGCAACCAGACGGAAAAGAACAGCGGCGGCAGGAACATGGCACCGGTGATGAAGGGCATCTGAAATTCACTCACCCCTTGTTCCACAATCAGCCATCGCCCGACCGATTTCACGATCCCGGATGAAACAATGAAACTCGCACACAAGCCTGCTGCAAGTGCTTCGGTCTGGCGGCGACCCTCCAGGTATGACAGCACGATACCGAAGATCAGGCCAAGCGGCAGGCCGTTAAGAAACAGCATGAAAACCTTTGCATGAATCGGCAGATACGCGAATCCAACGAGTGCAAGCTCGGCAAAGCCAATCAAAACCAGTAGCGCGACAGCACGGCGTGGCCGAGGCATCTCGGAAACGATCTTTACGCCGATGAATTTTGACAGCATGTACCCGGACAACTGCGACAGAACAAGTACTGTCTTCAGGCCAAGTCCAAACACCTCCTGGCCCTCGAATGTGCCGGCGGTAAACGGCTTGCGAAAGGCGTACATGCAGAAGTACACAGCAAACGCCGCTGCAGCCGCGGTCAAATTCGAAAATGGTCGATCCCGAGGAGGTTGATGCACGCACTGTTCCGACAACGGAGATTATGACACTTCTCTGTCACAGCTGATCAACGACCGACGCATCCGTGCCGACATCGTTGTGCTTAGTGCCGCGAATCATAGACGAAACGGTGCTTCCTGTCAGGGCGCAGCAGGTCGTGATGCGTAGCCAATATGGCCCCAATAGCCGTTTTAGGCGAGCAAATGCCGTCACCTGCTGACTCAGATGGTGACGTGACCGCGAAAAGTAGGAAGCTCACAGCTGCGCACACGCAATCACTTGCTCAGCCTTCGGAATGTATGGTGCGCGCTGACACGAACGAGTTCGTGCCCTCAGGAACGAACTCGCACGCCATTCGAATCAACAGCGAAACAGATCAGGAATCCGCTTCGCTCGCCTGAGACATGCTCGGGACAATCTCAATTTGCAAATCGGCTTCGGTGCTGGTCGCGACACCAGGGTCTTCGGCAGGGCAGCTCGCTGTTTCAGCTGGATGAACTTTGAGGGCACCCTGAACCATGCCGTTTTGTTGACTGGAAACAATTTACGTCAAAAACAGCCATCGCCAGATTCGACGTATATTGAACAACAGGTTTGCCGTGGGAACGTTGCCCAGTTGCTGACGTGCCAAGCCGCCCGTAAGGCCGCGAATCCGAGTGCTGGCCGCCTCACCAAAAAAACATTACGCCCGATAGGATTCGAACCTATGACCTGCGGATTAGAAGTCCGCTGCTCTATCCAGCTGAGCTACGGGCGCTTGTAAATAAACCCAGTGTTTTTACAATATCCGGCAGTGGTTCAATTCGTTGCGACACCCGCTACGACACCCGGAGGACACTGAATGCCTGCGACATCAACGACACGCAAGCCGGCGAGACCCTACAAAGAATTCCCGCTTTTTGCACACCCAAACGGGCAATGGGCAAAGAAAATCAAAGGGAAGCAGTGGTACTTCGGGAAGTGGGAAGATCACGAATCCGCCTTGCAAAGATACCTCGACGAAATTGATGACATTCAGGCTGGCCGTGATCCACGCCGACAGGGCATCGAGCTGGTGCCGGACGCTGTCACCGTTGCTGACATGTGCAACCTGTTTCTGGCTGCGATGGATGTGAAACGTGGAGCTGGTGAAATCACCACACGTCACTTCCTGGACTGCACGAATTCATGCAAAACTGTCATTGCACACTTTGGTCGGCGGGTGGCCGCATCGACTCTCAAGGCGTCGGACTTCGCGGCGCTTCGAAAGGCGTTCCCTCCGACCTGGGGGCCAGCGAAAACGGGGACCGAGATTCAGCGAATGCGTAGCGCGTTCAAGTGGGCTGCCGAGTCGGAGGTGATCCCATCGATGCCCAACTTTGGCCCGAACTTCAAGAGGCCAGCAAAGCGAATCATCCGTCTCGCCAGGCAAGAGCGTCAGGCAGAGCATGGGACACTCGATTTCACCGCTCAACAACTCCGAACACTGCTGGAGAACACGAACGGCTGGTTGCGTGCCTGCATCCTGATTGCAATCAACTCCGGGTTTGGAAACGCTGACTGCGGACGCCTGAAGGTTAACCACATCGACTTTGACGATGGGTGGTACGATCTGCCGCGTCGAAAGACAGGAATCTCGCGGCGGTTCCATCTGTGGCAGGAGACACGTGACGCGATTCACGAAGCTATGCAGCTGCGCCCGATCGCCAAAGATGAGGCGGACGACGCACTTTGCTTTCTGACTTCGCATGGCCGTCCAGTTTGGTGGGAGACAGAATCAGGTCGCAGTTGTGACAACATCGCGAAGTCGTTCCTGAAGCTGTGCAAGAAGTGCAAGATGTACAAACCCGGACGGAACTTTTATTCGTTGCGTCGCACATTCGAAACCGTAGGCGGCAACTCCAAAGATCAGGTCGCCGTGAATTATTCGATGGGTCACGAAGACGAGTCAATGGCCGCAGTGTACCGACAGGGAATCGACGACCAGCGGCTGATTGATGTTGCTGAGCATGTTCGCCAGTGGCTGTGGACGCGGAAATGCAATGAGTGTGGTGAGACTCAGTTTTCTGTGGCGGATGAGTGGACGTGTGCGAGTTGTGACAAGGACAATCCCGTTGATGCTGGATAGAATCACGGGGCGGATAGATCGCGACTAATTACCCCGATCGAACCCAGCTTTCTTGAGCTGTTTCCGCCTTGCTCTTTTTCAGACAATCAGACAGCAGGAAGCCGGTAACGTGGGAATCGAATCGAAACAGTCAAGGGTGGCTGAGCAGGCATTGAATCGTCTGAAGTCCTTTTCCCTTGAACGGCCCGCAGTCACATGTGGCCTTTTGGTTTCTTCAGTTGGACAACACGTTGATGAGTTCTTCGAGTGGCCGGTTATCGACCGCTGGATTGCCGATGCTTATTCCAACGACTTCGTGACCGTCGAAGTGATTATTGAGGCCGACGGCGACACCGGAAGAGAACAGTACAAGAACCTGACATCTGCGGTCACGGAATGCGCCGATCTGCTAAATCTGTCGGGGGGCGTTGACGTAATTCACGTTCTGATCGGAAATCTCTTTGCTGACATGGAACAACTAGCTGTCGCAAAGCGACAGGCTCTCAACGACTCCGCCGTCAACGTAGTTGATGGTCCCCCACTTTCTCTTCACCTCCCTGATGCGTTAACGGAAGCAATCGCCGGTCAAAGTGACATGGAAGGCGAACAGGCTAAGCTCGCAGAACTGCAGGCAGCCAGCCACACTGAAATCTTGAACAGCGTTAATGCAACTGTGGCTGCGAAGCTAAGAGCAGGGGCGGCACGGTACAAAGATGGAGTGGATGGTGGACGCCGAAAACGAGTCAGCGTACCGGAGCAGTTGTGCGATCCTATTGTGGAAATACTGCGACAGCACCATATCGAAAACGAGAAGCGCGAGCCGTTAACGATTAGCGAAATCAATATTCGTGTCGGCAAGTACTTAAAGGAAGTCAAGGACCGTAGAAAGCAGGTTCGCCAATCATTTGAACAATACTTGTTCCCTCGACAGCCCAAAGAGCACGTCTCCGGACATGAAAAATATCTGGTCATCCGCCGAGACCACAAGAAATTGTGCCGGTGGTTGGGCAAATACGGAGACAAATCGTTGGCGGCTAACGAATTGACGAATCACCTCGTCGCATCCGCTGATGCTCAAAAGATTTCAGATTCGCCCACCAAAGGCAAGTGCAGCTGTGAAGTTCCCGGCGTTTGGCGGTCAGATATCAAGAGGTACGTTTGCGACGATTGCTACCTCGAGCTCACGACCGGCAGGATTACTCCCCCTGTCGAAGAATTAGTTGGGCAATCTGAGGTGGGCAACATTTCGCATCGATTTGCCCGCGAGTAGAGATGCGGCATAGTGCGAACCCCTGTGAAATACAGGTGATTTGTGCTGGGCATTGCGGTGGGCAACTTTTTCTTGCCCATTCCCAGAAGGTGGCAACGTCAGGACTGGCCTGACACAGCACACCATCTCGGGAGTCCGCTATGAGCAATGTCGAAGTGGAAGGAAAACTCCTTCTCAAGCCCCGTGAGGCAGCAGCCCGCCTCGCTGTCAGCGAACGTCAGTTGTGGGCAAAAACACAACCGCGCGGCCCAATTCCGTACATTCGAATTGGCGGCTGCGTGCGGTATTCGCCTGATTGTAAACGGCGGCGAGAAAGTGTGGCGCTTGGCGGAGTTGGCGGGCGGTGAGATTGTGTAGCGCTCAAATGTTCATCTGTTGAATCTGGATTCACTCGAAAAAGCCGTCAAAGTGGCGGATTTTCGGTGTAT
>JAAERP010000459.1 GCA_024230215.1 Fuerstiella sp. | reverse complement strand
TCCACCGGTGTGGGGGCGACGATCGGCTCCGTCACGATCTTGTCGTCGTCAATGTTGGGATCGAATCCCATGTCGACAACGAAGTTGCGCAGCAGGGTGATCTGCTGGCCTTGCTCCACCTTCTTCACCGCTTCCAGCACCGACTTGGCGTTGGCCGACAACTTGTAGCCCTGGGGGATGGGGGCGACTTTGCCCTGACGCATGAATTCGCCCAGCTCGTACCAGAAGCAGAGCTTCACGTTCACCGACCAGTAGGCGTAGGTGCTGGAGATCGGGCTGTTGATTTTGGCGGCCAGGTCGCACATGACCTTGGTCTGCTCGTCGAAGCTCATGGCCAGGATCTGGTCGAGAATCGGGCGAGCCAGCTGCATGCGTGCAGCACCGGGCGCGGCGACGGTGATGGTCTGGCCCATCTCGAGATAGGCAAACCAGATCAGGGCCAGCTGGTCTTCTGCGGACAGCAGTTGGAAGCGGGCTGTGATCGCCGGAACGGCATCAGCAGTAAGGGTGTCCGGGAAGATCTGACGTGCCTTATCGAGCGTGAACATCCAGGACGAATGCGGAGTTTTGCGGACTGTAACACTATGTTTCGTTGTGTAAACAGACCGGTCTGGAGTGCTCTGTGTTCGTTACTGAACAGGCGTTGACAGGGGGTCAGTCCATGCCTCCAGGCCGCTGATGGGGCCTCGGGCATCCCATCCCCGTTCGTGACGTTGCTTGCCCATCGGAGCAGCAGTGAGCCAAGACCGGCTTCGCCGGTTCCGTTGGCTTCGGGGTGTTGATGGGTTTGTCGCGTTGCGTTGAGGCGGTGGCCTATGTCTGCTGGCGGAGTTTCTTGAGCTGATCCTCGATCTGAAAGCGCAGTTGTCTCAGGTTTTCGACATTGATCTGGTGTTCGCCTGCACTCCAGTGCTGCGGATTGGCGACACGTACTTCAAGTTCACGCAGGCGGGGGCGTTCGAATTGTATGCCGTCCTGCCGGTCTCGGGCACGCCCGGGGTTGATGTTACTGTCCCGTGTTGATTTTTGCTGTTGCTTAAGGAAACTCATGCGG
>JAAERP010000458.1 GCA_024230215.1 Fuerstiella sp. | reverse complement strand
TCATTAATCGTCCCGACGCTTTTGCCCGCCTGGAAAAAGTCTTTGTACCCTGATCCCCTAAGGCTGGCCTTTTTAAGTTTCACGCCCGACATAATCGCGTAGAACGCACGCATCCAGTGTTTGGTCCAACGGCCCTTCAGCAGTTTCCTTGTCAGCCAGCCGGCCTTGAGTCCAAGTCGTTTGATGTATGGCGTATTGATGACCGAAACAGGTACGCCTGAGATTCTTTCGGTTAGAACGATATCTGCCGCCTTGGCTGCAACAATCGTATTCTTATAGTCGTCATGTGCAGCAGATTCTTTGCTGGCAATGAAGCGAGTTCCCATCTGGACGCCAAGGTAGCCAATCTTCAGAGCCTCATGAAATGCATGACGATCGCCAACACCGCCCGCGCAGATTGTAGGCATTCCCAATGGTGAAATCTCGTCGTAAAGATCCTGAGGTGTGAGGTCACCAGCATGACCACCCGCACGATTGTTGACGCAGATAAAGCCATCAACCCCATTGTCGAGAGCTTTCTTTGCATGTGTGGCATTGGTGGCGTCATGAAAAATAATGCCGCCCACCTGGCTGGCCTTGTCCACAACCCAACGTGGATTTCCAAGAGCCGTAACAAAAAATCGAACGCCTTCTTCCAGTGAGATATCCATCCATTCCTCAAGCCGTTTCCGATAGGTGCCGCTGCTGCCCTCAACTAGCATGTTCACTCCAATCGGTTTGCCTGTCAGCGATCGGATGTACTGGAGGCCTGCGCGATAGTCGTACCCATACACGTACGTCAAACTGATCGGCTGCACGATCCCGATGCCACCCGCCTCGGACGCTGCTGCAACTAGTTCAGGATTTGAACACGGATACATTGCGCCACAAATGATCGGGCTTTCAATGTCCAGAAGACGTGTGAACGCGTTTGTGTATGGGTTGTCAGGATCGTTCATGGTGCGAGCTGTTTCTGGCTGATCAATGCCTTGTTCATTCGATGTCCTGTTGCAGCAGCCAGTCTTCCAGCGTCACATGTGCGATGCTGGGCGCTCGCAGCAGATTCGTCCGTTTTGGCAGAACAGCAGACAGCCAGCCGTACTGAACGATTCTTGACAGCGTATGCATTGGCAGCCGTTCTTTCGTGAGAAGAGCCACGTTCGCAGCCAGTCGGCTAAACGTTGCAGGAATAATGTTGGGTTGCGGGCCGATGTGGATGACCGTTTCCACACCGCGTGCGAGTGTTGCGTCCACGGCCTCCCAAAGCAGTTGCGGTTTGTCGATCCACTGAGCAACAACTTCCCGGGTGTTGTCGCCGTCATA
>JAAERP010000457.1 GCA_024230215.1 Fuerstiella sp. | reverse complement strand
TTCCCCGGAAAAGGGGGTCAGGTACCAAAAATGCAAAGCACCCTTCGGGCCGTTCCGGTTTTTGGTACCTGACCCCGTTTTCCTCGCCAACCCTAAAACCTGGCTGTGACAATGCACTAGCCTATGGAGACTTCGTTGCGCGAAGATCACTGAGCAACTGAGTGATCTTGTGATGGACGTAGTACGTCTGGATAACGACCACATACTGACCGTATATGCTCATATTTCCGCCCTCTCCATCGACGTTCCACCATCTGGCGGGTGGAGCCGTTTGGCAATAAACGATATTGAGCAGGGTCTCCATTTCCGAACTGATCGTCCAGCCATATTTGCCCGGGAGTTCCCAGTCGCCAGCGTCGTGAAATCCGGAGATGTTGTTATCGGCGTCATCCACGTGTTGCGTGCCGGTCAATGGTGCACTGCCGTCGTCCTTCGAAGTGACTCGTGCACCGTTCTCGTTGATGTGTGGGATCAGCAGGTCTGAGAGGTCGTACACCCTTGGTTTAAAGAAGTCACCCGATTCAGCCTTAGCCAGCGTCGTGATCAGTATGTGACCGGGACGTGGAACGATGGCCAGTTCTGCTGGGTCGACGGCCTGTTCCAAAAACAATTGTAGAAGGTCAAAGCACGTATGCGTGCCGGCATGTATCTTCGTAATTCGAACTTCATACTCGTCAATAGTCGTCAGGGCTTCCCGTTCAAGCTCCACATGATCTGCAAGGAACGGAACGGGATGCCCGGCCGTGGCCGACAGATGCTGGCCGATAATCTTCAGCAGATCAGCAAGCCGAGCTGTTCCATCAATCGGAATTTCCGGGCATGGTAGTTCGAGAGCTTTTTCCACGTCTTCCAGAGATACAAGCGAACTCTTCGTTGCATTCTGCGATGGCTTGTTCACCCCTTCATCGGCCACGCAAACTCGAAGGCTGATGGCATCAGAAGACAGGCTGACAGCAATGCCGAACAACATGCACAGGACTCTCGGCATGATTCTTGTTCCGGTCTGGGGACGAGAGATATGTTCTGCGATTAGCCGGGTGCTCAAACAGAGGTGCGTATCGGTCAGAATTCAGTGTACCAACGTGTTTGTCGGTTTGCCATTTTTATCCCCTGTACTCTTTCTTCATGTTCGCTTGGCAGTTTCTGTCATTCGCATCAGCTGAGTGATTATGATCACAGTCAATAACGATTTGGTTTTCCTGTGTCCGAAGATGTTGATTCGCTAAGGTCGCCATCATGCGTCATTTCTTTATGCTCCTGTTTTCCATTGTCGTGATCCCTGACACCGCACTTGTGTCGGCCGAACGCCCCAACATCGTTGTCATTCTGGCGGATGACTACGGGGTGGGAGACATTACGGCTCATTACCCCGACAACACCGTTCCATCGCCATACCTTGATCGGTTTGTTCAGCAGAGTATGAGTTTCACCGATGCGCACAGTCCGTCGGCGGTGTGTTCGCCGACTCGGTATGGACTGCTCACCGGACGGTACTCCTGGAGGACTCGGCTGCAGGAATGGGTGATTGCGGCCTACGAACCGCCACTGATTGCGGAAGATCGCCCCACGCTGCCGCGACTGCTGCAACAAAACGCATATCACACGGCGTGCATCGGCAAATGGCATCTTGGCTGGGACTGGCCAGGCCCGCAGAAGGCTCAGATGACAGAACAGCCCAACGGACAGAAAGTCCTGGAATGGGATTTCACGAAACCGATTCCAGGCGGTCCGGTTGACCGCGGATTCGACTACTTCTTTGGAGTCGACCTGCCCAACCTGCCGCCCTTCACTTTTATGGAAGATGACCGAATCGCGACTCAACCCACGGCGCGTTACAAACTTGATGCGTCTGTTGGCACGGTGATGCCGCGTAGCTTTGAAGGTTGTCCCATCGCTCCGGACTGGGAGTTTGACAACATTCTGCCGGAGCTGACTCGCCGAGCCGTGAAGCATGTTCACGATCGAGCTGAACAGGATGACCCGTTCTTTCTGTATTTTTCAATGACGTCGCCTCACGAACCGATCGTTCCGTCGAAGGACTTTCGAGGCAAAAGCGGCATCGCGCCGATCGCCGATTTCCTGATGGAAACTGACTGGTCCGCCGGTCAGGTGATCAAGGCGATCGATGATGCCGGGATCGCCGACAACACCATCGTGATCTTCACCGGAGATAACGGACATTCGCACTACACCGGCTGGAACGAACTTGTGCAGGCCGGCCACATGCCCAGTGGTCCTTATCGCGGACACAAAGGTGACGTGTGGGAAGGCGGCCATCGAGTCCCCCTTGTTGTTCGCTGGCCGAATCACGTTGCTGCCGGTTCCAGCAGCGACCAGATGGTGTGTCTGACGGACATCTTCGCCACCTGCGCCCAGACCGTCGGTGCTGATCTGCCGACGCACGGGGCGGAAGACAGCATCAGCTTTCTGCCTTCATTGCTGGGAAAGACAAGCGACACCGGACGGACCAGCGTCGTGAATCATTCCAACCACGGCGAATTCGCGTATCGCGACGGCAGCTGGAAACTGGTCTTCAAAATGAGCGGGCGTAATCGACAGGATTCACGTGGCAAGCCAACCATCGCCGAACTGTACAACCTGAAGACGGACGTGGCTGAGGAACATGACGTGTCGAAGAAACACCCGGAGATCGTGGCACGCATGTCGACCGCGCTAACGACACTGATCGAACGTGGCACCAGTCGTCCAGGTCAGGACAGCTCCAACGATGCGGTCGTTCGCTTTGACACGACACAGACTGAACGTTGGGCGCCAGCAACGCAGTAAATCGTTCCTGAACAAATCGGAATTCAACGCCCGCGTTCAGCAGTCTTCGTTGAGCACCATCAGGACGCCACGTTCGAGCGACTCCGTTCACTGACGTCTGACTCCAATCCACACGTGCGGCGATGGTGTTCTGAGGCTGTTCGACCGCGGTTGCCGTGGGGGCGAAAGCTACGTGCTCTGGTGGCAGATCCGGGGCCCATCTGGCCGATTCTGGAAGTATTGAAGGATGACAACGAACTGTACGTGCGTCGTTCGGTGGCCACATAAAGCAATTTACCGATTGTCGTGAACGATGCTGGCTCGTGGGAGTAACGAAACTGCCGTTGAAAAGCGTTCTTCGCGGCCACAAGTCAGCGTAAGACGCTGCAGACATCAAATCGGTAACTGGTTCTTTCCGCTACTCAACAGGCTGGTGACCAAACCCGCGACTGCAAGTCCGTCGCTGATCAGTTCCTGTTGCAGCCCGGTATTCGGCGCAGCTACATCGGCCAGCAGAATTCGACTGCCGTCCGCGGTCGCATGTGCGGTGACGTGTGAGTTGCCTGAATGAGTCGCACTGTTAATCCATGCGGCGATTTTGTCGGAGGCGTGTACTGTTTTGTGGCGTGTGGAAACTGTGACAAACCGGTCGTCTTCGGCGATTTCAAACCTGACAGCAGTTTTTCTTCCGGATTCCACCACGCCGGTTTCCTCTGCTGCGAATGCTGCCTGTGTTGTGCGAAGTTGAATATTCAAAGCTCTGTCAGATGCCAGCCACTGCAATCGATCAGTGACGACGGAATCTGCCACCACGGCAGTCACCTCAACATCGGACGTGCTCGGCCACCACCGCTGCAGCCACTGTCGATAATCGTCTTCCGACTGCACAGATATTATGCCGCCGCTGTGACGAACGGACCGAAACAGATTCTGGCCACTGTCCGTCAGGTTCGGCAGGATCAGCTCGGACTCTTCGAATTGGACGGCGTCAGTTGCCCCGGAGCTGCGAGCCGGACTGCCTGAGCGAATCTGCGCAAGAGCGTCTTCTATGCTGGTCACAGATGTGTGTCCCTGGACGGTGTGGCAAGCTCGACTGATGATGCCGAATTTTTGCCACGGGATCGGGACGGGTTGCTGGTCCTGCGTGAAGACATCCATACCCGCGTCGCCCGCCGCACCGCCGGCGCCAGTCACCATAATTGCTGCTCTGATGCCGGGATTCGTGCGGAAGACGTTCAGCAGACTGGCGGCTGTACACCGCCCCGCGTCAACAACATCACATCCGTTCTGCCGGACCGCAGAATTGACTCCCGCGAACAGATCGGGCGACCCGCGACGACCATCGTAGCCAATCGCGATCGTCACGTTCGCGGTCGCACACACGAAGTCAGCGTCACCGGTCTCGGATGACGCATCGATCTCCATAGCTGTTGTCTGCTGAGCGATCTGTGTCGAGAAGATCGTCGCCAACTGGGCCGCTCGAAAGCGGTCGATTGCGTTCAGATAGGTGCCGCGAACACCGAATTCAGTCCTGCGAACGCCGTGGCGTGTTTCGATTTCGGCCCCGGCCCTGAACCGATCGGTGGCGTCGACGTCTTCTTTCCACACGCAGTCTGTGCAGCCTGGCCAGCCGGACGCCAATCGCCCCAGATGCACGGCTTGTGAAACCGGTGATGTTTCTCCCGGGCATCGATATGTTTGGGAGCGGCAACCGGAAACATCAGGCACCGGTGACGTCGTCGCGCGTTGAAGATCGGAAAAGGTGTGTTCAGGGTTGGTTGACACCACGCGTCCTTCTCGCGGCGGTAGACTGAATTCTCAACATGCGCGGCCTAATTGGACATCGCTATTCCTGTCGTTTCCGCAGCAGGAACATGGGATCGTTAAACGTGTTCGGCGAAGCAGAGCTTCGAGGATATGCGGTCCCAAACTGGAGTTTGGGACCGAGAATTCCCAGGCCCCGGGAAATAATGGCGATGTCCATGCAACCACTTCAGCACTCTAGGCTGCCGGACGCTTTGTGCACAGATCAGAATGCCGGTGGTCGTTTTTCCACAGGAGTCTTCGCGATTCTGAACGGTCTGCTGCTGCAACACGTCAGTGGCTGCACTGATTCGCATTCAATCGCCGTCATTCGGTCGGCGACGCATTTTTTTCTTATCTGAGTTTTGTTTCTTGTTCTGGATGCGTCGTCGCTGCGACCCCCTTGTGGGCTTTGTCGGTCGTCGTTTGACGGGAGGCGTCGCGACCTGCAGTATCATCTCACGAAGACGTTCCATGCAATCGGCTACGTTGCGACCCTGATCGCGGTATCGCTGACTCTGCAGGACCAGCACCCCGTCCCGGGTGACGCGGTTGTGGTATTTCGCCAGAAATCTCTGCCGAACGCCGGTCGGCAATGCCAGTGAGGCCGTGACATCCCACCGCAGTGTGGCCTTCGAATTCACTTTATTGACATTCTGCCCGCCGGGACCCCCACTACGTGCGAACGAAAAATCGAATTCCGTTTCGCTGATTTCGATGTGTGACGTGATCCGCAGCATGAAATCACTGGTGACGCAGGTTGATTGTGTGGAATGGGCAGACCGCGAACTGAAGACGGAACATAAAGAAAGCCGTCAACGATTCCCGTTGACGGCTTTGATGATGCGGAGAGAGCGGGATTCGAACCCGCGGTCCAGTTTGACCCGGACACATCATTAGCAATGATGCGCATTCGGCCACTCTGCCATCTCTCCGTCGCGGCCAACTGCCTCGCAGCCAGCCCCGAAGGCGACACAATATACTCGGTTGCCGTCCGGAAGCAAGGTTAGGATTCTGAACATTTTCACAGCTTTTCGAACCATATTCACAGCGAACGTGGTTTTTCCTGCCGCCGCCGAAACAGCACAGGTTCGAGCCAGTGAGATGCTGCATGCCAAGCTGACCGGTGGCAAAGATGGTGGGCAGGGCTCGCCGTGTCTTCGTCTGTCAACGAAACGCCATCCGGCGAATCGGTTGTTTCGACTTCAGGCGTCAGCAGAGTTTCTGCTGACGCCCGTGTCGTTACACGTCCGTCGTCTGTGTTGCAGCTATTTCTTGTGAGCCTTGTGGCACGCGCCACAACTTGAGGTCACGGTCTTAAACGCGGCTTTTGCGGCGTCTGCGTCTTTCGCTTCGGCGGCTGCCAGCAGGGCGACTGTTCCCTCGCGAAGCGCTCCAGTTGCTGCCTTCGCCCAGGTACCGGAGGGGCAGCGGCCATCGTCCATCAGGGCAAAACTTAGTTCATTCAGACACGCCGCGTGGCAGGCGACGGTATCCCATGCTTTTTCATCAGCCGGTCCTGCCTTGAGGAGCTTGCCCAGACCGGAACAGTTTGGACCCACGATTCCTCGCATCAGGTACTTCGTTGCTGCCGGGCGAGACTTGCCCTTCTCCTGCAACGCCTGAGCGTCGTCCGGCATACCGCTGAGCAAGAACAGTCCTGCCAGCCCGGCAAGGACAACTGCAATCTTTGTGAACTTCATCGAACTACCTCCTAAGGTTTTTCCAGGGGAAAGAGAAAACACTTCTAAGACGTGACCAGTTCTATTCGATTCTGTCATCAGAGCTCATCGCTTGACGGACGTCGTACCCGTACCCGTCAAAAAGTATACTACCTGCGGAAGGAGGGGCTGAACAAGCCACCTGGAGGGGATGTTGCAGCGAATGTGCGTCGTCAGCTGGACACCATAGCCACTCGGTCGACCTTGGCAATTCCCATCACATAAGACAGGTGTTGCAACCTGATGTTCCGGAAGTTGCCTGAGACTACTCGCTGCCCAGAGGCTCCGTTCCATCAGATTCCCAGAGCGGCAGCAGCCGACTGGCGAATATCAGTGCAATAAACGGCAGTACAAGAATTACCGCGGCAGCGATCAATCCCTCACGCCCTCCAAGGTGTAATGGGAATTCCACAAAGCCACGAAAACTCTTCGACAGCAACTGACCGCCGACCACGACGTTCCATCGCATGGCGAACACCTGCACCAGAACAAGCACGGATGCGATGGCGCTCAACCAGGTCATAAAGCGAACGTTCAGCCGGGGCTGAATCGCCAGCAGCAGAAGCAGAAACGAACACACCGATCCGATCAGCACCTGGACGACGCCGTACGAAACGGCAAGGCGTTCGGTCAGCAACGCCGACAGTGCATGCCATTCTGCTCCCGATTCATAAGCCATGTGAATCAGCTCAAGCATTTCGAGCGATACGGCGATGCACAATGAAATCCAGAGATAACGGGACAGCGCGCGGACGCAGTCGGCATCGGGTGAGACCTGCCGCCGCCAGCAGAAAAATACGTACAGTGCAATCAAAGCTGCAATCCCTGAGACCACGGCAGACGCCAGGAAAATGATCGGCATCAGGGCAGTCGACCACCATGGATTGGCTTTGACAGCACCAAACAGGAATCCGACATAGCCGTGCAGCACGCAGGCTGCGGGAATTCCGACAATCGCGAGTGCGCGGATTAACCAGTCGTCAACGGCACGAGATTCCTTTGTGATTTCCCGATCGCCCAGAGACAGCACGCGGTATATCATGCCAATTCGACCGCCAGTGGTCTTTGCCAATGCAATAATGTCCGGTCGAAAGACGAGCCAGACTTCCACGATCAACAGCAGCATGTAGAAGTTGTAAATAATCCCGAACCCCGACATCGCCGACGTGGCGCTCGGTGTGATCATAATGTTGAAGGCTCGCTCCGGGTGGTGGAGGTGCAGCAGCAGCGGCAACGTGGCAAAGGCACAAAAACAGAGCGCGGTGACCAGAGCTAGCCGAGCCACGGGCTTCAAAACGTCCTGGTGAAAGACGTGGTACAGCGCGGAGACGACAAACGCACCGGCAACAAGACCCGTGACATACGGGTACAACACAATCATGATGCTCCACGGCACGTGTGGATCGTTCGGGAAAACGAATGACGGATCGCTCATCAAATGACCTCTCCGGACTTTGCGACGTAGCGCAGTTTGGGGTGTGTGCCAAGATGTTCCTTCAGAACCGACGTTGGAATCTCTGCAAGCCGTTTTCTGAGTTCACTATTGGGATCATCCAGTCGGCCGAAGACACGAGCGTCTACCGGACATGCCTCGACGCACGCCGGCTTTTCATCCCGAGTAATTCTGTGATAGCACCAGGTGCATTTGTCGGCGTTGTTGGTCTCCGGATTGATGAAGCGAACACCATACGGACAGGCCTGAACGCAATAGGCACAGCCAATGCAGCGCTCAGGGTCCACCAGCTCCACTCCTTCCGGAGACGTATACGACGCATGCACTGGGCAGACCTGGTTGCAGGGAGCATCCTCGCATTGGTTGCATAGCTTAGGGACGAAGTAGGCCCGGTCGACAAGCCCCGGTGCGGTGGGGGGGATGTCCGAACCTTCATAACCTGTTTCAGGTACCAGATCCACCTGGACGGTGCCGTCCTTGTAGTGGACGAATCGCTCAACCCACGTTCTTGCGTATCCTTCCGGAACGTTATTCTCCTCGCGGCACGCTGTCAGACATTTGCCCGTCCCAACACACCGTTCCGTATCGACAAGGAAACCATAGACAACTTCCCCGCTCGCGACTGCTGCTCCGCTGTCCGCGTCCGGAGCGATCCCACCGCCATTGTCAGCGGCTGTTTCGCCGGGCGAAAGTTCGTCCGACATCGGCAGAAGCGTAAGGCTGAATGAACCAAGTGCAACCGTTGACGCCTTTTGGAGAAACTCACGTCGAGAGCCGTCGCCGGGAGTTCCGGTGCAGCCTCCGCAGCCCGTCTGATCACCGCACTCTCCGTCCGCAGTGTCACCAGAACTGCAACAGCCCTCACCGTTATTCAGGATATTCAACTCGAATGTCATGCGATTCTCCGGAGAAGAGCTCAAAGGCCCGGGCTGTGCCCCTCGTGGCACTCAAAACAGACATTCCTGCTCTTGATTTCTTCTGCTCCCTGTTCGTCCAGATGTTCTGCGACATTGATGCCTGGAAAAAAATCGGGCATTCCCACTACGGAGGTATGACAGGAGAGACATGTGGCTCGGTCCTGTGTGATGAACAAATCAGTATGCGTTCGGAAATCCCCATCCCAATCTTCTGCTGGAGGAATCGGATGCCCGGGAGATTTTTCAGCTTTCGTGGCTTCAGCGATATGCTGCCTTCCATTTCCGTGACAATGCACGCAGCCAACGGTCTTGTGAGGCGACTCTGCCCGTTCCTCTTCGACGTCAGCATGACATTTCAGACAGTTAGCATCGGACTGCAGCACGGAAGGATGTGCGGCCTCTTCAGTAAGGGCAGCAGCTCGGTAGGGGCCTCTTTTTCCGAAATCTGTCGGCATCACCTGGCTACGAACGTATAACGCTCCAGCGCCGCCCGCAACGATCAGAAACACTACAATGCGCAGATGCCTCGTGTCTCGTGAAAAAATCAGTCGCCAGTTCATTTAAGAGCCTCCTCCGGTGTTCTGCAACTGCTGATGCAGAGGAATGCAGCGCTGGCCCTGTGGGTCTGGCTGGCGACGGTCTGTTCCAGTGCGGCAAACCCAACGCTTACTGATGACTGCATGAAAATGGTGCTGGTGGCCATGACAACGTGAGCCGACCCAAAGAGTCCGATACCGAACACTTGTGACTCCTTCAATGATAAGTGAGTTGAGGCGGAGCAAGGTGCGATGCGAGACGCATCAGGCGGGCGGCAGAGATACGTCGGTGTGGCGGAGTGCTTTCAAGGGAGGTAAATGCATATCGGACAATGGCGTCCATAATATGGGAACTGACCCCGCTGTCAAGTTTTCGAGCATGGATCCGGTCAAGCCGGTTACGAACTGACTGCCAGCTCTGACTTGCGATGGACCAGCGAGTACACGCATGGCACCAGTACCAGTGTCAGCAGTGTCGAGGCCACCATTCCGCCCAGTAATGCTCGAGCCAGGGGGATCATCGCCTCATTGCCGGGAGCAAATTGATAGGACAGTGGCAGCATCGACGCGACCAGTGTCAGCGATGTCATCAGAATGGGGCGTAAACGCACCTGAGCTGCCGACAGAGCGGCGTCACGAGCTGACAATCCTTCTTCCCGGCGGCGATTGGCAAATTCGACCAGCAGAATCGAATTGTTCACGACTACGCCAATCATCATCAGCGTGCCCATCAGCGATTGGATGTTGATCGTTGTATCCGTCAGATACAATGCCACAAGCACGCCGCCCAGCCCCAGTGGAACGGCCAGCATGATGATCAGAGGATCAACGAAGGATCGGAACTGAGCCATCAGGACCAGATAAACCAGAATGCCAGCGACGACCAGGCTGACGCTCAGCAGATTCATCCCCTCATGCATTGTTTCAACCGGCCCTCGGATCTTTGCTGCAACTCCGTTTTCGAATTCCATATCGGCCAGGGCTGCCTGAACATCCGCTGCCACCGATCCGACGTCTCGGCCGGACACATTGACGTGAACATCGTTGACTCGACCAATGTTGTAGTGAGCGATCTCACCCGGAATATTGACTCGCTTGATCGTGGCGATGTTCGACAGAGGAATTGTGACCGGGCCGTCCGGCGTGCTCAGTGACAGCGGGATATTGCGAATGTCATCCAGGGATTCAAATTCGTTGTCTTCGTATTGAACACCCATGAAAAAGTCGACGCCCTTTTTCGGATCAATCCAGATCGTCGGTGCATAGCCAACGCTGGAGCCCAGAGCTGTCAGCACCGTCTGAGCCACCTCTTCCTGATCCAGCCCAAGATACTTCGCTCGAGTGCGATCGACCTGCACGTCGAACTGCGGATAGTCCAGTGCCTGAGCGATCTGCACATCCTCGGTGCCGGGAATCTGCCGAATGACTTCCAGCACACGTTCCGCATTTTCGCGGCATTTGGGAATGGTGCCCGCAGAAATCTGCACGCTGATTGGCGTCGGAACACCCTTGTTCAACGCCATGTTGACGATTCCGCCTGACACGAACAGAAACTGTTCCAGAGGATAGTCGTCTGCCAGTTTCTGTCGTAGTTCTGAGACGTAAGTCTGCGTGGCCGTCTGGCGGCCAGCCTGTTTCAGGTTGACAATCAAATACGCCGTATCAGGCCCGGAGTTTGAACTGAGTACTGTCGAGAACCCCGCCCCTTTGCCCACAGGCAGTCCGATATTGGCGATCAGTGATTCGATTTCATTTTCCGGGATCACCTGCTTAATAGAGTCTTCAATCCTGGCGACCAGTTTTTCCGTTTCCAGCAGGTCGGTTCCCGGTGTTGTTTTAACACGCAGTTCAAATGTTCCTGCATCGACCTCGGGAAACAGTTCCGAGCCAATCATCGGCCACAACACAAAGGATGCTCCGACACCGGTCACGATCAGCAGCACAGTCAACGCCGGCACTCTTAGTGCGGTGTTCAGCACGTTGCCATAAATCCCCCGGGGTCTGGCACTTTCTGCGGCGTCGTCCCGTGCGGCGCTGCCGTGCTGTACCTTCTCACGCACGAATGTTGCACAGAAGGCCGGGATGACCGTCAGTGCCAGGACGTATGACGCACCGATGGTGAATGTCGCCGCCAGCGACAGCGGTGCAAACAGATACTTGATCATGCCCGTCAGAAAGACAGCCGGCAGGAAGACGGCCAGTGTGGTAACGGTGCCGGCAAGGATAGCTCCGGACACTTCACGAGTTCCGTCCAGAGCCGCCTCCATCGGAGACTTGCCCATACGTTGATGACGAATCACGTTCTCAACAACGACGATCCCGGCATCAACAACCGTGCCGATCGCCAATGCAATCCCGCCGAGCGTCATGACATTGATCGTCTGCCCGGTGAATGCGAACCCAAGACCGCCGATCAGAATCGCCAGCACAATCGTGGCGACGATGATCAAAGTCGGCAGGAATCGTCGCAGGAAGACCAGCACCACGACGGCGACCAGAATCGATCCGAGACCAACCTGGGTGTACAGATTGCTCATGGCCAGACGAATGTAGCTGGACTGATCAGAAACCAGCGTCACTTCCGTCGCTTCGGGAATGTCGCCACGTTCCTTCATTTTTGGGATTTCTGCGGCAATGCCTTCGTAAATGCGATCAACGCAGGCGATCGTGTTTTCGCCTGGTTCTCGCAGCAAGGGGCAGTACACGCTGCGCTTGCCGTTGACTCGAACGACGTTGTATTGCAAAGCTGCGTCATCAACGACTCGCCCAACATCGCGCACGAAAACGGGAGCTCCATCGCGCACGACGATTGGAATCGCCTCAATGTCAGCGGGCGTGGGTAAAGTGTTTTTCGGATGCACCTGGTAGTCGATGCCGCCCATGCGAGCAGTTCCCGCAGCCAGGACCAGGTTCGACTTTGTCACGGCATCGACAACGTCTTTGGCACTGACGTTATGAGCCTGCAGTTTGGCCGGGTCGACGTAAACCATCATCTGGCGAAACTTGCCGCCGAACGGATGGGGGATCTGAACGCCCTTCAACCCGCCCATCTTGTTCCGCACCGCATAGTAACCGATGCCGTAGAGTTCTGATTCGCTGAGCCCCTCGCCTGAAATCGCTGCCAGAACGACGGGAAGATTCGAAGGTTCGCTGCGCAGTGTGAACGGCCATTCGATACCGGGCGGCAGGTGAAACATATCACTCGCTTCCAGGTTGACGATGTCGTTCATCGCCGAACTCGGGTCAGCCCCCGGCTGGAAGAAGATCTTGAGTACAGCAGCCCCGGGAACAGTTCGGGATTCCTGGTGTTCAATCTTTCCCGCGAGTGTGAGCGCTCGTTCGACTCGTGAACTGACGGACTTTTCCATGTCCATCGTTGGCAGGCCGGGATATGAAAAGAAGCTCACGACCACGGGCTGCTTGAAATCGGGGAGAATATCGATCGTGATGCCCGGTATGACGGACGCGCCCAGCAGGCACAACGCTGTTGCTCCGGCCAGGACAGCGAAACGATTCTTAAGTGAGAAGCTGATAAGTCCCATGTGTGTTCAATTCAGTGAATTGGAAATGCCGTATTCTTTGCCCTCGGTCCCAAACTCCAGTTTGGGACCGCACAGTCGCGAAGATCTGCTTCGCCGTGAACAGTGGAATTTCAAGTTCCCTTGCGAAGCAAAGCTTCGCGGACAGGTGTTCCCGAGCCGGAGCCTGGGAAAAAGTTGATATGACAATATCTGTGACAAAACGCTGGCGACGGATCGTTGACGGTTACGGATGGTTCAACACTCTGACTTTTTGACCGTCCTTGAATCTCTGCAGGTGAGCATCAATGACCGTCTGACCGGGCTCCAGCCCTGCAACGATTTCAATCGTTTTGCCGTCGTCGATTCCCGTTGTGACAGGCACAACAGACACGTCTTCACCTGAGACAACGTAGACATACGCGTTACCGGATTCATCGAAGCGAACCGCCCTGGCAGGAAGCATGTTGGATGCCACCTTCGTTGACAGCGTTATGGAAGCCTGCCCAAACATCCCCGGCAATAGTCTGCCATCGGTGTTGGCAACCTCCGCTTCCACCAGCATGGTGCGAGTACCTGGGTCAAGGCTGCCCATCGACCGAGTCACGGTAACTGTCATGGCCTCTTCCGCGGGAAAGGACGGAAATACGAGGCTGATGGAATCACCGCGATCTACATAGGCTGCGTCGTTTTCGGGGACCGAAATGTGGATTCGGACCTTGTCAATTTGACTGACAACAAACAGAGGAGCGCCGCTGCTTCGTTCGCTGACAAGATCGCCCGGAGACACGTTTCGCTTCGTCACCAGACCGTTGAATGGAGCCGTCAGTGTCGCGTACCTGATCAGTTCGTCAATTTCCTCGATCTGACGTTGTTGAATCACAGTTTCTGCGGCAGCGAATTTCAGGTCGGCCTGTGCTGCTGCCAGTTTGGATTTAGCGACGTTGACGTTTGCCACGGCGGACTCGATTGCCGAAGTCACAGCCGCTCTTCCGGCCGCTTCTGAATCTCGCTTCTTGCGAGCTTCGTCCAGAATTCGAGGCTGCATGGATCCTCGTTTGACCAGATCGTCAGTCCGCCGAAACTCCGCTTCCGCAGCGGCCAGAGAAGCTTCGACCTGCTGCAGGTTTGATTCAGCTTCAGCGGTCATCGCTTCGGCGGCCTGTACATTCGCTTTTGCAAGGTCGATGCCGGCTTTGGCCCTTTCTTCTTCCGCACGCTGTCGGTCGACCTGAGCGAGCGTCGTCATTCGCTGCCTTGTCATTTCCGGTACGTCAATGATTGCCAGGACATCTCCAGCTTGAACGGCGTCTCCGATGTCCACCCGCACCTCTTTGACATATCCATGCACCTTGGCCTGGATCGCTGCCGCGTAGAACGGATGAACGGTCGCAGGCTGCACGGTTGAGCGACGAATGTCCTCCTGGGCCACAGCAACAGTCTTTACTGCGACAGGCGTTTGTGGTTTCGGTTTGGCAGCACCGCTGCGATCGGCGGCACTGTTTTGCGAACAACCAGCCGCGGTCAGCACCAGTCCTCCCAGTAAAACGGAAGCAGGAAGAAAGCGGAGGAATCTCATTCTGACAGCCTTTGCGGATTAGAGAATTCAGGGATTCTGCAGACTATCACGCGGTTAGATTGGAAGACAGCGCCGAGAATCTCCGCGGGGGCAAATTGCAGAAGTCATTGCCGGCACGGTCGGTATTGCCGGCATGGTCGGTCGAATTCGGTCGGCAGGAACAATTCCTGCAACCGCCGGGACGGTTGTCGTTAACAGAAACGGATGCGGCAAACGCATACCCGACACATCCGGAACTGCCGATAAAATTCGACACTGGCACTGATGAGAACAAGGAGGTTCTATGCGCTCGGCCACTATAAATACCTGGTTTCTTGGTGGATTGGTCTGTCTAAGCGGCTGCAACAGCGTGCGAAGCGGATTCGCTGGCAGAGAAGCCAATCGCCCTGCGCGGCCCCCAGGGGCTGAGGAATTGCAGGCCGGAGTGGAAACTCCCTTTGAACCAGCGTCTTCCAGCTTCCTGACCGATCAAAAACAGGCCAGTGTCGCGGAATCAGATGTCGATTCATCGGTCGCTCGACCGTCTGAAGATTGGCCCGCGGCTGATGTTGGCGTTGCCGAACATCCACCACACCTGCCCCCTTCGTCAGCGGCCCCCCGGAAGCTCGTCATTACTCCTGTTGGTCATCAGGTTGCCGACAACCGACCGGAAAGCGACGGGACGATTACGGTTGATGGTCGTACGTACGAAATTCGCCTGGTTGACCAGCAGACAACGTCAACGGAAGCGGGACTCCGAAACGTTCGTGTCGCGTCACAGCAGACGGCCCTTACTGAAACACCGTTTCCCGGTAACTTAATTATCGCGGCGTCGTTGGCCGACGAACCTGCGTCTGTCGATGCGGCTCCACCGGATGCCATGCTGCTGAACCTGCCGAGTGCATTGTCGATGATCGGAGGCGATCACCCGGCCGTGGGCTTTGCCCAGTGGAGAGTTCAGGAAGCCTATGCCGATCTTGATCAGGCTGAAGTACTGTGGCTGCCGAGCATTGAAACCGGCTTCAACTTTCATCGACACGACGGAAATCTGCAGGCCAGCGACGGCAGCATTGCCGACGTTAATCGAAATTCGTTCCAGTACGGGTTAGGAGCTGGCGCTGTCGGAGCAGGCACAACTCCTCGCCCTGGAATTCGTGCACAGTTTCATCTGGCCGATGCCATCTTTCAGCCGGATATTGCCCAGAAGACGGCATGGGCAACATGCCACGCAGAAAAGGCCGTCGTCAATCGACAGCTTCGAGACGTGGCTTTTGCCTACCTGAAGATGCTTGACGCACATCAGCAATTGCGAATTCTGCAGGAAGTCAAAGACCGCACCTCTGCCGTATCAAAAATCACGGACGACTTTGCCGGCGCTGGTCAGGGCCTGCAGGCGGATGCTGATCGCATGCAGACAGAATTAAGGCTCATCGAAGGCAGAATCGCTGCGGCTCACGAACAGGTGGACGTCGCTTCCGCTCAACTGGCTCATGCTCTGAGCGTCAATCCAGGTCAAAGAATCATTCCGATGGACCCCACGGTCGTGCCGATCGAACTTGTTTCGGCCGAAATGGACGAGGGTTCTCTGATCAGTTCCGGCCTTTCAAATCGTCCGGAGCTCAAGGAACTGCAGGCCCTTGTTGCGGCGGCGTGTGACCGGTATCAGCGACAGAAGTACGCTCCATTCGTTCCCAGCGTACTGCTGGGTTTCAGCACCGGAGGTTTTGGTGGCGGCCTCGGGAGTTCCATCAGCAACGTCGACAGTCGTTATGATTTTGACGCGATGGTCACGTGGGAAGTTCGCAACTTTGGCTTCGGGGAACGATCTGCTCGACGACGTTCAGAGGCCCAGGTTCAGCAGGCAATGTTCCGCAAACTAGGTCTTGTCGATGACGTCGCTCGCGAGATTGCGGAAGCGTACACGCAGGTGACACATCGCCGCCAGCGAATGGCGGTTACACAGACTTCCATTCGATCCGCTCAGGATTCTTATGACCGAAATCTGAGTCGCATTCGCGAGGGCGAAGGACTGCCGATTGAAGTCCTGCAGTCCGTGAAGGCGCTGGAAGCATCCCGCCGCGCCTACCTCGATTCTGTTATCGCCTTCAACGAGGCCCAGTTTCAATTACAGTGGGCTCTGGGTTGGCAGGTATCAGCACCTCAGTAAACTGCTCTGTTGTTCAGACGCTGACTGGTCGTGTTGCTTTCTTCCGTAGTGCGGCAACCTGCGTAGTGCTTTGTCACAGCCAGATTTTAGGGTTGGCGAGGAAAACGGGGTCAGGTACCAAAAACCGGAACGGCCCGAAGGGTGCTTTGCATTTTTGGTACCTGCCCCCCTTTTCCGGGGAATGCTTCCACCCTAACGTTTGCCTGTGACAAAGCAGTAGGAATCAGGGGACGAATATTTCCCGTTCGCCCGATCACCAGGTGAGCCGCGTACGTCAGTGGTCTGGCTATAAGCGATGCAAGCGAAAACAGGCAACACACTGTCAGCCTGCACAACGGTGCAACTATAATTGACTTTTGAAGCCACCTTCAGTTTGTGCGAGCATGCATGAATCGTCTCTACGACTATTTCACTTCGCTGCTGCGATCGCTGCTGATTACATGGCTTTGCCTTGGCTGCGTGCGAATCGTCCGTGCCGATGCCATCGTCGTCACGAAGGCCATGAGCGCGTCCACAATCGCCGAGGTATCCGTCAACGACATATCTGTTGGCATTGATCTTGAGATCGGTACCCGCGACATGGCTGCCTTCGCCGACATTCTTCCTGATGGGGTGTATGAAAAGCTGACCGGGAAGCATGAGCCCATCACGTTGCGACAGGTTCGGTTTTTTGAGAACGGTCTGGTGCTGAAAGCTGACGGGCAGCGGCTTGCCGGACGCGTTGCCGGATTTCTGCTGGAACGAAATCCTGTGCAAATCGACGGAGAATCAGTGACACCGATATTGGATCGAATTCACTTCATTCGCCGGTCATTGCGCACAACGGGCGTGATCGCCCCGCCTGAGGACCTCGATCTGACGGCGGCCACGCTTGGTGTGATCATTGTCTATCCCACAGAAAAGCTGCCCGAGGAAGTGCAGATGACGTGGGAGTTATTCGGCGATCGAATCCAGGAAGTTCCCACCATCACAACGGACGAAGCCGGCGGTCTGCCATACAACGTCAGCACAAACGATCCGGTTCTGAAGTGGCAGAACTTTCTGGTCCATCCCACCGTACCTGCGATGATCAGTATCGCTCCACCACGTCAGCCGCCGCGTTGGAGTGTGCCGATGTTCTCAGTGGTTGCATTTGTGGCGGTGGTCATGTTGGCAGCCTATGCGGCCCGAAATCGGACCCGCCAGCCGATCCGCAAAATGCTGGTGAGCAGCGTCGCCCTGTTCCTGATTGGTCTCGCCTGTCTTCCCTTTGGCCGCGCCACGATCAACAATCCGCTGCAAAAAATGGAGCCGCTGAGCCAGTCGGAACTGGAACAGCTGCTGGGCGATTTGCTGCACAATACTTACCGAGCGTTTGATCGTCGTGACGAGAGTCTGGTCTACGATCGTCTGGCAGCCAGTATCAGCGGCGAATTGCTCTCCGACGTCTATGTTCAGGTGCGGACCAGCACGGAACTGGAGAATCAGGGTGGGGCACGTGTGAAGGTGAACGACGTCAAATTGCTTTCGGGGAATGCCGTGGAGTACCTGGAAGACGGCGGCATTGTCGCTAACTGCAAATGGCTCGCACGGGGCGCGGTGGGGCATTGGGGGCACATTCACCAGCAGGCGAATGAGTACTCGGCGCTGATCACCGTCCAGCCCGTTGACGGTGCGTGGAAAATCTCAAAGATGGATCTGATCGATGAGCAGCGCAGCGTGTCAGGCACTTCGATGTCGAAGCAGCCGTAACCGGAATCCGTGGATCGTTGCGAAGATGTTTTCGCAGAAACTGTCCGACTTCGCTGAACCATCTCCATGGTATCACAATGCTGAGAGTGCAAAGTCGGGTTGCATCTGCAGCAGGACCTCACGAAGTCGAATTCGAGCACGGCACAGCCGCATGTCAGCGGCCTGAGGCGTCGTTCCGAGCGTTTTGGCGATTCGTGACGACGGCCACTTCATACCGTAGCGAAGTGACAGTGCCAGCCGGTCCGGTTCGCAAAGATGATTCAGGGCGCAGCGAACTGTTTCTATGATCTCCGACCGCTCACACGACTGCGACGCGTTTTCTCTGGGGTCCGTGCAATCCGGCAGGTGAGCATCGATCAACGCAGATCGTTTCGTTCTTCTGGCAACATCACGCAACCAGTTGCGTCCCACCCGCCGCAGCCAGCTGCGTGGATTCCTGATCGCACTCAGATCCTGTTGCTGCAATCTCAGAAACGACTCCTGAAGGGCGTCTGATGCGCGTTCTGCGTCGCCGCAGAACGCGTAAAAGGAGGCCCAAAGCTGACGGCCGGTGGATCTGTACATGGTGTCCAGCTGGTCGGCGGGGCGTTCTTCATGTGTCGTCGTCTTGCTGTACTGCGTGTTGGCAAGTGCGTGTCCCATTAGTTCTCTCTCCTTTGCCCGGTTGCCGGAATGAGCGTGCCGGTCGTCGGCGTTTGTTGCTCGTTACTATTACTACGAAGCCCGGCGCAGGTGGATTACCGAAAAGGGGGGTGCTACGTATTTCTACGGATCCGTACGAATGCGTAGACGGGCCGCCCATGGGAACGCCGTTTGAATTAGAGCGGCAGCACGGACGGCTTGTTCTCACCAGTGAGTTTCGTGCTCGTGTACGACGGGCTCGACTATCGCTGTGGCGCTTTGAGTCAGACCTGGCTGGCCTCCGGCAATACGTCGCAAT
This sequence comes from Fuerstiella sp., assembly GCA_024230215.1. GTDB lineage: Bacteria > Planctomycetota > Planctomycetia > Planctomycetales > Planctomycetaceae > Fuerstiella. The sequence goes on along the minus strand of JAAERP010000457.1, from coordinate 62,399 downwards.
ACAATGTTCCAACGCAAATAAATGGCGTTCACGTCAGCCGGCGATGTACGCCAATCCGACAGAAACTCTTTCTTGTCCGCTCGAATATGGGAGGGGGGGCCAGGCCCTCACAACTATCCGTGAAAACAGACATTGAACGAATCTGGCAGCATGTGGAATGGATCGCAGCAGAGCCACGGTACGCGGAATCGGACCGCCTTGAACAATGCCGCGATTACTGTGAACGTCATTTGACAGAATCCGGCTGGACAGTGGAACGTCGCCATTTTTCGGCAGACGACCAGATGCTGCGAGCCATGAACGGCATCAATCTCGTCGCTCGCCGAAACCCGCCGACGGTTGCCAATTCCAGCGTCTTTGTCCTGGGCGCACACCTTGATTCAAGAGAAAACACTCCGGGGGCAGATGACAATGCGTCGGCCGTGGCCGTACTTCTGGAGATCGCTCGCCTGCTGGGCGAAGCAGATAACGCCGACCTTCCAAAGGGCGTGGATCTTGAATTGGTTGTGTTTGATCTGGAGGAACAGGGAATGTTGGGCGGAGCATTCCATGCCCAAACGTGCCGTCAACAAGACATATCACTGCTCGGTATGGTTTCGCTGGAAATGCTGGGTTATTGCAGTCATGAACCGGGCAGTCAGACTCTGCCGGAAGGACTGCAGAACATTTATCCGGACGTTGGCAATTTCATCGCAGTGGTGGGAAACCAGATTTCGGGCGACCTGATACAGCACTTTGCTGATGCGTTTCGGGTGGTGGATCAGTTGCCATGCGAATCATTACAGGTACCCGATAATGGAAATCCACTGCCGCCGACTCGCTTAAGTGACCATAGTCCGTTCTGGGACGCAGGGTTTCCAGCGCTGATGATCACCGACACCAGTTTCATGCGCAATCCACACTATCACGAACCATCCGACACGCCGGAAACTCTGGACCGTGAGTTCCTGCACAAGGTTGCGGAAGGTGTCCTGAACGCAGTACGTGCGCTGACGGGATAATCGACCGCAGAAAATGAGCTGTAGGCCGAGGCCGATGGAAATGCCGGAACAACGCAAGCCGGATTTTTCTGCGGGACAAATCGACCGATCGTTCACGCAAAACATATGGCCGAAGTTCCGGCAGGTACCTGGCTTGCTCGGTCCGTCTACAACTGAATGTATGCTGCCTGCATTACGGGAGCGATCTTTCCGCTGAATTCTGTTGCCCCCCTTTTTGCGTTCTTCCACTGACACCAGTCCGCACGGTCCGTATACTCCACACACATACCCTGCCGCGACAGCGGCTTTCCGGAACCGCTCATCGCAGTGTCAGGCCCACAAGCTGAGGTCCTCATGAATTCTCATCCATCATTTTCACGCCGTATGCTTCTTGGTGGTGCGGCCACAGCTGTCGCCACCACAGCTTGTCCTGCACGCGCTGCCAGCGCGATTGAAACAAATGGCCGGGACGTTCCCGACGATTTCACAATTCAGAATAAGAAAATCCGTCAGTCGGTGATGGGATGGTGCTTCAAGGCGATGCCGGTGCCGGAATTGATTCGGCATTGCAGCGACATAGGTCTGGAAGCCATTGAGGGCATCAGTCCGCAGTTTTACCCGGAAGCGCGCAAACAGGGACTGAAGATTTCGCTGGTCAGCAGCCACGGCTTTGGCAGGGGGCCGGTCGATACGGCGAATCACGCTGAGTGCATCAGCAAGTTGAAAACGTCTATCGACAGGGCGGTTGAATTCGGTGCTCCCAGCGTGATCACTTTCACGGGAATGTCCGTATCCGGAATCAATGATCAGGCTGCGGAAAAGAACTGCCTGGATTGCTGGAAGCAGGTCATCGGCTATGCGGAGGATAAACAGATCACGCTCGTGCTCGAACACCTCAATTCGCGAGATGATTCTCATCCGATGAAAGGGCACCCTGGCTATTTTGGCGACGACGTCGAACGATGTGTGGATCTGGTCAAGCGGGTGGATTCTGCTCGATTCAAGCTGCTGTTTGACATCTACCACGTGCAGGTGATGAACGGCGATGTGATTCGACGAATTCGCAATTATCATCCGTACATCGGACACTATCATACTGCCGGAAACCCGGGGCGTGGCGAACTGGACCAGAATCAGGAGATCAACTACCCGGCCGTTATGCGAGCGATTCTGGAGACCGGCTACGACCTGTTCGTGGCCCAGGAATTTATCCCGACGTGGGACGATCCTGTTCAAGCGCTGCGACACTCAGCTATGGTGTGCGACGTGGCGTAAGACAGGCGGCCGCCTCAGAAGAGCGACGATTCATGGATGTTGGGACACGGACGTGCAGGAGCAGTGCTAGTGACCAGGAACCGAGACGGCCAGATTTTTGGAATTCCCTGTAACCGTCGACTGACGTGGGACCTTCTGAACTTCCATCGATCGGTACCGCTTTGCGGACATGACCGATTCTGCAACCTTCGGGCAGTCGCCGAAGCACGGGTGGCCAGCCCCATCCGAATTTCGTGGCCTGCGATCTTTCTGAAGGCCTACGCCATTGTTGCGAAGGAAATTCCGGAGCTCCGTCAGACGTGGTACCGCTGGCCATGGGCTCATCTCTATCAGCATCCGCAAAGTGCGGGGATTCTCACGATACATCGGGAATTCGAAGGAGAACCCTGGCTGTTCTGGGGCCGTATTCCCGTTCCGGAAGAGACCCCTTTGCCGGAAATCCAGGCGACCATCGATCGATATACCAGCGATCCGGTGCCTGAATTGTTCAAACGGGAGCTTCAACTTGCCAACCTTCCCACTCCATTGCGAAGACTGTTCTGGGGATGGAACATTCACGTCGCCAAGGCAAAGAGAGCGAAGCGGCTGGGAACTTTTTTTCTGTCCACTCTGGCAAGCAGAGGCGTGGAAATACAAGTTCCTCCGTCAATTCACACAGGCTGTCTGACATACGGCGTTATGGATGATCAGCATGGCTGCAAGGTGACTCTTGCCTATGACCATAGGGTGATGGATGGTGCACTCGTAGCGGACATTCTGCGAAGACTGGAATGTGTATTGTTGGAAACTGTTTGCTCCGAACTGTTGAAACTCACCTCTGTACATGTGAGTATGCACGAAGTAGCGTAGTACACCACTGAACTCACCTCTCTGAACATTACGCTGGATCCGGCAATCGTCGCGGCGATTGATTTCGTTCTCAACGTAGTGTGCAGAAACCGAGGTTGCATCAGTGAAGAAGAAGGCAGCGGTCAGGAAGAAAAGCAAGAAAGCGGAATCTCAGCGGCCACCCAAAGTTGGGGGGCGGTCCCGAATCGAAACCGGTGTCAACTGGTCCCGCGTTGGACGCAGGCGTTTGAACAATGACGACGCGGTTCAGGATATCGCGAAGGCAATGAAGGCTCTTCGCGAGGCCAAGGGGCAATCCATTGGCAAGCTCGCCAAAGAACTGAATGTTGCTCCCGCGACGATTATCAAATTCGAAGACCGCGGACATCCGGTGTCCATCAAAATTGTCACGGCAATGGCAGAGCGTCTGGGGTCTTCGTTAGAACTCAAAACCGTCTCGACTCGCAAGAAGAAGTAGTCTTCGGCACGCTGCGATACCGTTCCCGGGCGATGGGGGCGTCGAACGGACTCACTTCGTCAATCGGCCACGCCTTCCACGTCGTGGCCGCTGTTGCGCCGGTCTGAAAAAGACAGAAGGTGGCGCCACCACTCCGGGTTGCCGAAGGCAAAGTAGCAATACGTCATAATCAGCGCGAAAGTCCACAGTCCCAGGAACGCGCCGATACCGAAGTGCATACCTGTACCAAGAGCCAGCATCAGTGGCCGCAGACGTCTGTTCCAGACAAGGACGCAAAAGAACACTTCCCAGACGACTGTCGCGTGGGCGATCAGGTAGGGCAGCCATGGGATCCATGCCATCCACGTCAGGTCCACGGTCTGATATTCCTGACTCGCGATGACCTGCCACATCGCTTCTCCGGTCCACCACGTGTCCCCTTTCAGCTTCGAAAACCCCGCCCAGAAATAGATGACACACAAGTGAATCTGAATTAACCGCAATGCTGTCCTGGCAGATGCGAACTTCCGAACCTCAATTGTGAGGCCCTTCGATTTTCTCCATCGATCACGAATCAGCTGATCGATGGAAAAAGCTGATCCGGACGGACCAACCGCCAGATACAGACACAACAATCCCAGGATCTGATCGAGTCCGAAGTTGGCGATGGGGACTCTTTGGGAATAGGAAATCGTGATCAGGAACGCCAACACAGATGTCAGCCGCGTGGCGAGACCCAGACAAAACATGATCGCCACAATTACGCAGCTCCAGTGGACGATCACCAGCCACTCATCGGACACAAAATAGAAGAACGAGAACACAAAGTCGTTCTGGTAAAACTGCAACATCGTCGACAACGGCTGCAGTCCGTCGCTGGCAAAGAAAGCGTTCAGGTCCAGGCCCCACACCCAAAGGGTGTACACGAGCATCGATCCGGTCAGCAATCGGATCATGCCCAGAGTAAATGGATCGGCCGGATCGAACCAGAATCTCTGCCATTGGTCAGCGGCGTCATGTAGCGCGTTGCGACATCGTCGAGGAAGCGTGTTGGCGGGAACGGGACTCATAAGAAACCTGAAACTCTGTGCGACGGAAGGCCTTCGACCGCTGTCCGGTCAAAATCCTGCGGAAGCGGTCGCCGCTCCCGATATTTTTGGAATGTCCAACCGAAAGTCATAGAAGCCGATCGGTTCTTCAACGAACGTTTCGAAATCGGACAGCCGGCCACCGGCCAGAATTCTGGGGATGGAGGATGGTCTGTGTCTAAGTCTTGAAAGACTGATCGTTGGGGAATCGTGCTGGCGAGCAAAGTGTCTTGCGTAAGCTTCGAGAACCTGATCCTGGGTTTCAGGAGGAAATGCGCCGGTGTTTTCGGCCAGCATGAAATAGCGATGGTACAGCAGGCGTGGGCGGACCTTCGTATCGGGAAAACGCCCTTTCAATGGCGTGTCACCGGGACGGTCAATCGCCCAGGAAATCAGCGTGCTGGCCCCTGGATCCGGCGCGAAAAAGTGATAGCCGTGATTCAGAAACAACAGTTGGTTGTAGGGCAGAGCGACACGTGACGCATCGACCAGTAATGGCGACGCTGGTGGCATGCCGGCGGGCGAAATGAATATCGCAAACACATGAAAGGCCAGCCAGAAATTGACCAGCACATAGCCGACCTTTTTCAGCCTGACGAACACTGAGTTCATGATCTGGCAACCTGAGAATGGCAACGAATCAAACGAAACAATGCCGCAGATCAAACGAGTGTCCGTTTGGAACGGAGTACCCAGTGCGACTGATCCCTGTCCGGACTCGACGATAACGTTTTTTAGTGAATAAACGTCGTTAGAGCAGTTTACTTATTGTCGTACACGATACTGGCTCGTGGGAGCAACGAAACTGCTATCAAGCAGCGTTCTTCGCGGCCACAAGTCAGCGTGAAACGCTGTAATCACGGTACAGATGCTGGCAGGGCCTGACTGCTCTGCCGCTGCCATTCTTCTACGGTCAGCAGGTCAACGCAACAAAAAAGGAGAGTGCCTGGAGTGAAATTTGCGAGACACAGGACACGATGAAACGTCGTAAGAGTCCGTATTGCTCACGGGCATCGCCGGTAGCGTCCGAGTTGCGCCCAACGACAATTCCGAGTATGCCGCACCGACTTGCAGCGACTTCCGCCACTGTCCTGGCCAGTTCCCTTTTTCTCGTGGACCGTTCTGGCTCGCGGGCATGCCGACTTCTCAGGCCGCAACGCGTCCTTTACGGCCACGGATCAGCGTAGAACGCTGTCGCGATGAAATAGCCCGGCGTCGCTACACGCACCAGTGTGGCACTACGCGCTGGCACGCCGCCGCTGATAGCCGGTATCAGAATCGAGTGCCTGGATTCGGTCCGACATAACGGCCAGCGTGTCCGCAATCAGCTTCTGCTGTTTGACAACGTTATCCAGCACTTCTGTCAGCGACTCCAGGCGAATGCGGCTGGCGTCGTGGTGTTTCTGAATCATTCCCGTGACGTGGTCAAGGTCTGATTCACTGTCGGAATCGGGTGTGGCTCCAGCGTCGCGGGCGGCCGTCTTAGTATCCCGTGCTGATGATTGAGAGACCGCTTGCAGCAGCTCCAGAACGCCATCATCGGGCGTGTGAGTCAATTCTTCGACAAGTTCGATCTGCTCTTCCAGCCGCTCGACCAGCTCTTCGACCGTGCTGGCCTGGGCTATTGAGCCAGAGTCCAGCAGGAAGGCTTCTTCGTCGAGAGTGATTCGACCTTCGGCCGCTGCCAGACGGAACAGCAACCGGTGGTGGCCCACTTCCAGCATGTCGCCATCGAACAACTGACACTCGGACGTGGCAGTTCCGTTCACCAGCAAGGCGGGATCTGCGACTTCGCACGTCAAACGAACGTGATCGTGTTCGACAGTGACACGCGTATGAACATCAGGAACCCCGGAATCGCCAAATCTAAGATGGCAGTGCGCAGCGCTGCCAATCAGGAATTCGCCGACCGACACAGGTTCGATCGGTTGTCGACGCGACGAAGATGCAACACGGAAATAACCCACCGTGTCATTTGGATAGATCTGGCCTGAGAATTTCACGACGCCCTCCCTGGCGGAAACCTGGCTTACGCAAACCAACTGCTGCGCGCTATGGCACCGTTATTGGAATCGACACAGCAAAGGGTGCAACTGCGGGTTGATTAGAAAATTCTGTCAAGTTCAGACAGCAAATGTTCGACAGGGCGCTGCCGGGAATCGTGCCCCGTTTCCGTAGCAGCAATCCAGTACGAAGGAACCCACACATTGCCTATTCGGCCGTGCAGTACCAGACGTCGTTCGGCAGATTCTGCCAGTCAAGACTGGCTGCGGCGGGGCTCTGTGGGCGATCGGCGTTCGGATCAGAAGCTCAGGGCCTGATCCACATGCGCTGGCCCGCTCTGCAGGTAGTACAGTTGATGTGTGGCCGGGTTGAGCCAGGCTGCGTTACCATTGGAGTCGCGAATCGGAACCAGTTGGCCCTGCTGACCAAATTCAGGTCTTTGCACAGCACCATTCTGGAAGCTGACATTCGTTGCCGGAATCGACGAATACTCGCCATACGGGACCACATCATTCGTTGGCAGGTTCTGCACCGCGGTGACCATCGCCAGGGTCAGCGAGCAAACGCACAAAGCTGCCACTGCTCCATTAAACCGCCGTCGCTCAGGAGCCGAATTTACACTGCGGCGTGACTTCAGCTGACTCGCGATTGCCGACCAGACGACTCCCGTCGGGATATCAACGTTATCCTCGTCACGAACTCGCTCGATGGCGTGCATCGCATCTACCATGCCCGCATGGTATGAGCGACATTCAGAGCAGGAATGCAGATGTTCTGTCAGCTGACGTTCTTCTTCCGGTTGCGTATCATCGCCAACAGCAAGATGAACCAAATGTCGAGCATCCGCACACTTCATACTTTGCATCTGCATCGTTCTGCCACTCCATGATTCCTGGTTTACCTGCGAGCATTTCTTCACTGTCGAGTGATAGCTCGACTTCGATGCAGCCGGAGTCGCATCGTTCAGTTCTCTATCCACAGCCCAGAGCATTCATTGACACGACTGCATTACCCAATTTGTTCTTCTTCGATACACCGTTGCCGTCGATCCCACGCTTCCTTGAACATCCGCCGTGCCTCAGCCAGTCGCCAGCGAATTGTGGCTTCGCTGCGTTCGGTGACGGCGGCAACTTCTGATGTTGAAAACCCTTCCAGATCTCTCAGCACAAGTACCGTGCGATACGTTTCCGGTATGTCTTCCAGAACCGTCCGTACCTCCTGAGACAAATCAATTTCGCCTCGAGGATCCGGCGCCTGAGGGTCCGGAACGCGATTCTCACCCGCTTCACTGAACAACGCCCACTTACCCTTGCGTTTGATCTTTCGCAGGTGGTCGTACGTTGTATTAACCGCAATCCGAAACAGCCATGGGCCAAATCGACGTGACGGATCGAACTGTTCAAGCCGATCAAACGCCTTCAGAAACGCATCCTGAGCAAGATCCAACGCCATTTCCTGATCCGGCATGAAGCGTCGAATGACCTTGATAACACGCCGTTCGTACCGCTGAGCCAGCTGGCCGAAAGCGTCGGTATCACCGTGCCGAGCCTGTTCCACCAGACGCGCATCAGTCGCCTGAGACACCAGCGAATCATCTGAATCCGCTTCTGCCTCGGACGAGCCGTAGTTCGCGTCCGAATCGGTCATTGTCAGCATTTCTTCGGCCTTTCAGCTGTGAATACGCTGAAATACCGAGATCGTTGGAGCTAAATCAGAGGGTTTCCGTGTGATGGAGATGTTGCGGACGCTGAATTGTCTGTGCAAACGTTGACAAAAACTCAGGCAGGAGCCCCGGTCTCTCTAAAAGGCCGAGACTCTTCAGGGATGCTTGAAAAGAGACGTGTTGCATTAATCTGCCGCACGCCACAACCAGCAGAGTGCAGGACGGACTACGACAGCAGTTGCTGAATCTCGTCAGCGGTAAATCGTCGTTCCATTCGAGCCCCCAGCTGGCTGACGATCCGAGCTGCAGCATGCGACGCCAGATGCCCGGCTTTCTTCCATGACAGACCGTTGGTGATACCGTACAGCAGTCCGCCCGCGTACATGTCGCCCGCGCCGGTTGTATCGATCGCATTCACCGACACACCTTCAATCGCAATCGCTTCGCCGCCGTGCATGAGGATTGAGCCGTTTGGTCCAAGCGTCATGGCCACATTTTCTGCGTGGCTATGAATCTCTGCAGCACATTCCACGGGATCGTCTTTCCCGGTGAGGCTTTTTGCCTCTTCTTCGTTGCAGAAAAACAAGTCGACCGGGCCTTCGATCAGACTCCAGATTTCATCGCGAATCATGTTGACCAGAAACGGATCTGACGCAGTGAACGCCACCTTCACATTGTTCTTCTTTGCAAGTTCGAACGCCTTGTAAGCGGCGGCCTTCGTTGAATCGCCGGTCAGAAGATATCCTTCCACATAGACGTACTTTGCCTGCTTGATTTTGTCTTCGTCGATGTCCGCTTCTGTCAGCGTGGCAGACACGCCAAGATTGGTCAGCATTGTTCGCTGAGCGTCGTCGCTGATCAGCACAGCGCAAGTGCCCGTCTGCCCGCTGGTCGCCGGAGTCACTTCTATCGTCACTCCCATGTCTCGCATGTCCCTTAGAAAGAACTGCCCGGATTCGTCGTCAGCCACCTTGCTGACGTAGGCGGCCTTGCCGCCGAAGTCGGCGACACCGACGATCGTATTGGCGGCCGAACCGCCCGCGCAACGGTTCAGATTCAGTCCGGCCAGCTTTTCGATCACCTGTTGCTGTTGAGCATCGTCAACCAGCGTCATAATGCCTTTATCAAAGCCGGTTAAGGCAAGAAGTTCGTCTGACACCTGAGCCTGGATGTCCACGAGCGCATTGCCAACACCGTAAACGTCGTACTTCATGTTTTCCAATTCTTGCAGAGGTTTTGAAAGTTAGAGATCCAAATACAGAACGCTGTTTCTGTTTCGTCGGCAACGATGGCTGCCGGCGAGACCGTAGATTCAGAACAAGCCGCGTCCAACCGGGCAGCGCTACCTGTTTCGTTTGTTCAGTGTTTTTGGTAACCCGAAGCGTAAGCGAGGTGATCCGCGCAACTTGTCTCCTCGCGAATGCTTCGGGTCAAAATGAAGAAGAAACCGGTGCTGTTCAACTAAGGCTGCCGGTGAAACGACTATCGGTCTTTCCAATCGATGTTGGACAGACTGGCCAGCGCCAACTGCAGCGCGTGCGTTCCGTCGCGGCCGTGCCCCTGAGCCTGCAGAGCCAGATATAGCTGATGCCCCAAAGCAAGGCCTGGCATGGACAGACCCAGATTCTTTGATTCCTCCAGAGCGATTCCCATGTCCTTGATGAAGTGCTCGACAAAGAAACCCGGATCGAAGTTGTTGGCGATGATTCGTGGTCCTAGATTAGACAGCGACCAGCTTCCCGCGGCACCGCTGGAGACGGATTTCATGACGGTCTCCAGATCAAGTCCGGCTTTGTATCCATACAGCAGCGCTTCACAGACGCCGATCATACCGGTCGCAATCAGCGTCTGATTGACCATCTTGGTGTGTTGGCCGGCCCCTGCCGGTCCCTGATGAACGATCGTCTGGCCCATCGCGTCCCAGCATGGCTGCAATGCCTCCACGACATCTGCGTCACCGCCGATCATGATGGACAAAGTACCATTCTTTGCTCCCACGTCTCCGCCGGACACCGGGGCATCCACACAACTGATGCCCCTGGTCTTCGCAGTTTTGTATATTTCAACAGCAAGCGATGGCTGGCTGGTGGTCATGTCGACCAGCACGCTGCCCTCACTTGCACCTGCCAGAGCACCATCGTCACTTAGTAACACCGATCGTACGTCGTGAGGAAACCCGACGATCGAAAAAATCACGTCCGAATTCTCTGCGACGGCCTTTGGTGATTCCGCCCATACAGCTCCGTTGTTCAGCAGCGGTTGAGATTTCGACTTTGTCCGGGAGTACACCGTGGCTGAAAACCCGGCGTTCATCAGATGACCGCACATGCTGGCGCCCATGACGCCTGTTCCAATCCATCCGATTCTTGTTTCACCCGGAACTATTCTGATGGCTGCCATGCTGTGATTTGTCCTTAACTCTGCCAACATTCCGACGCTGATGTATGCTGTAGAACCGTTTACTCATTCTTGTGAAACGTTTTGGCTCGTGGGCCTGCCGTTTCTCACGCTGGAACGCGTCGTTCGCGGCCACGTGTCAGCATGATACGCTGTAGGCCATGTGCAAATTGCTGTTCGAGCAGTAATTCACAGCCAGCCGTGGTCCGCTTTGCACGGAAACTATCAGATGGGCCTTCGCGCACAAAGGCTTACGACAATGAACTCACGCGCGAGAAGAAACCCTTTCTTCAGTTGAAACCCGTCCGCCAGGTACCAACAATTCGTCCGTTCGGCCATATTTGGAGTCTTTCGGAACAGCAACGATCCGTGCTGTTCGCGCCTCGGCAGCGATCGACGGTACGGGCCAACACATTCCATGACGGTAGTTCGAATAGACCGTCACACAGGGTTTTACCTGGATGCGGCCATGCCGCCTTAAAGACATTACTCAGTTCGCTGGAGATTATCGTGAATAGAATCACCATTTGTCTGTTGTTGTTGCTCACTGTGGGCACTTTTCCAGCATCGTCAGCCGACGACGCCCCCCAGGAAAAGGAAGGCCGGACTACGGAGGTCAAGCTGAAGGACCTTACGCTGAAGATACCGTCAACGTGGGAATTGAAGCCCAGCAGCAGCCGCATGAGACTTGCCACATACGCCATTCCCGCTGCGAAGGGTGACTCAGAATCCGGCGAATTGACGATCTTCAACTTCGCGGGCGGTGGCGGTGACGTCGGTGCAAATATTTCGCGCTGGGTCGAACAATTTGGTGGCGAGGGCCGCACTTCGAAGGTGACTAAAGGCAAGACGGGCGACAACGATTACTATTTCGCCAACATTGCCGGGACCTACGAGAAACCAGTCGGACCACCGTTTCAGAGAAAGACGGAATCCTCCCCCGGCTATCGAATGGCGGGCGTCATTCTGGTGCTGCAGGGCAAGGGGGTTTACTATCTGAAACTTGCCGGTCCTGATGCCACGATCAAAGCGCAGGCGGAGGCATTCCGCAGGTCATTTGGTGGCAAAAGTGAAGGTGAAACGGATTATGAAATCTGAGACGTGGCGGACAGTGAATCCGGTGCGGAGCGGTGACGGCGATGTTGCCTTGCACTCTGTGTGACGTTATCGGACGAAATCTTCCGCTCGTCTGCAATGTAGTTACCCAACGCGGCATGTCCGCATTGGGGGCAGGGATCACGGATGTTGCTTGCGCGCGTAACTTTTACTCCTCATTTTGAACACGAGGAAGCGGAACTGGTGGCTGCCGCCGAGGCATATCTTGGCGCGTTGGTGAAGAATGGGCAGATCTGCGGCGATCATCTCACCGGCTGGCATGACGGAGTCTTCTGCGTCTACACCTACCTGTCGCATCGGAACGCTGCATCTGACAGGTATCTGTCGAACTGGGGTCGGCATGAGGTCGGCACCGTGCGTCGTCAGTTCGGCTGCAACCCGGTTTGGGAAATCCTGGATGATGAAGCTGACGGGCGAGTGTCATCCTGGAAATCGGCGTCTTCGCTGTACCTTTTCACTCACGCATTTGACGTTGCCAGTCCGGTCGTTCATGGCGATCGAGGTACTCCCATTCCACTTCATCTTCTGCCGGTGAATGATCGGCAAAGAGAACAGCTGAGCACGTGGTCTGATTCCTATTCATGTCACGATCGAATTTGGTTCGAAAGTGCTGCACTGGAAATGGATGCCTACAAACAGTTGGCTGATCCGGACAGCGATCTGTCAGATACCGGTAGAATGCTGTGCAGTGAAGTTGAAGATGCGGTAGAGCGGCCCGTGTTTTTCTACCTGTTAAGACACTGGGGTGATTTCGAAACGGAAAACAACCGACTGTGCCCTGGCTGCGGAGAGGACTGGGTTGCACCTTCAAGTCCGGCACCTTCCAGGGAACCGTTTCGGCAGTTTCACTTTCGCTGCGAACCTTGCCGACTTGTCTCGCATCAAGCTGTTGCGTTTGATGACCCTCAGCATGCGGCCATCGGCACTTATTCGCCCGGTTAGCAGTTTATGTGATCACACTGGCCTTCCATCAAAGCTTGATGCGAATGGCAGGGTCAGGTGTTGCAGAAGATTTCTCGCCTGCGTCGCCTGCGTTTTGGGGTGAGAAATGCGTTCTGTCGTTCCCTGTCGGGTGAAGGCTTCGGCAGTTTATGCCGAAGCATTCACCACGTTGCGAGCGACTATTAAATTCGCTCATCATGCGGAACTGTTGACCAGCTTCGGAAGCTCAGAGCAAAGCTGCGAAATCTTTAATGTTTTTCTGGTTCGAAAAAGAATAGTGCAACGCCGGTCAGCAAATTCGCTGCACTGCTGCAGAATTGCCAGCTTCGAAAGACGTCTTGACCCATTTCACCGGTTCTCGTAATTTCCCGAAGTCGCAGGTCGACTGTGACTCCTTTCCGTCTCTCCTCACGAATCCTTCCTGACTTCTTCTCCTCACTCCAGCCACCTTCATCTCACACAACGGCTGGTCGGTTCGGAAGTCCTGAGCTTCAAACTCTCTCTTCTCACTCCCCACTGCCAACATCCGTTCGGATACCAATCACGGCAGGCCTCTGGAGGCACCCCGATGAACCGTTTTGTAATGTTTTGTACCGGTCTGCTGTTGATGTGCTCGATGACCGGTTGCTGCCTCATGCATGGCTATGGTGGCGGATATGGCGCCGGCTATCCCGGCGCCTGTGGAAGTTGTGGCAGTGGCTGCGGCGTCCAGGGCGGTGGATATCCGTCAGCCTTTGCACCTGGTCAGCAGACAGCATTTGCTCCCGGAGCTGGCTATCCTGTCACAGCAATGGCACCAATCGACGCACTGCCGACATATCAATAATCTGCTGAGAAGCAATATTGTCGGACAGTTGATTGTGCCGCGTCGATTGCTGGTGAATTGTCCGCGATACCGATTCCAAACGGAAACACGGATACTCTCCGTAGGCGAAGGTTTCTTCGTCTAATCCGTCTGAGGCATCGAGCGACTCCCCTCCCTTCGAGTCGCCCGGTGCTTCTTTTACGTATGGACCTCAGGCGGAATCAGAATCGGTCTGAAGGTGAGATTGTTCCCGTGGAAGTAAAAAATCAGCGGCGCGAGGCCTGTAGTGCCATTCGTTCGGACAGCCATGCGCCAATGACGGTCTGCAGTGGGTCCGACGTGCGAATCACACGATGGTCAATGCCCAGCGTGCCGCAGGTTTTTTCCAGGCCCGTTGAGAATTCATTGTACTGCCGGAGATATTCCTTCCGCAGACGAGCGGGATCGACCAACAGGCGATGATCGATGTTTTCGAGGTTGCGAAACTGAGTCGGTCGGTCGAACGGAAACTCAATTTCCTCAGGCGCGGCGATACGGAAAATGACGACTTCGTGGCGAGCGTGACGCAGTCGCTGCAACACAGCTTCCAGCGATTCGATGCTGTCGAAGCAGTCGCTGATCAGGATGACAAGACTGCGCCGCTTAATTGACGGCAGCACGGTTTCAATAACATCTGCCACACTGGTGTCTTCGCCGGGTGTCACTGTCTCCAGGACATGCATCATCCGTCGAAAAGCGTCACGATTGCTTGACGGTTTCAGCTGGTCCCTCACGTCGGAATCAAATGTCACCAGCCCCACAGAGTCACGTTGTCCAAAGAGCAGCCACGCCAACGATGCGGCCAGCAACCGGGCGTATTCAAACTTGCTGAGTGTGCTGCCCGCATACCTCATGCTGCCGCTGACATCGACCAGCAGCTGGGCGCGAAGATTCGTTTCGTTCTCGAATTCCTTCACGTAATAGCGCCCGGTCTTTCCATAGGCACGCCAGTCGATGTGACGGATTTCGTCACCCGGGTGGTAGTCGCGATGTTCGACGAATTCGACGCTGGACCCTTTGAATGGACTGCGATGTCGTCCCATCATCAACCCTTCCACCAGTTGCCGCGCAACCAGTTCCAGCTTGCCGAAGTGGGCAAGTTCTGCGGGGTTCGTGGGAAGTGAGGATGGTTCCGGCATGGTGGATGGATGAACAGGGCAGTGAGAGTCTGATGCAAACGTCAGTGATTTGCGAGTGAGCAGATCCTGTTGGCTGATGAGACAGCTCGAGCGTTACCGAGCTTACATCGGCGCGATTCTCTGGCTGCCGACGTCCGTTGTCAGTAGTACGTGCTGGTCAAAACTCTCAAACACCAATTGTGCCCTGACCGCGGCATGAGCAGGATCGTCCCACAGGTTGTTGAATTCCTGCGGATCATCTTCCAGGTTGTAAAGTTCCCCGAGTCCGTGTCCATGGTAGACGACAAGTTTCCAATGGCCTCGACGATACATGGTGCCAAAGGTACCAGTGCCGCCGGTAAAGTATGGGTCCAGGGCAGCGAAGTACTCGCAGCGAACGGAATCGCGAAAGTGCGACGGCTCTGCTGCGCCCTTCAGGATTGGCAGCAATGACCGTCCCTGCATGTAGTCGGGCTGATCCAATCCGGCGAGTTCGATCACCGTCGCGGTCAGGTCGAGCAGTTCAACAAGAGCCGCACTGCGCACGTTCTTCTTAATCGTACCTGGCCAACGGAAGATCAAAGGGACTCGCACAAGTCCTTCGTAAAACCGGCAGCCCTTGTACATCAGTCCATGATCACCCAGCGACTCACCGTGATCACTTGTGAAGATGACGACTGTGTTGGACGTCTGTCCGGCATCATCGATTGCTTTCAGCAGCCGGGCAAACTGGTCGTCGATCTGAGCAATCATCGCGTAATACAGCGCCTGAGCTTCCCTGGCCTTGTGATCTTCAGGCGTACGGACTTCGTCCTGGAAATCGATGTCTTTGAATATTTCCTGCTGCGCGAGATCGCTTTCCTGAAACCATGGACCGGGCATGTCTTCGGGGTTGAAGCGATCAGCATAAGCCTTTGGAGGAACGAACGGTGGATGAGGATCGTAGATGTTGACATTCAGCATCCATGGGCCGGACCGTTCCTGATCAAGAAACTCAATCGCCATATCTGTGGCCCACGTCGTCTGATGCATTTCCGGACTGACGCGTTCATCTGAGTTTCGCATGCCATCCAGATCACCTCCCTGCGCCCTGACCCAGTCGGCGTAGTCATGTCCGATCTCCCAATCGTCACGGGGAGCATGACTGAACTTCCAGAATGAATAACCGTCGTCCAGTCGCGGCTCGGTACGGTATCCGGAACTCTGCAGATGGAATTTTCCGACCATGCCACAGTCGTAGCCGCTGTCGGCCAGCAGTCTGCTGATCAGCGGCGGATGATCAGGAAACGTGTCGTTGCCGTTGCGAGTGTTGTGGACTCGGCTGGGATACATCCCCGTCATAAAGCTGGAACGGCTTGGTGTGCAGATCGGGCTTTGACAATAAGCCGCCGTAAACGCCACTCCATCGTCCACCAGCTGGTCAATGGTCGGTGTCTGTACGTATTCATTGCCCAGGGCAGCGATGGTGTCAAAGCGTTGCTGGTCCGTGCAATACCACAGAATATTGGGCCGAGTGTCAGTCATCTGTGTGCGAGGTCTGAAACTGGAGTGCTGGCGACAAACGTTGCTTTGGGGCATCCTAATGTTGATCTGTGTTGACGGAAGTCAACACGCACCAGCTCTCAGTTATTCGCAGATGTAGTGGGGAGGCGTCTGCTGGAAATTTGTAAATCGTTTCAGGGGAATAGCTTACGGAACAATACCCTTTGTTTTGATGTCTATTTGGCACGTCTGGCATTAAGCCTGCTTTACATAGTGTTAACAGTAATGCGAAACAGGTTCACATTACTGAACACCGAAACGGCAGACACAGGAGACCAACCATGAACATCTTCACCACAATCTGGAATGACGAAAACGGCTTCATTGTTTCCGCAGAAATTGTCCTCGTCGGCACCATTCTGGTCCTGGGAGTTATCGTCGGACTGACAGAACTGTCATTCGGAGTTAACCAGGAACTGGAAGACCTTGGATCAGCAATTGGTAGCATCAACCAGTCCTTTTACTACACCCTTGCGAGCGGTGAGAAGGGCCACGTCGTTGGCAGCAGGTTTCAGGACTATGTTGACGAATGCGATGACAGCTGCGACATCAGTTGCGACTCACGACCTCGAGGCGAAAAGAGAGAACATTACGAAGACAACTAATGCTCCTGGCTACAACAGAATCGAAAAAGCCTCGGCAATCTGCCGAGGCTTTTTCATGCGCTGAATTCGGACCTTACCTGACCCCGTTTTCTTCGCCGTTACTGCCTATTGGCAGCAACGCTCTGTTGAGTCGGCCTGCTGCTGCGTTGGGCTCCGGCAGCGGCCTGCTTTTGAGTCTTATCAAAGATCATCAAGAGGACCTTTCCCGCCCTGTCGATAGGAGCGCCCGGCGGCGGCCGCTGATCCTGCACAATATATGTCAGATTCTCTCGCGGGGCAGGTCCGGCATTTTGATTGCTGATATTGTCTTTTGGAATTCCCGCGGCGATCAGTAATTTCGTCGCAACGTCAAAACGCTTGCCGATGACGTCGGGAATCGAAGGAGTGCCGGGCGGTATTGCTGCCTGCTGCTGCCCGGACTGAATCACATGAATCTGATACCCTCGGATTTTCGGATCCCATGGATTCTGGCCAGGAACCAGCCCAAAGAAGGGCCCCTTCTTATTGACCGTCATGTCCCGAAAGGTGTAGACCGTTTGCTTTGTTTCCGCGGGATCCAAAAGTTTGACGGCGTCTGGAAGATAGCTCTTCGTGTTTAGAAAAATCTGAGCCTCTTTCCAGTTGTCGGCGTCCTGACGCAGCTTGGGCTTTGCGCTCAGCTTTACGACATCGTGTTCCGGACGGAAGTCCTGCAGCAATTCCATGTGGAAACGCTGTACGGCTTTTTCAGGTGGCAACCCGAACAGGAACGGCAACGGACTGTTCATGATGTTCTGTCCCCGCAAATCCGGCGGCAGGTGAACGACTCGAGCCGTCTTCTTAGGGTCGTCGATGTCGTAGATTTTTACGCCGTCGCATAGCCATCGTTGTTCGTCATCCGACTTCAACGCGAACGGTTTTCCGTTCTCATTCCGTTCGACTCTGGCGTCCGGCTTGTTTCTTGCCGCGATCATTGCCGCCGTGATCTTGATGGGAAATACATCGATACGACCCTTGTCAGGTGCTTCGTACCAGAACTTTCCGTTCGACACCTTCTCAACCTCGAAAGTGTTGTCATAGACGTGACGTTCGTGTTTTCCCTCCAGCTTCGTAATCTCGGCACTGCGTTTGGCCCATGCGTCCAGCAGTTGCCAAACCTCGCGTGTGATCTTCTGCTGCGACGCAGGATTCTGCGGTACAGGTTCTGCCTGGCGGTCAGCCTGCTGCCCGGGCAGCGGAGTTGCTGCGCAGAGAACGAGACCCAATAACGTTGCTGAATAAACGAATCTGATCATCGGAAATCCTGCCGATGTGAATCTTCGGAAGCAGAAGGCAGCTTTACAACTCCACTGGTACACAATCCATTGTCTCCAGTGGTGTCGTCGTCGCCAATGCAGGCGCCACCGTCTTCGTGCCGTAAATTAAGGTCTTATTCGATACCATCGGTCCGTCATTCTCGCACGATTGCAGTGATCAACGGAAACGGACCAACGATTTCCAAGCGCAAGCTCAAATCTCGTTGCGGATATGCCGCACTTCGATGTTGAGCTTATAATGGCTGGTAATGAACGCCGCCATACCTAATTGATCGCCTGGCTCCGTCGGGCTATGGAACCGCGTAAGCTTGCGTATTCTGGAGTAATTCGATTGACCATCGCCCCGACTCGACCGGCAGAAATTGCTGTGTGACCAGCGTTTTCCTGCAGACGCCGGCCGTTCTTTGCCAACCAGCCACTCACACGATACGATTTTTGCGGGGAATGCCGGACGCTGGGTTATTGGCGTCGGAAACGGTGATGGTCCGGTTCGACAGACAACATATTCCGTTCTTCTCTATTCACTTGTTCGTACAAAGACTGCGAATCGCCCATGGGCCTCGACAATCGTGACTATCTTCGAGATGAAAGCCGCCGCTACTCCGGCGGGTTTTCCGGTGGTGGCGGCGGTGGCATTTCCGCCAGTCAGTCGCCGATGTGCCGAAATCTTCTGATCGTCACCATCGTCGTGTTTCTGGCGCAGATATTCTCTGTGCGGTCACCTTCGGTCGAAGAGATTCAGGTGCCAAAGATCTCAGTTGTTCAGAGCTGGCTGGAACTGGATTCGTCGAAGGTGCTTTCCGGGCAGGTCTGGCGACTGTTGACATGTGCCTTCTGTCACGACCGTGAAGACGTTTCGCATATTCTGTTCAACATGCTGTTTCTATGGTGGTTCGGCAGAACTCTGGAAGGCATGTACGGATCGCGTGAGTTCCTGTGGTTCTATCTGACAGCGGCGCTGGCGGCGAGTCTGGCATACGTCGTGCTCGACCTTGCCACTGGTGACCTGATGCCCATGATCGGTGCGTCGGGGGCGGTTATGGCGGTGACGATGTTGTTTGCCGTGCATTATCCCCGGCAGACGATCTATCTGTTTTTCGTCATCCCGGTTGAGATCCGTTGGATCGTGCTGTTCTATGTTGTCTACGACCTGCATCCCGTTCTGCTGCAGCTATCGGGCTCTCCGTCGGCCAGTGGAGTTGCTCATGCGGCCCATCTTGGGGGACTGGCGTTCGGCTACTTTTACGCGAAGAATCCATTCCGACTTGATCCGACTATGGAACGCATGCAGATCTGGTGGAAGAGCAAGCGGCGCGGCCTGCGCGTTGTTGGCTCCAGTGACAACGTGGATTCCAGGCGTTCGGAGAAACTGGCCGAACAGATGGACGCCATCCTGAAGAAGGTCGGCGAACAGGGCGAAGCCTCACTGACGGCCGCCGAACGAAAGACGCTGGAACGAGCCAGCCGCGAGCTGCGGAAACGCCGCGATTGATGCGGCCGGTCCGCAACAGGACAAGGGGCTGCCGGCAGTTTGGTTCATGTGTTTACCCTGAAGACGGAAGGGTAAGAACGTGTAGACACGACGGATTCCTGCGTCCTTAGCGACTTTCTATTCTGTACCGGGTCGCAATACAGAATCGATCATGTGGTAGGCAGCCTGCCGCATATCGTCCGGAAAGTTGTGGTCCGTGTCCGGATGCTTCACCACGATCATTCGTTCAGCTTTCAGAAGTTTGTAAACCGGAACTGCCGCTGCTGCACACTGGTCAACACTTTTCCAACGAAAGTTGCTGTCATGCAGTGGTGCATTCACAAACAAGCCGCGAGGAGCAAGTGCCCCCAACAATTCATGAAAATCAAACGGGATTGTTTCCAGGCGACCTCGGAAATCTGACATATGCGGCATGTACCGAATCTGGCACCAGCCTTTGTCGAAGTACCACACTTTTTCGTTGCCGTCCATGTAGTCCAGATAGGAATCGAAACCGCAACTGCTGGCTACCACGGTAATGCGTTCATCCATGACGGCTGTGTAGATTGCGTTATGCCCACCAAGAGAATGCCCGATGGCTCCGAATCCATGCGACGAGTCAACCAGGTCCAGCGATGCTAACAGGTCCAGCCCACGTGAATTATCCCAGATGGCTTTCATCGTCCCGCTGACATATCCCAGCTTCCCGAGGTTGGGCCAGTAATTCGCCAGGTGTGGATACGCTGGTGACAGAGTCACGTAGCCATGCTCGGCCAATTCGGCGGCATATTGCCGCCCCGCGCGTCCGCCGAGGCCAACGACAACTTTGTGACCGACGGTGTTGTCCGTGGGATGCAGACACAGAACGGCCGCAGCCTTCCTTTGACCGGCCAGCACGTCCTTGGGTATGCACAGGTAGGCTGGTGTTCTCGATCCAGGTTCGGACTGATACGTAATCAACCGTCGCACGTACGAACCAACGTCTGTCTCTTCCTGCACCTGCACATCCGGATCGATGCGTCGGTTGTCACCTGGCAACGGCCCCATCACGCTCTGCATAGCCAGCACGATTTCGGCTTTTCTTTGTTGCCAGTCTGTCGCATTCGTCACAGGAACAATATGACCAGCCTGGTCTCGGAACTTCAGCAGGTCGTTCCGGTCAAGCCGCAAGACAGCATCCTGTCCATCACACGTCGGAGCGATGAAGGTCAGCAGAATGCCCAAACCGATGCTTACGCTACGCATATGTGAATCCATTTCGTGCAATTCGGTGAAGTCGTGGGTGCTTTTCAGACAGCGTTTCTACCTGATATGACAGCGACTGCAGCATAGGCCTTTCGGTCTTCCGTCGAAATGGAAGCAGCCGGTAGACAGCAAATCGCAGCAAATCGTGTTCCTACTGCAGACTGCGGGTGACTTGATCCGGCAGAGTGCTCCCGTATATTGTGATCGTGCGGGGGGGGTGATTTCAGGCTCAGCGGGTGAGTAAGAGTCAGATTATAGATTTGGCTTTCCGGGAACGAAAACCCGGCTGTTTGTTCGCAGTTTACTACGAGTGTCAAATCACTTTGGGTGTGGATCCCGGAAAATAATTTTTTTTTTTGGGGGATGTCCATTTTAATGGACTCGTTTGAGATATTTCCGTACTGTGGCTGGTTGTCGGTGTGTGTGTTCTCACTCTTCGACCTTTGACTCTTCGACCTGTCACTCTTCGACCTAATTTCACTCACGAGTGTGCGTGATTGTTTGTTCTGTTTCTTTCCTGGAGGACGTAAACATGGTTCGTCTTAAGACGAAAAAATCCGGTTTTACTCTGATCGAATTGTTAGTGGTCATCGCGATCATCGCAATTCTGATCGCGTTGCTGCTGCCTGCTGTGCAGCAGGCTCGTGAAGCGGCACGACGGACTCAGTGCAAGAACAATCTGAAACAGATTGGTCTTGCGATGCACAACTACCACGACACAGCAGGCATGTTTCCGCCCGGACTGATCCACGGTGGTAGAGGATGTAATGGCGCCTACAACGTAAATTTATGCAGAACGCTTACTCCCTTTGTCCTGAACCACACGGCATGGAGCATGATCCTTCCGTACTTTGACCAGGCTCCGCTGTACAATTCAATGGATTTCAGTTTGCCCTCAGGTCCAATGAATGCATATGGCAGACCCATGGGGGTCTGGGATGCTACGAATCCAAATCAACTTGCCACGCAGACCTATATGAAGGCTCTGCAGTGTCCGTCGGATCCAGCCGTTGGCAAGGAAACGACAGGAAGCACTGCATACGTATCAACCAATGCTGAAACGGCGACCTATCTGCTTTCTGCCGGGTGGTCGCACGAAAGTGATGCTCGTTTCTGGCATCAATGGAGAACACCCACTATCCACCTGCCCAACAACAAACGGGTTCGCCGGCAGGGTGCTTTTGGATTGAACGGTGCCGCAAGAATTCGTGACATCACGGATGGAACCAGTAACACGATTCTTGTTGGTGAGTCAACCAAGGACAAACGTAGTCCTCGGTACATGCCCGTTTGGGGGCAGGGCCGACATGTTGGCGTGTTCGGACGCACAATTGTGGGCAACACGGCCACGTATGGAGGTGCTGCTGCGTGGATGGGTGGCATTTATTGTATCAACTGCAAAACAGAAGATCGCTGTGCGATCGACGGTAACTGGTGCGGTTGGGGCGACAAACGGCCCTATGCATGGGCGTATTCAAGCAAGCACACCGGTGGTGCCCAGTTCCTGCTTGCCGACGGATCCACTCACTTTATCAGCGACAATATTGATCAGAATACCTGGGCTTACCTGGGTTACATCAGCGACGGTGAAACCGTTGGTGAGTGGTAAGATTTGCGGGCAGGCCTTTACGTTCACTTGAACCTGAAGGGCTGTCCGGTTTTTGTTTCTTTGCTCTCAGAGCAACACTGGACTCTTCAAGGAAAACGACTGATGTTGAAGTTGAAACTGCTCGCCGGTTGCGTGTTAGCATGCTCCCTGTGCTTTGGGGCTGTTGGTTGTGGTTCCGGGTCAATTGACAATACGGCTCCCATCGACGAGCCTGATGGTGGCGATCCGGCCATGGACGGAGATGCCGATACCGATACTGACGCGTCGGGTCCGGAGGGCACCGAATAACGCATCAGTCATTGTGTCTGTTGAACCTACGAAGGCGGACTGCAGTACTTAGTTGTACTCAGTCCGCTTTTTTCATGGCAACGTGACAGCGGACGATCGCCCTTCCTGAATAAGAATGGACGAATTAGCCTTGATATCGACCAACGTTGTAGATTGCCCGGATGGCCAGACAACCGAGAGTTCACTGACATTGTCCGCTGCCCCCAGACCAATTACCGTCTGACGATCATGCGATGAGAGGTAGGCACCGACCGTTTGGTGGTACCTGTCTGTTCCGGCAGAAGTTACGATCGTAATATTGGCTCCAACAGCATCACGAGCGGAACCTGTTGCCACAAGACGCACCTTCAACCAGTTACCGATGCTCGGCGTGTCATTCGTCAGCAGATGCGCACCGGACGCCAGGTCGGAAACGACAACATCCGGTTTGCCGTTGTTGTTCCAGTCCAATGTCGCCATGCCGCGCCCCAGCTGGGGCACAGAAAAGTATGGCCCGGCATCGTGTTGGCTGAAGTTTCCCGTTCCGTCGTTCAGGAAGAACTGAGCTGGCATCCTGTACGGCCGATCCGACTTGCGATAGTTGTTGATGTGGCCGTTGGCGACAATCATGTCCAGATCGCCGTCCAGATCCGAATCCAGCAATGCAGTTCCGAATCCCAATGGCCGTCGGCTGGGATTTGTCAGTCCTGAAGCATTTGTGACGTCGGCAAAAACTCCGCTGCCCGTCTGTGCGTAGAGCGTGTTCGTCTCGTTTTCAAAGTTCGTCACAAAAACGTCCAGTAGTCCGTTCCCATCCACGTCGCCGGCAGCAGCTCCCATACACGCCTCATTTTTCGCATCACTGTTCACTGCCAGGCCACGTGCGACTGCCTGTTCCTGATACGCGAAGGCACCCACGCCAGGCGACTGTCTGAAATAGAAGTTGGGAGCTACGTCATTGGCGACAAACAGATTCAGTTTGCCCGTTATCTCAAAATCCGCCGCGATCACGGCAAGTCCATTACCTCCGTCGCACAGGATTCCGCATCGTTCGGTCGCATCTACGAACCCGCCTCGACCATCACCCAGAAATAACTGATCCTGAGCCGACTGAAACAACTGCGGGAGACACGAAGTCGGAATACCATTGGATTCACATACCCGGCTTAGCACGTCGTCTCCGGCCAGGTAATTGACGGAATATATGTCTGGAAACGTGTCGTGGTTCAAATCCGCGATAACGGAGCTTGTTGACCATGCGTTTGAATCCCCCTGGATGCAATCCGAAACGTCGGTGAAGGTGCCGTCGCCATTGTTTCTTAAAAGTTGATTCGAACCGATTTTTCCTGCATACAGATCGGGGAAGCCATCATTGTCGTAGTCGCCGACCGACACGCCGGTGCTGAACGAATTGTTGTTATCAATTCCTGAGACTGAACCCGTCCTGCGGAACGATGTTCCCTGTGTGTTCCGAAACATCTGGTCGGCACTTGCGGCGGTCGCTGCGGGCACAATCGGCCAGCTGCCGCCCTGCGGGAAGTACAGGTCCGGCAGACCGTCTTTGTCATAATCGATCACACCAACTCCACCGCCCAGAGTCTCCAGCAGGCGTTCCGTGCCTTCGTTTGGTCTGCCGCCATTGATGTATGAGAAGTCCAACCCGGCAGCGGAAGCCTCTTCCCGGAACGCAGCATTGCCAAACGCTGTCGCTGTCGTTACGTCAGGGGCAGGTTCTGTGTTCTGTCCGGTTGTATCAGACAGAAGCCCGGCAACATTCGGTAACACTTCGGTGGACGTCTGCAGACGCCTGTCTGTTGGAAGCGACCGCAGCCTCACGAATCGCTGCCTCAACTGCTGCTGAATCCAGGTTGAAGAAGACTGATGTTGCGCGGCGACAACGCACCACGCGTAGCACTCCCCATCCAATCCGATTTCGTCGGCCAGCCGGGCGCACTCTTCGATGCTGGCAACCTGCTGTGTGTTCCAGGCCGTTTTCGCTTCGCGTTCGTATGCTTCCATCTGCGTGGCCCGGTGCAGATAGGTTTCAGATTCTCCTGCACCTCCGGCCTGTCGCAGTATCAGGCCCAGGTGATAGTTGATTCGTCGGCTGGCTGGTTCGGACTTCAGGGCATTCAGAAAACACTCTGCCGCCGTTAGAAGGTTGTTCTCCGCCTTCGCCTTCAGCCCTCGTACGGCCCAGACACTCGGGTGATCTTTAGCTGTCTGTGACAGTGATGATTCCCACTTCTGCAGGGCCGGCCAGTCTTCCAATTGAAGCAGTGATTCACCTCGGCGGGCGACAGCGTCACCCCAGTCGGGGCGGAGTCGAATTGCTTTCGCTGCTAGTCTTTCGGCATTGCGGTGATTGCCTGCTGTTTGCTCGAACGCGGCCTGTGCCAGCAGAACGTGCGGGTCATTCGGCGATGCATCCGTCCAGTCCCTCAGCGTCTTCTCTTCGCGAATTCGGTCATGGTCAAGGGACAGCACGGCCAGATGGACAAATTCAAACGCATCCAGCCGGATGATCTGCAAGGTGTGCTGATTTGCCGCCAGGGTACGTCCGCTGAAGCCCAGCAGCCATGCCAGTCGATTGTGGGCGTCCGCGTGATCAGGGTCCATGGCCAACACACGGTTGAATTGTTCTTCTGCTGCAGCGATCGCAAACAACTGAAACAGAAGCGTGTCCCCGGCAAGCATCCGCGCATCGATCGACGTACGATTGCCGCTGTCCGGGATTTCTGTGAGATAATCCACTGCGTCCTGGAAACTACGCGTGTCCACTGCCAGCTGCGCTGCAAGAAGCAGTGCAGTCGGATTGCGTGAGTCGTACTTCAGCAATTGTTCCACATTTTCTGTGGCCGTTTTGACATCGCCACGCAACATCGCCTTTTTTGCTTCCGTCAACAGAGTTGCCGCGGAAGGACCCCGGTTCAGCAAGAACACGATGCCTGCAGACACAAAAGCCACAAGGACCAAACTCAACACAATTTTTGATCGACGATTCGACACAATTGACGGCAACCTGGACTAAAGGACGTCTGGCAAAATACTCAGATTATTCTCCACTGCACACAGCGAATGCTGCTTCCGGCGTGTGCGAGGCAAACCTCCTGATGCTGGCATGATTCCCGCAACGGCCTTTACCGCAAATCGCCGACGAAAACAGATCTGATGGCGTCAAGCAACGGAAGGCCGATTCACTTTGCTGCCGCCTGGTGCGTGTTCCACCATATCGTACAGATACCGGGTGTCGCAACAGACCGCGTTTCGAATTCGCCGACGGCGATATCTGAATCACCGTCGCCGTCGAAATCACCCACTTCAAGCGTGGCATGCTGTGCGGGTGACAGGTCGAGGTTGTGGCGGACAAATTTCTTCTCATCCAGTTGCTCGAACCAGACTACGGAATTGAAGGGGACGTCGTACCACCAGGTCATCGTCACTGCGACAATATCGCGATCCCCATCGTTATCCATATCGCCTGTCGAAACTCCATAGGCCCCTGGCAGTTGATCGATATGGTGGTGCGAGAACTTCGAGTTGCCATCGTTTTCCAGCCATTGCACACTATGGCAGGACTTCAACATGTGTGAGTCCATGCTGTCCCCGTTCACGTACAGGATGTCGACGTCTCCATCCGAATCCATGTCATCCACGCTGATGCAGCTTGAACCATAGTCCGGGCGATCGGCAGCATAGACGTCGTCTTTCCTGAACTCGCCATGCCCGTCATTTATGAACGCCACGATCCGTTCATGTTCCTGCGAAAACAATACGATCAAATCCAAATCACCATCGCCGTCCAGATCCACAATCGGGACATGGCTGGCTCCATGACGATCGTCCAGGACTCTCATACGAAACGAGTCTGCGGAGATCGCCGCGTTTGACGGCGTGATCCGTTCCAGCAGCAACAGCCGGCCCGTCTTTCGCCACCCAAACTCGGCCACGACAATATCAAGCCGCCCGTCACCTGTCAGATCCGCAAATCGCGCGTCCGCGACTCGGCCAAGTTTCTCAGCAAGTACAACAGTGCTGCCGCCAGCCGGATCAACAAGCAGGACACGACCATCGGCATGATCGCCCGGGAGGAAACTGCCAAGGTCTGAGACCAATAATCTGTTTTTGCCGTCAGCACCAACTTTAAGGGAATCCAGTTGGCATGGATTCTCTGCCGTTGCAACAACGGTCGGCATGTCATCCGGGTCTTGCAGATCCACCTTTAGAATCTGCCCGTTTTTCATGTCACTTAGAAACAAGCTGTTGTCTGAATGCAAAATGTCGGCGATCGCGGCACTGGAATTGGTGTCGGGGGCCTGGATGATTTGTTTTTCGAAGCGGACCGAACTGGAACGCGAAACCTCACCGGGAATCTGCAGCCTTTGTTCGGCCGGGGCGTGCGAATCGTAGTACCTCACAACTTCACTGACGACGGGGACGTGCAGGTCCGCTCTGCCGGAATCCGCATAGAACCCAAAACCTCGTTTTACTTCCGCTTCCCAGAGTCCCTTCGGCAGGGTGTCCGGCGCGGGATAGGCGTGGCAATCGCCACAGAATTTCACCACCTGTGTCTTTATGTCCGTTGCTGCGACACTAACGGACTCTGGTGGAGTCCTGTCGGAAGGAGCTGTGCCACAACCGGTCGTTGAGGCAAGGAACAGCCAGAACGTCCAGTAAAATTTTCGCAACATCGTCTCGAACGCTCCCGGTTGTGCTTCCTGACACTGACGGCTTCAATCCTGCAGAGTGCGTTTGTCAGGCCGAGCTGTCGTAACAGCATCCACAACGAATTTTCAAGGTATGTAATTCTACTGCCATTCCCAGTGATTATCGTGTCCTAAACCGAAGTCGCAAGTCTTTGATGTTCGACGCACTACAGATACTGGCTGGTGCGGAACAGCAGTTGATTTCCGGCAACGGACCGGCGCTTTATCGGTTATACTAAATCCTGATTGTTCCCAGCCACTATTGAATACTCAAATGCCTGCAGGGTCACTAGAGTGACAGAACGACGGCGTATTACGCTGACTTGTGGCCGCGGCGAACGTCTTTCGATTTGCGAGAGTCGCTTTCCCGCGAGCCCCACGACCACATCTTTTTCAAGGCTGGTCTATGTTGATTTGCAACCGCTGTTTCCCGGAGCCACGACCATGTCACACTTGTCTGTAATGAATTGTTTTCAGGAACAGCGTTTCCCTGCTGCTCGGCTGTTCCTGAGTTGCCTGGTGCTGATCGCCTGTTCGGCCTGCGCTCCGAACTCGTCAGAAACATCCGACAGCATCTCCTCGACGGTGGAAGAACCTGTGACATCGGCCGGGCAGGCAAATGCCACACCATCGACTGAGCCCGATAAGGAAGAATCCGTGAGCGACGAAGACACAGAAGGAAAAGTCCTGCGGCATGCGGTGTTCTTTTCGTTCAAGAAAGAATCCAGCGAAGAAGACATTGCCGGGGTTGTCGATGCGTTCCGTGATCTGCCGTCGAAGATTCCCGAAATTATTGATTTTGAATGGGGCACAAACAACAGTCCGGAAGGTCTGAACGACGACTTCACACACTGTTTTCTGCTGACATTTGCGAATGAGTCGGGGCGAGCGGCGTACCTGCCGCATGCCGCACACAAAGCCTTCGGCGACGTGCTGCGACCTCACATGGACAAGGTCTTTGTCATCGACTATTGGGGCACGCCGTCAGAGACTTCAGTCGAAACGCCGTTGAGACATGCCGTGTTCTTCCGTTTCAAGGAAGACGCCGCGGAAAAGGATATCGTCGCCGTTGAGGAAGCGTTTGCGGCGTTACCAGGAAAGATCGACACCATCAGATCATTTGAGTGGGGCAGAAACAACAGTCCGGAGAAACATGACGCCGGGTTTACTCATTGCTTTATGGTGACGTTCGATTCCGACGAAGGTCGCGCCGCCTATTTGCCGCACGCTGAACATCTGGCGTTTGTGGAAGTACTGCAACCGTTCCTGGACGCTCCGCGTGTGCTGGATTATGTGGCGCAGGAATAGTGTTTTGGTCGTGGGGCCTGGACTGTTCTCCATTGTTCAGACAGTGTGGTCTTCAGCTGCAACGCGGCACTATTTCAAAGGATTCTGCCAGTGAAATCTGCGAAATCACTACTTGTGTGCGTTGTGTTCCTGATGTTGTGCGAAGCCGTTTCAGCTGCTGCCCGGCCCAATATTCTGCTGATCTACACGGACGACCATTCGTATCGAACCGTTGGCTGTTATCCGCAGGCCTATTCGTGGGTCAATACGCCAAATATCGATGCCCTTGCAGACAAGGGCGTACGCTTCGAATACGCCTACATTGGAACATGGTGCATGCCGTCGCGGGCCACCATGCTGACCGGCCATCACCAGTTCGGTGTCGATTCCATGCGAATGGAGGGACAGTATCCTGGCAGTGCATATGATCCAGCGAAGTGTCCGTTCTGGCCGAGTGTTTTTCGTCAAAACGGCTATTCGACCTGTCAGCTTGGCAAGTGGCATACCGGAACAGATACCGGTGCTAATCGCGACTGGGACCATCAGATCGTCTGGAACCGGCCCCGCTATCCGGAAAACGCAGGCAATTACTTCTATGATCAGCTGATTGAAACGAACGGTGGACCACCAAAGCTGACCAAAGGCTACAGCACAGACAACTACACGAACTGGGCGGAGGACTTTATTCGCGGCGAAAATCGTGACCAGGACAAGCCGTGGTACTGCTGGGTCTGCTACGGAGCCGTTCATGGTCCGTTCACACCGGCGGAACGACATCGCAACGACTATCCCGGGCTTACTGTCCCCGTGCCGAAAGACATCTACCCGCCTCGACCAGGCAAGCCGGCATACATGCAGAAGGTCAATAAATGGACCCCCAATGCCGACGGCGTTCCGTCCATGAACGGGGGGTTTGGAGGCCAGACGGTTGAAGGGACAACGTCGATCCACGGCAACACGTTGGATGGCTGGGTGCGTCAGTATCATCAGGGAGTCAGGGCACTGGACGATAGCGTGGGACGACTGGTGGCTGCACTGAAGGAATCCGGCCAGTACGAAAACACGCTGATTGTGTTTACGTCCGATCAGGGGTTTGCCTGGGGGCAGCACGGATTTCACACAAAACTGGCTCCTTACGACGCCAATATTCGGTCACCACTGATCGTCAGTATGCCGTCGCAGTTGCCAACAGGGAAAGTGGTTCCGCATCCGGTTTCGGGAGTGGACTTGATTCCCACGTTCTTCAACTTTGCGGGAATCGATCTGCCGTGGAAAATGCACGGTCATGACCTGACGTCGCTGTTGAAGAATCCCGCCTCCGACTGGGAACATCCTTCGTTGACAGCGTTCACCGCGCGGAGCTACGGAGCAGACACCAGCAGCTTGCCGGCAGACACGACGGAAACAAACATCAACGGAATTCCATGGTACTTCATGTTGCGGCAGGGGCGCTACAAGTACATCCGGAATCTTGTTGAGGGCGAAATGGAGGAGCTGTACGACCTGCACGCCGATCCTGATGAGCTCAACAACGTGGCGATGAAACCGGAATTGAAGGATCGGCTGATGGCACTGCGCAAAGCAACGATCGCGGAGCTGAAACGCACGGACGCGAAAATCGTGAATCGTCTGCCAGGTGTCGCGAAGAAATGACCGAGCGGTCTACAGCGTTTCACGCTGACTTGTGGCCGCGAAGAGTGCTTTTGATAGCAGTTTCGTTACCGCCACGAGCCAGTATCGTCTACGACGATAAGTAATCAGTTCTAAGCCCTGGCTTCTTTCATGGCGTCACCCATACCCGCCGGGCTCTCTGATACGATAACGCCTGCGGCTCGCAGTGCGTCCATCTTCTCAGCAGCCGTTCCGCCACCGCCGGATATGATGGCTCCCGCGTGGCCCATGCGTTTTCCGGGAGGAGCCGTCTGTCCGGCGATGAAGCCGGCCACTGGTTTCTTAACGTTGGACTTGATGTACTCAGCAGCCTGTTGTTCCGCGTTGCCGCCGATTTCGCCAATCATCAGGATACCATCGGTGCCTGGATCGTTTTCGAACAGTTCCAACAGGTCGATAAAGCTGGTTCCGTTAATCGGATCGCCACCGATACCGACTGCCGTGCTTTGTCCCAGGCCGACTCGCCCAAGCTGCCACGCGGCTTCGTAGGTCAGCGTACCGCTCTTGCTGATGATGCCGATCGTTCCCGGAGTATGAATGTAGCCGGGCATGATGCCGATCTTGGCAACACCGGGCGTAATCACGCCCGGGCAGTTGGGGCCAACCAGTCGTGAGGGTGAATTCGCCAGGCCACGTGTCACTCGAATCATATCCATCACCGGAATTCCTTCCGTGATGGCCACAATCAACTCGATACCAGCGTCTGCTGCTTCCAGAATTGCATCCGCACAGAATGGCGGCGGTACAAAGACCATTGATGTGTTGGCCCCGGTCTGTTCCTTCGCTTCACCGACGGAATTGAAGACAGGGAACCCATCAACTTCTGTGCCGCCCTTCCCCGGCGTCACACCGCCAACAAAGACATCAACACCCGGCTGACATTCGGCGGCATACTCACGGCACTTCTGACTGTGAAACAAACCGGTGCTTCCGGTGATTCCCTGGCAGATGATTTTGGTCTTGTCTGTGACGAGGATACTCATGAATTGATTCTCGCTGATTTCAAACCTGATATTTCAGATTCGTGAAGTTTGCGATTCGGTGTGATACCAATTGATGTCACTGTCCGGCATTTGCCCGTTCTACGCTGACAGTGACGCAACGACTTTCTGCGCCGCGTCGGTCAGGTCATCGGCGGTGACGATGTCCCGCCCGCTGGCTCCCAGCATTTCGCGAGCTTTCTCGACGTTTGTTCCTTCCAGTCGCACCACAAGTGGAACGGTGAAGCCAACCTTTTCGTAAGCTTCCAATAGCGCTTCGACGATCACATCACAACGCATGATTCCGCCAAAGATGTTGACCAGGACGGCTTTCACTGCGTCATCGGAAAGGATGATCCGAAACGCTTCTGTCACCTGATCAACGTTTGCTCCACCCCCCACGTCCAGGAAGTTGGCTGGTTCGGCGCCGTGCAGCTTGATCAGGTCCATAGTGCTCATCGCGAGCCCCGCGCCGTTAACAAGACAGCCGATGTTTCCGTCCAGGTTCACGTAACTGAGACCTGCCTCGCCCGCCTGGACTTCAGAGGCGTCCTCTTCTGTCAGGTCTCGCAGTTCAACCAGATCCTTATGGCGGAACATGGCGTTATCGTCGAACGAGACCTTGGCGTCCAGAGCCAGCATCTGGCCGTCTTCTGTCAGAACCAGCGGATTGACTTCCGTCATGCTGCAGTCGTTGTCCACAAAGAACCGGCACAGTTTGGGCAGGAATTTTTCTGCACTGCGAACGGCAGTCTTATCGAAGCCAAGTGCATAGGCCATCTTTCTGGCTTGAAAGGGAAACAGCCCCTCCGCAGCATCGAACGGCTCCGCCAGAATCTTCTCCGGATGGTTCTTCGCAACTTCCTCGATTTCCATGCCGCCTTCAGACGACATGATCAGGACCGGGCCGCCTACTTCACGATCGACGACGATGCCAAGGTACAGTTCGCGAGCGATCTTTAGACCCTGTTCGACGAACAGAGTATTCACCTGCTTGCCGTCGTCACCTGTCTGAATCGTGACCAGCGTGTTGCCGAGCATCCGTTCTGCGTTGTCGCGTGCTTCGTCCGCAGATCGAACCAGAACTACGCCAGGCTGATCAGGATGCTCCTTAAAGCGTCCCTTGCCGCGTCCGCCAGCGTGAATCTGAGACTTCACGACAGCCAGTTCGCCGCCCAGACTTTCGAATGCTGCCGCAACCTCGTCCACCGATTTGCAGACAACCCCATCAGGGACCGCAATTCCGGCAGCTTTGAAAAGTGACTTTGATTGATATTCGTGAATCTTCATACGGATTGTCCAAGTGCTGTCCGGATACCGACTATGCCGCAGCGGGGAATCAAGCTACGCGTATGGCGTATTCCTGGCCATCAGATCATGACAGGCAGGCGTGGCCATCCTGGGATGGTGCGGGGATTGTTCCCGGGCGACTGCCTCAATGCAAACCAAGCCGCCGCTGACAACAGCATGCGGGGACTATAGCGATGGCAACATTGTCGTTCGAGGGTGTCGCAATCACTTCGTGCGAAAAGGGCAGATTGTGGCAGACAGGAAGAAACTCGCATGGATGGCTGGAAACACAGAGTATTGCTCTGTCACCCTGCACTCTTACGCGAGAATCGCTGCCGCGTTGTCATCGACTAACGCGGGAAATGGTGCGGAGGAATCGTGCTGTTGGAACTGGCTGTCGGTTTGTTTAACGGGGCGACCTCGGCGGCCTTGTTGTCAGCAACAACGGCAATTCGCACCATCTGTGCTGTACTTCCAACGCCCAGTTTTCGCGTCGCATTCGCTCGATGCTTTTCGATCGTCTTCACGCTGATGTCCAATTCATGAGCAATGCTCTTGTTTGGTAACCCGTCGGCGACCAGTGACACCACCTGCGTTTCACGACGTGACAGTTTTGTCATCTTGATTCTTGCAGAATCCCTTCGCTCGCACCATTGCTGAAAGGAATCCTCGGCACTCGGGTCTCTGCCTGCAGTGTTTTCGTTCGAGTCGTCCGTTGTCTGGTGCGTAACAAAGGAACCGAGTTGCTTCTTTTCTTCACTGAGGTCGATCAGCTCAATGGCCGAACCGACAGCATGTCCGGCACTGTTTCGCAGAATCCGTCCAACCGCGACAAAACACCGCTGGCGCAACGGAAATGCCTCTGAAACTTCCGTAATGGAGCCCGTTTTCGATTGCTGCACCACAATTCTGGCAGCTGCATCACAGACGGACTGCCAGACAAAGGCGGTTGGCTGATTGGTTCCATGTAAGGGGGCCGGGTCAGACATGCGCACTCGCAGTGCGTCGTTGACGTTGATCAGCTGTCCGTTAGCGTCAAACAGCACAGCCGGGTGAATGCACCTGTTGACGTGATCGCGCCAGCGGGCAGTCTGGTCAGCACACAGGGCGATTGGGGGGTGAGAAAACCGCTGTGTGGCAGAGAGCTGCGTGTTGCTGCCGTGGATTGAGTGAGCTGTCATGAGCAGGGACCTTTTGTGGCGACTAGTCGCCCGGGCAGAGGGGGGAGGGGGGGGATCATCGTGTTTTATGCTGCCGAACAGCATCGATCTGCCTGACGTTCCTGCCGATGATTATTTCTTAAGCTGCTTTCTGAATATCGGAATCAAAGATGCCTCATGGTCATCCCAAGGTCAGTAATGCAGCCCAGGAGGCTCCTCGGTGGGGAACAATCTACGGGTGATAACACCACCCTGGTGGTCCTGTGTTCAGTCATCGGTTCCCGAAATACTGGCATTCACGTGGGCACTCTTGCTGATCGGAGTTCTACCCATCATGAACATCACTCATGCTGGTTCGC
Organism: Fuerstiella sp.; assembly: GCA_024230215.1. Taxonomy (GTDB): domain Bacteria; phylum Planctomycetota; class Planctomycetia; order Planctomycetales; family Planctomycetaceae; genus Fuerstiella. The sequence continues at coordinate 28,200 of JAAERP010000457.1, read as the reverse complement.
ACGCACGAGATGTTGGAAGAACTGTATCCTGCATTCAAAGACCGCACGAATGCGGGAAAACATGCAAGTGGCGTACCTCGCAACAGGCGTATCCACCCTGCATGAAGTTAATTCAGGTCGTTCAGGGCTTCTGCGGACGCAGCTGTTGGCGACCAATGGAGGCGATTGGCTGTTTCCGAACGACAGCGCACCAGGACCGGTCGCGTCGTCCCGCCTCAGGATGCGATGTGAATCGTCTGCTCGCGATCCGGGCCGACGGACACGATGGATACCGGCCGTCCAATCAGTTCAGCAGCCACCTTGACGTATTCCTGTGCGGCGACGGGAAGGTCTTCAAAACGCCGTACATTGGTGATGTCTTCCGACCAGCCCGCAATTCGACGCAGCACAGGCTTTGCGATTGCAAGGTCTTCGCAGCGCGACGGCAGGTCGCGAGTGACTTTGCCATTGATGTCGTAGGCCTCGCAGATGTTGAGCTCTTCGAACCCACTGAGTACATCCAGAAGTGCGATGACAACACTGTCAACCCCGCTGATCCGTGCGCTGTAGCGTGTTGCCACGGTGTCCAGCCAGCCGCAGCGGCGTGGGCGGCCTGTGACCGTGCCGTATTCGTTACCCGCATCCCGAATTTTCTGGCCGATCTCGTTGTCGAGTTCTGTCGGAAAAGGGCCGCCGCCGACTCGCGTTGTGTACGCCTTTGCGACTCCAATCATATTTCCGATTGCTCGTGCAGGAACGCCACTGCCGCTGTGAATACCACAGCCGGAGCTATTGGACGATGTCACGTACGGAAACGTGCCGTGATCGACGTCCAGCAGACAGCCCTGAGCTCCCTCGAACAACAGCTTCTTTCCGCTTTCAAGTGCATCCAGCAAATAGGCAGTTGTATCAGCCACCATTGGCCGCAGGCGGTCGGCACAACCGGAGTACTCGTCAATGATCTGATCCGCATCCATCTGTGCGCCGTCCGGATTGAGCGTGTTCAGGATGTTCTGCTTGAAGGGGACGATCTCGCGTACCTTTTCCGCGAAGGCGTCTTTCTGAATCAGATCGCCGATGCGAATGGCGTGAAAGCGACCAACCTTCTCTCGGTAACAGGTGCCAATGCCCCGCATTGTTGTTCCGATGGCGGATCCTCCGCGCGATGCTTCGAGGGCTGCTTCTTCAAGCAGGTGCCACGGGCATATGACGTGAGCTCGGTCACTGATCATCATTCTGTCGGCACAGTCTTCCCCACCGGCGATCAGGGCGTCGAGTTCTTTCAGAAAAGCCCTTGGGTCGATGACGACTCCCGGAGCGATCACCGATTTCACATGACTTTGCAGTATACCGGTCGGCAGCAGGCTGAGCTTGTAGGTCTTGCCATCGAATTTGACGGTATGGCCAGCGTTGTTTCCGCCCTGATAGCGGATTACGATTTCGTGCTGTTCGGTAAGCAGGTCGACGATTTTGCCTTTGGCTTCGTCACCCCATTGCAGTCCAATCACAGATGTTGCCGGCACGTTTTTTTCTCACACAATGCGACTCACAAATCGGCGAGCCGCTTTTCACATCACAAAAAGAAACCGGACGTCGGAATTACCAACGTCCGGCGAGGACAAGTGTCAGATTGTATCGCCAGCCCCGTGATTTCGAAGCGTGCCTGAACTCGTTTTTCAATGTTCCTGTAACTGGGCGTTGTTACAGCGTATTACACTGGCCTGGGGCCGCGAAAGATGTGTTCCAGCCTGAGAAAACGGCATGCTCACGAACCCAAACGGTGCACGAGAACATGTAAATTGCTGTCGCCGCAGCAAACCGCTGAAGTTGACGAAACTCCTGAACTTTATTGCGGGACGACTTTCATTGAGTAGTGGGCTTCGCCTGGCCACAGCTTCGCTGATTCGACCAGCGGGCCGGTCGCCGACACATCGTAAACATGGCCGGGCCTGAAGTTCTTTATCGTGATTCGTACTCGTTTACCGCCCTCAAGTACCTGGATGTTCTCTACCGACGGGGTGTAACGGCCGGAATCAGGAGTCGCATAGCTACCACCCCATTCGCGGGTATAGCCCTGGACAGACCAACTGGCAGCTTTGCCCGCAGCGGCTTTGTTGACCGGCCGAAAAAACTCGACCTCGAATGCGGTCGACGTGGCCGTGAGTTCCTGAATGCCGTTGGGCAGGCCGTCTTCCGATGGCATCAGTCGAGTAATCCCGCCCGTGTTCTGACCACCCTCCCAGCCACTGTCCCAGATACTGCCGATGAAGATCGCTCCATCCGGCGCCACTGCGGAACAGATCGGACCGACGAAATTGCTGCCGCCGGCTTCCTGGTCCGGCAGACTGAAACGATAGCTGGCGCCCTGCAGAATTCCGTTGACGTTCTGTACAGTGAAACGAATCAGGAATCGAGAATCGTATTCGCAGCCAATCCCGTGTCCACGCAATCCCGGTACGGCATAGTCTTCCGGCAGAAACAGAATACTGTTGACGCTGCGAGTCCACGGATGGGGTACCATCAAGGCGGGAATCTCGGGATTAAGGTCATCCGGCGGCTGATTTGTTGACGGGACGCCGTAGTGCTTGCCAGGCAAAATGTGATTAATCTCGTTAAACGTGTTCTGCACGCCCTGATTGTCTGTGGCGAACAGATTGCCGTGGCTGTCCATTGCCAGCCCCATCGGATAACGCATCGACATCCCGAGTGGTGTCACAATTCCCGACGGATCAATTTTGATCACGCCGCCGCGCCAGCGGTCCTGGTTTTTGGGACGGCCCTTCTGCGAGTAGTCGCTGCCGAGTCCTGTGTACATATTGCCTTCCGGATCGCGAATCAGTCCGGACGTCCAGTCGTGGTAATTGTCGTTGTAGCCCCATCCGCTGGCCACAACTTCCCGCTCGTCCGCCCGTCCATCGCCGTCGGTGTCGCGCAGTCGCAGGATTTCGGGTTTGTGACCAACGATGATGGAATCAACATCGGCAAGAATTCCAAACGGAGCTGCCAGTCCCTCTTCAAACAGCGTCGTACTGTCAGGCAGACCATCATCGTCCGTGTCTTCGGCAATCCAGACGTGGCCTTTCAGGGACGCAAACGCCATTCGTCCATCGGGCAGCCACGTCATGGCCGTGGGCATGATCGACATGTCAATCGGTGCTCGATAACCAATGAAGCCTGGCGTCGAAGTGACCTGTTCAGCCGTCGCACTCACGACGGGCTTTGGCTTCAGTGCTGCTACCGCCGGTGTCCGCAGATTGGTGCTCACTGAAACAAATGACTGCTGTCCCTGAGCCAGCCGACCCGAATCGGCGTCATCAGGACTACCACTTTTTCGCAGCACTTCGATTGTACCAGGACCATCCGCCAGCAGATCGTTGGATGTCGTTGCCAGGGTGAAGTCCGGAGGACATTCGAGTACCTTGATGGCATGTCGCCATCCGGAACCAGAACTGCCCCGCGAGTCTGCTTCAAACGTGTGGCGCGTGACGACGGTCTGCAACGGCCGTGACGGATCCGCCCACGCCATGATCGCAAAGTGTGGCTCTTCAGAGGCCGCCGGAGCAGGTTCTCCTGACGTGTCGAACCAGCTGCGGCATGTTATTTCGACACCGTCCGGAAGTACGCGGTACGACAACAATTCCGACGTCCGGTCTTCGTCGATGACGGCGTCGAAAGTCCGGTTGTCCGGCTGCGACATCAACTGGTGCGCGAACCTGTTATTCCGAAGTTCCCGCACGACTGTACCTGGCATGTCCCAGTACCAGCTTTTGCCTTCGGTACGCTGGCGAGCAAACTCGCCGAAGGTCCACAAACGAACTCGCATTGTATCCAGATCAATCAGGACATTGTGGCCGTTGTCGAAGCCGATCGCCATGGCGCGAGCCACCGCCTGTCGGTCTTTGTCCAGGCCAATGGTGAAGACGTCGCGAATGATGCGCGGCCGCTCGCCAGGCGCGACGTTGACCACCTGTTCAAAACGGCTGGTGACCGTTGGTGGTGTAAATCGATTGTCGTTTAGTGCGTTCCAGATCGTTCCGATTTGTTTCGGAAGCGAGCCATTCAGAACGTCCGGCATAGCTTTCTTTATCGCTGGCATTTCGATGCCCGCGACCACTCGGATGGGGTTCTTCATCCACCGCTGAAAGAACCGTGGACGAATGCGACCGCCCATCGACATGATGTCGGAACCTCGTGTGCCCAACGCCACATTGCGTGGTTCAAACAGACCGGCCGTGTGGCAGGCCACGCAGTTAAAGCCTCCTGCTCCGGTCAATTGGTTGCCCAGCAACAGGTCGTCCGTTGTTACTTTTGTCTGCCCCGTCAGATCGACATGGGCCAGGACGTCCGTTCTTGCTGTGTCGGCTTCGTCCGGGATGCGGTCAGTAGTGGTCAGATGATGCAGGATGGCTGTTTGTTCTGCTTCGCTGTGACGAAATTTCGGCATTCGCACCAACAGCCATGGCAGTCGTCGTTCCTTTTGTTCACCGGCGACTGCTTTCTTCAGGTAATCATCGGTCAGCTTGTCACCGACGGCAGTCAGCGGTGGCGGAACCAGTCCCTGGCTTTGTCCTTTCAGGTCCGGATGCGCCTTCTGCAGGCCGGCGGCGATTGATGACAGGCCTCGACCAATGTTGCGTTCGTGACAGGCAATGCACGCGTTTCTTTTCAGCAACAGTTCGCCCTGGTCAGACGAACTCAGTGCAGTGTCGTGCTCCATGGTGGAGAACCACTTCGTCGCTGCGTCAGCTCGGCTGCCCGGAATCGGGAAGAAGGGTATGCGGCGCCCCGCACGCTGGTTTGGCGCGTCCTTGCTGTGCGGAAGAAAGCAGGGAACCGTTTCTTCCTGCATCGTGTGTGCCATTAAGGGTGCCACGGGCGACGACTTCAGACCGGGAATCGTATGGCAGCCCGCACAATTGGCAGCCGTTACCAGTTCTTTTCCAGCGGAGATCAATTCGTCGGAGTTCTCTGTCAGCAGCGAGGTCCTGGACTGGGCTGGAGTTTGGTTTTTCGTGAGAACGGCCACCAGTTGACGACGTTCATCTTTGGACAGTTCAAAGACCGGCATGCGGTGATCGGCATTCAATGAAGCGGGATCTTTCAGCCAGCGGTCGATCCACTCGACCGTGCGGCGCTGACCAACTTTGATAAGTTCCGGGCCTTCGTACGGTTCGGCCAGCGGTATGGCGTCTTCCTGTGCTCCGGGCAACGAGTGACACGCGACGCAACCCAGTGAGTTCAACAGTTTCGTTCCTGCAGCAGCGTCATCTTCCTTTAGTTTGATGCCATTCTCTTTTTGAGCGCCCTTTGAAATACTGAGTAAATATGCGGCAACGCTGTTTGCTTCCTTCGCATCCAGACCGAAGTTCGGCATGTGGCTATTGGCGACAACGGCACCGGGATCCATCAGTCGTTGCACAAGCGTTCCGGCCGACTGACTTCCTTTTACTCGATCCAGAGCGGGAGCCTTCATCGCGGACATCCCGGAGTTGGTTTGATGACACGCCGTGCAGCGATGGGCATCGGCCACATGACGTCCGCGCGCTTCAATCCAGGCCATCGACGGTTCATCGCGAAACAATACGTCCGCAGGAAGCGGTTCCAGCGTGAACTTATCGGATGACCAGAAGACGGATAGTCCTGCTCGCTGCCTGTCAGACTCTGTCGGTGTTGCGTACCTGATGGTGATTTCGTGATCACCGGCTGTGAGTGCGATCGATTTGCCGGATACAAATCCCCATTGTTCAGATGCGTTCAGGACTGTCTTACCGTCGATTTCGATCGACAGGTCGCCCGCAAGGAAGGCGTGAAACTGATGCGTGCCTGGCAAACGAGCCAGCAGGTTGCCGGACCACTGCGCCGAAAAATTGCCTTGCGGTAACCTTTGATCCGGGGCTGCGCCACCCCAGTCAAAACTCAGCACTTTGTCGACACGCTCGATCGTGTGTTCTCCCACGGAATATTTTGCCAGTAGCCCCGGCGGAAAGTCCTCGTCGTCTTCCTGGGCAATCAATAACGATGGAACACTTAAAATTGTCGTGGTCGTCGCACACAGAATTGTGGCGATCCAGAGTCGATAATGACACCTGTCCAGCAGCATGGTGGGCTCTCGTCGGGGAAAGAAGGTCGCGGGGATCGCAGGAACACGTATTGGAACCTGGCAGTGCGACGCAATCAATGCAGCAGCGCAAAGCAGCGTAAAGGGTCGGCAGTCTTTTTCGGCCAGGAACGAATCCAGGTCAAATTTCTTTGGTCCGAAAAAGACTCCCGATCCTCTCAACAACGCCACTTACGCCATAATCGCCATTAACACGGCCGCCGTCAGCAGGATTGCACCGACCAGACGCCTCAGCATGACCGCCCTGCTTAACGAAGCTTCGTTCGAGCCCAGCGTGCGCGCAAGCAGCCAGGCAAGGATGACACCCCACAGGCCACGCAGCGCGTATACGATGTTGATTCGTGGGGCGTCGCCGAATTCCGCCAGCGAGAAGCACATGCTCATCGCCTGAATGGCCATTAACAGTGTGCCGCCCAGCATCCACTTCGTGGCCTTCAACTCGCGCAATCGCTTCGGTCCGTCGACCTTCGGCAGAAATACAATTGACACCAATCCCGCCGCACCGAACATGACCGGCAGAAAGGAATAGCTGTTCCAGTTTCCGGCCCATTTTTGCAAAGACACGTCGAACAACGACAGGCAAAACGCCGCAGCGAGAGCAAGCATGATTGTGAGTCCACGGCGACTGGGTGCAGCATCAGCTGCCGAACGCCCACCGGACCATTGAATCAGAATGATGCCGACACAGGCCATCGCTCCGGCTGCCCAGACGATACCGGGTACGTCGATTCCTGCCAGCAGCGAAGTGAGCGCTGCCACCATCAGCACTTTCACCCCAAAGACCGGTGTTGCAACGGAAACGTCGCCGAATTGAAAGGCCAGGTAAGTGAACAGCTGACCCAGAACAAACAGCAGGCCAATTGACGCGGCGTTGTCCCATGCTTCCACCGGGATCACTTCACCTCTGACAATCGCTACTCCCACCCAGATCAGAGCCAGCCATAAATTGGCGAAGAAAGTTCCGGTCCAGGGACTGGCACCGCGGTCGATTGCCTGTTTTGCCAGCATCATTCCCAGCACAAACACAACGCTGGAGAACAGCGGAAACAGCAGATGAAGTGGCACGAACGGGGCTTTCAACGATCACAGAAAGAAACGGAACAGTTGGTGAGCATCGCACTCGGCGAATGTCCTGTCTATGATCAGGTAATGAATCTCTTTATCGATAACGCTGCTGTTCCGTTCTTGTGCGTGGCAGCTGTCTGTTCGTGCTGTACGGCTGACGACTTTGTCCGTGTTGCGGTTGTGGAAGACAAACGCATCAGCGAGAGCAGCGGGCTGGCCATTAGTCATGCAAATCCGAATGCCATCTGGATTCACAATGATTCCGGTGACAAACCTCGCCTGTTCCTTGTCGGCCTGGATGGTGTGACGCAGGCGGTCGTTGAAATCGCTGGTGCCGATGCCCACGATTGGGAAGACCTGTGCTCGTTTAAGATCAATGGAGAGTCCTGGTTGCTGATTGGTGATGTCGGTGACAATCTCACAAGGCGTGGAAACGGTCATCCTGCCTGCCGGCTTTATCTGCTGAAGGAGCCCGTTGTTCCTGCGGCCCGGCGTCCTGCGAAGATTCAGTGGAACGTTTCGGCGACAATTACATTCGCCTACGAAAATGGTCCGGCAAACTGCGAAGGTGTGGCGGTTGATGTGGAGCGAGAGGAGATTCTGCTGCTCACCAAGAGCCTGCCTCACAAGTGCGAACTGTACCGCCTGCCGCTGAACACGCGCGCCGGCCGGCAGAAGACCGTTGCAAAAAGAATCGCTGATGTGTTCATCCCCTTTGCCACTGCGCTGGATATTTCGCCGGATGGAAGGACAATGGTCGTCTGCACAATGCTTAACGGACTTTCGGTCACTCGAGTTTCCGACCGGACGTGGACGGATGCTCTCGGTAAACCCGGGACGGCCTTCAATCTGCCGCCCCGGAAGCAGGGAGAAACCATCTGTTTCGACACAACCGGCAGGTGGCTGTACGTGAACAGTGAAGGATCCAGGCAGCCTTTGTGGCGCATGAATACGCCGAAGTAGACAGTTTTTGGAATGATATGGCCGTGGAGTTCGTGGGAAAGCGACTCTCGCAGGTGGAAAGACATTTGCCGCGGCCACAAGTCAGGGTAATACGCTGTAGCTCACCATTTTTTTACAGGAAAACCATTCGATGTCTAAGAATTCAGCAAGCCGCAGACAGTTTCTCAAAACATCGTCGACGATTGCCGGCAGCGCGTTCATCGCACCGACTTTTGTTCCGGCTGTCGCAGGTTCGCAGCGACAGAGTGCGGCTGACCGGTTGAATGTTGCCGTTATCGGTTGTGGCGGTCGTGGCGGCAGCAATCTGAAGAATGTGTCCAGCGAGAACATCGTGGCGCTGTGCGACGTGAATCAGAAAAACCTGGGCCGAGCCGCCGATGCGCATCCACAGGCACGTACCGAAACGGACTTTCGCCGACTCTTTGATCATGCGAATGATTTTGATGCAGTCGTTGTCAGTACATGCGAACACACGCACGCCTTTGCAACCTTGCCGGCGCTGCAGATGGGTAAGCATGTTTATTGTGAGAAGCCGCTGACGCACAATGTCTATGAAGCCCGAGTTATCCGTGAAGCTACTCTGGCGGCCGGCGTGGCGACTCAAATGGGAACCCAGATTCACGCGGGCCAAAACTACCGCCGAGTCGTCGAACTGGTCCAGTCCGGAGCGATCGGACCGGTCCGCGAATGTCATACCTGGGTCGGTCGAGCATGGGGGCGACAGTCAAAGGCTGACTCTCAGCGGAACAAGGATCGAGTTTATGTCGAAGAACGTCCGACTGCGGAAGACCCAATACCTGAAGGCCTCGATTGGGATTTGTGGCTCGGTCCGGCGCCGCATCGCCCCTTCAACAAGGTCTACTTTCCAGGACCAAATTGGTATCGCTGGTGGGATTTTGGCAACGGCACGATGTCGGATCTTGGCAGTCATTGGCTCGACCTGCCATTCTGGGCGCTTAACCTGAAAGCACCTCTGACGATTCACGCCAGCGGTCCGGAACCACACGCCGAAATCGCTCCGGCATCCATGCAGGTGAAATACGAATACGGTGCCCGAGGTGATATGCCAGCCGTGGAAGTCAACTGGTATCAGGGAGCTAACAAGCCGGAAATCTGGACGGCCGGCGAAATCCCTCAGTGGGGCAGCGGAGTCCTGTTCATCGGTGACGACGGAATGCTGCTGTCAGATTACGGCAAACACATCCTTTTGCCCGAAGACAAATTCAAAGACTTTACCCCGCCGAAACCGTATATCCAGCCGTCACTTGGGCATCACGCAGAATGGATTCACGCTGCAAAGACGGGAGACATGACGACGTGCAACTTTGAGTACGCCGGCTGGCTGACTGAAGCGAACCATCTGGGCAACGTCGCATTTCGTACCGGCAAAAAACTGGAATGGGATGCGGAGAACATGAAGGCCACCAATGCTCCCGAAGCGGACCGGTTCATCCGGCGTGAATATCGGAAAGGCTGGAAGCTGGCCTAGGAGGCTGTCCGGTTACCTGAAACAGTGAGCCGCAAGGCGCTGGCCGCGGGTGAAAACACTGCCAACAACCGGCGGCTAACGCCGGACGGCTCACAGGAATCGACGTATCCGGACAGCCTGCCAGCAGTTTACTTATTGTTGTAGACGGTACTGGCTCGTGGAAGTAACGAAACTGCTATCAAGAAGCGTTCTTCGCGGCCACAAGTCAGCGTGAAACGCTGTAGCACTCGAAGCAAAGTCATCAGGGCCTGGGCAATGAGCTGACAGGCCCCGGTGACCAGGCCGATTCGGTCGCTGGCCACATTGAACGTAGCAAGCTGTCTGGCGTCATAATCAGGAGCTACCTTCGACGTGCTGCCTGACGCTGCCTTCGTGCTGACAGCACGATCTCTGCGCTGAAGGTCCCCCGGCACTTCCGTAGATGACCGTTTTCAAAAACGTGTGACCGCCTGCGTATCCGCCGGTGGACCGGATTCCCAACGCCCCCTCGCCTTCCAATTCCTGATTGCTAGACCACTCTGTGGTTGGCACAGTTTCCGGACCGTACGCCAATTTGTTGTTGAGTCGCTGTGGCTCGCCTTTGAGTTGAGCGTACCCTGGGTATGTTTATTTCAATGTCAATAAAACGCAAGCAATCGGACGGTTGAAGAAGATTCATACCCGCGGTATGCTGAGGCCATGAATCCGGACACTCAAGCTATGCCTGCAGAATGCACGCCGCCCCGAAAGGGAGGCCAGACACCGGAGAGTCTGGCAAGAATTGCCTTCCGGCTCTTCGCTGAGCACGGCGTCGAAAAAGTCAGTCTTGGCCGCGTCGCCCAGGATGCGGGGGTCACCAAAGGTTCGGTCTACAGCCATTTTGATTCGAAGAATGAGCTATTTGCCGCGGCCTGCCAGATGTATTACCGCGGGTGGCAACGCAAGGTTCAAATGCTGCTGGCCAGCGAAGCCAGCCCGTATGCCCGCATCGAGATGCTGCTGCGGTTCAGTGTTCAGCGCTGTGTGCTCGATCGGCAGAATCGAGTCTTTACCACCGAGCTGTTTGCGCTTTCGCTGCGCGATTCGTTGGTACGGGCTGGGTGGACGCAGTTTTACTCGTCGGTTCGAGAACAATTTGTTGCCCTGGTCGAAGCGGCTCAAGCGTCAGGAGAGATTTCAGCAGGCGATGCAAGGCGTCGTGTGAATCTGATGCTATGTACGCTGGAGGGACTCAAGCTGCGGGCAACATACGAGCCCGAGATTGCTGATGCGGTTGAGATAGAATCGGTCGTTAACGAATTGCTTGAGTTGTTGGGCGTCAGTATGTGTGAAGGCTGATACCGCGATCGCTGTAGAAGGATGATTTGTGATTTGTTTGAGGAAGAACGCAACGCTGTTGGTCGTCGGCCTGAAGGTTTCCGGCCCACAGTAAGCAACAGGGAAAAACAACATGAAGATAGGGTTTCATACCGACGCGTTTAACTCGGCCTATTGGAGCTTCGAGCAGTGCCTCGAGTGGGCTCAGGCCAATCAGGTGCATCAAATCGAATGCGGTGTCATCGACGGTGTCAGTTGGATTCACGGACTGGGATATCAACCGCATGTGGCCCTCTACGAAGATCCGCTTCTGCTGCGTCGGAAGATGAGCGAGTACGGCGTTGAGTTTTCTCAGATCGATGCTGCCTACCCGCTGTCGGGCGAGACGGGCCCTTTGTACGGCGTGCCGTATGTGCTTAAAGCGATTCCCTGGGCAAAGCATGCAGGTTGTCCCAGCGTTGCTACGACCGATGGGCTTCACAAGCCGGAAGGCCTGTCTGACGACGAGGCAATGGCGCTGATGCAGCGCAGCTATCGACAGATTGTCGATGTGGCCGAAGCGTACGAGATGATCATCACGATCGAGATTCATGGCTACTTTACCACTGATCCTGAACGTGTGAGCCAGATGCTGGATTTCGTCGACAGCCCTTTGTTGCGGATGAACCTGGACACCGGCAACAGCTTTATCGCCGGACGCGATCCGGTTGCTTTCTGCTCGCGGTTTATCGACAGGATCGCGCATGTTCACATTAAAGACGTTAGCGAGTCGCTGGCGGCGGCTGCGCGGGGCGATCAAACAGGCATCGCGGTCAGCCAATGTGCGATCGGCGATGGTATGAACGCGGACAACATCCGCCGCGTGCTGGAATTGCTCCGCGATGCCGGCTACCAGGGCGTGCTGAGTATGGAATGCGAGGGGCAAGCCGGCCCGATGATCGAACGTTCGCTCGCCTGGATGCGCAAGACCATGCAGGAACTTGGAATCCCCGAAGAATGATCACCTAAGCCGCACGAACAGTTGGCAGTGTACTTGACCAATCTACTTCATCGAATCGAAGGAATTTAGGATGACGACTCCAGATCGACCAGCCGCAGGCAACACGCGGCGAGAGTTTTTAATGGCTTCAGCGGCAGTGGCTGGCGCAGTTGGAACCAGTAACGCTGCTTTTGCCGGCGGCAGCGACACGCTACGTGTGGGGATGATTGGCTGTGGAGGGCGGAATTCCGGTGCTGCGGTTCAGGCCCTTTCTGCTGACCCAGGTGCCCGGCTCGTTGCGATGTGCGACATTTTCACGGATCGCGTCAAGGCGAAACGAGAAGCCATTAAGGCGCAGAAAGGCGAGCAGGTTGCCGTGGATGACGACCACTGCTTTGGCGGCTTCGATGGTTATAAGCACGTCATCGAATCGTCTGACGTAGTGCTGATCGCGAATGCCGCCAAGTTTCACCCGCTGCATGCGATGGCTGCGATCAAGGCAGGTAAGCATGTGTTCGTGGAAAAACCTCATGGGATAGATCCTGCCGGCATCAAGCTGTTGCGTCAGGTGGCCGCGTTGGCAACGCAGAAAAACCTCAGCTTAGTATCAGGCCTGAATAGTCGCTATCACTCTGGATACGCCGAGACTATTCAGCGAATTCATGACGGTGCGATTGGTGAGATTATCTCGATCGAGGAGAACTTTCTTCGCGCTCCGTATGTTGTGATTGATCGTAAGGAAGGGCTTACCGAGCTGGAATGGCAATGCAGCACGCAATACCATTTTCACTGGTTGTCAGGAGACGATGTTCCACAATCGCTTGTGCATAACATGGACCGTGCCAGTTGGGCGTTGGGTAACGCCGTTCCCGACAGGTGCCACGGGCTTGGTGGGCGATCTTCGATGACCGAGGCGATCTATGGTGATGTGTTTGACCACCATTCGGTTGTTTACGAATACCCCAATGGCGTGAAGGTCTATGCGTTCTGCCGCACGACCGAAGGGTGCTACAACAACTCGTCAAGCGTTGTCCTGGGCAGCAAAGGCAAGGCCGACATCACCCGCGCCCGTATTTCGGGTGAGACCGACTGGCGGTGGAAGGGACGCTGCAATCCCTATCAGGTGGAACACGATGTGTTGTTCGAGGCGATTCGTTCAGGAAAGGCTGTTAACAACGGCGACTACATGGCCAACAGCACTCTGACGACCATCATGGGACAGTTGTCGTGCTACACTGGCAAAGAAGTGACCTGGCAGCAGGCGAGTGAATCGGACTTCTCCTATGCACCTAATCCGGAAGATTGTCGCGATGGGATGGAGCCACCGGTTAAGCCAGACGCCAACGGCACTTACCCAGTGCCAAAACCGGGTTTCACAAGGTTGATTTGAGTGAGGTGTGATGTGAAATTGACAGCCCTTGTGATTGTTTATGTAGCAGTGGTGTGTGGCGTTAGCTGTGCCGCGGAGCCTGCCAGGAACTATACCGAGACGTTCACCGATAAGCAGGGTGAAGAACTACGTTTCGATATGGTTCTGATCGAAGGTGGGGACTTCATCATGGGTAGTAAGAAGAGTGATCGGGGGCATCAGACGCACGAAGCTCCCGCACACAAAGTCGTCGTCAAGCCGTTCTATCTTTGCTCGACAGAAACGACGTTGTCGCTGTTCCTGTCCTACTACCTGGAGACCAACCAGGCCAAGGCGTCGCATGAGGCGACTTTGGACACGAACGCTGTCGATGCCATCACGGGGCCGACTCCGGTTTTCGGTGACCTGTCGATGGGCTATAGCAAGCAGAACCCGGCCATTGGTGTCACCTGGCACAATGCCGTGAACTTCTGCAAGTGGTTAAACAGGAAGACGGGCAGGACCTATCGCCTGCCGACCGAGGCCGAGTGGGAATATGCTGCGCGTGCAGGAGGCAGCGGGCCTTACGGCCGTGGACATAACCCCGGGAATCCGGACGAATTTGCATGGTTTGTCGATAATTCAGACGGCGAGCCGCATCCGGTTGCCCTGAAAAAGCCCAATGCATGGGGACTGTACGACATGTCTGGAAATGTTCGTGAATGGGTAAGTGACTTCTACGATCCGGCTGCCTACAGGAAAGCGGGCGCTCCGGATAAAAGCCGCAAGCTTCACGCTGTACGTGGTGGAGCTTATGACAGCGAAGAGGATGGCCTGCGTTGCGCCGCCAGAGGGTCTGAAGAACAGTGGTGGCGGGATGGCGACCCGCAGATACCGAAGAGCATCTGGTGGCTGCCGGAGATTGATGTTATCGGATTTCGGCTCGCCCGGTCCGCTGTGTCTGAAACAACACAGAATCCATCGTCCAAAGACGCAAGCAACAACTAACCCGAATGCGCCATGAACATTCCATTCGGCGGTGAGAAACTGTGGTATTCAGCGGGTGAATACAGCGTTTCACGCTGACTTGTGGCAGCAGTGGGTGAGGCGGTCCAGGGTTGCCCCGGTGAACATCCAGGACACTCTTCCGAACTCAGCAACGGGAAGCCCGGCAAGCAGGCGCAGCCTGACCTGACCTGCAGCTTCTGACAACGGTTCGGAGAACAAAGGGGACATTGTACCTGTTGCGTACAGCAGATTGTCCCGCTATCGTAATTCCCCCGTTATCCTGATTCCCCGTAGATATTCGATTCCGCGGTTGCTCGAGATTCCCTTGCAAATTCGCTGTAGGAGCCGAAAACGAATGACTCTCGCTCAAGTGACCTGCCGTGGCCTCAGACAATCATGATCATCTCTGGGAGCAGATCGACACAACATGTGATCGATTTGAGCTTGCGCTCCAGGATGGCACTCGAGGATCTATCGCCGATTTCCTGATCGACGACTGGCCCAGCGAGCATCGTCGACTTCTGTTGCGCGAGTTGCTTGATCTGGAACTGGAGTATTGCACTCGCAGCGATGTCCACTTCGACGTCGAGAAATACGCTCGTCAGTTCGCATCCGATCGTGATGTTCTCGACAATTGCATCTCGCGCCACGAATCGCGTGCCAACACAGCGGTTCGGCCAGCTCACGAAGAAACGCAGGCGTTGCGTCAGCCATCGTCAGTTGACTCGGACGGTGCCGCTTCGTCCGTTCAGACCAGGGACCTGGGAGCGTTCACACTGACCGGAGAGATCGCTCGCGGAGCCATGGGGATCGTGTACAGGGCAATCGATCATTCGCTTGATCGAACGGTTGCCTTGAAAGTGATTCGCTCCGGGGAGTTTGCTTCGAGTGAGGAGGTAAGACGTTTTCAAGTCGAAGCTCGCGCGGCCGCCTTGCTGGACCACCCGAACATCGTTCCGATCTATGAAGTGGGCAAGGCAAACGGTCAACACTATTTCTCAATGGGGTTGGTTGATGGACACGATCTGGCTGCCGCTGTTTCGCAGGACCTTTACGCCCCACGTCCAGCTGCCAAATTGTTGATCAAGCTGGCGTGCGCCGTTCAGTACGCGCACGAGCAGGGCATTCTCCACCGGGACCTGAAGCCAGCAAACGTGCTGATTGACGATCGACAGGAGCCGCGCCTGACCGACTTTGGATTGGCTAAGAATCTGAATGTTGAAGCGACCAGTGATCTCACACTCAGCGGCCAGCTGATCGGAACACCCAGCTACATGGCGCCGGAGCAAGCCCGGGGCGAACTGGACCGAATCGGCAGGACGAGCGATGTCTATGCACTTGGTGCGATTCTCTATTTTGTCCTGGCTGGCCGACCGCCGCATCGCGGCGCGAGCATCGCGGATACCTTACAGCAGTTGTTGAAGGAGGAGCCAGTCAGCCCCCGCGCCTTCAGCCCACAAGTCGATCGCGACCTGGAGACGATCTGCCTGACATGCCTGGCCAAGGAACCGGCACAACGTTATTCGTCCTGCGATGCTTTGGTCAGTGATCTGCGTCACTACCTCGCAGGAGACCCGATTGCAGCTCGCCCCGTGAACACCGTGGTTCGATGGGGACGTTGGTGCAAACGATATCCTGCTCGAGCTATCTCGCTGGCGACGGGAGCGTTACTCCTGATCGCGGTCGTTGTCGGAGTCAGCTACCGGCGAGAAATGCTCTCGACCGCTGCGGGGCTGGCAACCGCTAACCAGCTGGCCGAAAGCCGCAAGCAGACGGCTGACACGGCACAGTTCTATCGCTTGCTGCAGGAAGCGGTGGCCACCAAAGCACGTCATGAACCTGGTTGGACCTGGCGTGTTGAGGAGCTGTTGGAGAAAACGAATACGCTGTCATCAGCCGTTCGCGACAAGGCACTTCTAAGAGAAACAATTCTCGGCCCCGCCACAGGTTTTGACCTGCGATTCCGGCGAACTGTGGCTGACGACATTCTGGCTGGTTCGCTTGCGTTCAGTCCAGACGGCCGGTACTTCGCGACAGGCCAGTCGATTGACGAGGTGCGGCCCGGATTACTGGTCTTCGAGACGTCGAACTTTGACAATCCAAAGTGGACGTTCTCGTTCGAGAGTGAGGAAGACACACAGCGACGAATCGCCCGGGGCGACCGGAAAGTGGATAATGGGTTTCGGGCATTGTGTTTCAGCCCCGACAGCCGCTGGCTCGCAGCGGGAACACGCTTCGGCAAAGTGTTGGTTTACGACCTGACCGACCCGGCCGCGAATCCACGAAAGCTTGATGTTCTGGAGGATGCCGAGGTCTCAAGAGTCCAATTCTCTCACGACGGGAGAAGGCTTTATGCACATATCGTCGGGCAACGAATCAAACAGTGGAAGAACTTCGAACACGAGGTCAGTCGAGACCTTGATATTCGCGACTTCGCGGTCGATGAAACTGGCAACCGGATCATCGTGCTGCCGGGAAACGGGGTGTTACAGTTCTACGCGGATTTGGGTGAACCGCCCGTCACACACGCTCCTGGATCTCGATTCTCTGCTCCACAGATGACGCCTGGGTTTTCCGGATTTATCGCATGTTGTACAGGGCAACTGGTCATTGGTGGCGCGGATTCTTCAACGCAGATTTTCGACTTGCGAACTTCGGCCAAATCGAACGAGTTGTTCAACCGAGCGCCGATGTCTGCACCAGCCTTCGAGGGACGTTATTTATTTTCGCCCGGACGGGATTGGCTGCGAATCTGGGACACGACATCCAAACACCTGCTCTATGAGCTTCCCGTAACTGCTCGCCATCGGGCGATTGCCGCCCTGGACCCTGGCGGCCGTTTTTTCGCCTTTCGCTCCGGGGGGCCCATTCAATTGTACGAATGTCGCCAGCCAATGAGCCGAAAACTTCTCGGCGGAGTCCTTTGGACGAGGGGACGCGCTGTGTTCGATGGTGCAGCGATCTCGACTTCGTGCGAGTCGCCGGTGGAAGGCAACACTGACTCGGTGATCCAATGGGACTGTGAAACGGGCGACGTCGTCGGCAGGAACGTCATCGTCGCCGAGCGACAGGACCACGAAAGCGTGACGCAGTTCGCCGCGTTGGGGGCGAAACGCGTCACCTCTCTACGATCGCTGGGGCTCGTTATCTGGGACCGGGACGAACGCCATGGCGCTGACCGCGTTCAGGTCCTGACGTCCATCGGCAAGTCGGTGAGTCTGGGACTGGACGTCATTCACGCCGAAGGGGATGGGCACGATATTCAACGCGTCAAGAGAGCGGATGGCAGCGAATTTCTACGGCTGCGCCCGAAAACCTCCGCTGTCTCCTTACGTGTTGAACTACCGATGGCGAAGATCCCTCAGGCATGGCCCAGACTTGCCGTGTCCGCCATCGTTCAAATCAAATGCAATGCGAATGAAGGCCGAGCGATCTCCGTCGGTCATCTGGATAAACTTCCACGAGAGGCTTCTTCTGACTCAGCAGCCAATCGTCGCTATTATGACGCGCGCGAGTTTTCCGGAAGCACATTGGGCATGGTCGTTCTCAAATACTCGTCGCGAGAGAACTTCGCAACGACCCACGATGCGTTGCTTGAAGTAGTCGCCGCGCCCCGTTCGCTCGACGAGATTGAGATCCAGGACATTGTCGTTTCTCCGTTGACGGCAACTTCGGACGGACAGCCGCTGGCTCAGGTCCCCATGGAGGTACCTGCAATTTCGCCGGACGGAGGCAGGGTTTGGGCCGCTGTTGACAACAACCGTCTTTTTTCGTGGGACTTGTCCTCCGATGTTCAACCGACGCAATGGGCTGACGTGCCGGATGAGTGGTCGCACATCTACGACATCGAAACCGGAAAGAAGCGGATCTATTCCGCCGCTCGCAATGGTACGGTTCAATTGACCGATCCGGTTACAGGTCAGTTGGAAACGCAGATTAAGATCTCCGACGAGTCGGTCAACAACATTGACATCGGTCCCGACGAAACATGGATGATTGTCTCGGGCGACGCGGGCAAGGTCGAGCTCCGCGATATTCCAACCGGGAGACTCATCCACGAAATTGCAGAATTTCGCCAACGAGTCTCAGCACAAGCGCTCTCCACCAACGGACGCTGGTTAGCAACAGGAGACATCAGCGGAACGACCATCTTGTGGGAACGCCAGGGAGAGACCTTCCAGAGGCGACTTGTATTCGATCCTTTCCGTAACGCGATTCTGCACTTGGCATTCTCGGCCAACGGCAGATACCTCTCGGTCGTTGTGCATAATCACAACTCGGTCGAATTGTTTGACCTGCATGCGTTGAACAAATCGTTTGCCCGCTACGACGTGGACTTGGATTTGGATTCGACTCCGTCAGCGGCAGGGCGCTAGTCGCCGGTGTCTTCTGAATTGTGAGCGTTTACCAGTCGTTCCCATTTCATTCGAATGCGGAACAACTTGCGTTCGACGGTCCGCACAGCACAGTTCAACTCGTCGGCGATCTCTTCGTTCGTGAATCCTTCAAGTTTCATGACTGCAATACGGGCGAGCGTGTCATCCTCGAGCTGTTCAAGCATCTCGCCGCATTGATCGATAACTTCTTCAGCCGTTTCCGGCGTTGGCTCCTCAGCGATAATGTGATCGAAGCCACGAACGCCGTTCCCGCGAGCAGCCTCGCGTTCGAAGACCGAATCGCCCCGCACTTTTCCGTTACCTCGTTTGTCGGCGTTGTGGTAACGAATTCGTTTACTGGCTTTACGCGCCGTGATCGTCAGCAGGATCTTCCACAAATCATCCGGATCACTCAGCCGCGGCAAGCGGCCTTCGGACACGCCACGATAGAAGCTGTTCATGGCGCTCATCGCAACATCTTCCTCGTCCGCATCGCGTCGCGGCAGGCCAGCTAGCCTGATTCGAGCGAACTTCACGAGTTGGTGATGGTAAGTGTGCCAGATCTGGTCGAAGTGGTCGTCACCCGATTCCTCTGGATCGGGTAAATCCGCGTGATTCCCCGGTGTTGCAACCTCGCTCAATTGCCTTCTCTCTTCCAGCCAGCTGGCCACATTCGACTCACGGTGCAAGTCCGTTTGTTCCACCGAACGCACCACACCATACCGCGGCCGTCATGACGCAGCCCCATGTTAATCAACTTTTTTTGACGAAACCATGCATCCCCTGTCGGGCCAGGGACGCAAACCGGCATGAAAAGGAAAGGGGCTTTGCGCCATCCGCCATGCACGGAACGCCGACTCATCCAATATACCGACCCCATTTTGTCCATAGTTCAAAGTTGATGCCATCCATGCTGAAATCCCTATTGAAATCCATCAAACACACGGTCAGTCAGAATCGCAGGCGACGTTTGGGCGGTCGTCGAGAAGCCGTCCGACATCGCATGCTCCAAACCGAGTTCCTCGAAGATCGTCTGATGCTCACGGGAGATGTTGAATATGCCGTCATTCCGCTCAATGATATGGGAAGTGACAACCTGGCTTCCTTCTACCCTGCAAACCGCCCGGTCAGAGGGGGGGTTGTTGACTCAGAACACGGGGTCTTCTTCGTCTCGAGTTCAGACTTATGGTCATTGGATCGAGCAAGTGGGGATCTAAATCGCGTCGTCGTGGGAAATCCACCGGTGGTCACGCCGACCGTTGTTGGCGATAGTATCGCATTCCACAACTTAGACGGTGTTTTCTTGCACGATCTCGATACGGGTGCGCGACAAACACTTTCATCGAACGTAATTGCCTCCTCCCCGCAGGCCTTTGGCGATGGATTTGTATTCGCTGGATACGATGGGTTTGGTTGGGAGCCATGGATTTCGGATCTGACCTACCAAGGGACGAAACGAATCCGCAACGTTGGTGCCGATGACACTGACGGAATTAGTCGTTTTACTCATTCGGAGACCTTCGGCATTCTCAAAGATCGGTTCGTCTTTTTGGGCGACACGGACAATTCCCGGGGGCTTTGGGTCAGCGACGGGACCGAGACTGGGACGCAGTTGTTGAAGGATGGTCTTTTTACGGTTAGTTCAGGATCGTTGGGTTTTCAGTCAGTACAGAACGCGGAGTTGGTCTATTTTAATGCCTATGGAGGAGGGTTTTCAGGTATCGGAGTTTGGAGAACAGATGGGACAGCGACCGGAACAATTAGAGTACACGACGGCAGTTTTACATCGTTTGCGGTGACTAACGACAACTTCTTGTTTACGAATACTGAGGAGATCTACGAATCATCAATTGCCACTGGCGAAACCAAGTTGATCTTCGACGGCGCTGACGAAGTAAAATCCATTGAAAGTCTAGTGCCGCTGACGGATGGTGGTGTCGCGTTTTGGGGTGATACCGGAACATACCAACGACGTTTCAAGGTCCATCTCCTGGATTCCGAAACGGGTTCGGCAAGGACAATTTTCGGGCCGCTCACCGATGGAAGGAGTCTTTGGGCCAATGAGCACGGCACGCTTTTTATTGCCGCTAAAAGCTGGGACCAATACAAGCATGGGCTGTGGGCAACGGACGCGTTGCTAGCAGCGGAAGATCCGGAGTTGATTTGGTTGGGGCCCCCATCCGGCAGTGCCGAGCATTTCGTAAAGCATGACGGAACGGCATTCATTCTACAGAGATCGGAAAACACTGCATTCTTGACGGTGGCCGCGATACCAATTGCTAGGCTTGATTCGGTTGTCGTTGTTGAGGAAGGATCGCAACTCATCTTAAACACAGATGACGTCGTCGACCTGGAAAACGCCGTTGTTAGCTACGCATGGGATGTAGACCATCAGGGTGTGTTTGTCCCCGATTCGGTCGGAACCGAGTTTGTCGTCGCTACGCAAGACGGTCCCTTTGATTTAACGGTCGCATTGCGAGTTGTCGATGTGTGGGGGCAAGAGAGTATTGCGGTAACAAACGTCATGATCACAAATGTTCCGCCGGTCATCGCGGGGCTTGGCGATACGTCCGCTGCGCTCGGTAGCTCGGTTACGGTGTCGGCCGATGTCTCGGATCCTGGCATCAATGACACGCTTTCGATTCAGTGGGATCTGGGCGACGGCACGATTCTGAACGACGTAACGTCGGTTTACACCATCTGCTCCAGAAGCCGATTCTGGCCCTTCAACAGTTCTCCGAGTGCATCCTGATCACCTGCACGTGCTCGCTGCAGCAGGTCGTTGTTGGCAGGTTCCGGCATGAATTAAAACGACTGAGGTTCGGAAAACGCGGTTTCGCGAACAAGTATAGCAGGTGTCCCACGACAACGTCGTATCACACCTGCAGTTCGTCAGTAAGCGCCACTCATATTGTTTCCTTCGAACAAAAATTTGAATGATGCCACGTCCTTCCCGGGCGGTAGCCCGCATCCGCTGGCGGTCGGCACTGCCTATTTGGGAGCGTTGCTGATGACGTATGCCAGCAGATCGCGAGTTTCCTGATCCGACAGTTTCTTCATTAGACCTTCCGGCATGATGGAAACGTCCAGCGCCTTCAGCTCTTCGATATCATCCCGGTTGATGAGTGCCGTCTCATTGTTGACCAGACGTATTGTGACCGTGCGGGCATCCTGTTTGTCAATCAGTCCCGTGACCGTGCGACCGTCGCTGGTTAACACCAGGAAATTCGTGAACTCCTCACGTATCGCGGCGCTGGGATCGACGATTGCCGGCAGTAAAAAGTTCAGATTCGTTCGTTCGTAGCCGGTCAGTTTCGGACCAGTGCGACCGCCTTCTCCGAACAGCGTGTGACAGACGCCGCAGTTCTTTTTGAACAGCTGCTGGCCGCGCATCGGGTCTCCACTGTTCTGCTTGAGCAGCGTAGCCAGTCGCTCGATCTGCTGCTTCTTTTCCGCCGACGTAGTGCTGCGTATTCGGCCCCAGTGCTTTTCGATCAATTGCTTGATTTCCGCGTTGTCGTGAAGTGACATTTGCTGCACAACGTCCAGCGGGATCGACTGCGATTTGATTCGGTACTCTTCGATCTCGGTCAGCAGATTGAGAGCCCAGGGCTGTCGAGTCGCCAGGATCCGCTGAGCCGTGCTGCGAACGCCAAGCTCATCCGGCAGAGTGGAATGATAGCGACGACAGATGGCCTGCCCAATCAGCGGATCGTCATAGTTCGCCAGTGCCAGCATGCCGACTCGTTTGACGGAATAGTCCGCAGGTCGGGCCAGCAGATTCAGCAATGGTTTGACAACTTGAGGTTGTTTGATTTGACCCAGAATCTCGATGTACTGCAACCGCTGAGCGTGATCGGATTTTGTATCTGACACAAAGCGGATGGCGCGGTCAACGGCCTGCTGGTCACCCAGCCGCAGTGCCAGAGCGAGATCGGATTCACCGAGACTTTTTTGATAGTCGGACAACGCCACTGCCAGTTCTGCCGGAACGTTTGGGATCTGTCGCCCCAGAAATGCGTCCTGCAGCCCGGACATCAGCAGACCAGTTTCATCAGTACCGGGCGCCAGTTTTAACAGCTTTGCACAGGTGATAAAGTTCTCGTCTCCACCAGCCATCGCGTACCGCTGCATGACGCGTTTTAGAATTGTGTCACGGACCATGGGCAGCCGCCAGAACGCTGGATTGCGAAACAGATCCAGCACGTCATCGCGGTCTGATTCGGTTTTTGATTCAACGGCCCACCAGTTCAGCAGCGGAATGTGAAGATCATCCAGATCTTCGTCGCGGGCCAGCAGCTGCCTGACGATGGCCAGACCGTGCGTGGCAGAAAGCCTCTTCGCAGAAGAAGCCAGCTGCGAGCGAACTTCCGGATCCGATTCTGTTTCGGCCAGACGCGCCAGCTTACTGCCGACGTGCGGTGTGACTCCCCGCGAATCGCCCAGCAGACGGACCGTCCAGCGACGCACGTGCGCATCCGGATGATCGAGTAATTGATTCGCCAGGTCGTCGTCAAATCCTCCGGAAAGATTGAGCGCCCAGAGTGCTTCCAGCGACCGAGGGTCATCTGAGCTGGTGGCGATTTTTCTGAGTGTCGAATGAATGGACGAATCGGCTCGTTCGCCCAGCACCTGAACGGCCTTGTGTCGAAACCATTTGTTCGGATGAGAAAACTGTTCGATCAGTTCGTCGTTCGACAGATCTGTGAGATCGAACGGCGCCATGGGATTCGCGTCTTTGCCACGCAGGCGGTAGATACGCCCGCTGGACTTGTGCCAGTTGTCTCGAGGATCAACGTGCGTCAGTCGACTGTCATACCAATCCGCCAGATAGACACCTCCATCCGGCCCAACCTTGACGTCAACCGGACGAAACCAGCGATCGCTGGAGACCACAAGCGGAGGAACGTCGACTGTCTTGAACGACGACGTGTCAGTGGACAGACGGCTGCCCCACACGCGGTTGTGTAGCGCATTGGCGGCGATCACCATGCGGTCATATCGTTCCGGAAATCGGCCTCCTTCGTAAATGACAAACGTCTGGGCAAAGCGATCGTTGTCGCCGTCGTGCCGCATGTGCTGGTAGTAACCAAAGGCGTAGGGATTTGTAAGTGGCCCGTGTTTGCCCCAGTTCTTTTTCGCGTAACCGCCCTGGGCATAATGCATGCCGCGCGTCGAACCGTTGTTGGTTCCCGAAAAGACGCGTCCCTTTGAGTCGTGCTCAAGACTGAACGTATTGCCACCGCCTTCGGCATAAACTTCGAAGACTTTTGTGACGGGGTGATATCGCCATATGCACTGTCCTTTGAAATGCACGTTGCGCGTCGCTTCAGAATTGATCGTCGCTGTCGTCGTGCTGCCGTTCGCACCGTACAGCCAGCCATCCGGTCCCCAGGACAGGCTGTTCGCGACCGAATGAGTATCTTCCAGTCCGAAGCCACTCAGATGCACCTGGGGGTCGCCATCCGGAATATCGTCGCCGTCAGCATCCGGGTAAAACAGCAAATACGGCGGATTCAGGACCCAGATGCCTCCACGACCGACAACGACTGACGTCGCGATATTCAGTCCCGTAATCACATCCTTCGATTTGTCGTACCGACCATCGCCATTCGTGTCTTCCAGCACAGTGATGATATCTTTACCGACAAAATGGTTCGGAGGCGGTGGCGGCACTTTATCAAAGACAGCACGTAGGTATTGATCGTATCTGACAACCTTCAGGCCGGCCGGAAAGGGATACTGTCGATACTGCACGACCCACATTCGTCCGCGATGGTCCCAGCTCATAAAAAGCGGTTGCGCAATCGTCGGTTCAGACGCGATTAGATCAATTTCAAAGTCTTCGTGCACATGAAAAAGTTCCAGCGACTCTGCTGCTGTGGTAGGTTCACTGTCGTCGCCCACTTCCCCTCGGCCGGCGAACTCACGAATCACTTTCTCAACTTCCTTGCTGTCCGCAAGGCCGGCCTTGTATTTGTTCCGCGCCGCGGGCGACATATCTGCCGTTCTTCCTGACCCCGCGACCGTCTGACCCACCATCGGCAAATCCAGGCACCAGCGAACTGCGTTGACCAGCATTCCTGTGAATGTCGGTTGATCGAAGTCCGTTGCGTGCCCAAGCGACGAATAAAAGACGCGAGACCGACCATATTGATTGGTCCACGCAATTGGCATTTCGACGGGTTGCCCGTCAATACGTGTGATGCCTCGCAGGATGACGCTCGTTCCTGACCCGAGCCCCGATGAGTGATACATTGTCGCCTGGCTATGGAACGATTTGCGACGGATCCCTGTCATGATCGGATGCTGTTCGGCACGCAGTTGCGTCGTGACATTTGTGCCACCTTTGTTTCCAAGATCACCTTCGTAATGACCGCCCAGCACTTCACGATCGAAGTTCTGCCAGGAAACGTATCCCGCAGGTGGCTCTCCCTTGCTCAGCGCGAACGCGTGACTTGACGTGCGAATTCCGATCAGTGGTTTTCCGGCGTGCAGATGAGTTCGAATAATCCCCAGCTGCGTGTTTGTCAGAGTTCGACGTCGCACGCTCAAAAATACGACGTCTGCCTGTTCAACCAGTTCCAGACCAGGAAAGTGATTCGGATCCTTCAGGTCGGCGGTGACAAAGCTGCATCGAAATCCAAGTGGCACCAATTCCTTTTCCGCGAACAACGGCAGGGTTTCGGCGGTCCGGTATCCGCGTTCTGCAATGACGAACACAACATGAGGCGCAGCAGACGACTTGTTCGCCAGCGATTCGTCCCCTACGGCGAAGACTTCAACGAATGCCGGATTCAGCCCGACAAACGCGATCGCTGCAAGACGGAAGACCTGCCGAATTGTCGATGTTCTGACGAAACGTCTGCCAGCTAAAAGATCAAATACTCGCTTCATCCTGCAGTCCATTCGATAGTGATCACCTTCGACAAATCCGGTGTGCGATGTGTTTCGGGCTGTTGCGGACAACACTGTGCTCTCGACAATATCGAAAGGCGCGCCCGAATGCAGCATAGCCACAACAAAATCGAGAAAACAAACGGCTGGGCCAACGATGAAAAACGTTCTACAGCGAATCATCGGCAACATTCCGCGAAAAACGCTGTGCCGGGAAACCGCAGAAGTAGTATCTTTACATTCGGTTCTCGTTTCGGTGATAATGTCGCTCTGCTCCATTTCCCTCCAACCGCGCGATCGCTCCATGAACTTGCTTCGCGTTGCAATTTCTCTTCTGCTGACCGCCATCGCCCTGAGCACTGTGTGTGCTGGTGATGAATCCACGTTGTCAGCCGGCGACGTTCAATTCTTCGAAAGCAGGATTCGTCCGGCATTGGTGAAGCACTGCTACGAATGTCATGCAGCGGACGCCAAAGAAGTCGGAGGCAAGTTACTGCTGGACAGTCGTGATACCCTTTTGAAGGGAGGCGAATCCGGTGCTGCTGTCGTCGCCGGCAAACCAGACGAGAGTCTGATCATCCATGCACTGCGTTACGATGGCGTTGAGATGCCTCCGGAGAAGCCTCTGCCGGAAGCAGTCGTTCATGATTTTGTGGAATGGGTCAAACGAGGTGCGCCGTATCCTCGCACGGCGAAGACTGTGGCCCAGGCAGCGGTCGTTCATGACCCGGAATCGTTGTGGGCGTATGAGCCTCCAAAGAATCCATCAATACCAATCGTTCAGAACGAAAACTGGGCGCGAGATTCTCTGGACAATTTTGTCCTGGCGAAAATCGAAGCCGCAGGACTGCAACCGACCGAGGACGTGGATTCCCGAGCACTTGTGCGACGTCTGTGTTATGACCTGACTGGTGTACCGCCGTCGTTCGCCCAGGTCGAGCAATTCGTGGCTGACCACCAGCAGGCCGGCGCCGACGCAGTTGAACGACTCGTTGACGAACTGCTCGCAAGTCCGCAATTTGGCGAACGCTGGGGACGACACTGGCTGGATGTCGCCCGTTATGGCGAATCAAACGGCAACGACGGTCTTGGTCGCAACCCCACCTTCCCTCATGCGTGGCGTTACCGAGACTACGTGATTGCGGCGTTCAATTCTGACACGCCGTATGATCGATTTCTGA
This sequence comes from Fuerstiella sp., assembly GCA_024230215.1. Taxonomy (GTDB): domain Bacteria; phylum Planctomycetota; class Planctomycetia; order Planctomycetales; family Planctomycetaceae; genus Fuerstiella. The sequence continues at coordinate 1,501 of JAAERP010000457.1, read as the reverse complement.
CAGAACAGATTGCCGGTGATCTTCTGCCGGCAGATTCTGATCAGGATCGCGACCGACATCTCGTCGCGACCGGCTTTCTGGCGATGGCGGCCAAACCAGCCAAAGCGATGAATACCAACTTTGACATGGACGTCGTCGCCGACCAAATTGATGTCATCGGCAGCGGCATCATGGGAATCAGCGTTGCCTGCGCTCGCTGCCATGACCACAAATTCGATCCCGTACCCACTCGCGACTACTACGCGCTGGCCGGATTCTTCACCAGTTCTGAAACGATGTGGGGGACCGCCGCACACGAAGGACTGACGGCTCCGAAAACGGATCTGCATGTACTGAAGGCTGCAGCCAATGTCCCGCCGCCGGAAGGCTTTATCGAGACCGTTCTTGTGCCGGAATCAAACACCGGCAAACCGAAGCCAATACCCAAATCCAAATGGCCCGTGGGAACGCCACTGGCGATGGGAGTCCGCGACGGGAAAACACCTGCCGACTGTAAAGTAAATATAAAAGGCGACGCAAAGAAACTGGGCGAAGCCGTGCCTCGAGGATTCCTGACAGCGTGCAGGTTCGACTCGGCAGACTCTTTTGAGTTCAACCCGAAACAAAGCGGGCGGGTGGAACTGGCACAGTGGCTGACTCGTGGCGACCATCCGCTGACGTCACGAGTGATCGTCAATCGCATCTGGCAGCACCTGTTTGGCACAGGCATTGTTCGAACACCAAATGATTTCGGCGTCTATGGCGAACGACCAACACATCCGGAATTACTGGACCACCTGGCAATTCGGTTCGTCGACGACCAGTGGTCGATGAAGCGGATGATTCGAAATATTGTGTTAAGCCGGACTTATCAGCTCAGCAGCGATGCCGATGAGGTGCTGATGAATTCGGATTCCGGCAACCTCCTGCTGACACGTCACCAACGCCGGCGATTGGATGCGGAATCGCTGCGCGACAGCATGCTGAAGGTCAGTGGACAGCTGGATCTGACTCCGGCGGATGGTTCGATCATCCGGCATCGCGACATCCTGGTGAACCTGGCTGGCAATCTGCATCAACCCAGCAATCGCCGCAGCGTGTATCTATGTTATCTGAGAAGTTCGCCGCCGCCGGAACTTGCCGCCTTTGATCTGCCCGACTTTACCAGCGTCACGGGACTGCGCGACGTCAGCACAGTCCCAAATCAGGCGTTGCACCTTTACAATAATCCGCTTGTGATTAAGCAGGCTGAACGTCTGGCTACGGTTGTGACGAAGAAAACACAAAGCGACGAACTTCGTCTACGTTTCGTATGGCAACAGGTCTTTGCTCGCGATGCAACGCCCGCAGAGATCGAGAACGGTAGCGAGTATCTGCAAATCACACGGAACGAATTAGCATCCGAAGATAGAGCATGGGCCAGTTTGTGCCAGGCGTTACTGGTCACAAACGAGTTCCGTTATGTGGATTAGTGCATTGTCACAACCAGGTTTTAGGGTTGGCGAGGAAAACGGGGTCAGGT
>JAAERP010000456.1 GCA_024230215.1 Fuerstiella sp. | reverse complement strand
TCCACCTCAAGCCCCATCTGGTCACGTTCGACACGAGCTTCCCAGGCCGTCTGAGTTGGATCTTTCTGAGCATCCTGATACTGCATGCCGATGACATCGCCCATTGCATTCCGGTCGATCTTCTGAATCGCACCAAAGCACGAACGCATTTCCTTTCGCAGTCCATGTTCATCGTATTGGGAACTGACCCAGTAGTCGTCCTGCCATTCTTTCAGAATCCGGCCCAGAGGATCGCGTTCGAATTTCACGGCGCAGGAGCTGTTTTCGGCTTCAATCAGTTCTCCGTCTTCGCGGTAAACGTAGGACTCTTCCGTACCATCACTGTGCTTCACTCCGATCACTCGACCGGCAGGATCGTATTCGTAAAACGTAATCAGCCCGGAGGCCCGCTCAACACGGATCATCCGACCCGCGTCATCGCGCGTGTAGACGCGGCGAATATCGTCGAAGCCGTATTCCCGAGCGACATCACCGCGTTCATCCAGATCGAAACGATATGCGTGACCATGTTCATTGACGATACCGGTGAGGTCTTCTTCAGTGTTGTATTTGAACTCAACAGTGGTCCCGGCTTCTCGACGAGTCGCCAGCCGGCCCATGCCCTGATACGTGAACCGCACGTCATGCTGCAGATCCTTCGCATGCAGCACATTGCCAGCGGCGTCATAAGCCAGAGAACGCAGATTGCCGTCCGGTTCTGCCACCTGTGTGATGCGTCCCAGCAGGTCATAGGTTCTGCGTTGTCGATTGCCCACCGGATCGACGACGGTCGTGGCTCGCCCGAGAGCATCGTACTGCCAGCGACTCTGCCCACCGTCGACCGTGGTCACGCCATCCAGATTTCCGCCTGTGCCATAGCTTAATTCTGTTGTGTTGCCTGCCGGGTCAATGATCGCCGACAGCCGCCGATCGGCGTA
>JAAERP010000455.1 GCA_024230215.1 Fuerstiella sp. | reverse complement strand
TCACGTACACAACCGCCAACACGACGGGCAGCATCGCGTTCACGCCGGTTGCGGATGCGAGTGGTACGGCAACGATCACGGTCACCGTCGAAGACGGCGGTCCGGACGGCAACCTGAGTACCGCCGGTGACAATGCCACGTTCAGCCGCACGTTTGATGTCACAGTGAGGGCCAAACCGAAAATTCTTGGCGCCGTGGGTGTTTCGTCTGAGCAGCGGCCCACCATTACATGGACCAGCGTATCAGATGCCACGTCCTACCAAATCTGGATGGAGCAAATTGGGGGTAACAACAATCCAATCGTGAATCGGACGGTCAGTGGAACCAGCTATACGTTGGTGGAAGCTTTGGGAATCGGAGCTTACCGAACGTGGTTGCGAGCAACGTTATCTAATGGTGAACAAACGAACTGGGCTCGCCAGAACTTTCAGGTCAGCCTTGCTCCGCAACTGGCTGATATTTCCTATCGCGATCCGGATCGGACACCGACGATTTCATGGGATCCGATTCCGGGAGCTCTACAGTATCGACTGTATGTCAGTAATTTGACCGTCGGCGGTCCGGCTGTAATTGATGAATTGATTACAGAGACAAGCTTTACGCCCACCGAGGATTTCGGATTTGGGCGATATAGTATCTGGTGCCGGGCGATCGGTGTCGGCAATTATGCGGCCGCATGGTCGACGTCCGAAAAATACTATGTTGGCCCCGATCCCGTCAGTCCCACATTTTCCACGTTTAACGACCAACCCTCGTTTCAGTGGGAATCGATGCCCGGCAGCAGCAGTTATCAGCTGTATGTGCAGCAGGGCCAATCCGTCGCGATTAACGTATCTGGTCTGACAGAGACGTCCTATACGCCAGCGACACCGCTGGGTGTAGGGATGTATCGTTGGTGGATCCGGGCATTTCATGAATCAGGTCGGGCCGGTGACTGGAGTCATCACGCAGAATTAGATGTGGGAGGGCGGCCCAAAATCACGGCACCATCAGGCACGGTTGGCGACAGCACTCCCACAATTGCATGGGAGCCCGTGGAAGGGGCGGGAAGTTATGAAGTGTATCTGTATAACGATGATGGTCTGGGGCTGCTCTATCGCCGGAAGAACATAACTCAATCACATATGCGGCTCCCACTCATGCCTGATGGCAATTTTCGCGTCTGGGTGAAGTCATACAAGGCGGATGGGAATCACGGACTTTGGAGTCGAAGCCAGAGTTTTGTGATCGATGCCGCAACCAGCCAGGTGACGGCAACCCCCGTTTCACCATTGACCGCAACGTTTGATCGGACCCCTGCTTTCGTCTGGGACGGATCCTCGCAGGCTGTCAGCTATGACCTGTACCTCACGGATGGCACGGACATTGTGGAATTCACAGGTTCATCGACCAGCTTTGTGCCACAGACCAATTTGGCAATCGGTGACTGGAAATGGTGGGT
>JAAERP010000454.1 GCA_024230215.1 Fuerstiella sp. | reverse complement strand
TGCTGCGGTGGCATTTGCTGCGGTGGCATTTGCTGCGGTGGCATCTGCTGCGGTGGCATCTGCTGCGGTGGCATCTGCTGCGGTGGCATCTGCTGTGGTGGCATTTGCTGTGGTGGCATTTGCTGTGGTGGCATTTGCTGACCCGGCATCGGCGGATACATCATGCCTGGCTGCATTGGCGGAGCGGGATACACTCCCGGCTGCATCGGCATCTGCGGCTGATACATCGGCTGCTGTGGAACGGCGCCTTGTTGTTTGGCGGCCAATGCTGCTTTGCGTTGCTCTTCTTCCCGCAACAGCTTCTCGCTGACTTTGACTTTCTTCTTGTGCTTTACTGGCGCAGCAACTCCTCGCAACACTCGATCCGCGTCAGCGCGACTGTCCAGTCTCTTGTCAACGGAATCTGCCTGCGTCTTCTTGAACTCTTCTTGAGAACGCTCATGCAACTCTGCCGGATCAACTTCGAAACAATTCACGGTTCGGAAGGCGCTGGCCAGCTCCTGCATATTCGCAAATCGCTTTGCAGGGCTCTTTTCCAACATCCGCAGAATAATTCTATCCAACTCCTTTGTGACATTTGGATTGAGAATTGACGGTGACACAACATTTTCTCCCAGATGCTTCTTCAGCAGGGCACTGGGGGAGTCCCCTGCGAAAGGCGGCTGGCCGGTTAGTACTTCGAAGAAACTGACGCCCAGACTGTACATGTCTGTCTGTTCAGTAGGTGCTTTTTTCAGGATCGTTTCCGGCGCGATATAGGTGCGTGTTCCCTGAATTGCTTTTTGCTTTCCGGAAAACAACTTGCCGACCGTGCCCTTAATTTTCGACGACAGCGAAAAGTCAATTACACGTGCCTCACCGGCCTTATTGACAAGAATGTTGTCCGGTTTGATGTCACGATGAAGCCAGCCGATATCGTGCATATACTGAAACGCCTGGACCAGTGATTCTGCAAGCTTCGGAAACACCGATTGGATTGCCGGCAGATTTGAAGTGATATGAGTCTTCAGGCTCGGCGATCGAAAAAAGTCCATCGTGAAAAAAGCATGATCGCGATTGATCTCAAGATCCCGGAACTGAAGAAAAGAAGGGTGTTCCAGCGATTTGCCAACCTTGAATTCGTGTTTCAGCACCGCCTTTTCGGCGGGATCCTTGCGGGCGTCATCCAGCATGAGTTTCATCGCCAGCTGCATCGGTGTACCGGCTTCGACCACCTCCCAGATCTGCGTTGAGGTTCCCGATGCGACGCAGTTGCGAAGTTCGTAACTGCCGACGGTCATTTGTCCTTCACTCACAACACCCACTCCTGATTTTAAGCCACTGAATCACGGCCAATTTGGACCGAACAGCGGCACGATCTTTGGGAAGAAGCCGATTTGTTGACGCGCGTAATATAATAATAAACACTTCAGGACCCGAAGCGGTCACCGTTCCTCAGGAATCCATACCGCCTCAGCCACTTTTCATTATAGACGAACATCGGGAATCGATGCGAAGCCTAATCCGCCCGTTGACGCATGTTAACTTCAGAGTGACGCAACACGTTGCCAATAAGTTTACTTTCTGACATAGTTCTGCCTCAGATAGCGAATCTTTCCGTCACCCAGACGCTGCCCCGCCCTCCCAAATCCTCTCTCCAGGAGCAGACAATGACTTGTTCCCGTGCTCTGACCCTGTTCATGACGTCCCTTTTCTTCATGATCGATGCTCAGGCTGCCGGGCTGAAGGTTGTGCGGTTTTCAGGTGCGCTTTCGCAGCAGGCACAAGGTGAGTCTCTGATTTTGAGGCGTTTTGAGGCATTGTTGCTGCACGACGGAGCCGTACCGTTTTTTGCCGTGCTGGACGATGAACGCGATGGATGTCCGTGGCCGGAAAGTTTCGGACAGGTTGCCTCGAACGGTGTCACGCCGCATCTTATTTACATCTATGAGGGAAGTACCTATACGCTGCCCTTGCCCGCACTTGTTCTTGATGTACCTGCCGGTACAACCGTCGGTAGCCAATGGAGTGTTGATGGCTGGACGCACGAAGTTACGGCTATGCCGTCCGGCGCTGATGCCTCGTGGACGATTGAAGCCCGCGAGCGACGTGGGCGTCGGCAAACGTTGAACGTTTCAGCGGATTCAGGATCGCTGGTCAAGGCGACTCAGGACGTCTTCATGGGACAGGGGGTTCGCTTCGAACTCAATCTAAATCAAACCTCATCTGAAACCCTGGATGACAGTACTTCAGTCCGCGTTGGTCAGTTGCGGTCCGAGCTACTGACACTGCAGGCAGCATTAAAACGCAGGCCTGATACTCAGTTGTCGGATTTGTCGCCTCGACAGGTTGGCGATGCAGGACCTCAGTTAGCATCGTTAACAACGCTCGCTGCCGACACGCCATTGCAGGAATTCGTTCTGAGAATCCGACGCAATGTTGAACAACAGGCACGACGGATTGCTCAAGCGATGAACCGGCAGGAGCAACTGCTTGATCGTGCCGCACCGGAGTTCTCATTGAACCTGATTGTTGGCGGTAGCCTTTCGTCTAAATCGCTGCGAGGCAGGATTGTTGTGCTTCATTTCTGGAAGTACGCCGAGAAACCACTCTCTGAACCCTATGGCCAGGTCGGCTATCTCGAATTCCTGTACAACAAATATAAGCAGATGAACGTGGACGTTATCGGAGTGGCCATGAATCGGGCGCTGCTGCAGAGCGAGACTGCTCGGGCTGGTCAGCGAACGGCCAGAAAGCTGGCAGAGTTCATGAATCTCAGTTATGCGATTGGTTATGACGACGGTTCCCTGCTGCGTGAACTTGGGGATCCACGTGATTCGGCTGGTCAGCTGCCACTGTGGGTCGTGCTTTCTCCAGAGGGCAAAATTATTCACTATCACAGCGGCTTCTATGAAGTTGATCGCCAGCAGGGGCTGAAGCAGTTAAATGAAGTGCTGACCAGACGCATTCGCGCTGCAGACGGCAAGTGATCGTCGTACTCGCTGTGACAATATGAACTGCCCTGCCCTCAAGCTGTCGTCTTCGTCTTCATCAGACTGTGTCTGTGTTGGGTGAAGCGAAAGCCACCTCTACAAAATCAGCTGCAATGAGCTCAACGGTGCCCGCACCATTCGTGAACAATTCACGGAGCGGCTCAAGACAATGTCAGTCAAGTTTGTTGAGTTGCTGCAGCGTCGATGCACCGTTCCGGCGCGATCCGGCAGGGCTTGCATCAGCGTTTTGCGCGACCGGCTACATGCTGCAGATAGTCGCCGTACTCGTTCTTGTAGTCTGCGGCGAGACTCAGTAGTTGGCTGCGGTCAATGAAGCCTCGATGGAGGGCGATTTCTTCCGGGCAGGAAATCTTAAGCCCCATTCGCTTTTCGATCGCGGCCACAAAATTGCCGGCGTCCAGCAGGGAGTCGTGTGTGCCTGTGTCCAGCCATGCAAATCCTCGTGACAGAGTTTCCACGCACAGACGGCCGCGGTTCATGTACTCACGATTGACGTCTGTAATTTCCAGTTCACCGCGCGGCGACGGCTTCAGATTGCGAGCGATCTCGATAACTTCGTTGTCGTAGAAGTAGAGGCCGGGCACTGCGAAGTTTGATTTCGGTTCCTGCGGTTTTTCTTCCAGGGAAATGGCTTTGCCATCCGCATCGAACTCGACGACGCCGTATCGTTCCGGATCACGAACTTCATAACCAAAAATCGTTGCGCCATCCTGTAGAGATGAAGCAGTGCTGAGGATTCCCTGAAAGCCACGTCCGTAGAATATGTTGTCGCCCAGGACCAGCGCAACGTGGTCTTCCCCGACAAAGTTCGCGCCCAGAATGAACGCCTGAGCCAGCCCTTCCGGTTTTGCCTGTTCAATATAGGAAAAATTCATCCCCCACTGTGAACCGTCTCCCAGTAACTTCTCGAAACCGCTGACGTCTCTCGGCGAAGAGATTACCAGAACGTCCTGGATGCCCGCCAACATCAACGTCGACAACGGGTAATAGATCATCGGCTTGTCGTAAACCGGAGCCATCTGTTTACTGATGCCAAGCGTCAGCGGAAACAGACGCGACCCCGTACCACCAGCCAGTACGATTCCCTTTTTGAAATAGCTCATTTGGATTTCAGTCCCAGTCGTTCGCGACGATAGTCGCCACTTTGAACACGCTCTATCCAGCTTGAATTATCGATGTACCATTGCACCGTCTGTTCGATGCCGCTGGCGAAATCCTGTGCGGGCTCCCAGCCAAGTTCGTTTCTGATTTTGGAAGCGTCGATCGCGTAGCGACGGTCGTGGCCTGGCCGATCGGTCACGTATGTGATGAGCGATTCGCAGGGAGCGTGCGGCAGGTTCGGGCACAGTCTGTCGACTGTGCGGCAAATCGTCGTGACGATGTCGATATTCGTCTGTTCGTTGTTGCCACCGACGTTGTAGCACTCACCAATGCGCCCCGTCTCAAGCACCGTTTCAATGGCCTTACAGTGGTCTTCTACAAACAGCCAGTCCCGTACGTTCATCCCGTCACCGTAAACCGGAAGGGGTTTTCCCTCCAGGGCGTTTAGAATCATCAGCGGAGTGAGTTTTTCCGGGAACTGATATGGACCGTAGTTGTTGCTGCAATTTGTCATCACGGTCGGCAGGCCGTAGGTGTGCAGGTACGCTCTGACGAAATGGTCGGATGCCGCCTTTGACGCTGAGTACGGACTGTTGGGCGAATACGGCGTATCTTCCGTGAACAAACCGGTGTCGCCCAGTGAGCCGTAGACTTCGTCGGTCGAGACGTGCAGGAAGCGAAACGCCTGCCTCACATTATCGTCAAGTTCTGCCACGTACGACCGGACTTCTTCAAGCAACCGACAGGTACCCACGACATTCGTTTGTACAAACTCCAGCGGCCCGTCGATGGAACGGTCAACATGAGACTCAGCAGCAAAGTTGACAACGGCTATCGGCTGATGATCAGACAGCAACGATCTGACAAGTCTACGATCGCCGATGTCGCCCTGCACCAGTCGGTGATGCTGTCCCTCAGGATTCGGCAGCGAATCCGGATTGCCGGCATACGTCAATTTGTCGAGGTTGATGACGATCGTGTCAGCGCGGCCTACAGCCCGTCGTATAAAACAGCTGCCAATGAACCCCGCCCCACCAGTGACCAAGAGTGTTTTCATATTCCTTGCTCTCAATACGGCATGGCCGCAACCGACTTCGATCCGTCCACAATAGTCTGTTCGAGCCAACGCTCAGGAACTGAAAGTCGGAAGCCCTTCGCCACCATTAAAGGTCTGACAAAGCAGTGGCATTATCCCCAAAAACATCCAGGACTTCATCGTGGTTTCCAGTCGTTCAATGCCTTCTCAACAGCTTCATGTACCGGGCTCAGCGGCAAACCTGCGGCCATGGCTTTGCTGACATCGAGAACGCAATTGGATCGCGGTGTCTTCGCCGCCTGCTGCATGAATTCTTCATCAGACTCGAAGAACGAAAATTGTTTGTCCGACAGCTTGTGCCGGACAATCATGTCAACCACTTCGTGTGTCGTGACACATCCGGGATTCGTAAGATTGTAAGTTCCAAAGTCAACTCGTTCTGTCCAGCAGGCAATGCTGGCGTTCGCGAATTCGGTCAGTTGCGACAGGCTGTTGGTTGCACTCAGCAGGCGGTCATACCTCATCATTTTGGAAATGTAATTTCGTGGCGAATCATGCTCATCAAACGGAATCCGCAGTCGCCAGACAAAACACTGTTCTGCCCCGTCCAGTACTTCTTCCCCCAGCGCTTTGCATCCGGAATAAAAACTGCAGTTGTTCTGCCGAAATGAAAAGTTGGGAGCATCTTTCTCCGTGAAGCCGGATCCATCAGGCCTGGAGCCGGTGTAAATACAACCCGAGGAAACGTGTCCCCACGGCAACTTCAGATGCTCGCACACCTCTCGGATGATGCCCGGCAAGACTGCGTTCCCCGCCAGGCATTCTGTCTTATACAATTCACAGGCGTCGACGTTCGGCCGCCCCGCGTATCCGGCGGCGTTAATCAGAAACGTGGCGCTCATGTCGCGCAGGTACGTCAGTAATACATCGGGCTTGGAGTAGTCAACCTGTTCACGTGAGACGACCGCGAAGCTCTGCCCCGCTTCTGACAAAGATCTTTGAAAAGCGCTGCCGACATACCCGTTTCCGCCCAGAATAACAAACATTCAAGAAAACCTCGGTACCTGATAAGGGAACCAATTCGAAAATCGACTTGTTAATCTCAACGTGTTGTGTACAAATCCGGAATTCACGTTCAGGATCGCTGGTTCTACTACGAAGCTACCTGAATTTTCATACTCACGGCCACGGATGTCGCTGGAAATGCCAATCCTGAAAAAGGAACCGGACCTCTTCCCGGAAGAACTTCTCGAAAATACTTCGGCGGTCAGTCCCGATGGTGAGTGGTACGCGATGTACACTCTGTCGCGACGCGAAAAAGACCTGATGCGACGGTTGCGGGGCCAGAATATCGCCCATTACGGACCAATGGTACCCAATCGCACGAGATCCCCTCAAGGCCGCATTCGTACCAGCTTTGTGCCACTGTTCGCCGGCTACGTGTTTGTGTTCGGCACGGAAGAGGATCGGTATAATACGGTGGCCACCGGCTGCATTTCGAAATGTATCGAGGTCAACGATGCGGACCAACTGGTCACAGATCTGCGCAAGGTTAGTTTGCTGGGTCAGTATGGCGAAGACCTTAAGGCGGAAGTGCGCCCGGTTGTTGGCCAGCGTGTCAGAATCGTCCGTGGCCCCCTCAAGGAACGGGAGTTGACTGGCACCATCACCAAGGTCAAGAGTCAACACCGGCTGACCATCATGGTCAACTTCCTGCAGCAAGGTGCTTCCATTACCATCGACGAAGCGGACATCGAGCTGTTGTAAGGGGGGGCGAGTCTCCTGGATCAAGCGGCCCGCAGGGCTGGCTCGATCGCGGCAGGTTATTCTCTTCTACGTGAGCAGTGGTGGGACGTCCCGGCTGTGCGAAGCTTAGGTTGCCATGCCGAAAGTCAAAAGACTCGGTCGTCGTTCAGCAGCACATCGATCTGGCTGCCAATCGGAATCTCCGGCCATAACTTGTCCGACGGTTCCACACGAACTGTCGCCACGCTTTGATCACCCGATTCAGCGGTTTCGGCCAGCATGGGCAGAGTGCATACCTTTCCGCGATAACGTTCGTTACCAGGAAAGATCAGGACAACCGATGTCTCCGGTTCGATTTCGTTGACTCGATGAGTTGGCACGTTCAGTAATATGTAGCGTTGGTCCGTGTGGAGGATTCTTAGCATGACTTCGCCGGTGGACATCGTGTCACCAACTTTATAGCGAAGCAGTCCAATCTTGCCGTGCTTCGGACAGATAACCTCCACATCGCGATTAAGCGCCTTCAATTCCACAAGTCGTTGAGACGCTTCGTCAAACTGAACGCGAATGCTCTCCACGCCTGCAGCTCGCCGTACCTGTTGCGGCAGCAACTCCCGCAGTTCTTCCAGTTTCTGCAAACGCATTTCGACGTTGCGGGCCTCAATGCTCAGGATGCTGTTGGCATTGCCTTCTGATGCCAAAACGGTAGCCGAATCGACGGGAGCAGGTAATTGTGGTGGTCGGGGCACACCGCCCGAGGACTCACCAGACTCACCACTCATGAAGATCATCAGGTTGGGAACAGCACTGCTGCCTGTCAGAATCTTTGGATTCGACACTGCGTTTACCTCTGTGCCAGTCGTGATTCGTTGACTGTTCGTCAATGCCGCTGAACGAATATGTTCGAGTGGAGTGCCATTCACTTCCTGAATCAGGTGCGCTCGCGTGCGCACATCGGAGAGTTCACGGTCCAGTTCTCGCGTACGCCATTCCAGGTCCAGGGATGCCTTAGCATCCGCCTGTTGCAGTCGTCGCTCCAACTCGCGCACACGCTGTTCGTGCAGCTCGATCGTCGCCAGGTGTTCTGTCTTTTCCAGAATCAGCAGACTGTCCCCGGAGAATACTTCGTCGCCCGGACGAATATGAGATTTCACAAGCCGTGATTCCGTGGGAACTCGCAACGACGTAATGTCGGCTGCAAGCATACCGCGAATTGGCTGATTGGACTGGATGCCCAGCCAGTAGACGAACAGGCAGCCGATCAGAAGTGCGCAACCCAGTAATGTCACGGTGCGTACGACTGACGCGGGCAAATGTCGTTGGTTATTCAACGGGGCGATCGTGTGCTGGCGACACAATGTCTGTGCCTGCTCGACCCATTGCTCATCCATCAATGCTGACGGAGTCATGCCCAATTCGTCGGCGAACACGCAGATTTCGCTGCGTTCCCAGAGCGCCAGCTGTGGCAAAAAATAGACACCCAGTCTGTTGAGCGTGACGGCTTCGCGCGTGTCAATGCCCCGGATAACGTTCAGGTCGTCCGCTCCGGCTGGCGCGTGGTCGTAAACTGGTCCGAATCTGCGATCCATTCGGTAACCATGTGACAGTTGGTCAAGCAGGCTTGATGACAGTGATTGGTTCATTTTTTCAGAAGCCTCCCTGCCCTGCCGTTCATGCCGGACTCAGTCGGTGGCGTATGTTCGTCTGCCTGTGCAACTGTTCGATTTCGCGCGATGTCCGGCAGGAAGTGCCGGACTACGTGAAAGATAACCAGGCGCGCAAATCGGAGACCGTCGCCCGTGAGTTTCATCGGCCTCAGGATCGTCAGAGATTCATGAATTTCCAACAGCCGTGTCATCGATTCGAGCAATTCAACCGTCAATTACAGATTCACCAGACGTTCTGTTCGCATGGACGATCTGGAAGTCGGACATGTCCAGGCAGAAACGGCGCAAGTTCCGTCTCTGCAATTGTTTGTTGCGCAACGAATTGGCGACGTTGACGTCCTGGTTTCACGCCGAAAACACCTGCAATCACTTTGTGGACTACTTGTTCAACGCTCGGTCGTTAGAATAGATGGTCCCATTCCAGGTGGGTGGCTGCCCATTGTCTCCGATTGAAAATTGCAGCAAAATGTCCGTCTGCATGTGACCTCTGCGGGCTGAAGTGGAATTGATACGCACTCGGATGAGTCTGATGAGTTTGATGCTTAGAACACGTTTCGCCAATGTCCTCCGATGGTCTGCCGTCTGGTTGTACTGCACGGTTGTCTCGACCACGTTGCAGGCGGATGAACGTCCTGAACAGGCGGCCGTCGCAGGGAAAGCTACCGTCCCGGCGGAACATGCCGGACCGGCCAACCGTCTTAGTAAGGAGTCAAGTCCCTACCTGCTGTTGCATGCTCACAATCCTGTGGACTGGTATTCATGGGGGCCGGAGGCCTTCGAAAAGGCGAAGAAGGAAGGCAAACCGATTTTTCTTTCCGTTGGCTACAGCAGCTGCTACTGGTGTCATGTGATGGAACGAAAGGTTTTCTCTGACAGAACCATCGCGGCCTGGATGAACGAGCATTTTGTCAACATAAAGGTCGATCGTGAAGAACGCCCGGATGTTGACGATATTTATATGACCAGTCTGCTGGTGTACCAGCAAATGGTGGGTTCCCCCGGCGGTGGCGGATGGCCGCTGTCCATGTTTCTGACTCCTGAAGGCAACCCAATCGCAGGAGCAACCTACCTGCCGCCCCACGATTCTCCGGATCGTGGCCCTGGTTTTCTGACAGTGGCCAGGCGAATCGACGATCTGTGGCATCAGCGAAAGAGCGATCTGGAACGTATGGCATCCCTGATTGCGAACCAGGTTCAGAGAATGGGCCAGCCAGGGGTGCCTCTGAAACCCGTCAACCTTGCCGCTGAGCTTCTCAACGGTGCCATTGATCGCATACGTGAAATGTACGATCCGGTGTGGGGGGGTGTTGACTTTGACGTGAAGCGACCGGCAAATCCCCGGTTTCCTAACGTTCCACGTCTGGAGCTGGTGCTCGACCTCCATGAATCCACGGACGACGGTGAGCTGCTGAAGATTGTCGAACATTCTCTTACGCGGATGGCTCAGGGAGGCATTCACGACCATCTTGGCGGTGGATTTCATCGATACAGCACAGATCGTCGCTGGCACGTTCCGCACTTCGAAAAGATGCTGTATGACCAGGCGATGATGCTGAGCATCTATACGCGGACGGCTTCGATCACGAACAGCGAAGTTTACAGGAATGTCGCTGTCGGAATTGCTGACTTTATACACCATGAAATGACGACGCCGGAAGGAGCATTCTGTTCTGCCCTGGACGCAGAAACCAACGCTATTGAAGGCGAGTACTATGTCTGGACGGCGGAAGAAATTACGTCGGTGCTGGGCGAAGCTGGTGCCGACGTGTTTTCAGAGGTGTATGGTGTTAAAGAACCGAACCCGTTCGAACACGGAATCGTGCTGCATCTGCCAAAGTCTGTCGATGATGCGATCAACGAACGGCAGCTTGAGACAACTCAGACCAGAGGCCGCCTGGCATCGATGCGATCCCGACTGCTGAAGGCTCGCTGGGAACGAGAACGCCCGTTACTGGACGACAAAGTTCTGACCGCATGGAATGCTCTGATGATCAAATCGCTGGCCGTCAGCGGACGCGAACTGAATCGTCCACAGGATACGGCTGCCGCCGGCAAGGCTGCTGACTTTCTGTTGACCCATCTGCGCGACGCTGATGGTCACCTTCTGCGGACATGGAGAAACGGTGTCGCAAGGTATCCGGCCTATCTGGATGATTATGCGTTTCTCGTTTCCGCTCTGCTGGAACTGCACCGAACAACTCAAAGTGAGCGGTGGCTGACGGAAGCCCGGCAACTGGCACAGTTGCAGAATGAACTGTTCTATGACGACAAGCTGCGCGCCTTCTACTTCACGGCAAAAAACCACGAGAAACTGATCGCTCGCACAAGCTCTGCCTACGATTCCGTGTTTCCGTCAGCTAACAGTGTGACCATCCGCAACCTGCTGGAACTTGATGCACTTCGCGAGTCACCAGAACTTGTCAGGCTGGCACGCGACACACTCAACCAGTTCGCGCCCACGTTGCAGAAGGCACCAGGGTCCTGTAGTGGACTTGCCCGAGCACTGCATTTGTGGCTGTCAAAGCCGGATCGCTTGGCGACCGTACGCTCCACTGATGCTCCGATAGCGGTGACCGTGCAGCGTCAGAAACATAGCAAACCATCATGGCAGCTGACCTCTCTGCCGGAAGCCACGGTGGATACGTCGGATACACAGAGGGCGCCGAAGGAACACGCGACATTCAGGCCGGTTATTCCCGCCAGCACTCCAGGTGCCGGTCTTGCTCCCCCGAACAAACCCAAACCGCTGAAGGTTAAGATCTACCCGCTGTTCAACAAGATTCCGCGGAAGGGAAAGACCTATGTCGCCATCGAGCTGCAGGTCAAATTTGGCTGGCACATCAATGCAAATCCTTCCAGCCCTGATTTTCTGATTCCAACAGAATTGTTGTTGAAGTCGAAGCAGAAAATTAAACTCACCAGGGTCAAGTATCCCGGGCACCACGAGCTGAAGGTGGAAGGATCAGACGAACCTTACCACGTTTACGATGGTAAGGTCTTGTTGTATGGCCTGCTGGAGATTGATGAGAATGAAACTCCGCAGGATGCAGAATTGGAATTCCACGTTAAGTTTCAGGGGTGCAACGAAAACGAATGTCTGCCGCCGGACTTGATTGTAATGAAGGGCAAGTTGCCGTTCGCCGCGACGGGGGAGACGCTGAAGAAGATGAATCTCGAGAAGTGGCCCAAGCCGGCGGCCAAAGACAAGTCAAATGCAAAGGCGGCCGAGAAGCCCCGCGGCACCTGACTGGCAGGTCCGGTGCACTCTTGAACCCGGGAAATCCCTTGAATTGCCACGGTTTCACCGGCGGGATACGTTTCTTTTTCCCGCGAAACGCACATTCCATGACAAACCCCAGGTAGAAAACGGGCTTCTCTGCTGATACCTTTCCATCAGCATTTTTGGCGTTCACATCTTTATTATTTAACAGTTCGATCCCATGGCAGTTCAGGCGATTTCAGGTGTCAGCCCATCATCGGAAGCTGTGGTGATGATGGAGTACCCTTCGCTCGCGTCGACCGGTATTGGTCGATTGCTGGGGTGGCTCTACGAACTTGTCCCGATTCGCCCTTTCGGCCTGATGAAGGTCTCGTATGTGTTCGCGCTTCTGACGATGCCACTTGGTCTGCCACTGTATTTCCTGCAGAAAGTCTTCGGTCAGCGTTACGTCCTGACCAATAGAAATGTGCAGGTCTGGACGGCACGCAAGACTCGTATGGTGTCCTCGGTCGCTCTCGCGGACGTTGTCGACGTCGAGTTGAAGCAATGGCCGGGGCAGGTCTTCTACAACGCCAGCGACATCCGCCTGAAGTCGGCCAGCGGCGAGACGAAACTGACACTCAAAGGTGTCAAAGATGCCGGTGCGTTTAAGAATGCTATCGCATGCGCCGTTGATTCCCGCCGTATGGTGCAGGAATCGATGGCCCAGATTGCTGCCCGCAGCTGAAATTTGAATCCGACGGATCTGGCACCGTACGATTCCTGTTGGATCAATAAGCGGGGAGACAAGTTGCGTCGATCGCCTCGCTCACGCTTCGGGTTACGAAACACACTGAACAAACGAAACAACTGTGCTGTCCAATTAACCCAGCTGCCACCGTGCCATTCGCAGCTGTGCAAACGAATTGTCGCTGAGTTTCTCGTACCAAACGGTGACGAATTGATTCGCGGCAATCTCAACCGTTGATGGATAACCAAGGTCGCCCGACGTCGCTTCTCCATAGATGATTATGGATTCCGACCACGTCTGACCATTGTCCGTGCTGATGCGAGCCTGATTGCCAAGTGGTGCTCGACGATGACCGTACGTCATCAGCAGGCGGTCATCGGCAAGCCGAAGTAGATGTGAGGGAAGGCCCCAGACGTCGATCGCGTAGGGTTCGGCCCAGGTTTTACCGCCGTCCGTGGAATGAGTCTGCAGCGTCTCTCCGCTGTTGGCTTTATTGTGATTGCGAATCTGGATGACAAGTCGACCGTCGACGGCTTCTACCGCATGCAGTTCGTGGTAATTGCTGCTGTCGTCACCCGGACGCGTCGGGATTTCAGAAACCCGGTTCCACGTTTTTCCGTCATCTTCGGAGACGCACACGTCCACAGTGCGTTCGTTTTTCCACAGTGTCACTCCGGCATAGAACAGACGTCCGTCACTGAGATTGATCGGCCCGTGTGGACTGTTGACGGGGACGCGGTATGCCGGTGACCAGCTTTGACCTCCGTTCTCGGATCGCAGCATCCAGCAGCCAAGCTGCTTCGGCCGCTCGCTATCAGACAATCTTCGGTGAGCGGCCTGCCATCGAGCCAATTGATCCGGCTGCATCGTGGCGCTGCCCTGCCCTGCTGCGTCTGCGGCTTTCTTCAAGCCCGGTTCGTAAGCCAGCGAGGTAAAGGTTGTGGCCAGCAGCGTCCCCTGCGCTGTCTCCAGAATTCCGGCGTCACGATCGTCGATCGGGCCATCGAGGATTGTTCTGGCGTATGTCCATGTTTCGCCGTCGTCCGTAGAGCGAATCAATTCAACTCGACCAAACGGGCAGACATGTGATTCTCGTCCGCCGGAACAGACCACCAGAAGTTCACCGTTCTTCCGTTGTATCATCGTCGGCCAGCCGTGGTAACGGTCTGACTGAAGACTGATCGTCTTCACTTCACCGACCGACAATTTCGGTGGCGCTGCGGCGGCAAGAGTGATTTGTGATTGCGATGCCAGAATGCCGGCTGCAGAAGCTGACAACATTGTACGACGGGAAATCTGAGGCATGAGTGAGATACCGATGAGGAAGGATGGTGAGCGGCTAAGGGCGGAGCAGGAATTGAAACAGATTTGATGGCTTAGATCGACCGAGTCGTCGTGAATCGAGCCAATCTGTGCAGCGGTCAGATTGGCGTTTTGGTTAATCGCGCGCACCTATTGTCGGCCCGTGCCGACTCGTTCTGGATGCGCATCACTTGGAAAACGGTTGAAGACACTTCAGAATGCTCGATTGTGACACGTCGTAGAAAGGGTACCAATGCTCCACAGAATTCTATATTCAACCGTCGCTTTATTCTGCGTCGCCGCGATCGCTGCAGCTGATGAGGGCTACGATCTGATTCCTCTGAGGCATAATCAGAAAGACCTTGTTGTCGATCTGGGTGTGGGCCTATGGGCCCATCCTTTGCCGATGGATTTCGATGGTGACGGCGACAATGACCTTGTGGTGTCATGCCCGGACAAGCCGTTCAACGGGACGTACTTCTTTGAGAATTCGTCCGGTGATGTAAAGCTGCCGGTGTTCGAACCACCAGTCAGGATTGGGCCGGGGCATCACAGCATCCGGGTCTCGTATGTTGGGGAACGCGTTGACGTGATGACTGCAGCGACAATACACGAAGACTTTCCGAAGCACAGATTTGGCAATCCCATCAAAGTCGCGGTTTCCAGTAAGGTGACATCGGCAAAAAAAACACGAGCCAACCAGTGGCACCGCGTCGACTGGGACAACGATGGCGACCACGACCTCGTGATTGGACTTGGCATCTGGGATAACTACGGCTGGGACGATGCATGGGATACCAACGGCGTCTGGAAGAACGGTCCGCTGCATGGCCATGTCTTCCTTGTGACGAATGGAGGGTCCGACGACAAGCCGAACTGGGGAACACCGAAAAAAATAGACGCCGGCGATTCAGCCGTCGACGTCTATGGTTGGCCGAGTCCCTGCGTGGCCGATTTTGACGGCGATGGCGACCGCGATCTGATATGTGGCGAATTCGTCGATCGGTTTACCTGGTTCGAGAACACAGGCACGGACAGTGTGATTACTCTGGCACCCGGCAAACGAGTCCTGACAGACGACGGCGCGGAATTGCAGATGGATCTGGAGATGATTGTTCCGACACCGATCGATTGGGACAAAGACGGAGACATGGACCTGATCGTCGGCGATGAAGATGGACGTGTCGCCTTCGTCGAGAACGTAACCAGCAAAGGGACGCCGACGTTCAAGCCGCCGGTCTACTTCCGGCAAAAAGCGGACTGGCTCAAGTTCGGAGCCCTGGCCACTCCGTATTGCACCGATTGGGATGGCGACGGAGACACGGACATCCTGTGTGGCAACACCGCCGGATACATTGGCTTCTTTGAGAATAAGGGCGGGACGCCGAATCAGTGGGCTGCACCACAATTGCTGAAAGCCGGCAGCGAAACACTGCGAATCATGGCCGGCCCCAACGGTTCGATCCAGGGCCCTTGTGAAGCCAAATGGGGCTACACAACGCTAAGCGCCGCGGATTGGGATGGCGACGGCAGGACTGACATTCTGGCAAATTCGATCTGGGGAAGAGTTGTCTGGTATCGTAATCTCGGACCGGGAGACGACGGTCGACCACGACTTTCAGAAGCAGAGTCCGTTACTGTCGAATGGCCAGGCAGGACGCCGAAGCCGTCGTGGACATGGTGGAACCCTGTCGGCAAAGAACTGGTGACTCAGTGGCGAACGACCCCCGAAGCCGTCGATTTTAATGCCGATGGCCTGATTGACCTGGTGATGCTGGATCGGGAAGGATATCTGAGTTTCTTTGAACGAACCCGGGACGACGCAGGACTGCACCTGCAGCCTGGGCGAAGGATATTTGAGGGTGAAAAAGGCGAGGCCCTGCGACTGAATTCGAAATCCGCGGGAGGCAGCGGTCGTCGTAAAATTCATGTCGTCGATTGGGATGGTGACGGCGATCTGGATTTGCTCACCAACAGCACCAATGCCGACCTGTATGAAAACACGGGCAGCCGCTCAGACGGCAAAGTGACGTTTCAGCACCGGGGAGCGATTGGCAAGCGAAAGCTGGCCGGACACACCAGTAGCCCGGCATCAATCGATGTGAACAGTAACGGCCAGCTTGATCTGTTGATCGGCGCCGAAGATGGTCATCTGTATTTGATGACTCGGTGACCGATTTGTGTTGCGAGCCAACAGGGCGATGAAGAAGACACGCCAACGTTGATTCAATTGTAAAGCGGTGCTTCCCGGTGCGCTTCTTTGAGCTGTTGTTGCAGCACCGGACGTTCTTCCGGCGAGCAAACGGCAATGCACGATTCCAGCTGAGAGATCGCTTCGCCCGGTCGCCCGGCTCGCAACGATAGCATCGCCAGGTCTCGTTTTTCGCGATACGATCCAGGGCTGAGCAACGCGAGACGCTTCTGTACGTTCCACGCAGAACGCCATTCGTCGCGGCCACCGAACAGAGCTTTGAGGTTACTCAGCAGCCGAATAATGATCTTACGTTCGTTTGTCGGTTTCAGCATCGGCCGCAGTTCCGCACTCGGCAATTCCGTCAGCTCATGCAGCCATTTGACACATTTCGTCTGGTCCATGATGTAGCCGCGGCGAAAGGGGTCGATGTACAGAACGCCACTGTCTGTCTGTAACTGTGTGAGGAAGTGTGACGGAGCCACCACGCCGGCCAGAGGAATTCCCAACTCGTTGGCGACAGCCATGTAGACGACGGACAATGTGATCGGAATCCCGCGCCCGGTTTCAAGCACGCGGTTCAGATAACTGCAATCGGACGAATCGAAGCTCTCGTAGTGTCCGTGTAAATTCAGCTCATCCGTGAGATATCGAATCAGCAGATCAAGTTCTTTTCGGTCGCTGCCGGCAAGTGCAACGGGGCGCGTCAATTCGGCGATCGCCGTACGAATGGTTTGCAAAGTCGGTTCGAAATCCAGTTCCGGCTGGCCGTCACGGGCAATCTCCAAAGCAGCAACGACCAGGTCGACGTCGCTTTCGCGGCGGACAAGTCGCATAAACTGTTCATCTTTTTCGAATTGCTGCAGGGCTGACATCTTGTTTTCATTTGATGAGACGGCGTTGACTGAATCATTGTCGATGCAACTGAAACGTGGTTTCGGCAGACGACTATAGCCCGGTCACTGCTTCGTCACAATGGCGACATACAACACGGAATGCCAGCAATTTGTCTATTCAACAATGGGAAGAAGGAAAAGATGCTGCAGTTATCGAATGAGGGCGAACCTTGTTTGACCCAAGGCAAGAGCACCCGTAACCTGCCACTTTCGGCAACATTCTGCGTACAGCACGTCGGGGTGGCAAAAACTTACCTGGTATCCGCGAGGTTTTTCTTTAATGACACGCACACAAATTTCTGTGCTTCTGTTCTCTGCCGCAATGTTGTTTGCGGGATGTGCTGAACAGTCCAGTCCGTCTTCCGCGAATTCATCAGGAACTGCCAATACCGGCGCCGCATCCGGATCGCGTAGGTCTGTTGCATTCGTGACCAATCAGATCGCCGACTTCTGGAAGATTGCAGAGTCTGGCGCTCGGGACGCAGCGGCGGAATTTGACCTGGACGTCGAAGTCGTGATGCCGCCGGAAGCGACCGCCGTCGTTCAGAAGCAGAAAGTAGAAGACCTGCTGACTTCCGGTATACAGGCCATCGCCATCAGTCCGTTGGACGCTGACAATCAGATCGAATGGCTCAATTCCATCGGCAGAAAAGTTCCTCTCATCACCCAGGACTCAGATGCCCCGCAGTCGGAACGCCTGATGTATATCGGAATGGATAACTACGCCGGCGGCCGAGCCTGTGGCGAACTTGTTGTGAAGGCAGTTCCCGACGGCGGCAGCGTCCTGCTGGCAATTGGTCGACTGGAACAGGACAACAGCAAGTACCGTCGACAGGGCGTGATCGATGTTTTGCTTGGTCGCGACCGCACGGCCGCGTACTACAAAGAGCAGCCAGATGCGTGGGATCCAACAGATGGTGAGATCATCGGCGATAAGTACACGATCGTGGCCACCCTCACCGACCAGGGTAAGTCCGAAATTGCGCTCTCCAAGGCTGAAGACGCACTTAACACATACACCGACCTGAACGCGATGGTTGGTCTGTTCGAATACAATCCGCCAGCGATCTACCAGGCACTGAAAAAAGCAAACAAGGTTGGCGAAATCGCGTTGGTCGGCTTTGACGAAAATGACGTGACACTGCAGGCCATCAAGGATGGCGACTGTATCGGCACTGTCGTCCAGAATCCCTATATGTATGGATACGAATCAGTGCGCGTTCTGAACGATTTGCTGGACGGAAAGAACGACGTGATTCCGGAATCGAAGTATATTGACATCCCGCCACGGTCCATCACGCAGGAAAATGTGGACGAGTTCTGGGAGGACCTTCGTGCGAAAAAGGGACAGTAGCAGCTCAGCTGCGAAGGCTCGACAGAAGAAAATGTCTTGCTCTGCAGAACAGTTTGCCTTCTTTTTCCGTCTGCTTCTTCGTACCCTCTGCCTGCTTCGTACCGTGAAATGTTCATTGCTTCTGAATTCGCAGTATGACCAGTTCCCCCGCCGTTCATAGACTGGATGTTCGCAGTATCTGCAAGACCTTTCCGGGCGTGCGTGCGCTGCACAATGTCAGTCTACACCTGAATGACAATGAAGTGTTGTCTGTCGTGGGCGAAAACGGAGCGGGCAAGAGCACACTGATGAAGATTCTGGCTGGTGTTCAGGCAGAAGATTCCGGCGAAATCCTGGTGAACGGACTCGCTGTCCGCTTCAGAAAGGTGAGTGAGGCATTGGCGTGTGGTATCGCGTTGATTCACCAGGAACTGAATCTTGCCGATAACCTCGAAGTGGGGGCAAATATCTTTCTCGGCCGTGAACCGCTGCGACGCGGGCTGATTGACGAGACTGACGTCAACGAAAGATCAGTGCAGTTCCTTCATCGCGTTGGCCTGGACGTGTCGCCGCGAACTCTGGTGCGGGAACTGACCATCGGGCAGCAACAACTTGTTGAAATCGCCAAAGCGCTGTCCGTGAACGCTCGAGTGCTGATCATGGACGAGCCGACATCAAGCCTGTCGGCAGGGGAGTCGGAACGATTGTTCGAAGTGATTCACGATCTGCGTTCGAGCGATGTCAGCATTCTGTACATTTCTCACCGTCTTGCGGAAGTGCAGGACCTTTCTGACCGTGTCACTGTCCTGCGCGACGGAGAAAATGCCGGCGACCTCAATCGCGATGAGATCAGCCACGACAGCCTCGTGCGGCTGATGGTGGGACGAGACGTTTCCCGCTTCTATTCCCGGCAGCCCCACAAAGCCGGTAATGTTGCCGTGCACGTGCAGAATCTGACAACATCAGCGTGGCCGGCTCATCGGTTGAATTTCAAACTTCGAGCGGGGGAAATCGTTGGAATTGCCGGCCTTGTTGGTGCCGGGCGAACGGAATTGCTGCGCACGCTGTTTGGAGTTGACTATCCACTGAACGGAACGATCACTGTGGCGGGCAGGAACGTCGACCTGAAATCACCGATGGACGCGATCGATTCCGGCATAGCGCTGGTGCCTGAAGATCGTAAGCAGCAGGGCGTGGTGTTGGAACTGGCAGTACGACACAACATTGGCCTCGCCGGGCTACGGAGAAATGCAATGGCCGGCGGCTTTGTGAATTTTGCTCGCGAGCGAAGTGACACCTCAGAAATCGTCAGGCGGCTGCAGGTCAGAACACCGGACGACATGACAATTGTTCAGAATCTTTCCGGAGGTAATCAGCAGAAGGTCGTTCTTGGGAAATGGCTGGCTCTTGAGCCGAAGGTCTTGTTGCTGGATGAGCCCACCCGTGGAATTGACGTTGGTGCTAAGCAGGAGATCTATCAGTTGATGGACGAACTGGCCGGACAGGGAATGGCGATTTTGTTCGTCAGCAGCGAAATGGAAGAGATTATTGGAATGAGCGACCGAACCATTGTCATGCACGAGGGCCGTATCGCGGGCGAGCTTGAGCGGGACGAACTGACGGAAGAGGCCATAATGCAGCTGGCAACAGGGGCTGCCGACGAGGCCGTCCCGGCGTAACGAAAGGCGAGGCAATGAAGGGCAAGATTCTTGGCATATTTGGCCTGCTGGTCACGTTATGCGTCTTCATGACGTTCATGACATCTGACCCCTGGTACAGCATCGGCACATCGAAATTTCTGCTGGCTGGGAATATTGAAAACCTGCTCAGCCGTACCGCTCTGTATGGAATTCTTGGCGTCGGAGTCGCATTCGTCATTATTACCAGCGGGATTGATCTGTCGATCGGCTCAATGGTCTGCCTCTCGGGCGTATTGCTTGCGATGTTTTTACACGTGGATTACAGGGCGAATGTGTCTTCACCCGTGATACAGGTGTCCGCTGCAACGAACCAGATCATTCTGAAGAATGCCATCGCCGACATTCACCCCGGTGATCGGATCCGCTATTTTGGAGTCCGTCTGGCCCCTGCCGGGCTGTTAACAGTGTCGTCTGTTGATGGCGCGACGATCACGGTTGAGGAAAAACTGACACGTGACAACACTCTGGGTGAAGTTGCCAGAGCTGTGGCAGTGACCGAAATTAAGCGATCAACAGACGAGGGCAGCGAACACGGAGCACGCATCGTTATCGCCGGTGTGCACGGCATTGGACCGCGAGATCGACTGACTCTGGTGCACCCCGTGTCAGGACTCAAGACGGAAGCGATCACGAAGGTGGAATCGTCAAGCGGCGCAACAACAGTTTACGTCAGAAATGACCCGGGCGAGCGTCTGACAACCGAGTGGTTTGCAATTCCTTTGAATCGACACCAGCGGATGTCAGTGCCGATGGCCCTATTAAGCGTGTTGCTGATTGCAGCGACCCTTGGACTGGTGCATGGTTTGCTCGTTACGCGGGCTCGCCTGCAGCCATTCGTCGTCACACTGTGCGGCCTCCTGATTTACCGTGGTCTATCAAGATGGCTTACCAGTGATAACCCGGCGGGCTTTGGAGAGTATGCGGATGGCCTCTGTCAGGTGGGCAGTGGGCGACTGAATCTTTACACGTCTGCGGCAGGGGACAGCTTTGGCATTCCATACCCGTTTTTCTTTCTAGCCACGATCGGAACGATCGCAGCGATCTTCCTGAACCGCACGATCTGGGGCCGATATATGCTGGCCCTTGGTCGAAACGAAGAAGCGGCTCGTTTTAGTGGCATCAACACCGGCAACGTTACTTTGATGGCTTATGTTGCCTGCACGACACTGGCAGCCGTAGGCGGAATGCTGTTTGCTTTGGATTCGCTTTCGGTATCCCCCTCCAGCTTCGGTAACTTCTTCGAACTCTACGCCATCGCTGCGGCTGTTCTCGGTGGCTGCAGCCTGAGAGGCGGTGAAGGCTCAATTGTAGGAGTTGTCATTGGAACGGCAGTGATGCAGATTCTGAACAATCTGATCATGCTCCTGAAGATCTCGGGAACTCTGGAATATGCGATCATTGGTTCTGTAATCCTGGCCGGAGTTCTGGCTGATGAGGTAGTCAAACGTATCGCCGCTCGACGAAGGCTGCGGCAACGTGTTCAGTAGCCAGGTGATTCACCCGGAAGTTGTTACAGTTGAACAGGTGTTGAGCACCGGGCGGTAGCTCGAGCCGATTGAGGCACTGTCTGTTTGGCTTAACTGCCCATTGAAAGTCGCTGCTGGCATGGATGGCCAACAAAAACCTGTCAACCGTCTGAAGGGCCTGAAGTCTGTCAGTCTGCTGACACTGCTCAGCCGCTTCACCGGATTGGCGCGCGACGCATTGATGGCGTCACTGTTTGGGACCGGCTGGGTTCTGGACGCGTTTACCGTTGCGTTTCGCGTGCCAAACCTGTTCCGTCGTCTGTTCGGCGAAGGAGCCATGGCGGCAGCGTTTCTGCCGGAATTCGTTCGTGTCGACGAAGAACGTGGCAGAGAAGCGGCCACCGAACTGTTTAATGGCGTCGCATGGCGACTGCTGAAAATTCTGGTCATCTTTCTGCTGGCTGCGGAATTTGCACTCCTGGGAACGTGGTTGCTGGTGCCGCTTAGCGAACGCTCTGCCCTGCTCTGCGAACTCTCATTGATTTTGATGCCGTATATGGTGCTGATCTGTATGGCGGGACTGTATTCCGCCGCTTTGAATGGCGTGCAGCACTTTGTCATTCCGGCGGTGAGTTCCGTTGTACTGAACCTTGCCTGGCTGGCAGCAGGACTGGCTGCCGCTCTGTTGTTCCTGTCAGACGCGAGCCAGATGATTCGCCTGATCGCCATCTGCCTGGTCTTTGGTGGCATGCTTCAGCTGGCGATGACGGCGTGGAAAGCATCACGGTACTCTATTCGTATGCGTACCGGACGCACTGCGGCGACATCACGAGATCACACCGCGAGGGTCTTCCAGGCCATGGGGCCTGTGCTGATCGGACTTTCGATTACTCAGATCAATGGGCTGATTGACGGCCTGCTGGCGTGGACACTTGTCTCTCCAAATCTGGACGGCAACACTTTTCTTAGCCGTTTTCTGCTTCCCGAAGGCACGGCCGCCGCACTCTATCTTGGGCAGCGGCTGTATCAGTTTCCGCTCGGTGTATTTGCCATAGCTCTGGGGACGGTTTTGTTCCCGCGATTTGCAAGACACGCCGCGTCCGGTGATCTTGAGGAACTGAGCCGAGACCTCCTGCACGGATTGCAACTGGTTCTTGTGGTCGGCATTCCCGCCAGTGTGGGACTGTGGTTCATGGCGGAGTCAATCACCAATCTGCTGTTTCGCTACGGGCAATTCGGGGCAAGTGCTTCGCACATGACAGCTCAAATGATCGCGGCGTACGGTCTGGGTGTGTGGGCGGTCAGCGGGCTGCTGATCGCCAATCGAGTCTTCTACGCGGCGGGCGACCAAATCACACCGATGCGACAGGGATTGATCTGTGTGGGTCTTAATCTGATATTCGATTTCCTGCTGTTGCCCGTTCTGGGCGGTCCCGGCCTGCCAATCGCCAGCATTCTGGCGACTGTGTTCCAACTTGGGCTGGCTCTTGAGGTGCTCCGCCGGCGTTTCCTGAGGATCGGCCGCTCAGCGTTTGTTCCCATTCTGTGGCGAACAGTTGTGGCGACACTGCTGATGAGTCTGGCCGGACTGGGTGTGCTGACACTGGTGTCGCAGTGGGAGAACCTGTTGGGTGTGTTTGCCTACCGGCTGGTGAAGGTCATCGTTCCGATCGCTGCTGCAGTGATTGTTTATGTGGCAGTGTTGTCTGCTGTCGGCCTGTCCCCCAGGCGTCTGCTTCAGGAACCGGAGTGGCTGGAATGAAAACAGTGATCCGCCAGTCGCCAGCCGCGAGTGAAAACACGGCCAGTCAACGGCGGCCGGCACGCTGCCGCTCACCACAACAGACGTATCCGGGCTGCCTGCTAAAATGTGGGTGCAGTAACGGATTGTATTTTCGGACTGGCGCGTGGCCTCTGGGGCTGGACTGAGCCTGTGAAGGAGACCCCGGGGCTTCACTCGTTCCTCGCTCCAACCCCAGAGGCCACCTACCCAAATTCACAACCACACCTGACTGCACCGTGCTACAGCGTATTACGCTGACTTGTGGCCGCGAAAAACGTTTTCCGGCCTGCTATGGGTGCTTCCCACGAGCTCGAACGACCACATCTTTTCGAAAACTGCGCTAACGTCGTCCCTGAGTTTCGTTGTAAGCGATCACGCTGGTGGCACAGAAGTACCCGAACATGAACAGTAAGAACCGTCGTGATTCGATGTCCTGCAAGGCCCAGATCGCCACAGCCCCGGACGCCAGAATGGAAATCTGCTGCACTCGTAACTGAGACTTTCCGGGAAAGTAACGATACACCAGAGCTTCCATGATGTGACCGCCGTCCAGCGGCAGGCACGGGACCAGGTTCATCAGGCCCCAAAACAGGTTGATCCACTTCAGCAGCCAGATGCTGTAACCCACCGCAGGGTTTTGCAACAGCTCCAAATTGGATTTAACGAGATAATACTCGACGCCCCAAAGCAGGCCATAGAACACGAATCCCGCACCAGGACCCGCCGCAGAAACCAGCACTCGTTTCCATGTGGACAAATGGGTTGATGTCGCATAACCGCCCATCGCGTAGAGAACGATTTCCGAGGGGAAGCCATACCTCCTGAGCGTGACTGCATGACCAAGTTCGTGGACCAGAATCGACAGAAAGACGCAGCCGACTCCCAGGAGTTTCAGTCTCGGGTCGTCGGTTGACTGCCAGACGACGAACGCACTCATGGCCCAGAACAAGGGGTGCACTCGAATCGGGATTCCAAACATCTGGAATCTCAGATCGAATTCCGTTTCTCCGGCGTTCCCTAACATTCTCTGATCCCTGGTCCCGATTCTGCGTTGCGGTGATGTGTTCGTGAGAGAGCCGGTCGTCTTTTTCGGTTGGCGGAACATCCCCGCCAGATACCCTACATCCGAAAAAGACTCTCTACCCTTTACCCACCAATGGCCGAATACCGGCGCACAGGATACAGTGCCGGACTGTGGTTTGTCTTCTCAGTCGATGGTGAAACCGCGCACGTTGTTCCTGACACCGTAGTCTTTTCTGTTTTCAAAGGGTTTCATAACTTGTGGGCGGTATGTTTCGAGCACTGATGAACCTTCCCCTGTTCAAGTCCGTGCTGCGCCCGATTACGCGAGTTATCGTTGGCTTCATAGCTATTCCCATATTTCGCTTCATCATGCGGCGAGTCTTTCGGCTGCAGGATCTGGACGACGAACTGGAGAAAGACCTGGAACAGTGGTTCCGCGGAGCCCTGCTGCTGCTCGCGGCGTCGGCCAATATGGAACACCTGCTGTTTGGATGGATGGCAAAACTTGACTGGATGGAACGCATGGACTGGCTGACCATGGGGCTGCGACTGATGCTGGCCGTCGGCGTTATTGAAGCGATGCCCGACCAGGAACTCTTCGCCGTCATCCATCCCGGTCCGCCCAAAATTAAACCCGGCCGCAGCGGCCTGAAGGAATTCTGGCGTCTGAAGTGGCAGTTTCTGAAAGGGTTCGTCTGCCAGCACTTGAATCGCAGCTCACCGGTGCTGGCCATGATGGCCGCAATCGTCGGTGCCGAATTGATGACACTGTCCGATATTGACCATGGAAAGGTAGCCCGGGCCAGTGTCGTTGGCTGTAGTTATTCGCAACAGATTGGCGCGGTGACGATTGGCGCGGTGACACCCGTGCAGGCGATGATGGCGGCTCAGACTGGTGCCGGCAATCTGCACGATGTCGAAATTAATTTGGCGGAAATCGGAAAAATGAACGCGGAACATCAACGGCACTGGGAACGCTGGATGGTGGGCTGGTGCTGCTACCTGCTGGCCATCACCCAATACCTTATTATCGGCCTTGTCACGTCCCGCGATCGAGCGTTGGATGTGTTGTCCGAATTCGACCGAGCCGTCGCGGAAAGACGCCGGGAACTGATTGAAGAATTTCACCTTCCGAAAGATACAGCAAATCCCAACGCTGCCGTGGCTCCAGTACCAGCGCCTCCTGACGGGCCGGACAGTTGGCCTCAACCGGATTCCAACGAAGTCAGCGGCTCCGAACATGCCGACTGACGGTCACCATCAGGACACCGTTCTGTTTCTGTCGCGAATCCGAGGCTGTGAACTGAGTTGGATGCGATCGCTAAACCGACTAAACTGCTGTCGGGCTCTCAGTCAGCCCCTCAGTCAGTATCAGCCAATTCACGGATGACCTCTCACCCACATGTCTCGTATTCAGCAACTGGATCCTCACGTTATCAATCGCATTGCCGCGGGCGAAGTGATTGAACGTCCAGCCAGCGTTGTGAAAGAGTTGCTGGAGAACAGTATTGATGCGCTGGCGACCCGCATTGAAATCGACATTGTGGCTGGCGGGACGGAACTGATTCGGATCACCGACAACGGCGAGGGAATACACCCCGAGGATCTGGAACTTGCGGTGACCAGTCACGCGACCAGCAAGATTCGCAGCGATGAAGACCTGCAGCAGATTGCCACGCTCGGGTTTCGCGGTGAAGCGATGGCATCCATTGCATCGATCAGTCGATTCCGCATTCGGACTCGCCGCGCCGACCATGCCACCGGCCGCGAATTGCAGTCAGAAGGCGGCGATATTTCTGTTCACCGGGATTGTGGCTGCCCGACCGGCACAGTGATTGAAGTTCACAATCTGTTTTTCAACACGCCAGCTCGCCGAAAATTCCTGAAAAAACCATCGACAGAATTTGGCAGGATCAGTGAACAGTTTGCAAAGATTGCTCTGGCTAACCCAAACCTGCATCTGGTTCTGAGGCACAACGACAAGCTGGTCTATGAACTGCCGGCAACACCCAATCAATTGGAGAGAATTCGACGGTTCTTCGGCAGCGACATCGGCGACAAACTGATCGCTGTGGAGTCCGAGACGGAAACTCGCTCTCCCTCGGTTGGACCGTCGACAAAAAAACAGGCTGGAGGTCAGGCAGGGAGTGGCAGCTCCGAGCAAATGGCCGGAGCGGCGGGGGGACAGAGCGTGCGGTTGTGGGGCTACGTTGGTGAACCTTCGCTCAGCAAGGCAACTCGAAAGGATCAGTATCTGTTCCTGAACGGTCGGTCCATTCAGGACCGCAGCCTGCAGCATGCTTTGAGTGAGGCGTATCGAGGATTGCTGATGGTCGGTCGTCACCCGGTCAGCTTTTTGTTTCTGGAGGTGCCGCCAGCTCTGGTGGACGTCAACGTTCATCCCACAAAAACAGAAGTTCGTTTCCAGGATAGTCAGTCTCTGTACCGACAGTTGCTGCACACTTTGCGAGACAAGTTTCTGTCGCTTGACTTCCAGTTGGAAATTCGAGTCCCGGCGGCTCAACGGAATGCAACAGAGGGACAGCCTTCACAGCCTTCACAAACTCAGAAAGAACTGGATATCTGGTCTTCCTCTGCCGCGACCAGCCTGTCGCCGCCGCTTGTCACGACAGCGGACGACGGAAATGTCACGACGTCAGCTCGCCCTCCACATTTCGGAGAGTTTCCGACCTTCGAGCAGACCGGTACTCCGTCAGGCTCAGATTACGAATCAATTCGGCCTAATCTGAAATCTGCGGCGTTTCGTCCCGCGGTCGCCGATGCTTTGAGTCCACTGGCTGACGTTGGTGGCGCCATTGATGGCAGTTCATCGACAATTCCGGGCATGCATCCTGCGGAAAATCAGGCTGACCTTGAGAAACAGGCATCTGCTGCGGTCACTTCGGGGGACGTGCCGTCATCAGCCTTGACGGCAACGGACGAATCCATTGCCGAACTCCCGACGGTTCACGGTGAGGAGTTTCGAGCGTTTCAAATTCACGACTGTTATCTGGTTGTGGCGGGCGACGACGGTCTGGAAGTGATCGACCAGCACGCTCTTCACGAACGGATTCTGTATGAGCATCTGCGACACCGTGTGCTGGAAGGCAAGGTGGAAAGCCAGAAGCTGCTGATGCCGGAATCCATTGAATGCAGTGCCGGAGAAGCAGCCGTCCTGCTGGAATATCAGGAATTGTTGCTGGAGATCGGTTTTGGCATTGAAGACTTTGGTGGAACAACCGTCTTGCTGACCAGTCACCCCGTTATGTTGCCACGCGGCAGCTTTGTTCGCATTTTGCGGGATCTGGCAGCGCAGTTGGAAGAATCCGACGGCAAGACGTCTCGCCGCGATCTATTAGATCACATGATGCACACGATGGCGTGCCGAGCGGCCATTAAGGCTGGCCAGCGACTGGCTTCTGAAGAGATGCAGGAATTGCTCGGACAGCGGCACCTGGTGGATGATGCTCATCATTGTCCTCACGGACGCCCTACGTCACTGATGTTGTCGCGAGGGACATTGGACAAACAGTTTGGACGACTGGGGTAACGAATGATCTGCGTCAGCCTTGGAAGAAGACGTCACTCTGCCCTGAAGCAGGCGCACCGTGACCTGGGTAAACTGAACCCCGATCTGGTCGAGCTGCGCGTCGACTGGATCATGAGCCGCCTGAACGTCGCTCGGTTATTGAAGAAACGCCCCACGCCGGTCGTTGTCACGTGCCGACGGGAACAGGACAAGGGGCGTTGGAGCGGCACAGAAGAACAACGCCTGGCTGTTCTGAGGGAAGCGATTATTGGCGGCGCAGAGTACGTTGATATCGAGGAAGACGTTGCAAAGTCTATTCCTCGATACGGTGACACCAAACGTCTTATCAGTTATCACAACTTCCAGGATACCCCGGCAGAGCTTTCTGAGATCTACCAACGGATGACTGAGTGTGATCCGGATGTTATCAAAATCGTCACGATGGCGAACCGCCCAGCCGATAATGTCCGGGTCCTTGAACTGCTGAAGTCCGCAACCGTGCCAACCGTTGCCTTTTGCATGGGCGAATTCGGTATCGTCAGCAGAATTCTATGCGGAAGAATGGGGGCTCCGTTTACCTACGCCGGTTACAGTCGTGCCGGTGAGATGGCTCCCGGACAGCTGCTGTGGGATGACATGCGGGATTTTTATCGGTACGACAGGATCACACCGGACACGAAAGTCTTCGGAGTGATTGGCGATCCTATTGCCCATAGCCTCAGTCCGCTGCTGCACAACTCTGCATTCAAGGAAGTTGACTTCGATGGCGTGTACCTGCCGCTGCGGATCCCCCCCGATACTGTTCAGGAAACGCTGCAGGAATACGACAAACTCGACATCAGCGGCTACAGCGTCACGATCCCACACAAACATGCGGCCCTTGATTTTGCCGAACTGCCGGATGCCCAGGCAGAACTGATCGGCGCCTCAAATACGCTGTTCAAAGCTGATGGGAAATGGCACGCCACGAACACGGACTATGATGCCATCGTAGAAACGGTGGAAGCGGGACTGACGACCTTTCCCGCCGACGCGCGAGGAATTGCCGGGAAGCAGGTCCTGATTCTTGGGGCCGGCGGTGTTGCTCGCGCGGCCATCTGTGCCATGCAGCAGAACGGAGCGGCGGTTACGATCACCAACCGTTCTCCGGACCGCGCCAAAGTTCTGGGCGAAGAGCTCGGTTGCACGGTTGTCGACTGGGAACAGCGGGGCGACCACGTGTGCGACATCCTGATCAACTGCACCTCGGTCGGAATGCACCCAAATGTCAGCGAATCACCATTCGACCTTCCCTGGCTGAATGAATCGATGCTGGTCTTTGATACCGTTTACACGCCGGAAAATACTCAACTTCTGGAGCACGCAAAAACGCGGGGTTGTGCAACTGCCAGCGGACTGGAAATGTTTGTGCGTCAGGCTGCTCGACAGTTTGAGTTGTTCGCCGGAGAGCGGCCACCCATGGATTTTATGATGGAAACTCTACGGCATTCGTTGTCGTCGGCGACCGAATGACGCCACATTCTTGCGGCCACCCTTCCCCACCAGCTGAGCCTCAGACACGCAGCAGAATGATCGTCAGAATGATCGTCACACTGATCGGATACCGAGGATGCGGCAAGTCCAGCGTCGGCCCGTTACTGGCCGCACGCCTTCAATGCCGTTGCGTCGACAGCGACGACGAAATTGAATCGAGTTCAGGAAAAACCATCGGTGAGATTTTTGCGGATGACGGCGAGAGCACTTTTCGCGCTCTGGAAACCGAAGTGCTGACGCAACTTCTGAATAAACCTCCCGTCGTCATTGCCGCTGGTGGTGGAGCAATCCTGGCGCCGGTTAACCGTGAACTCATGAAGGAAGCAGGCCCCGTCGTGTGGCTCACAGCATCTGTTGCAACGCTGGCATCGCGCATCGGCAGAGACGGCACATCTCAGCGGCGCCGCCCGAGTCTGACGGGAAAATCGATTGACGACGAAGTTGCCGACGTCCTGGAAGCGCGCCTGCCTTTGTACAAAGACGCCGCCACAATCACGATCGACGCAGAATCTGAGTCGCCCCTGCAGATCGCGGATCGTATTGTCGCAGCACTCGGTGACAGCCCAGCCGGAGGCACACCTTGACTCTTCACCAGATTCCCCTGCCATTGTTGTTGACAGTTCTGGCGGTCTTCGGCGCGATCGTGGGCAGGTTCCTGAACGTCTGCATCGACCGGTTTCCACGGCACGATCTGCTGCGTGACCAGATCAAGTCGCTGGCGTCCGTGTGGAACGTCTGTCATCGCTGTTCTGCCGCACCTTCGCTGCGGGAACGCATACCGGTCGTCAGCTGGCTGGTCGATCGTCGCTGTCAACAGTGTCGCAGCAAGCTGTCGTTGCAATTACCGATTGTGGAGATAACAACGGCGTTGCTGTTTGCTGCCATCTATTGGTGTGAGATTCCTCGCGGCAGTGTCACTGCAATCGCCGCCGGCGGCCTGACATCGGTAGAAGGGCCGCCCGGGCCGGAAGTTCTTTCGCTGTGGTCACCCGTTGTCTGGCTGCACATGCGTTATGCTCTGCATATGCTGATGATCTGTGGCCTGGTGGTCGCGACGGGCATCGACCTGAAACTGCGCATTATTCCCGACGGTTGCACAGTTCCCGTCGCAGTTCTTGCCGTCATTGCCAGTGTTGCGTGCGGCCAGTTATACGTTGTTCCAATCTGGTTTCAGGATCCCAGTACCGTGAAGACGTTGCAGCCGCTCATGCACGTCGCGCTTCAGCCGTTATTTGTTCCATGGGATCCCACCAGCTTTATCCGGGCATATCCACATCTTCACGGTTTGCTGGTCAGCCTTCTGGGCATGTTCGCCGGGGCGGGTTCTGTGTGGTTGGTGCGCCAGATTGGTTTCTTGGTTCTGAAGCAGGAAGCCATGGGATTCGGAGACGTGGTGCTGATGGGAATGATCGGCAGCGTGATCGGATGGCAACCGGTTCTGGCCGTGTTTATCCTGGCACCTTCGCTGGCAATTTTTGCCGCCGCCATTAATTGGTTCGCTCATCGCGACAACGAGATTCCCTACGGCCCGTTCTTGAGCGGTGCAACGGTGCTGCTGCTGTTGACGTGGCCCCACACGTGGCCGTTTGCCAAGCGTTTCTTTGACATGGGACCGTTCCTGATTGCGATGGCAGTCTTCATGGTCGTGCTGCTGGCGGCTTCTCTGCAGATCGTGCAGATTGTCAAACGCCTGCTTGGATTTGGTATCGCCAGTTTCGGGGACGATGGAGGCTGGAGTTCAGCGGACCATCTTTTCTATTACAACGGCGAACGTCCCGACGAGCGAACCGGTCAATGGCAGCGAGACCAATGGCCCGGCTGCAGGGCCGGGCGAGGTCTGCAGAAAATGCACGATTGGAAGGACTGATACAGCGGAACTGAGTTTCAATCGAACTGATCCCGAGGTTGTCAGTCGCGTCGACTGCTGACCGCAACGCCGTTCGTCAGCGTTTGTAGAACGACGCAATAGCGTTCGGTCAGTTGAATCAGTTTTTCGATCTTTTCGTCCGATTCCGATGTTTCCACGGTAAACAACACTTCAATTGATGTCAGGCCAATTGGCGCATCGCGATCGACACCAAGTGTGCCTCGGAAGTCCATCGCTCCGTGGACGGTCACTGTGGCGGACGAAATCTGAATTCCCATTGCAGTCGACACTGCAGCAAAGGTGACGCCGGAACACGCTACCAGCGACTGCAGCAGCATGTCCCCGGAACATACAGCACTGCCATCACCCCCAGCGCCGGGATGCAGACCTGACATAGTCCGACCATCGACTGACGAGGCCACCTGGACGTGGCACGTCAGATTGTCGATGTTAATCGTCCCGGTCGCGTCCAGACAGACGATTGCGTCCGTCGGCGAATCCACATATCGGGCTTTCAAAGGTGCCTGAAGGGCTTTGAGTTGTTCACTGTTCATGACCAGACTGACTTTTGGGAAAAACGTGTGTCAGGGAGGATTCTCGGAAGAGCTTACCGAATTGTTGCGGACGCGTCTTCGTTGACGACGCAGGTGGACGTTGTACTGGGGATTTCGAGTCTTTCGGAAGCATGAGGATCGGTATTGCCGCATCCTGGAAGCAGCCAGTGAGGCTGGCAGGCTGCACTGCGGCCGCTATCGTGAGCAAACCGATGTCGCTCCTGCAGGAAGCACGTGCTGCCGTTTCGTCCTGGAAGATGCTATCCTGTGGACCAGAGCGATGCCGGTGCAACCGGATTCAGAATCTCGACAGGTGGATACATTTAATGGCTGACAACGAGCAGGACAGGAAATCCCGGAATGTGCCGGACAAAGTCTGGGTTGGTTTTGACCTTGGTGGCACAAAAATGCTGGCGGTAGTCTTTGACGAAAATTTTCAGGTTCTGGGAAAGAAGCGACGCAAGACTCGTGATAAGACGAAAGACGGCGTTCATCTGGATCGCCTCGCCGATACGATTCGCATGGCGTTGGAAGATGCCGGTGCAGACGAGTCAGCTGTTCAGGGAATTGGCGCCGGGTGTCCCGGTCCGCTGGACCTGAAGAAAGGCGTCATTCTGGAGGCACCGAATCTGGGATGGAAGAACGTCGAACTGAAGGACTATTTCGCTACGCAGTTCGATTGTCCGGCAGAAATCTGTAATGACGTGGACGCAGGTGTTTTTGGCGAATACGCCCACGGCGCGGGTCGCGGAGCACGGTGTGTTCTGGGCGTGTTTCCAGGCACCGGTATCGGGGGTGGCTGCGTTTACGAAGGCAAGATATTTCGGGGCAGCACAGCCTCCTGTATGGAAGTTGGCTTCATGCAGATGGCGACGGAAGGTCCAGCCGCCGGAGTCGGTCCGGTCGGCACACTCGAGGGGCTCGCCAGTCGACTCTGGATTTCCGCCGAAGCCGCCAAAGCCGTATATCGTGGAAAAGCCCCCAACCTCGCGAAACTGGCCGGCACTGATCTGGCCAGCATTCGGAGTGGAATCCTAAGCAAAGCAATAGAAGCCGGCGACAAAGTCATCGAGGAACTGGTCGCCCTGGCCGCACAGCAGGTGGGCCGCGCGATTGGATCACTGGTCAATGTTCTGGCTCCGGATATCGTTGTCGTCGGTGGTGGACTTGCAGAAGCGATGCCCAGACTCTACCTGTCTGAAACGCAGAAGGGGGCCAAACGGAATGTGCTTCCATCTCTGAAGAGCTGTTTTGAAATTCGCATTGCCGAACTTGGTGACAACGCCACCGTCCTGGGTGCAGCCGCATGGGTCAAGCAGCAGGCGAAGGGCTCCGGCATCTGAGACGGACTCATTGATCTATTTTACCTGCACTGGTGATACCGTACGAACCTCAGGTCTTCATCCTTCTGCCCGGCAGCATTACTCCGCATGAACCGTCACGCTCCCAGACACGATGACTCCAATCCGGGAAAACGCCGCGCTGCTCAGCCCGTGTTTCCAATGGCGGTCATTGAACTTGGAACATCCGCCATACGGATGGCGATCGGAGAATCGGATGGTGTTACCGGAGTGCGCTTACTGGAGCAGCTTGTCCGCGGCGTCAGCCTTGGCAAAGACACCTTCACATTGCGGGAAATTCAGCGCGACACCGTGTTGCAGTCCGTCGATGTTCTCAAGAGCTATCGGCGAAAGCTGGAAGAATATCAGTGCACCAACCCAAGTCATATTCGCGTAGTGGCTACCAGTGCTGTGCGTGAAGCTGCCAACCGAATGGCGTTTCTTGATCAGATTTATACGTCAACGGGATTCGTAGTCGAACCGATCGACGACGCTGAGATCGCTCGAGTCACCTACCTGGGGATTCGCCCTCAGCTGGAACGTGATGCCGATCTTCGGAACGCTCTGACACTGCTGATGGAAGTTGGCGGCGGCAGCACAGAGATTCTGTTGCTGCGAGGGCGCGATATTCTGCATTCGCAGTCGTACAAACTGGGATCATTGCGTCTTCAGCAACTGATTCGACAGTATCACGCCGACAGCGATCAGGCCGTCAGCATCATTCACGGACAGATTGACAGAACGCTGGAACAACTTCGAGACATCGTGCCACAGCATGGAGAAATCGAACTTCTGGCACTTGGTGGTGATGTCCGTTTTGCAGTGAAATCACTGCAGCTGGATGTGTCCGGAGGCGATATGGTTCGGGTGCCTCTGCGGAAGCTGCAGCGATTCACACGTGATATTTCCAGACTGAACGTTGAACAGATCATGCGGAAGCATCATCTGGAGCTGTCTGAAGCCGAGACTGTGGTCCCTGCCCTGTTTGCCAATGTACGCATGGCCGAAATGCTGGGGACAGATCATCTGCTGGTGACAGGATTCAATCTGCGCGATGCACTGCTGAACGGCATGCTGCATTCCGGTGAATGGTCCGACGATTTTCGCAATCAGATCATCCGTTCGGTTCAGGAGCTTGCTCGCAGGTTTCACGTCGACCTTGACCACGGCCAGCATGTCGCGGAATTGTCACGTCAGCTCTTCAAGGCGACTCAGTCAGAACACAAACTGGATGCACGCTGCGAGACGATTCTGTACGTGGGGGCGCTGTTGCACGAAGCAGGACGATTCGTCAGCGATTCCGGCTACCACAAACACTCACACTATCTGATCAGCAACAGTAAGATCTTCGGGCTGAATTCGCTGGATCACAAATTGACCGCGTTGGTGGCGAGGTATCATCGCCGCGCCTCGCCGAAGGCAAGCCATGCGGCGTTTGCGGAGCTGGATCGGGACAGTCGCGTTGTTCTCTCTCGCCTGGCCGGAATTCTGAGAATCGCTATTTGTCTGGCACAGTCGCGTTCCCGCCGAATTCCTGGTGTTGAGTGCAGCATCGAACGTAACCGGCTGGTCATTCAGCCAACAGCGCCAACTGGTGATCTTTCAATGGAGCAGCTGGAACTTCGGCAGAACTCGGCGTTGTTCCAGGACGTCTTTGGAATGAGTGTGCTGTTAAGAGACAACAAGCCGTAGATTGGAACACAGTGCCCATGTCCGTGGATGCGAATCTGTTCTTGAACCGTGAACTCAGCTGGCTGGAATTCAATCAGCGAGTTCTGGACGAAGCCGCTGACCCTTCCGTGCCGCTGTTGGAACGTCTGCGGTTTCTGGCGATTACAGCGTCGAATCTGGATGAGTTTTTTATGGTGCGCATTGGCAGCCTGCGAACTGCCATTCGGCGCGGCGATCCGGGCGTCGACCCCAGCGGTATGACAGCCGGCGAACAACTTGATGCTGTGTCACTACGGATACAGCAGATGGTGGAAGAGCAGTACCGCATTTTTTTGGAACAGCTTGAACCCGCAATGGTGGACCTGGGCATCAAGCGTCGGCATGTTACGGAGTTGAACGAGCAGCAGTCCGTATTTGTCGAACAGATATTTGAAGAACAGATCAGTGCAGTTCTGACTCCCATCGCAGTCCACGATCCGGAGAGATTTGCACTTTTGACCGGGCGGTCGATCAACGTTGCTGTTCAATTGGCCCCCGATGAACCGGATGGGGATTACCGCTACGCAGTGATCCCGTTTGGTCGGTCGGACCTGCGTTACATCACGTTGCCGTCCGACAAGGGGCACGAATTTGCTTTGGGCGAAGATGTCATCGCCCTGCTGGTCCAGCGGTTTTTTCCAGGAGAAGAAATTGTATCGACTGTTCCGTTTCGAATCACCAGAAACGCCGATCTGAGTGTGCGTGAGGAAGACGGCATCGATCTTCTGGAGGAAATGGAAGATGTTCTGGATGAACGAAAAGACAGCTTCTGTGTCCGCCTGGAGATTTCGGACCATGCGACAAAACCGATGCTCTTCTTTCTCAAGAAGCTGCTAAAGCTCCGGAATCGAGACGTCTACGTGCTTCCGGGCCCCGCTGGCTTTGGCGATCTGACCCGAGTGGCGGATTTGCCCGATTACAGCAGGTACGTGTATCCACGCTGGAAACCATGTGCTTCGCCGGGGTTCGATCCGGGACAGTCCATCTTCGAAACCATTCGTTCCGGAGACCGGCTGTTGTATCATCCTTATGAATCGTTTGATCCGGTCATCACCCTGGTGTCCGAGGCTGCCACCGATCCTGACGTCGTGGCCATAAAACAGACACTGTATCGCACCAGTCGCAACAGCCCGGTCGTTGAAGCGCTGAAGACTGCGGCGGAGAATGGGAAAAATGTGACGGTCATCGTGGAACTTAAAGCTCGGTTCGACGAGGCTCGAAATATTGAATGGGCCAAGCAGCTGGAACTGGCCGGTGTCCACGTTATCTATGGCGTCCGGGGCCTGAAGACGCATGCTAAGGCGTGCGTTATCGTCCGTCGGGAACCTGATGGATTTCGACGCTACATCCATTTCGGCACAGGCAACTACAACGAGGTCACGGCCAGGCTGTACACAGACATCAGCTATCTGACGTGCGATAAAGAGCTGGGTGACGACGTCATTGCGTGGTTCAACGCTACAACCGGGTATTCTCAGCTGCAGCAGTTCAAGCAACTCGAATCTGCGCCGATCGGCCTGCGCGACAGATTGCTCGATCTAATTGACTTTGAAACCCGGCAGTGCCGCAACAACGCAAAAGGTGCCATTCATGCCAAGTTCAATTCACTGGTGGATCCGAAACTGATCCGGGCGCTGTACAAAGCGTCTCAGGCAGGTGTCCGGATCAGATTGAACATTCGAGGCATTTGCTGTCTGAAACCCGGTGTACCTGGCCTCAGCGACAACATCGAGGTCATCAGCATTATCGACCGTTTTCTGGAACACGCGCGGATTTTTCACTTTCTGCACGGTGGAGACGATCAGATACTGATCTCCAGCGCCGACCTGATGCCGCGAAACCTTGACGGTCGCGTTGAACTGCTGGTCCCCATTCTGGACGACGAATGCAAACGCAGAGCAATCGAAATCCTGAAGCTCTGCATGAGCGACAAGGCTCGTGCCCGTCGAATCACTTCGGACGGGAAGTACGCTCGTCCGGACTCGCGTAATTCAGGCGTCCGCAGCCAGCATTATTTTCAGCAACTGGCACGCGAAGCTGAAGAAAGTGCGTTCGAAGAAAAACGACGAATGTTCGTGCCACAAGAGCCTAATTGACGGCGACGCTACAGAGGCGATATCGGGAAATCCTGGACGGGAATGGGGGGCGGTTCGAATGCCGGCGGTTGTTCCTCACCAAACTGCGGGAGAGCCCACCGCGCTGTCTCACTCACCATTCCGCCAGGCCCGTCCAACTCCCGGACCCGAAGCATGTCGGGCACGGTGGAGCGGGCGTTCATGCTGACGAGTGCAAGGACACTCATGCGACGCACGACGTCGAATTCCGGGAATTCCCCGTCGACGTCGAAGATCCGTTTGATCAGCTTGCCGGTGATGTTCGGGTCTGGATTTCCTTTGTTGATCTTCCCCAGGGCCCACAATCCGGCTGCACGCTTCTCCGGATCGCCTTCCATCTTGTTGCCGAATTGTTTCGTGCATAAACCCTGCAGTGACGTCAGCTCTATGAAGCCGGCGTGCTGAAACAGGAACGTCAGCTGCACCTGCAGAGCGATTCGAGAATCTAAATCGGTCACTGATTGAAGCAAATCGTAACGCCGTAACGTTGTTGCGCCCACCTGTTCTGCAATGTCATGTTGCGGCATCAAATGCAGCAGCCATGCGGCCGTTGTAAAGATCTCCGGTCGGTCATGTTCCAGTAATCCCAGGCATTCCGTCCGCCACTCGGGGTGTCTCACCTGACCCAGCAGGACCAACGATTGTTCCAGCTGTTGCCAGCTCACATTCGGGGCGGACAATGTCCCGCCGGCATTCTGCAGAATCGTGTTTCGCAGTTCAGGCCTGGTGTCCGCCAATGTCGTCAGAATCTGCCGAGCGGAATTTCGCACACCGATGTGGACATCTCCCGTAAGAACATGCAGCATCCGGCAGCCGTCCTGTGTCGGGAACAGACTGAGCGTCTGGATCGCCGCGAACCGAACAGTGGATTCCTGGTGACTGACGCCGACGTCCAGCTTTTTATTCAACTGACTGGGATCTCGTTTCAGCATTGTTTCCCATGCACGTGCAGCAACGGCGTTTGAATCGTCGTCACATAATTGCCCCAGCAATGTGATACCCGTGCCTGCGCCGCACTGGCCCAGGAGAGCACAGGCAAGTAATCGATCCGCAACATCACCTCCGGAAAAACCGCTTGCCGCTGCGGCAGCGTGCTGCTGGTCAAGCACACCGAGCGCTTGTGCTGCACTGTGCCGATTGCCGTAGTCTGCCATCACATTATTTAATGTCGATTCGAGTGCTGTGATCGCTTCGGTTTCGTTCAATTGAGCCAGACCTTCACTTGCCAGTCGAACCAGGACTGTTGAGTAATCGTTCGGAGCCTCGACGCGTTGAATCCAGGTTGCCTTCAATGCATCAGCCCCCCAGCTGACAAAATTCGGTTCGATCTGCAGGCATAGTGCTTCGAACTGTGGACGGCACAGTTGTGCCACGTCCCTGGCAGATTCCGCATGG
The DNA here is from genome assembly GCA_024230215.1 of Fuerstiella sp. Lineage (GTDB taxonomy): Bacteria > Planctomycetota > Planctomycetia > Planctomycetales > Planctomycetaceae > Fuerstiella. The sequence goes on along the minus strand of JAAERP010000454.1, from coordinate 47,019 downwards.
CCAATCGTCGCCAGCGCTGACGCGCAGGCCTGCCTGACATGAATATTTGTGGATTCACCAAGCTGCTTACGGAACGATTCAGCAAGGTGCGAGGCATCGGCAAGTCGTTCGATATGTAGTCTTCGGAGTGTCTGGATGGCCTCGATGCGAATCTCGTTATCCGGTCCGGAATCCAGCATGCGCTCCGCCAGTTTGACGACTTCATCTCTCACGTAGGGTGTGTCGGGGGGAATCGAGATCTTCGGTTGAAGATACATTCTGCGCGGAAGGTCAGTAAACCTGACGATGTCCGGTAACTCGAAACTGCCCTTAAAAGCAGTGGCTTCATCGGCCGCCACTGAAGAACCGGAAATTACGCCAGCGACCGCGACGATCGAAAGGGCGGCAGGCAGGAGGTTGCATGGGGCAGAAATGTGTATCATCATCCGATGGCCAGATATTGAAAACAGTTTGAAGAGTTGACGAATCATGAACCTGAGAATCAATTCGGTTCCCGGATTCGCGAGTTTCTGACGAACAGCACCAGCAGCAACACACCGGACACAACCCACGTCGTCCGCAGCCAGCATTATTTTCAGCAACTGGCTCACGAAGCCGAAGAAAACGCGTTTGAATAAAAACGACGAATGTTCGTGCCACAACAGCCGAATTGACGGCAATGCTATAGAGGCGATATTGGGAAATCCTGGACGGGAATGGGGAGCGGTTCGAACGCCGGCGGCTGTTCCTCGCCAAACTGCGGGAGAGCCCATCGCGCTGTTTCGCCCAACAATCCGCCAGCACCGTACTTCTCGCGGATTCGATGCATGTCGGGCACTGTGGATCGGGCGTGCATCCACACGAGAGCAAGGACACTCATTCGCCGCACGACGTCGTATTCCGGCAGCATTGGATTGTCGTCGAAGATCCGTTTGATCAGCTTGCCCGTGATGTTCGGGTCAGGATTTCCTTTGTTGATCTTCCCCAGGGCCCACAATCCGGCCGCACGCTTTTCCGGATCGCCTCCGTCTTTGTTACTGAATTGTTTCGAGCATAAACCCTGCAGCGACTTCAGTTCTGTGAAGCCGCCGTGCTGGAACAGGAAAGTCAGCTGGACCCGCAGACTGCCGGATGGAGGACTTTCGCCGCGCGCTGATTGAAGCAACTCGTAGCGTCGCATCGTTGTCTCGCCCACCTGTTCTGCAATGTCATGTTGCGGCATTAAATGTAGTAGCCATGCGGCCGTGACATAGACCTCTGGTCGGTCATGTTCCAGCAGCCCCAGGCAGTCCCTCTGCCACTCGCGGTGTCCCAACTGGCCCAGCATGACCATCGATTGTTCCTGCTGTTGCCAGCGCGCTTCCGGGTCGGACAATGTCCCGCCGGCATTTTGCAGAATCGTGTTTCGCAGGTCAGCCTTTGTGTCCGCCAAAATCGTCAGAACCTGCCGTGCGGAATTTCGCACACCGATGTGGATGTCTCCGGCAAGAACATGCAGCTTCTGGCAGCCGTGTTCTGTCGGGAACAGTCTGAGGGTCTGGATGGCCACGAACCGAACGTTGGATTCCGGGTGACTGACGCCGACATCCAGCTTCTCGTTCAACTGTTCGGGATCCTGTTTCAGCATCGTTTCCCATGCGCGTGCGGCGACGGCGTTCGAATCGTCATCACATAACTGCGCCAGCAACGTGACACCCGTGCCCGTTGCGCAGTGCTCAAGGAGAGCGCAAGCAAGCAAACGGTCCGCAACACCACCTCCGGAAAAGATGTCTGCCGTTGCAGCCGCTTGCTGCTGGTCAAGCAAACCGATCGCTCGTGCCGCACTGTGCCGATTGCCGTAGTCTGCCATCGTATCATTTAATATCGATTCGAGTGCAGTAATCGCTTCGGCATCGTTCAATTGAGCCAGACCTTCACTCGCCAGTCGAACCATGACTGTTGAGTAGTCACCTGGTGCTTCGACGCGTTGCAGCCAGGTCGCCTTCAGCGCATCATCCCCCCAGCTGGCGAAATTCGGTTCGATCTCCAGGCAGAGTGCTTCGAACTGCGGACGACACATTTGTGCCACGTCCTTTGCCGATTCGGCATGACCAATCGTCGCCAGCGCTGACGCGCAGGCCTGCCTGACATGAATGTTTGTGGATTCACCAAGCTGCTTACGGAACGATTCGGCAAGGTGCGAAGCATCGGCCAGCCCTTCGACATGTAGTCTTTGGAGTGTCTGAATGGCCTCGATGCGAATCTCGTTATCCGGTCCGGAAACCAAAATGCGCTCTGCCAGTTTGACGACTTCATCTCTCACGTACAGTTCGTTCGGTGGAAATGAAAGCTCCGGTTCAAGATACATTCTGCGCGGAAGTTCTGTGAATCTGACGATGTTCGGTAATTCGAAGCTGCCCTTGAAGTCAGTGGCTTCATCGGCTGCTGCCGAAGAGCAGAAAATTACGCTGGCGACCGCAATGGTGGCAACAATCGATAGGGGGGCAGGCAGTCGGCTGCACGGGACTGAAATATTTGTCATCATCCAATGGCCAGATACTGGAAACAGATTGAAGTTTTGGGTGAAGCGTGAATCGAAGATTCAATCCGGTTCCCAGATTCGCCAGGTCCTGACGGACAGCACCAGCAGTATCACGCCGCACATCACGCCGGACACAACCCACGTCGTCCGCAGTAGTCCGTCGTACATCTGGAATCCGTCGACTTCCATCGCGTTCAGTGCTCCCGCCATGGCGTTCACCGACAGAACCCGTTCGACAACCGCATGGCTGAAGGGAGAGTCCCGATTAACCCAGACCAGCATTGAGCCCGCGTACAGGAAGATCAGCAGACCGTAAGAAACGGTTGTGGCAGCTGCAGTCGAACGAAGAAAGCTGCTGACTGTTGCGCTGATCAGCATGGCAACCGCTGCAGTGAGTGCGAGTGACACAATCACCTGGACCACCTGTGTCTGCAGCACTGGCTTGATTACCATAATGATCCCGTAGCCCGGCAGGGAGGCACACAGAACAAGCGCCAGAGTAACACTGACGCTCATAAGTTTTCCGGTAAGGACGCGGTGCGTGCTCAGCGGTGTCGCACGCAGCATGTCCCAGCCACCACTCTCCATTTCGCCGGCAATCATCGCGCCGGAGATCCCAGGCGTCAGCACCAGAATCAGGCCCACCTGTGCCACAATCATGATCCCGCCGACTTTTTCCACGCCCCAGTCCAAAGTGCCCATGGTCGTCGCCAACGTCAGCAGCAAAGACATGACGGCACACCCGGCAACCATTCGCAGCAGCCAGTGCAGGCGCCCAAACTGTCGACTGCGAAACTCCTTTATCATCACCGGGTTGAGAAACCAGGCGATGCCCGACTTGCGTTTCTGCGGATCGACGAGGTACATCATGCGACGAGCGACCTGCAGCGAGGCGGATCGCTCATCGGTAATTATGCCCTGTGATCGCGAGCGGTCCATCAGCGAGTAATTCAGTCGCCGAATGCAGATCACGCTGCCGACCAGACTCAGCACGAGGGCGGAAAATACGTATGGCCAAATGAGGTCTTCTGATACGATCGCTCCGGTCGCGCCAGGAGTTGCGTCACCGACCAATTGCAGCAACGCCGGAATCGGCGACAATGTTCTCATGTGACTGGCAATGACCGCGTAAATACTATCGCCTCCCTGCAGAAAAATGTGTGGGATGACGGCGATTACGGTCAGCGAAAATGTTGCGCCGTACACCCACCGCAATCCGGATTCTGCAGTCTCTGCGATCGTTCCGACCAGCAGCCCAAGGACGATCAGTTCGACACAAATCACTCCCAGCAGTCCGTAGAGTCCCAGGACATCATCAGTCGGAGAGATGGCGCCCATGGCGTAACAACAGGCCATCGCGGGCAGTGTCACCGTCAGCAGCACCATGGCAAATGCTGCCAGCGCAACCAGCTTGCCGACAAAAATCTCGGAGCGTCGCAGCGGCGAATTGAGCAGGAGTTCCATCGTTCGGCGTCGTACTTCCCGAATCAGTCCGGTGGCGGGGAATGCAGGCACGACCAGTACAACAGTCACAAACATGGAGTACGCCAGACCACGAAAAACGGCGCGTGCCTGAACGCCGCTCAGATCGGCGGTCGATGTAGACGGCCATTTCAGCAGGACTGTTGCAGAGAAAGTCAGCGCAACAATGACAAAAATCCACAGCGTCTGCTTCGTTCGAAGCAACGATGGTAACTCACGTTCGACGATGGCAAGGATGCCCTTCATGATGCGGCCTCCGCCACCGGTGTTGATTCTGCTGTCACCATGTTTTCCTGACTGGCCTGCTGAGTCACACTGATGAAAATTTCCTCAAGGTCGCCTGCCACTTCACGAAACTGTGAAATCTGTTCACCACTGACGATCAGCTTGTGCAGCAAACCGGCAAGTTGATCGTCGGCACCCGACGTGCGAAACCGCACGACGGACTCTGCTTTTGATGGTGTGACTTCGCAGTCTTCCTCCATTGAAGACCGAAGCTCGGCTGCGACGGCTTCGACTCGATCTGCATTCAGCAGTTCGATTTCCATCGTGCGACGTTGTGACAGGGTTCGGCTGACTTCCTGCAATGTGCCGAACGCCTTTAATTGTCCTCCCGCCAGAATAGCAACGCGATCGCAAATACGAGCAAGTTCCGGCAGAATGTGACTGGTTACGATCAGTGTCCGTCCCTCGTCGGCCAATCGCAGCAGGATGGTACGCATTTCAATGCGTGCCTGAGGATCAAGGCCGTTTGCCGGTTCATCCAGAATCAGTACTTCCGGATCGTGCAGAAGTGTTCGAGCCAGCCCGATACGCTGCTGCATGCCGTGGCTCAGACTTTCCACAAATCGATCCTGCATCCAGGTCGCGTTTGTGATTTCCAGCACCTCAGCGACACGTAGCTGTCGCTTCTTACGTGCAATACCAAAAGCGGCACCAAAGAAGTCCAGGTATTCGCGGACTCGCATGTTGTCGTAAGAGCCGAACTTGTCAGGCATGTAACCGACCAGTTGCCTCACTTTTCGTGCCTCGCGTACGCAGTCCGCTCCGGCAATATGTGCGGTCCCGGAAGTTGGTCGCGTCAGGCCGACAAGCACGCGAATGGCCGTGGTCTTTCCGGCTCCATTCGGACCGATAAAGCCAAGGATGCTGCCTTTATTGAGCGTCAGGCTCAAATCCTTGAGCGCCACAAATTCGCCAAACTGTTTGGTTAGGCCGCTGATTTCAACTACTGGTGATACATCACTGCTCACAGATTCTGCTTTCTGAATAAATTGTCCATCGCACGATATCCTCGCGGGACGTACCGCGCACCGGAGTTACGGCACTCGGATTCCATTGAGGGTCAGCATCAGCCGACCAACCTGCCAGTCGTCTTCGCGTACTCCTGCTGCGTCCTGGTCATGCTTATCGAGGTCCGGTTCACCAACTTCCAGTTCAACGTACAACGTCCCGTTTGTGACAGCCGGGTTCAGATGTTGTGCGGGCAGTTCGATCGTGAACAGACCTGCGGGGCTGTCGAGCGTCCTGATGAATGCCGGGGCGTTTCGCGGGCCGACGCTCACTTTTACCTGTCGTGCCCCGGCATTGATTTTGATGCTGATCGTGCCGCTACTGGCTTCAAATGGCTGACAAATGTCGGGCAGCGTGAATTCCAGCAACGTCGTGTTGGCGCGTTGCTGGGGCAGCCAGATTCGCTCTCGATTGCTGAACGCGCCACTCATTCCACCGTCCCGACTCTGCACGGTTTTGTAAGGCAACAGTGCGGTGGGAATGGTAAAGTCGGTGTTCGCAGGTGGAGACTGTAGCGTGACGGTCTGAGCCATTAGAACCGAACCGTCCTGCCTCGTAGTTGCGCCACCAATTGTGACGGACGGGTTCTTCTGTTGCGCCCAGTACAGCAGAGTTAGTTCGTTCGGGTATGGTGTGTTCTGCTGTTCCATACTGAACAGCCCTTTGTAGATGGATGCGTGTTGCTTTTGAGTGTCGGTCAGGAATGTTCCCGTGACAAATTCCGTTGAGGCAAGCACATCGTCCGGGGTTGCCAGGAATCTTCCGTCCGGCTGCATTTGGACAGCCATTCGCTCGGACGCCAGGCCCGCAAGAATCATGTCGGAAGGATCGGTGCCCTTGTCAATTCTTCCGGTCAGGCCGTTTTTATCGAGCGTCGCCGTGACACTGCCGGGGCGATCGAGCCGCCGCAGTGAACGAATTCGGTAGTTGCGTATCCCCGCGGTCTGGCTGAGATTTTGCCATTCGGACTCGCCCCGGTCCGTCCAAACCATCCGCCGCGCGGTACTTGCGGTCGTTGTGTCTCTGTCGGTCAATAGCGAAAAATCCGTCATCTTGACGGCCAGAGCAGCAGGCTCTGGCAGATAAACAGAAGCCAGCCCGTCAGCGGCCAGCGTCGTCTGGCCTTTGACAGAATTGACGACCTGTTGCTGAATGGCTGTCTCAGGAGCGACACTCCGCGTCTGACCGCCAACCCAGACTGCCGGTGTCGCGCACAGACATGCGAGGGCGGGAATTCCCCAGAGCAGCCCCATCGCCTGATCCCGTCGCAACAGAGCACTGCCGAAGAAGATAAGCAGTGTGGCGAAACCCAACATCACGGTTCCCGCAAACAGTCGAGACGGCACTTCGTAGCCAATAAGTCCGGCAGCGGCCGTCGAGAAGTGATCTTCGCTGATGCGTGGATAATTTGGTTCTGCCTCGAATAACAAACCAGCAATCTGACGGGCACACGGTAAGGTCCTGGTGCCATTGTCGTCTTGTACAAATACCTCGGGCGAAACGGTGGACACGACAACCGTGCCATCTCCGAACGGAATTTCAATGACGGCTGGCCATTCGTCGACAGTCCAGATCACGTGGCCTTTCTCAGCAATCACGCGTACCAGTCGCACAGGTTCATCAAATTCTCTCAGGACTTCGCGTTCGGGAAAACGTGACACGGGCTCAGACGGATTGATATCAAGCTTCATCACATTTGACGAAGTCTCGTCGATTTGCGTGAGAGGCAATGCGTCGCCCAGCAATGCACGGATTGTCTCCATGCCGGTCTGATCAGCAAGCAGCCACGTCTTGCCTCCCCGCTGTGTCCATACGCGAATGGCATCGCAGGCTGCCGGAAACTGATGTAACGTTCGCGACGTGATCAGCAATTGTTCCAGACACTCCAGAGCTTCTGGATAGCCGTCGACGTGCTTCGGCTGGAACATGATCTCCATCCGCTCGTAACCAGATTCCTGCCGGAGAGTATCAGCAACTTCCTGTGTGTAATGAAGATCCCGAGGCGTTTCTTCACCCGAAGTCAGCAGCCCACGAAATCCAATGGGCGAAGACGTCCGGGACTGCGGATTGACGATTTGGAAATCGCGTGCGACGTGCTCTCCTAATACCCGTTTGATTGGCCCTGCTCCGTCGGGGTCTTCAAAGACCAGGTACTCAAATTCAAAGCTCTTCACGTCGCGATCGGCAACCAGCACCGGCCACTGACACACTCGCAGCGTTTTGGCCGGAATCACGACACGTCGACTGTACTGCAATCCGCCACCAAAGGTCGGTATAACAACCGCAAGAACTTCCTTGTCCTGGTCCGATTTGTTAGTGAACTTTGCCTGAACCAGCCCCCAGTCTCCCTGAAGGACTCGTTGCAGGCCACCGATTCCCACCGACACAGAAATGTCGTCGGCCACCACTGTGGCGGACAGCAACGGCAGCATAAGAACGCCGATTATGAAACCCGAAAATCGTTGGAGCATTCGTACGCAACTCGCCAGATTGTGAAGTGTGTCGTTATGGATTTTTGAATACGCCAGATTGCACAGACAACGATGTGGATAAGCAACCGACCTCGCGTGCGAATGTGAAAAAGGCGTGGGCTACCACCGCCGAGTGGCCGAATCAAGCGAGTTGCCGCATCTGTCATCAATGACGGGAAACGTCGGCTCGGCAGTTTGCGAATCTCAGCTTCGCTTAAGATGTTGAGACAAAGGAAATCGTCGCGCGGACAGCGGGTGAGTGGTGCGGTTGTGCAGCAGTGTCCGATTCAACCGGTTTGGCGTTCGCGTTCACCGGTACGTGATGTCCAGATCATTGCTACGAACGGCCGTCAGTTTTGCAGCCAGCTTTTTCCCAAAACCAGCGACCAGCTCGGCATGCTCAGGAAGTTCTGCAAGGTTGGTGTACTGCAATGGATCCTTTTCCGTGTCGAACAGCTCAATGCCTCCAGAGGCGTCTTCCTTATACTGAATGTACGCCCACTTGTCTTCACGAAGCAGAAACCCCTTTCGCGACGGTGCCGCGCTGAATGCAGCGTTACGTACGGAATGGACGGGGTCATCCAACATTGGCGAAATATCCTCGCCCTGAATGCGATCAGGGACCTCCAGGCCACAGAGTTGCGACACCGCTGGATACAGGTCCAGCAGCTCCACAAGACTGTGGCATACGGCCGGCTTCTTGCCTGGCACGCTGATGATCAGCGGTACTCCTGCGGATTCGTCTCGCAGGCTGACTTTCGCCCAGAAGTCGTGTTCGCCCAGGTGGTAGCCGTGATCACTGGTGAAGATAACGATTGTCTTGTCTTCGATGCCCGCTTTTCTGAGAGCTGCCATCACCTTGCCGACCTGAGCATCCATGAAGGCCACAGACGCGTAGTAACCTCCCATCGCCTTCTTCTGACGACGGAGATCCATTTTCATATTCAGGCTGGTTTTATAGTTGATGCCGGGTTTGGGGATGTCGTCCCAGTCCCCTGGTACCTTTTCCGGCAGCACCATCTTTTCGTAAGGCAGAAATGGCGGGTAATACGACTTCGGCGCGACGAAGGGTACGTGTGGTCTGACAAAACCTACGCCCAGCCAGAATGCTTCGTCCTTGTGTCTGTCAATCAGTTCCACTGCTTTGGCGGCCGTCATTCCGTCTGAATGGACCATGTCATCGCCGTCCGCTTCGACGACGACAAACGTATTGCCGCCGACGACCGGCTTCTTACCATCCGGATTGCCCTCCAGAGTTTCGCCGATGCCTGGTGCCTTCCATTCAGGCCCCGGACTGTTGAATCGCTCCGTCCATGAGGCTTCGTCATCGGCTCCGTTGTACTTGTTGTGATCGCGACCATCGCCGCCCAGTAACACTCCGCCGGGTACGCCCATGTGATAGATCTTGCTGACGCGAGCCGTGTAGTAGCCATTGTTCTTAAAATGCTGGGGCCAGGTGGCTCGGTCGCCGATCTGCGGACGAGGGCTCTTGTAGCCCAGTACTCCGGTCGCATGAGGGTAGTAGCCGGACAACATCGAAGCACGCGACGGACCGCAGTACGTTCCCTGACAGAAGGCGCGCGTGAATCGAGTCCCTTTTGCCGCAATCGCGTCGATATTCGGTGTCTGGCAGACTGTATTGCCATAACACGAAAGCGCGGTCGCCGTCAGGTCATCGGAAATAATGAACAGCACATTGTATTTCGGCTGAGCGGTCGTCTCAGCATTCGCCGCCGTGGACGCTCCCAGCAGAATCAGAGCAAAAACGCAGGACTTCATGGCAACGACTTTCTGGCGAACAGGAAACTGCACAGGATGATTCTCTAGCAAACAGTCACCGCTCATACCGAAGCTGACAGTTACTCAATCGGCAGTGTACCGACCTGCTGTAGCTTTCTACTCACTCAGCTGACGGCACAGTGTGATCTGCCTGACATTATCGCGGAGGGCGAGGCTCGATAATACCTTTGCAATGGCCTCGTCAGCTACGACGGTAAAACGGAGAATGCGATAATTCTAGGCAATCTGAACTCTGAACCAAAGCGGCAACAAAATGGGGCGCCCCTCTTGCTTCCACGGAACACCGAATGAGTCCATCAATACCGCGTATCTCTCTCGTTGTCTGTCTTGTGCTCGCGTGGATTCCGGCCGCTGTCACGGCTGAGCTTCCGAAGTTTTTCAATGCTGCCGATCCGATCAGTCAGGTCTGTCCGAGGCCCATGAAGGGTGACTTTCGGCGACCGGATCAGGTGGGTCTGACTGCCAGCGAAATGACCTTCGCGAATGCCAGCGGTCAACAGCTTCGAGCCTGGTTCTTTCCAGGTCGGGATGTGCAACAGTCAATTCTGTCTTGTATGGGCAACGCCCAGCGTTTCTGTCTGCCATCAGAACGGCAGGCTGTGCCAGGCCTCACACCGCAAAATTGCGACTTGATGGGTACGCGCTAAAACGATTGTTGGTTTGCTTGAAGGTGGCTGCAGCACCGTCGCGCATCTGAAGTTGAGTTCGCAGGTCATCCTCTCGGGGCGAATAAATGTCTGAATCTCTTTGAACGATGCCTCCGACTTCTTCGCTGAACCCGTGTTGAGCAACGGGGCAGGAACATGCTCGTCTGTTTGCACCGTTGCATTGGCGGGATCCGTCTGGTACCGAATTCACGTCACCTACTCCGTCTTGAAACTGCACCACCGTTGCGCACCGATGTCAGTGGCTGCGGTAGCCAGCCGCTGTGCTGAACCTGAAACGTTTACCCACGATCGATTGCATTATGGCTCAAGGAGACCACTCATGATTAGATTCACATTGGCTCTCACCATCACCGGAAGTCTTCTGTTATTTCTCGTATCAGGTTGCGGCGGTAACGGTGCCTCTTCCGGAGCAGCACCTGTGAATTCTACATTTTCTGCTGAAGATGGAAGCGCCAGCCCGGCCTCTGCCGTAGGCAATAGAGAGGCATCGTCCGAGGCATTTGCTGTTGCCGAAACCAAAGCTGCTCCGGAAGCGGATTCATTCGGGGCAGAACGTCATCGTACGAAAGACGAGTTCACACCGCGGTCCGGACGTCAGTCAGGAATTCTGACGGCTGGCAGCTTTGACGATGTGGCGAATTACTGCGAGTACGCAGCCTTCATTAACCGGTACCGTCATCAGGCAACATCCTGTCAGCTGCCGCTAAACGCCAACCTTCAGCAAACCGTGATCCGTGTCAGGGACGGTCAGGGTAAGCCGTTGAGCGACGCCCGCTGTGTGGTGAAAGACCCGCAGACCGGACAACAGCAGCGTGAGAGATTTCTGCTGGACATGTGTACGGGAACGGATGGACGAGTGTTGCTGTTGAGCAATTTTGCTGATCACAATCGACAGCGACAGAGCAAACGCCTGCATCTTCAGGTATTCACAGGTCAGAGCCAGACGCCGGTTATTGACGAATACCGAAACGTGGATTCTGTCTGGGATGTGATCGTTCATCAGGCAGAATCACAGCTGCCAACGCAGTTGGACCTGGCGCTGGTCATTGACACGACGGGCAGCATGGGCGATGAACTGGAGTATCTAAAAACGGAAATCGACAGTATTGTTGCGTCTGTCCATCGCATGTTCCCCAACGTCGACCAACGGTACTCGCTGATTGCCTATCGAGATAATGGAGATGCCTACGTTTGTCGGACGCATGACTTTACCGACTCGCTGGACGATTTTCGCAGACGGTTGGATAGCCAGGCGGCCAGTGGCGGCGGTGATTTTCCCGAAGCCATGGACGTGGCTCTCAACAGTGCCGAAAACCTCAGCTGGAGAACGTCCAACACTGCCCGCGTTTTGTTTCTTGTCGGCGATGCTCCGCCTCATCAGGAGAACGTTGGCACAGCTATGTTGGCGGTCCAGGGGCTGCGGCAAAAGGGTGTTCGTCTGTTCCCGGTCGGTGCCAGCGGCGTCGAAACGACGGCGCAGATTGTCATGCGAACCGCATCCCTGTTGACGATGGGGCAATACCTGTTTCTGACCGATCATTCGGGTGTCGGAAATGCTCATGCGACGCCGGACGTTTCTGAATTTGCAGTCGAGCGCCTTGATCAACTGATGATTCGGATGATTGCGTCGGAGCTGGCAGGCAAGCGACTGGGGCCGCAGGAAGTGATTGCAATCGAACGCGGTGACCGCTACACGACGGCAGTTCCGATTCCTCAGGGCCGTCCTGCACAATACACTGCCTCAGCGTATTGCGAGGTCGACAGTGTTTCCACGTTGACTTTGTTGCTGCAATGGATCGACCGCAATAGCCTGGCGACACTTGTGGCAGTTATCAGCGGCGTTGTTGTCTTCGACCGCCTGTCAATCCGCTTCCGAGTGGCGTCTCGACTGGCGGATCGGCCACACCGTTGCTGATCCGACGGGCAGTCCCGCTCCCGTGCCGGTGGTAGCCCTGGGGGCGTGCGAGGAAAGTCGTACTCGGCATCTCCGTTGGCGCAATTGATTACGTCGTTTCGTGTGTAGACAAACAGCCGGAATTGCCATCGTCACGGTGGATTTTTGGTCACAACGTTGTCACCATTCGCGGCGAAGCAGGGGCATTTCTTGCAGCCCCGGCATATACGCACCTCCGGCAACCAGCCGCCTCATGTCCGCCCAGTCATTTCAGGATTACTACGCTCAACTGAAGACACAGGTTGACGATGCGCTGCGGCGGCAGTTGGAGGCTCAGGACTGGCCAGGCCCGTTAAGGACGGCCGTCGAATACAGCTTGATGGCTGCGGGCAAACGACTGCGTCCCATTCTGGTGCTGATGAGCACCGATGTCTGTGCGGCCACGATCGCTGACGCCCTGCCGGCGGCGTGTGCGATCGAGATGATCCACACGTATTCGTTGATCCACGATGACCTGCCATCAATGGACGACGACGATCTGCGGCGTGGTCGCCCCACCAGTCATGTCGTTTTCGGTGAAGCACTGGCGATTCTTGCCGGTGACGCGCTGCTGACGCTGGCGTTTGAGACCCTGGCCATGGCCCCCACATCGGATTCTGTGACGGTGGACTGCCTGCGAGTGCTGGGAACGGCGGCGGGCGGGCGTGGCATGGTTGGCGGACAGGTCCTGGATCTGGAGGCGGAAAGAGGTACGTTTTCGGGGACAAATGCCTCAGTGCACTTCCACGCCTGCGGGAATTCCCGTGCGGAATCCACTGCGGTTTCGGTTGGTGAAGTCGTTCCTCAGCAGGATTGCTCAATTCCTTCCAGCGGGGAAAACCTGTTCCACGTAGAACAATTGATACAGATTCATAGAATGAAGACCGGAGCGCTCATCAACGCAGCGCTGCAACTTGGAGCCGCAGTCGCGGCGGCATCGTCGGATCAGCGGGAATCTCTGCGAATCTACGGAGTGGGGATCGGTCTGGCATTTCAGATTGCGGACGATCTGCTGGATGTAACCGGCAACGATGACAGACTTGGTAAGGAAACTGGTCGGGACAAGGAATTGGGCAAGCTGACGTATCCATCCCTGATTGGCATTGAGGCCAGCCGAAAGAAGGCGTCAGTGCTGGTGAAAGACGCCTGTGACGCCCTGGGGCCGTTCGGGGCAAAGGCCGATCACCTTGTGCGGTTGGCACAGTTCATAGTGGAGAGAGATCACTGATGTCATTTGAGATTCTCAGTGAATTGAAGTCGCCGGCGCAGCTTTGTGATTTCAACGCGAAGCAGCAGAATCAACTGGCAGATGAAATTCGCGAAGCACTGCTGACAGTGGTCTCGGACCGGGCTGCGCATTTTGCGAGTAATCTTGGCGTCGTCGAATTGTGCATCGCTCTGCATTCCGTCTTTGATTTTTCAAAGGACCGATTGATCTGGGACACGGGGCATCAGGTTTATCCTCATAAGCTGGTGACCGGCCGTTTCTCCGAATTTCATACCATTCGACACCGTGGCGGACTAATGGGTTATCCCAATCCCGCTGAGAGCGAATACGACCTGTTCGTGACCGGCCACGCCGGCAGCAGTGTGTCGACCGTTCTGGGGATGAAGACGGCAGACGATTTATTGTTCACCGATGATCGCAAATCCGTTGCGGTCATCGGTGATGGTGCCCTGCCCTCCGGCATTGTTTTTGAAGCGATGAATAATGCCGCCGGGCTGAATAAAGATCTGTTGGTCGTGTTGAACGACAACAAGATGGGCATCTGCCCGCGAGTGGGGGGAGTCGCCAGCTATCTGGATAAGGCCCGTGTGGCACCGTTCTACAACGGCCTCAAGCGAGACGTCTCATGGCTGTTGAACAAAGTTCCGGTGGTCGGCGAACCAGTCGAACACATGCTGGGACAGTTCAAGGAAGCATTGAAGACTTTCTTTCACGGAGGCATGCTGTTTGAAGAAATGGGATTCCGCTATATCGGCCCCGTGGATGGTCACGACATCCAGTCGCTGCGGCGATACCTGGCGATGATCAAAGACGTCAAAGGTCCTGTGCTGCTGCATGTCTTCACGGATAAGGGACACGGCTTCGAGCCGGCTCGGCAGGACCCTGTCAAGTTTCACACGCCCGCTCCGTTCTGTCGCGACGAAAACAACGAAATCGTTCCCGTCAACAGCGACAGGAGCATCGCCTACACAAATATTGTTGCTGACGCTGTTCACAACGCGATGCAACAGGATGACAAGGTGTGTGTGCTGACCGCCGCGATGTGTGCGGGAAATAAGTTGAACAGAATTCGCGACGATTTTCCCGATCGTTTCTTCGATACCGGCATTTGCGAAGGTCACGCTGTGGCCTTTGCCGGGGGCATGGCGAAATCCGGGGCTCGGCCAATTGTCGATATTTACAGCACGTTTCTGCAGCGAAGCTTCGATCAGATTTTCCAGGAAGTCGCGTTGCAGAAGCTGCCCGTCGTGTTCTGCATGGACCGAGCGGGATTGTGTGGCCCGGACGGCCCGACTCATCATGGTGTGTTCGACAATTCGTACATGCGAATCTTTCCGAACATGGTGGTGATGGCGCCCGGCGACGAACTGGATATTCAGCCCATGCTGGACTTTGCGTTGACACTCGATGCTCCATCGTCAATTCGCTATCCGAAAACAAATACCGAAAAGATCGAACGAAACGTCGCTCCGCTGGAATTGGGCAAATCGGAAGTGCTGTCGTGGGGCACGGATGGCAGTATTCTGGCCTGTGGAGCGCTGCTGCCACGAGCCGTAGAGGCCGCACAGGAACTGAAACAGGACGGGTTAGATGTCGGAGTGGTCAATGCTCGATTTGTCAAACCGGTTGATGAGGATGTCGTCCGGCGCGCTATCGAGAACGGCTTCGTGATCACGATCGAGGAGAACGCCATCAATGGAGGCTTCGGCAGCGCCGTTCTGGAGACCGCCAACCGGCTTGGTCTGTCGACGGACCGTGTCCGTGTCCTTGGCATTCCCGACGAGTTCATTGAACATGGTGACCGCAGCGAATTGCTCGCGGACCTGGGACTCGACGCCGTCGGCCTGAGCAACACGGCAAAACGGTTGGCAGACAGCTCCGCCATCAACGAGTCCGCCGGGGCCGTGTAGCCCCTTGGGGAATTGTTGCACTGGCACGGCCAGTGTGTTGACGATTCCAAGGTCACAGGATTAGGCACAGCCCGAGCCAGCGGCACAGCTGGCGGATTGGTCGGAAACAGAGAAAATGACCATTTTGGGAATTGGAACGGTGGTGGTCGACCACGTCGTGGAGCTGCCGAGGTTTCCAGCGGCCGACACAAAAGTAGCCGTCGCCAATGACTGGACACAGGTTGGGGGCCCCGTGCCGGTCGCTCTTTCGACCGCTGCGTTTTACGGTTCAACGACTTCGTTTCTCGGCCGCTGGGGAAACGATGAACATGGGCGTTTCATCGCCGGTACGTTGCGGGAACGGGGTGTTGACACGTCTGAGTGCGATGCGAATGACGCATGGTTCACCGGCTTTGCTCATGTCTGGGTCGACAGCGTCACCGGTTCGCGAACAATCGCGTATTCACGCGGACAGTTTCCCGTGCCGGATGCAGATGATATTGATGAAAGTCGACTGCGCGGGATCAGCATTCTGCATCTTGACGGCTGGGCCTCCGCTGCCGCGATCAAAGTTGCGACCATCGTGAAGGCGAGCGGAGGCAAGGTGGTTCTGGACGCCGGTTCGGTTAAACCGGGACTCGAGCAGCTGCTGCCTCTGGTTGACGTGTTGATTGCATCGCGTTTGTTTCGATGCAGTCGCTTTGGCAGGGAAGATGTTGCTGCTGCGAAAATGTTGTCACTGGGCCCAAGGCAGATCATCATGACCGACAGGGATCAGGGTGCAACGTGGCTCAGTGCGGAAGGTCGTCACCATGAGCCGGCAACCGACATCCATCCTGTCGACACGAATGGAGCGGGCGACATCTTCTCCGGCTGTATTCTGCACGCTCTTGAACGGGACTGGAGCCCGGATTCAGCCCTTCATTTTGCCTGCGAAGTCGCAGGGTATGCGTGTACTCAGCGTGGAAACCACACACTGCCTCCCCATGACGCACAGTGAGGCATGGTCGAAAGCTGCTGAACCATACGAACGACAGCTCCGACATCTGAGACCTGACTCAGGCGTGAACACTTCACGTCTCCAGGGAGGCATGGCTCTGGCGGACCGGCACGTCAGGTTCGGGCAAATGGTGACGAACTGCGTAGGGCTTCCAACTTAGTGCCGAACTGGAATACCTCTCGCATTATCTGGAATTGTCAGTACACTTCCTCCCTAAGAATTATTCATCACGGGAAGAAGAATCAGTGGCCAAGAGCAAAGACCAAAAGAAAAAAGAACGTGAAAAGCGAGTCGCAAAGCAGAAGCTTGCCGACGCGGCACGCCGACGTGAAATCGCCAAGAAATCAGATGACGGCACGACCAACGCTGCTCGAGGCAGAAAAGTGATCACTGCCGGCGTCAAGCAACACGGTCAGGTACAGACGAGTAAGCCGTCGTTTGCTCACCGGCGAACAGGCGGGTGAGACGAATTCCGCGTCCCAAACCCTGCAGGCTTGCCGCCTGACCCACACACTCAGCATTTCATGGACGAATTGCTGTGGAACCGGTCGGCAAAGTTGTTGTTGTCACGGGTGGTGGAAAAGGTTCCTACGAGCACAGGCAGCGGATGTGGGACGTCAATGTGATGTCGCGGTTGTTCGCCGCTCGGGCTGTAGTTCCTCAGATGCTGAAGCAGGGTGGCGGTTATCTGGTGCACGCCGCCTGATCTTCTGTGATATGCTGTGGCCAGTGCGTGTCGCACGGGCGATTAGCGTGTCTGATGAGTGATTTCGCAGCTGTACAGTGACGGAAGTCGCTACACTTCGGAGAAGCACTCGTGCATTGTCACAGGCAAAAGGTGGGGGTGAATTGTTCGCCGGAAAACGGGGTCAGATACCAAAAATGCGAAGCACCCTTCGGGCCGTTCCGGTTTTTGGTACCTGACCCCGTTTTCCGGCGAATGATTCAACCCCATTTTTGGGTTGTGCAGAGCAATGGAGCGAAAGCTATCGCAGTGCCTGCCCATCCATCCAAATGAACGCTGTGTTGTCATGTGACCGTGTCCCTTATGTTCGATACAAGGTGCCTTATGAACGTCCGCAGCCGAATTGCTATTTGTTTGTTGATCGCCGCTTGTTGCCTGCAAGGCAAATCGTTGCGCGTGTGCCGCGCTCAATCGCTTCCGGCGAACACAAACAGTAATCCCAATGATCCTAATCCGATTCAGTTAGAGAATCAGCATGCCGGCGCACGAGACTGGCAACTAACTCGAGTTCGTGTGGATTCCGGTGGATACCGGTCGCCGTGGATTGAAGGATATTGTTCTCGGCAGAGTGTTAAGGCGGGTGAGACCATCGACATTTGTGTGTCCACAAATCCCGTGCGACAGTTCAAGGTCGAATTCTTCCGTATGGGGTATTACGCTGGGCGAGGCGCCAGGTTAATGAAAACTGTTGATTCCGTACCAGGTAAGATTCAACCGGAACCGGCCATCGGCGAAAAGAATCTTCACGAATGTCACTGGTCGCCGTCGTTGCAATTGACGATTCCCAAAGACTGGCTGAGTGGTGTCTATCTAGGCCGACTAACGACCGAGCCCGAAGGCGTTGAAGCTTATTGGCAAAGCTACGTGATCTTCATTGTCACGGATGATCGGCCTGCCGACGTGCTCTTTCAATGTTCGGACAACACCTGGCAGGCTTACAATCGCTGGCCCAACAAATATTCGATCTATACACATCCCAACGGTAATCAGGGGCCCTGGGCCAATGTTAGTTTCGACCGTCCTTATGGCCGAGAGGCTCAGTACACTGGGGTCGTCAATGACCCACTTACAGTTGGTTCCGGCGAATTCCTGCCGTTGGAGTTTCCTCTTGCCTTCTGGTTGGAGAAGGAGGGCTACGACGTGGCGTATTGTTCAAACAGCGATATGTTGGCGCCGGCGCGCGGCTTGCGGTGCAAGGCGTTCGTTAGTGTCGGTCACGATGAATACTGGGATCTTCGGCAGTTTAACAGTGCCGTCACGATGCGCGACGCAGGCGTGAACCTGCTGTTCTTTTCCGGGAACAGTGTGTGCTGGGTAACGCCGTTTCGCCAATCATCGAGCGGAGGCAACAATCGCATTATTTTTCGAGGCGGTCCGTATGGTGCCGATAACGAATACGCCGTGAACCGAGAAAGAGACCACGGACCGTTTCCTCATCGCGGACCAGACGAAGGTCTGCTGATGGGTGCCAGAAACGTCGAGCCTGTTAATGGTGGGGGTGACTGGGTCGTGACGAAAGCAAACCACTGGATGTTCGAGGGAGCGGATGTCGAGAACGGCGACTCCATCCCAGGTCTGATTGGCTGGGAGTATCACGGACAACCAGCACAGATCGAAGGCCTTGAGATTGTCGGCGCGGGGACAGCGTGGCAAGGTGGAGTCAATCCGCAGCAATGGACGGCCACAATCTACCCTGGTCCGAAGAACAATTTCGTGTTCAATGCCGCTACTATTTTTTGGGCGCAGGGAGTTAGCTCCCCGCCAGGTCACACCCTTCCATGGTCACACTGGAGCCGTCCGCATGGGCCTGACGACCGAGTGCAGAAAATGACGAAGAACCTCTTCGACCGATGTGTCGGCAGAAATTAAGTCTGACCGCGGGTCTGGCGGATGAGTTCCGCCAGTCGCAGTCGTTTGCATCGATAGCGGAGAAACTCATGATAAGAATTCGATGCGGCTGCTGGTTCCTCGTGCTCGGTGTGTTATTTAACGCTTTTGCATCTCGCGTGGTCACCACTCGCGTCGATGCCTCCGAACGCCCCAATGTTCTTCTGATCGTTTCAGAAGACAACGGGCCGGAACTCGGCTGTTACGGCGATTCCTACGCGAGAACGCCGAACCTCGATCGATTGGCGAGCGAAGGTGTGCGATTCGAGAATGCGTTTGTGCCGTATTCGGTTTGCTCACCTTCTCGTGCTGTGTTCCTGACAGGACTCTACCCGCATCAAAACGAACAGATCGGATTGGCGACGCACAAATTCGCGATGTACGAAGACGATACGCCAAACGTCGTCACGTGGCTCAAGGCGGCCGGATACCGTACAGGGTTGATCGGCAAGCTGCACGTAAATCCCGAAAACGCTTTCCCGTTTGACTACCGGGCAATCTCGAATTCCAATTTTCAACGTAAGCAATCGATAGATGATTACGCGGATTCGGCAGCAAAGTTCTTCGCCGACTCCGGAAAGAAGCCGTTTTTCCTGTCCGTCAACTTTCCTGATGCGCATCTGCCGTTTCTGCGCCGGGTAAACGGCCGCCCGAGCAACCCTCTCGGCGCAGACGATGTTCGGCCAATGCCCTGGGTCGGCGTAGACTCATCACGACTGCGAGAACAGGTTGCGAACTACTACAACTGTTTGGAACGATTGGATACCGGCGTTGGGCTGCTCCTGAAAGCACTCGCCGACGGGGGGCATTCTGACGACACAATGGTTATCTATTTTGGCGACCACGGAGCGTAGTTCCCTCGCGGAAAGGGGACGGTTTACGAGGGTGGTTTACGCGTACCTCTGATTGTTCGCTGGCCGGGGCATGCGAAGGTGACGACCGTGCGCAGCGAACTCATCTCCACAGTCGATCTGTTACCAACAATCCTGGTGGCAGCCGCCATCGACATCGCTGACGAATTGCCCGGCCGCGATCTGCAACCACTGCTACGAGACGAAGCCTCCGTCGAGTGGAGGCAGTATAGCTATGCGCTCACGACAGGTTCGTTTCCACGTGCCTGCTTCGTACAGCATTCGATTCGAGACCAAAGGTATAAGCTCATCTCCAGCCCACGCCCCGGAACCGAGAACCTTGACGCAGGCACCTATCTTGACGAGCAACATCAACATTTTTTCGTCTCTGGAGCGACGTCGGTAGAGCAAGCCGCGGCACCGAAGCATGTACGGCAAGCATTCGCTCGCTGGTCGCGTCCGCCGCGGTACGAGCTTTACGACTTGCAGACCGATCCAAACGAGTGGCATAATCTCGTCGGTTCTTCTGAACACGGGACAACGCTGAATCGCTTGAAGGACGCGCTCCGCGATTGGCAAATGCGGACGCGAGATCCTTTTATCGAAACAGAACATGTCGATGCCTACGTCACTGAGCAATTGTCCAATCTCGACCTGGGCTACCGCAAGGACAGGACATTTCGCTGGTCATACCAGGACGACTTCCTGGCGTGGCGAAACGGTCAACTCGCCGCCGAAGGAAAGTAGAGCTGCTCTAACGCCTTTAGCGCTTTGCCGACTTCGCCCTTGTTCGGGTAGAAGTGAACGGCAACAAAATCCAGTTGCTTTCCGATGACTGGGCCGTGGAAGAGCGGCTTCCCGCCACCGAACGCGAAAACCCATGGAATGACGCCAAGCTCTTTGATCTCGCGAAAGTCCTCGACGACTGTCTGCCACTCGTCGGTCCAGTATTCATCGAGCAACTAACCTGAATGGTCGTGGTCATAGTTGACTCCCCAAACGATGAAACGTTCCGAAGATGAGCCACGCACAAAGTGAGTGCCATCGCTGCTGGACTTCACGTGAGTCAGGTTCTCAGCAGCAACAATGAAGGCAGCTGCAGTACAAGGCTCAATACACACAGACGGATGAAGACAGCGACAAGAGAACCCTGTTGTGAGATACCCCGAGTTATTGTTGTGCTTTCGCTTCTGGATCGATTCGAACCCTGGCCAGATAGATGCTGGTCTTGCCTTCGTGCGACGAGTAGTAGCTGATCCACAGCAGATCGTTGTGCCACACCAGCCCTGCGTAACTGGTGTCGCCACCGGAGGGGAGCTTTAGCGCTTCGGTCAATGTTCCCTTCTTCGGATCGAGCCAGCACACTGCCGTTCGCACGGGCGAATCGTACAGACGGACGACGGCGACGAAACGACCGTCCGGCAGTTGAATCATGTCTGGTCCGCCAAGTCGGACACCAAGACTCTTCCATTCCCATTCGGTATACGGCGGATGCGATGTGCCGAAGCAGCCAGAGTTTGGCTTGCCGTCCTGACGCAACAAACAGTATGCCGTATCGTCGGAAAGAAACACAATCGACGTTTCATTCGGATACGTCCCCTCGACATCGACGTTCTCGATTAGCGTCTCAAAGGTCTTTCCGTCGGAACTTCTAAACAGCCGAAGGCCTCGACCCCCGGCACCACAAGCGTAACCGAATCCGTATGCGTTGCCCTTGTGCCAACTGATTCTCCACAGCCAGTTCTCAGGGTCGCCGACTTTGCGTTTTGGAGTCCAGTCTTCCCCAGTGTTCGAGAACCAGATCAGCGATTGATGGTGGCGGCCCGCCGTTGATTCAGTTGCCTCGGCTCCAGCGAGCATCAACCGGCCGTCCGGCGTGACCGTGATCTTGGCGTCGCGGAGATCAGAATCCTCCGACGTGACCAGCGCCGCTGATTCCCATTGTTCTCCATCAGTCGACGTAATTACTCGTAGGGCGCCATCGGGTGACACGTGTCCCTTGCCTTCGCGAAAGACACAATACCAGCGATCCTTGAAACGCACCAGGTCCGTGAACGCATTGTGCGGCGCGTCGTCCCAAATACGGCGTGCATCGACGAGCACGGGCCTGGGAGCGTCGTCCGCCGCGAACACCAGGACGGGCAGTAAGAAACAGACAAGGAGTGAACAAGAGGTTTTCATGGTGCGATCCCTGATCGTCAAAAATGCATGTGTCGATTTCGCCAATCCTAACCGAGACTGTCATCGCCCGCCATGTCGTGCCACAGGGACCATGAGTTCAACAGCGCAGTCAACAGATCGAAGATGACGGCGTTGTATTTGTCCGGCGGTCACTCAACATTCCGAAACGATTCAAAGGTACATTCGGTTTGGGTCACGGGTCGTTGTTCGATTTCACCAGAATCACCCGGTCGCACAGTACCAGGTTTTCGCCCTTACCGCCGTAGTCGGGGCCGGTGAACTTGAGCGACACCCACGCTTTCCAGTGGTTGACTTCACCGGGAAAATACAACTGCGAGCCGACTCTCAGGCTGGTCTGCCAGCTGCGACCGAACCAGATCATGCTGTCGTCGGTGGTCAGGTCGATCTCGCCGAGCGGGTAAAGCCGATACTGCCCCGGCGTTATCTGGCCACGCTGGATTTTGAGGCGCGGGCCGTGCGTGACGACTTTCGGCACGCCGGGTTTCCACTCACTGAAGCCGCATTCGAATGGTACTTGTGGCTGGTCCACCACGGTGGCTGTGCCGAAGGCCGCATCGGGGTCTTTGACACTGCGTTTTATCCTGCCCCGACCGTTGTGTTTGGGAAGGAAGGTGCGGATGCGGTCGCGGGCGATGCCGTCGAAGTCCGCGGGCAACGGCTTTTCGCCGCCCGCGTCAATCAGGGTCACAAAGTGGGCGATGAGTGGGTCGCCGAGTGACCATGCGGGAGCGACTCCAGAGGGCGCTTTCGCCTTGTTCGCGGCGAGGATTCGCTCGGCAACTTGCTGATGATCGGTGTAAACGTCAGGCCAGTCGGCGCGCAGGTCGAACCATTTCCAAAGCGTCGCGATGTCCAACTCACGGCGCTGCGACCGCACGTTGGCCAGCTCGACCGGCAGGGACGCGGTGGCGGTTTCCATGTTCTCGAACAACTGCTGCCAGCGGTGCAGGTTTGCGGGCGTCAGGTAAGGGAACGTGCGGGCGTCGAGATTGCGGGACTTGTAGCCGACTTGCGACGGCAGGCTGGTCATCGCCTTGCGGGCGGCTTCGAGTTCCGCGAGATATTGCCGCATCTGCGGAGCGGCCGGGCCAAAGGCGTGGTCGGTGAATTCCGTGATCAGCGCGTCGGTGTCCGCTTCGATGTCCTGCGAGAGTTTCAACACAAGAAACGCCTGCAGCTCGCTCCATCCACTGCGTGAGTTGATGCCGTGGTGATCGAGGAAGATCCCGCGTACGCCGGCCTTGTGCATCAGTTGCATGTTAGTGATGACCCGCTCGACATTGCCGACAGGCATCTCGTGGCCCGTGCCCCAGGGATTGGGATACATCCACGCCCAGAGATTATTCGGCGCGGTGATCGCAGCCCAGTCCTTCAGATGCTGAAACGTTTCCTGAATCTTCGGGTCAGGATGCGTCCAGTCGGCAAAGTAGCAGTCCTCGATCGGCGCGAAGGTGATGACGAGGTTGTCGGGCAGTTTCTCGCCCTCGGGCAGGCGCGGCGTGATCTGCGTCTGGCTGCGGCGATAAGCCAGCGTCTTCACTCGCGTCTGGGGGTGTTTGAGCTTCAGCGCGTTGCACAGCTCGAAGAGATAGTCGAACAGCGGGCCGCCGGGACTCTGATAACGCTTCTCGAGCGCGATGCAGCCATCGCAGTGGCAGAAGCGCCCCGGTCGATCAAAAGCGTCGATCATGATGAGCTGGCGTTGGCCGCGGATTTTAATGTGCCGCAACACCTGACGGGTCAACTCATCCCGCAATCCACGATTGCTGTAGCAAAGTTGCAGGTTCTTAACCCGCTCTCCGGAATGGCTGAGGGAGAAGAATTCCGGATTCGTCTTGAAATAGTCCCGCTTCGTGACCCAATGAAATCCGTTCGCGAGTCTGTCGTCCGGCGTCGGTGGAATGTAAGAAAATGAAGTGTGGACGAAATTCTCATTCAGCAGCCACGACTTGAAATACCCTGGCACTGCCTGCTGCCGCTGAAGCAACTTCGTTTCGAGCCCCATGTTGACGCCGTGCTGCAAGTAGAAGGCGGCGCTGAATCGCAACGACAACTGACGCGACACGAAATCGAAACCGCGTTTCCGGGAAAACGGCTTCAGTGTCAACGTTGCCCGCTTTGGCACAACCGGCTTTTCGAGAACCGAAAACCACTGCCAGCCGAGCGAGTTCTCGAGGAACTCCATCGCGGCGTCGAGGCTCGCGCGGTGCCCCTTGCCGTAGAGCAGGATGTCCGGACCGATGCTGAGTGCGACGTGCTCCTGATCGCGCAACTTCGCCAGCGGTTCCGGCCCCAGCCGCGCCAGTGCCGGTTCGCTCAGGCCCACGAAGATGGCCGGCCGATCCGCTTTGTATTCATTGGGCGAGACGACTGGAAACTCCGCTCCGGTCATTTCCTTCAGATAATCCGCCAGCGTCTTCGCCGCATAAGCCTCGATCCCGTCCGGGGCCGCCACGATCTGGCAGAGAGCCCGGCCAGATTTGGCGAGTGTGATGGTCTGACCGCCGTCTGGTTGCGCCAGCGTCTGGGCTTTGGGCTCGTTCTTCTCCGTTTCGGGCTTCGCGACTTCCTGTTTCGCAACGTTCGTCAACGTGATGTCATCAAAGAGCAGTACCGGCGACTTTTCACCTTTCGGCAGTTTCTTCGGATACTGATTGTAGTGATTGATGATGAACAGACACATGTATTCGGCGCCCGGCCAGAGTTTCTTCCGACGCCCCCCATCCTTGCCGACAACAAACGCGTACCGCTTCCATTCCGTGGGTACGTGGTTGTCGTAAACACGCGGATGATCAAGATAACGGTGCAAGCGCACCTTGGTTCCCTTGGCATACGCTTGAGTGGCAGGTCTGCCCAAAGCCACCTCATACACATCCCCTTTGCTTTCAATCGACTTGAAACCAACAACCCTATTATTGGGCAGATCTGACAGGTCCTCCTGCGCGTTGAAGGCAAGGCCTGTCAGGTTAAGCTCCAGCTTCATCGGCCAGTCGGTTCTGCTGATTTTGACCACCTTGTCGCCAACCTCAATATCCTTGACAAGCTCACTGATGCCGGAAATGGGATTGACGCTCAACGGATGAATTGGCTTTTTATCAGCCGTGTAGTAGCGCACATCGAGGAGCATTCTGGAAAGCTGATCCGGCTCCTTCGATTTGAACCAGCCGTTGATCTCATAGTTCTTGTCTTTGTCGATTTCCACCAATTCCGTACATCGGGTGGAGCCAATACGGAACATCTCGAAGGCGGCGTTTCCCGAGTGTTTGTTATCGGCAACCAGCTGAACATTCCCAATCCACAACTTCTTCTGTTTTGGGTCCTCGGCGTTCCCTGCGGTAATCAGGTTTGCCGACTGTCCCTGCGCCGGTGCCGCGAGGAACAAGAAGCCGGTCAACAGGGCAAGGCCAGTTGCGACGATTGGCGTGGTGTTCGAAATTGGTCGTTTCATGGCTGCGGTTCAGTCTCTTCTTTTTCGAGAGGCGCCAATTTGTCGAGGAACTCATCCGGCACGGTGGCGGCGTAGACCTGGGTGACGCCGGTGACGTTGGAGTTGAAGATAACATGGCGGTTGTCGGGCGTCAGGTAGGGATGAGCGTGCGTGTATTGCGGCTTTCCCTGGCGAGTGCGGGAATCGCACAGTTTGAGGAACCGGCCGGTCTCAACGCTGCCGATGCTGATCGTCTGGGTGCGGTGATTGTCCACGATAAAGTACCGGCCATCGTCGGAAGCGGCGAGGTGGTTGAACGGCTGACAGCACGCGATTTGGACGGGGCTGGTCTCGCCCGGAATGAGACGGTAAACGCCTGTGCCGGCGAGTAGACTGTCATGCACACCCGGCGCAGTGGTGAACACCACGCGCCCGCTTTGCCCGGCCCAGGTCGAATGGCCGGAGATGAGGGGCGTGTCGGGCAGACCGACGGGAAGCGGCGTGACTTCGCCCGATGGCACGGCCACAAGGCACAACGTGGCCCCCTGCGGTCCGCTGAGCTTTTGAAAGCCCGCGCCCGCACTGAACCGGCTGCCGCGATTGACCTGCACCAGAAGTCGGCCGGCGTTGCCCGGATCGAACTGCGGATGCGGGTTCGGGATGTCCGCCAGCTCACACAGCGTCGTGCGTTTTCCATTGACCAACTCGATGAGATCAAGTCGAAACACATTGCCCCTGACCAGAAACGGCCCCGCGACGAGCCAGCGTTCATCGGGCGACACGGCAAGCTTGCGCGGCACCCCGTCGTCCGGGATCGCCATGATCTCGCGCGTGGAGAGATCCGCGAGATTCAGCCGCATGAGCCGCGTCTCGGGCGGCGGGGTCAGGTAATAGATCGCATTTCGCGTGAAACTGGCCGCCATCGCACGGCCAGCGCCGATCCGATAGAGCCGTGTCGTCTTCAGGTCGCACACCCACAGCTCCGGCGGTTGCCCAAACGGCTGCCGCTCGATGGCGATCCGCCGCCCATCGGCCGAAGCGAAACGCTGCTCCATGTGGACATTGGTGCTGATAACTGGCTGGCTGGTGAGCTGCACCACTGCCGCCCGGCTCTCCGCATCTACTTCGACGCGAATGGCCTCCCTGGTCACCACCCGATCCGCGGCCATCGAGGCGGAAGTCAACGTAAGCATGAAGGCGATCAGTAATGCGAGGGTGTATTTCATTCCATCATTAAATGGAAAATGACCTCCCTATGCCAGTCCTCCTTCGGACTGTCTGGCGAAAAGTCAACGTCATGGCGATGGCAGAACGATGCTATTCCCCGCAGAGCATATCATTCGTCCATCCCGTGGCACTCACTCCCGGCTGGCACCATATTCCAATCAGGCATCGATCAATTGGTTCTTCTGCCTGGCAGTATGCATCGGCGTGAGCTTGCTGATGTATTTGCCACACCTGCATCGGTCACATCGCACGGTCCATTGAGTTCATGTTCGATTGCGCATGATCGCGACCGGCGCAGAATGCAGCTCGGCCCTATGAGGTCGCTACAGTTTCAGGAACCCTGACGTATTCTGACGCAGTAACAAACGACCGTTTTTCAACAACTGGCCGCTTGACCCGCTTCAGTCAGCGCGATGCGGATCGCGTCGCCGTTTGATCAATCGAACAGCTCAGCGATAGGCTGGCCTCGGTCGGTGATCGGGACGGGGCGGTCGCCGTCGTAGAGGTTCTTGCGATAGTCGACGCCGACGGCAGCGAAGGCTGTCGCGAAGAAATCGGGCACGCCGACGGGGTCGGATACGATCTTCTTCGAAATCTCATCGGTCTCGCCCCAAGCGCCGCGATGTTTCAATCCGCCGCCAGCAAGGACGCAGCTGAAGGCCGTGCCCTGATGACCGCGTCCCCCGTTGCTGTCGAATTCGGGCGGCCGGCCAAATTCGGTCGTGATGACAATCAGGGTCTTGTCGAGCAGGCGTTTGTTCTCAAGATCCGTGATCAGCGTAGCGACGGCGGTGTCGAGTTCCTGGATCAGGCCGTGCTGATTGAGAATGCCTTCGTTGTGGACGTCCCAGCCGGCGCCGTTGAGAAAGTTGAGATTGTGGGAGACTTCGATGAAACGCACTCCGCGTTCGACGAGGCGCCGACTGAGCAGGCAGCGCTGGCCAAACTCGCCGCCGTAGAGGTTGCGCAGACTTGCGGGCTCCTTGTCGATCTGGAAGGCGCTGTTGAACCCGGGGCCGCTGAGCTTCAGGCTTTGTTCGATGGCGGCGTCGTAGTTGAGCAGACGGGAATCTCGGGTGGGATGTGCGTTCTTTCTCAGCTCGGCAAGAAAGGCTTCGCGACGGAACTGTCGGGCGGGCGTAATGCCATCGGGGCGAGAGAGCCCGGCGGGGCCTTCGCTGGTGTTGGTCAGATAAAGAAAGCCATGTTGTGCTCCGAGAAAACCGGGCCCGCGGGTGATATTGGGGTAGCCGATCAGGACATAGGGCGGAGCGCTTTCATCGGCTGCCCCGCGTTCGTGCGTGATGAGAGAGCCGAACGAGGGATAGGTCACTGTCCCGCTGATGGGGCGGCCCGTGTGCATTCGGTTCGTTGCTGCGGCGTGTTCGTCGATCATCTCGTGATGCACGGTTCGCACGGTGGTCACGCGGTCCATCAAGGGGGCGAGGTTCTTCAGGTGTTCGCAGACCTGCACGCCGGGCACGGCGGTTTCGATGGAATCGTAATAGGAGCCCGGCTTCTTCGCTTTCGGGTCGCCCTTTTTCTTGGGGTCGAAGGTGTCGACTTGCCCCATGCCGCCACCGAGCCAGATGGCGATGACGTGTTCGGCCTTGCCCTGGATCAGCTTGTCAGACGTATTGGCCAGCAGGGACCGGGGAACCGCCAATCCTCCGGTGAGCGTTGCAGCGCCGCCGAGCAATTCACGACGGTTGATGGTGTTTGAGGTGTTCATAAGGCTGATGTGATTCTCTGAATCTGACGTATCGATTCGGATATAAAATTCATGGCATCCAGACAAACTCGCGGTGGTTGACCAAACTCCAGATAAGGTCTTCGTAGACTTCGCGCCACTGGGGTTGTAGGCGAGGGTCGGCGGGAGGCCCTTTGCGCACGCGGCGCTCCACTTCATTTTGAACTTTGGTGGCCTTCTGACGTTGGTGGTTGAACCAGGTGATCAAGGGCAACGGCGGCGGCGCCCTGGTCGGCTCGATCTGGTCCGCGGGAACCAATCGGGAATCGAATCCCTCGGCCAACGCGGACGTGAAAGTCCGGCGCTCGGCCGGTTCAGGATGACGGCTGAGGATGCGGAGGAAGAGGGCGTCGGCCAATGACTCGGGCGAATGGGCGTGGACGGCGAGTTGGGCGAGTCGGCTGTTGTGCGAGGCGCGCGTTAACGTCGAAGTCAGGATACCGTTTGCCAGAACGCCAGGTTGCAGGATGTTTGGATGCGGGTCTCGTTCGGCGATGGGCTTCTGCCGTGATCCGGTCCAGCCGAAGGCTTGAAGGACATCGGTTTCGGCGCGAGCCTGGGGCAGGGACAGGCTGGGACGGTCGCGTTCGTTGTTGAGACTGGCCAGCATCCAGGAGCGGTTGGGGCGACCGAGGGTCAGGCGATTGCTCAGCGGGCGACGGCCGTCGTGCACAAAGGTCAGTTCGCCAATGTCCATGGCAACGCCGGTCACGGCGTGCATGGAATCCACGATTTGCTCGGCGGTCAGGCGGCGGCGTTCCGGGGCGGTGAAAAAGCGTTCTTCGTGAGAGGCCCGAAGGTTGTTTCCGGACGCCGTGCGTTGATAGGTCCGGCACGTCAGAACGAGGCGAAGCACGTGAGTCACATCGTAGTCGTGGGTGACCAGTTCATGGGTCAGCCAATCAAGGAGCTCTGGATGGCTGGCCTGGCGGCCTTCCCAATCATGGGCGGGCTCGACGATGCCCGCACCAATGAGTCGCTTCCAGATACGATTGACGCTCACCAGGGGGAAACGCTGATTCTGCGGCGCGGTGATCAATGCCGCGAGACGTTCGCGTGAGTCTTTGGGCTGGCGCGTCAGATCATCGATCGAGGCATCGTCGGCGACTCCGGTGACGCTGGCGAAGGGCCATGCCACAGCGACGGACTCGTCCGGCTTCAAGGTGACGCGAATGAGGGATTCCCGGCTTTGCTTCTCAAAGAAGGCGGCCGGAACGCGGCTGGTTTGGGGAACGTTCGCGGGTTTGCGTTGAAGCATCGCAGCCAGCGAATAGAGGTCGCGCTGAGTCGTGCTGTTGTACGGAGAGTCGTGGCAGCGTGCGCACTGGAGTTCGACGCCCAGAAAGGTCGAGGCAAGGATGTGCCCCTTCGCCGCGAATGGCGCGTCGTTCTCTGCCGCCAGCGAGAATCCCGCGCTGCCGCCGCCGTGCTTGCTGCCGCGCATCAGAATCAGCTCGGTGACCATGCGGTCGAGCGATTTATTGTCGCGCAGTGAATCGTGGAGGAAAAAGCGGAATGGGCCGGTGCTGTTGAGGGATGCGTTGAGCAGGCTGGGATTTTCGGCCAGGGCATCGAGCCAGTAACTGATTCGATGGTCCGCGCCGCGTTCGTCGAGCAGCAGTCGGTCAATCATAACATTTCGCTTATTGGCAGACTTGTCCGCCAAAAACAACTCGATTTCCTTCACGGTGGGAGGGATCCCGACAGTGTCAAGATAGACGCGTCGAAGAAATGACTCGTCTTTGACGCGAGGCGACAATTCGACCTCGGTTGGGTCGACCGGCGGCGCGGGCCATGCGGCTCCGGATTGAACCCATTCTTCCAGCGTCGCGCATTGTTCCCTGCTCAGTCCGTCACCGATCGGCGGCATGCGCAGATCCTCGTCCTTGCTGCGAATCCGGACGATCAGCTCGCTGGCTCCCGGTTTGCCGGGAATGACCGTGGGGATTTCTGAATCGCCGCCTTGCAGCGCGAGCTCACGTGCGTTCAGTTTCAGGCCCCCCTTCGATTTTTCACCGTGGCAACGGAAGCAATGCTCGCGGAGGATCGGCAGGATCTGGTTGTGGAATTTGTCCGTCTGTTCCGCATCAGAGCCCGACGCGGCGTCAAGGGCGCGTTCGATCTTGGATGAAATGAAAGCGTCGATCGGGTGTTTGGCGGTCTTGTTCCTGACAGGCGGGACGGGCGGCGCGGGATGCTTCCGGGCCCATGCCTTCGCTTTGGCGTGGCGACGCTTCCAGAATTCGTCCTGTGACGCGGAAGCGTTTCGGCGCGTTTTGTTATCGTGTTTAGCCAGGGACGCCTCAATGCGTGCCAGTTCCGGTTCAATCGCAGCATCGGTTAGCGGCAGTTCCGGCGCTTCGGTTGGGCGCAGCGTCAGGTAAGAGTTTCCGTCTTCCGATAGAATCGCGACGCAAATCTCGCCGGTCTCTGCACGCAGGTTCTCCCCTCCGATGATCATCTCCAGAACGACGCGAGTTTCCCCCATACTGCGTTTGTCAGGTTTGGTGATCGTGGCTTCGCCGAATACCTGCTGCTGGTGGTAGCCCGGCAGACGCACTCCGGGCAGAGGAGGTTTTGCGACGGGAGTCACGGGCTCTTCGCCATTGGGCGGTTGCCTGGTGATAGCTTCAGTGCGTGCGACAACAACGCCATCGACCCACAGACGGCTGAGCGCGCGAGCGCGCAACAGGAATCGATATTTTCCCGGCGGCAGCGTCACATCCGCGGACAGGCGAACGAGCACGGGGGCTTTCCAGTCGGCGCGAATACCCCAGTCGTCGTAGCGCATCGGGATGCGCGGCAATAAAAACGAGTCACCCACCCAACGCGTCGTTTCCTCGGGCCAGGTTTCGCCCTCGTTCAGCCAGCGATCATGGGCGGGCATTCCTTCGGAAAGCGTTACCCGAGTATGACCACGAAGAAGGCTGTCGATCGTGGGCTGGACTTCCGGCAGGGGGCCGACAACCCGCGGTCCCCCCACGCGGTTGAAACGGGCGGCCATGGTCTTGTCGTCCAGCAACGTACGATGAATAGCGACGGAGTCGAGCAGGCCTTTAAAACTGTTGCCCGGATTGCCGCCCAGTGAGGAGCCGATCCAGACCGCGTCGTCGTCGACGATCGGCGCTTCTGTTGTAGGACCTCCCAGATCCCAGATTCCATCTGTGAGTTGTCCGTCGATCCAGCCGCGAATGGTTTTGGGATCGCCGAAACGA
Source organism: Fuerstiella sp. (assembly GCA_024230215.1). GTDB lineage: Bacteria > Planctomycetota > Planctomycetia > Planctomycetales > Planctomycetaceae > Fuerstiella. The sequence continues at coordinate 15,451 of JAAERP010000454.1, read as the reverse complement.
TAGGCAATGGCAACGTGATGCCAGCCGGTCTTCGTGTCGAAGCCGGTCTTCGACGTCCAGCGATGCCAGTGGGCAACGCCGGGGCCGGCCTTGCCCGCGAACAGAAATCCCAGACTCGCCATGCCTTTGGCTCCCACGACGCGGAATGACCAGTTCTGATTGTCGCGGGCAAACTTCGGCGAATTCGTCCGCCCCTTGCCGATGACATACATCGGCTGGCCGATACGAATGTCGTCGACTCTGACCCAGGCCTCAAGGGTGATGGCGTCGCCATTCGTGAAATCGAAGTGACTGTCCGATCCCGGGTCGGCGACAGAAAAATACGCGGTCTTTCCATCAAGACGCACTGCGGTGTTGCTATCGGAAAAATCGGGGAACTCGGGAGATCGCGGTCCTGCCTGATCACGCAGGACGTTGCCGTGGGGCGTGAGCTGTGCTTCCTCCTCCGCTCCAAAGTCCCAGCGCGCGACCGGCGTTGAGTCAGTAGCCAATAATTCTCCTGCAAACGCCGCTTCGCACAGAACGGATAGGATGATAATTCGTTGATACATCATTTGATCGTTGGGCCTTCAGCACATTGGTCGTGCGCGATCGCATTCTGACCGGTGGATCGGTCGGCGCCAAACAGGACCGTAAAAGAGGAAATGCCGTTCAAGCCCGCGAGTATTGAAACCGTCGCTGGACGAGGCGAATGCGTTCCGGAAAGGCTGCCGTATTACGTCCTTGACAGGACTAACGAGAAGGTAGCCCGGATTCTCTCGGACGAACAAAAAACGAAATGGAAGGAAATGGTTGTCACATTGCCCGGCAAAGAGCTTTCGGGGAAGATATAAATCGGTCGTTCGTGTCACGGGGCGTTCCGGGGCACGCCACCAGCGGACGATGTTCGGTGATCTGCTGAGGTTCAGGAAGTTCCTGCCGAGCACAGGCAACGTTGACGTTCAGTGCCACCGAAAGCCACTGCGGATTCCAAACACTCCTATAATTGACCTTCAGGTGTCCCGACTGCGGGTTGCGAGCGAAACAAGAGCGGAACAGATTTCATGGCAATAGGACGACGCAAGCGGCTGCTTGACTACGGGAGCTGCGCGGGCTGAGCGGGCAAGTTGCCGGTATCGGCAATTGCACAGTTGGTGCAAGACCTTCCCGCCGCCACGGATCCGGACCTTCTGGTCGGCGCTGATCAGTTCAGCGACGCGGCTGTTTATCGCCTCGGCCCCGAGTTGGCCGTCGTGCAATCGGTGGACTTCTTTCCGCCGATCGTCAATGACCCGTTTGTGTACGGCCAGATCGCGGCCGCCAATGCGCTGAGCGACGTGTACGCCATGGGTGGCCAGCCGCGGACCGTTCTGAACATCGTAGGGTTCCCGGACGACAAGCTCGGCCTGGACGTCCTGCGGGCGATCCTCCGTGGCGGTGCTGAACGTGTGAAGTTGGCGGGCGCGGTGGTGGTCGGCGGGCATTCGGTCCGCGACGCGGAGGTAAAGTATGGACTCAGTGTCACCGGCGTCGTCGATCCTGCGGTAATGATGACAAATAGAGCGGCAGCGCCGGGCGACACGCTGGTGCTGACTAAGCCGTTGGGCACCGGTTTCGTAACTACGGCGGCCCGCGCCCGTCGATGTCCCGATGACGTGCTTGCTGCGGCGTGCGAGAGCATGATTTCCCTGAACCGCGCAGCGTCGCAGGCCGCGATGGACGTGGGGGTCAAGGCCGCAACCGACATCACCGGGTTCGGGCTCGCCGGTCACGCTTTGGAGGCGGCCGAGGCCAGTGGCGTAACGCTGCGTTTCGAGCTGGACTCTCTACCGTTGCTCTCCGGAGCGATGGACCTGGCACGTGCCGGGAATCGGACCCGCGCCAACCCCACAAACCGCGCGCACGTCGAGTCCGAGCTTCGGTTGGACTCAGTCGCCAGCGATGACGAGCGTCTGGAGTTCCTGTTCGACCCGCAGACCTCCGGAGGCCTGCTCATCGCGGTCGCACCCGATCGCGTCAACGCCCTGCTCGATCGGTGCCGCAGCGAAGGCGCCGAGTCGGCCACTGCCGTTGGCATGGTGACCGACCGGGACGATGTCGCACTCATCGTGAGCTGAATCCTGCATGCAGCGGCGTTCCTTCGACAGGAGTGTACAACATGAACTGACGAAAGTCGGTGTCGTACCTGACAGCGTAGTGGATGACCAGATCGATATCGTCCGCATTGTACGCAGGTGGTATTCCTGCCTCGTGCTCGAGACGAAACACATCGGTAATACTTGTTCGTGTAGCGGGCGGATGTACAATCGCTGGTAACAACTTGTCGCAGTTGCGGCGTGTGATCAGCAATTCCGTGACTTCTGCATTCCCGGAAGGAAAAATCAGACACCACCGCAAGCAAGTCTCGCGAGAATCATCGACAAAGGCTGCACAGTGCTGACGGTCTTATTGTCGCACCCACATTTTCTGTTGAGACGGGCGCAGGGGGTGGAGAGGAAGGCAAAAAAATGAAGGCGGTGATCACAGGAGCCTACAGCTACACAGGTTCGGCCGTGGCTCAGGAGTTGCTACGACGAAACTGGCAGGTACACACCCTGACAAATCGTACACGACCAGCCGGTTGCGAGAACATCAGCGCGGCACCACTTCGCTTTGATCGAGAACACCTTGAACGGGAACTGGCCGGGGCAGACCTGTTCATCAACACCTACTGGATCCGACTTCCCTGGAAAGGCCAGACTTTTGATTCAGCGGTCGACAACTCAAAACTGCTTTTGCGGGCAGCCAAAGACATGGGGGTCGGTAGAGTTGTTCATGTGAGCGTCAGCAACGCGGCGCAGGGAACCAATCTTGGTTACTACGCCGGCAAGGATCGAGTGGAGAACTACGTCCGTTCGGAGCTTGAGAACTACGCCATCGTGCGTCCCACACTGGTAGTCGGCCCGCAGGACGTTTTGTCCAACAACATCGCCTGGTTCCTGCGACGTTTTCCGTTCTTTCCCGTGCCTGACGGCGGTGAGTACCGCGTGCAGCCGATTACGTTGGCGGATACTGCGCGGATCATCGTGGATGCTGCAGAGAGCAATGAGAATCGGCAGATCGATGCCGCGGGCCCTGCCATCATGAGTTTCCGTGAGTATCTGCTGCTCCTACAGAAGGCCTGTGGTTTAAGTCGACTGATGGTAAGCGTCCCGGGTTGGATGTCATTGCTGATGCTGAAGCCAATCGAACTGCTGCTGAGGGACATTGTGCTTACGAAGGAGGAATTGCTGGGACTCAAACAAGAACTGTTGGTATCGCGGCATGCCCCTCTCGGTACTGCCAGCGTTGAAGATTGGCTATTAGAAAACGGCGCGGCTCTGGGGGCCTCGTACGCGAACGATCTGAGACGACATTTTGGTTGTGACTGCGCCAAACCGGTGTCGACCCTCGCTGAGACTCGCTCGGCGTGAACTGCATCGCTCAGGCAATCAAGGTAGTTCTTGAATTCCCCTTAAGCCCGCTGGAACGATCGCTGTATCGTTGGGAAAATCGCGTTGCTGTTGGGCAAAAAATGGGACCATAGGCCACAACAGCGGCGCCACCGCGCACCTTGATATTTTCAGTGGCGTCGACTAAGCTGATGGTGTCGATGCCACAGAGCTGCAACAGCCCGCATGCATCGCTTGATTCGTAACTGCCGGCATTGTTTTGACAGACTTTGAATTGATCGCAAGAACCGTCCTGAGGTCGCTGATGACAAACAGTAGAACGACCGAGTTGCCGTTGGCCTATTCCTGTTCCGGGTGTTCCAACATCGCTCAATTGGCCAATCGTGTTGCAGTCGAGCTGGACCGAGACGGCATCGCAGAAATGTCCTGTATCGCAGGAGTGGGGGGCGGCGTTGAGCCCTTGGTCAAGAAAGCCAAATCAGGCCGAAGGATCATTTCGCTCGACGGTTGCGCATTGCTTTGTGTAAAGCGTTGTCTTGCTCAGCAGGAAATTGACCCCACATTTGAATACACGCTCACTGACTTTGGTATCAAGAAACAAGCCCATACTGATTTTCTTGATTCAGATGTTGACGTGGTCAAAACCAGGGTCATTGCGGACATCAACAGCAATTGACCGTCGGTTAGGTCTGACGAACACGACCGACCGAAAGACCTTTCTTGATTACGCTGCGAAAATTCCTTCTAACGTTCTGCATACTGACTTCTTCAGGCGCTTCCTGGACTCAAACCGTTCAAAATCGGAGCCCGAACTCGTAGACAAGAGGTCAGTGGCGGGATCGCAGCAACAGTCCTTTCGATTCAGGTTGTCCCCCTACACGGCCACGATGCTGGTGCTGACTCCCGCTGAACGAACAACGCGCAAGGAGGGTCAGGCACACTCTTCCGACGAACACTCGACAAGGAGTGAAGCAAGCTCTCGCTCCAGGAGTTGAAGAGATAGGCAACCGCGAAATATGCGAAAACGAGCGGATGGAGGCCCGAAGCTTCACTGTCTTCATTTTCGCGTCTTTAGCGTGTTTCGCGGTTGTAACCTCCGCCAATGCCGCAGAGCGGCCCAATATCCTGTTCTTTTTTGCCGACGACTGGGGGCGTTATGCGAGCGTCTATTCCAACCCCGAAACGCCGTCGCTGAACGATGTCCTCAAGACACCGAACATCGATCGCATTGCGAGTGAGGGTGTTTTGTTCCGCAATGCTTTTGTGCCCGTTGCATCGTGCGGACCGTGCCGGGCGTCTCTGGCGACGGGACGTTACTTCTGGAATTGCGGAAGCGGCGCATTCCTTAACGGCAAGGCGAGCAATTGGAAAGGACACAATAACCCATTCCATACGCTTCCCAGGTTCGTCGATCTGCTACGCGAGGATGGATATTACGTTCGCAAGAGCTTAAAGACGTTCGCGTTTGATCCGAGCCCGCCAGCCGCCGGCGCTCGCAAAGTGCCACAAGTCGAGTATCAACGATACGGGCTTTTCGTCGGCACGGCGGGCAACGAAACGGAGAATTTGAAACGGCACGAGCAGGTACTCGCTCACCCTCGCAGTGAGATGCGACGTCTGTTGGCGGGATGTCCCCAGGGAAAGCCATTCTTCTTTGTTTATGGATCCATTAACGCTCACCGCCCCTACACGGCGGACTCTGGCAAGCATCTGTGGGACATTGATCCGAAGCGTCTCAAAGGACTGATCCCCGGGTTTCTTCCCGATGTGGAAGACGTCCGTCGAGATTTCTCCGACTACCTCGGCGAGATTCAGGCACTCGACGCCATGCTCGGAGAAATGCTGGAAGAACTTGAATCGAACGGGCAACTCGACAACACGATCATCATTCTCTCAGGCGACCACGGGATTCCGGGAGTCCCTCGCGGAAAAACCAATTGCTATGACCTGGCGGTTCGAGCCCCGTTGATGGTTCGCTATCCAAAGCTGATCGCAAACGGCCGCCACGTCGACGACTTCGTCAGCGTGATGGACATTGGGCCAACCGTGTTGGAATTGGCGGGTGTCGATGTCCCCGCGAGCATGGATGGCCGCAGTTTCAAAACGCAGTTAACCAGCATCGACAGTGGCTGGATTGATTCGCAGCGAGACCACGTGATCGTCGGACGCGAATTACATTTTCACTCCGCTCGTGAAGGCAATCTGCCTTATCCGATGCGTGCCGTTCGGACGCCCAACTTCTTATACATCCGCAACTTCAAGCCAGACCGTTGGCCGATGGGTGACCCGCGACGCCTGAGCGGCGACAACGCTCCGACGTATGACCAACTTCATAAAAGCACGGCGGTGACGATGTCCGACCTCGACGCCAGCCTGACGAAGGCCTGGCTGATCACTCATCGCGACGAACCAGATGTGCGCCCGCTGTTCGATCTGACATTGAACCTCCGCCCCGGTGAAGAGCTGTACGACCTGCGTCGCGATCCGGGCCAGTTAAAGAACGTGGCAGATGACGACGCCTACGCAGCAACGAAAGCCGAGTTATCGAAACGTCTGATGTCGGTTTTGAAGAATACCAGTGATCCCCGATTAACTGACGCCTTTGATCGACCGCCCTACGTGGAGCAAAGATGAACAATCGTGAAAGAGACAAGACAGGCGAAAGACAGCTCGATTGATTCGGAAATAGAAGTAGGGCCGGTTCCAACCGGCCAACAACGCTCGCCCATGGACTGTGTGGTGATCACGTTTGCTGAGAAGGGAAGTGCTTTGTCACAGCCAGGTTTTAGGGTTGGCGAGGAAAACGGGGTCAGGTACCAAAGACCGGAACGGCCCAAAGGGTGCTTTGCATTTTTGGTACCTGCCGCCCTTTTCCGGGGAATGCTTCCACCCGAACTTCTGCCTGTGACAAAGCACTATTGAAAATCGCTCTTCGCGGCCACAAGTCAGCGTGAAACGCTGTAGGTTAGTTGCGACACGTTCCTCGCCGGCTTCTAATCGTCTCCGGCGAACTTCTACATGCGGACGCTGCGTACCAGGTGTGAAATCAAGTCGTGTCTTGTGGTCCGGCCAGCTATATTAGTCAGATGACTCGAGACCACGCTGAATCGATCTGCCCGTTGTGCCGAAACTCCGATGCGATGTTATTCGACCGCGATCATCGTGAGTATTTTCGTTGCTCGAAATGCCATTTGGTCTTTGTGCCTCCACATTTTTTCCTGTCCCCGGACGAGGAGAGAGCGGAGTATGACCGTCACGAGAATTCGGCAGAGGATCTTGCCTATCGACGCTTCCTGGGCCGGCTCTTTGAGCCGGTGTCGGAGCGTTTGGCACCTCACAGCCAGGGCCTCGATTTCGGTTCGGGACCAGGACCGACACTGTCCGTCATGTTCGAAGAGGCGGGACATTCAATGAAACTCTACGATCCGTTCTATGCACCAGAACTCACGCCGCTACAACAAGAGTATGACTTCATCACGGCGTCGGAAGTGGTCGAACACCTGCATCATCCGCGACGGGAGTTGGATCGGCTGTGGGCTTGTGTCAAACCGAACGGATTGCTTGGCATCATGACTAAACGTGTGATCGACCAGAAAGCGTTTTCACGTTGGCACTATAAACACGATCCAACCCACGTCAGCTTCTTCTCGATCGAAACGTTTCACTGGCTGGCGGATGAGTGGCAGGCGACCTTATCGGTTTTTGGAACAGATGTTGTCCTGTTCACGAAGCGCAGGTGACCCCGCCGATAGCGCGAAGTCGACAAGGCTCCATTCAACAGGAATAACGGCAGTCGACAATGCAAGTGTGGGTCAATGCGGACGTCTGTCCAGCCGATATCAAGAAGTTGCTCCTTCGCGCGGCGACGCGAGGGCACGTCCAGGTCACACTAGTCGTTGTCACAGCCAGGTTTTAGGGTTGGCGAGGAAAACGGGGTCAGGTACCAAAAACCCCAACGGCCCGAAGGGTGCTTTGCATTTTTGGTACCTGCCCCCCTTTTCCGGCGAATGCTTCCACCCTAACTTTTGCCTGTGACAAAGCACTAGTCGCCAGTCAACCGACCCGGACGCAAGGTCCGACTTAAGACGGGATGCGTTTATTGAGGCAGGCAGAATGTTCCAACCTACGTCATCCTCGTGAAATCCGGGACAGCCTCCAGGAATTAAATCAATTCCAGGACCGGGAATCGAACGTGTTGTGACACGTTCATGGTCAGCTTCTGATCATCACCGTCGCACATCGGCATGGGGACGTTGCATCCCTTGAATCAGCAGTAGTTCCCTATAGAGTGAGTTCCAGTGCTGAAATCAAGATTACGATCAGTATGATGCGCCGCCCAATGAGTACGCGCGCCCTGCTCGCTCAGGTATGACGCTGAAAATCCCCATTCCTGTCAGTTGAACAAGCCCGTCTCCCTGCCCCTTCACAAGAATTGCAGTTTCTTGAGGAACGCCGTCCCTATGCCACAATTCCAACGACACTTTGCCACGATACTTGTTTTGGCGTTCGCCTCCGCCCTGTCGTCCCCTCAGGCCAACGCACAGGAGGCTAAACGGCCCTGGTCCGCCAATCCTGAACTCGTTAAGAAGCTCGAACTCCGCCGCGTCGGGGTCAACTACACCGAATCAAAAGTTCCCGACTACACGCTTCCGAATCCTCTGACAGCCAACGACGGAGCCGCCGTTGCCATCGCAGCGACCTGGAACGCATCGCGTCGCGCCGAATTGATGAAACTGTTTCGCGACCAGGTCTACGGCCGACGCCCCAAACAGGAATATTCTATCCAGTTCGAGAAGACGGCCGAGATCACGGATGCCTTCGACGGTGCCGCAACCGGTCGCAGCATGAACGCAATCATTTCCATTGCCGATCGCAGCTACTCGTTTCCGTTCGTCCTTTTCATTCCCAACAACGCCAGGGGACCGGTGCCGGCTGTGATTCACATCAACAATCGCTACTTCATCCCGCTGGATACAGCTGCCAGCAAACACGACCCCTTCTGGCCAGCCAGGACCCTGATCGAGCGTGGCTACGCCACGGCGTCATTCCACACCTCAAATGTAGATCCGGACAAGAGGGACGGCTACGCCGGCGGAGTCCGTTCCTTCTTCGCCAACGGCCAACCGCCGAAAGACAACGCCTGGCGAAGCCTTTCAGCCTGGGGGTGGGCCGCCAGCCGGGTCCTCGACCACATCGAATCTCTGGACACCATCGACGGCGCGCGAGTCGCGGTGGTGGGTCATTCACGCGGCGGAAAGACATCCCTGTGGGCGGCTTGTGAGGACCCGCGTTTTGCAATCGCATACAGCAATAATTCCGGCTGTGGCGGAGCGGCCCTGTCGCGGCGCGCCTACGGGGAAACTGTTAGACGCATTACGACCAACTTTCCTCATTGGTTCTGCAAACCGTTTTCCGAATATGCCGATCGCGAGGCGGAGCTCCCCGTCGATCAGCACGAAGTGATCGCTCTGATCGCCCCGCGAGGCGTCTATGTCGCCAGCTCCGACCAGGATCTGTGGGCCGATCCGAAAGGCGAGTACGCCTCGCTCACCGCGGCCGCTCCGGTCTTTCAACTTCTTGGAAAGGAGTCGATCACGAATCCGGAAATGCCTGCGCTCAATCAACCCAGAGTGGTCGGCCAAACCGGTTATCACATTCGCTCAGGCGGACATGGATTGGGCGACCCGGACTGGAATTGGTTCCTCGATTTCGCTGACTCCCTGCTGAAATAACTGCGGCAAAGGTAAAGGGATCTTCCGCGGCCAGGCTGGCGAACCTCAGACGGACGTGATCAAAGAGATTCTTCAGCACTGTGGCTTGAGGCCGTCTTCAACACTCTAACCCAGTGCGTCTGACCGGGCAAAATTGGCCGAATGGCTGAGCAATGAAATCAACGATTCACTGGACGGGATTCGGACACGGATGTCCCGCCACCTGATGTGGTTTGCAGCAGCCGGGCGTATCGCTTGCAAAATAGACACGTTGGAGTTTCCTTCGGCAGTGCTGCAATGTAGACACGTTTTGTTCGACGGTCGAGTTGATGGGCTCGTAGAGTTGACTTGCATTGGGAAACACTGCTAATGATCACAACCGAATTAAAAAGCGAGACGACTCCTTTGAAATGAAGATCACGAGATGATGATCAAGCAAATAGTAGCCAGCAACGTGAAGACCAGTGACGTGAAGACCGGCGATGTGAAGCCTTTCACGACAACCGGTTTTCTTGTTCGATCGGTAATTTTCTTTGTGGCTAGCCTTGCCGCGTCGACCTCCTCACTTCTGGCGACGGAGCGGCCTCCCAACATCGTCTTTATTTTGATCGATGACATGGGTTGGAAGGACCTCGGTTGCACTGGCAGCCATTACTATCAGACGCCGAACGTCGATCGGCTGGCCACTGAGGGCATTCGGTTTGAGAACGCCTATTCGTGTGCTCCTGTCTGTAGCCCATCGCGAGGCGCAATTCTTTCCGGCAAGTTTCCCGGACGTACCGCCTTCACCAACGTCTTTGGTAGAAACACGACTCCCGACGACCGACTCTACGAAGTCAGCAAAGAGCCTGGCGGAATGAACCAATATTTGGAGGGCCTGCATCGTCGCGCTTTGTCGTTGACGGAAGTCACGTTTGCTGAGGTGCTTGCCCAGGCGGATTACCGGACCGCCATGTTTGGAAAATGGCATTGCGGATACGGGAAGCTGCATCGCCCCGAAAACCGCGGTTTTCAAATCGCTGAGGGTTACCGGCCTGCCCCAACGGGACTTGGGCACTGGGGAAAGAATGTGATCGGTTCAGTCCATGGCCTCGATGATCTCAAGCCTGAAGAATATGTGCCGGAACATCTTTCGCGGCGCGCGATCGAGTTCATTGAGGAAAACAAGGATCGTCCCTTCCTGCTGTACCTTTCTCACTACATTGTTCATGGCCCCATTCAAGGCAAGCCAGAAAAGGTAAAGAAGTACCAGGGCATCGAACCGACCGACCAGGACAATCCAGAGAACGCCGCCATGGTGGAAAGCGTGGATGACAGTGTTGGAATGGTAATGGCGACGCTTGATCGACTCGACTTGACTGACAACACACTGGTCATCTTCACCTCTGACAACGGAGGTGTTTCGTCACGGGCCACCTCATGTTACCCGCTCATGGGCGGCAAATCATTTCCTTATGAAGCCGGTATGCGGGTTCCGTTGATCGTATGTTGGCCCGACCGCGTCAGGAAAGGACGAGTCGAAACGACTCGCGTCACCGGGGCAGACCTGTACCCAATGATTCTGGATGCTGCGGGGCTGCCCCTGAAACCAGAGCAGCACCGCGATGGGCAAAGTTTAATTCCGCTTTTGACTTCCGGTGCGAAGTTCTCCGAGCGAGACATCGTCGTCCATTTTCCACATTACACCCACGCCACCGGTCCTTTCGCTTCCCTGATCTATGATGACTGGAAGCTGATCCGATTCTACAATGACGCCGCTGGGGAATTCGAACTCTTCAATCTCAAAGCGGACCCCTACGAACAAACCAATCTTGCCAGTGCCGAACCGGCAATGTTGTCCGAGCTGCGACAACGCTTAGCCACTTGGCAGAGATCTGCGGGTGCGAAACCTCCACGCGCCAACCCGGACTACCAGGCGGAATCCAAGCCTCAAAAAAACCGGCTCTTCTCACGTACGCTGGCGCTTAGAGAACGCCATGCGGCCGAGAAGAAGCTCGCTCGGTCGAAGGCCGAGCGATAGGCCTGCCTGAGCGAGTTGCGGCCTCTAACGCTGGCTTGGTCTTCGGGCTGTTAGGGACAACCTTGACCGGCTTGTCTCCTTACTTAGCGGCTGCATCTGGCCGTATGAATCTGACTCTATCTGTGTCCCATTTCTCCAATGGGATTTGTGGTTCGGCCACCAACGTGCGCTTCTGGTGGCAGGCTTTCCCAATACCGCATATACTAAACTCGACTTAAACGGTTTATTCGCCCGAATGCAACAGATCCCGATGAAATTTCTCCCAAACGCACTGCTCCTTTGGTCAGTTGTGGCAAATCCGCTTGCTGGTGATGAGTTGCCTCTCACTCCGTACGCGAGCCAAATCGCCGTGCAGGTGCAGAGGCTGCAGTCTGATTCGGCGCAGCAGCGCGCGGGTGCAGCCGAGGCTTTGGGATTCCTGCGGACCACGGAAGGCCAAACAGTCTTAATCGATCGTCTGCGGGATAGTTCGCCACTTGTTCGCCGCGAGGCCGCCATGGCGTTGGCCTGGTGCGGCGATCGAATCGCAGTCTCACCATTGCTGGCGGCGTTGTCGGACGAAGACTGGGTTACACGCCAGGCCGCGCACGTCTCGCTGACGAACCTGACTGGAATGGAGTTTCCCTTCGACTCCATGGCAATGCCCGGGCGTCGCGCCGAGCAGGCTAAGGTGTGGAGTGACTGGTGGGCCGCGGTGCCGACAGACCGGCCACCGGCTGCCCTGCTTGCAATGGTCGACGATCCGAAACCCTGGGCGGGCCTCTGGTCGGTAGACACATCTTCAACGTACAAAGGTCCACCCAATGTCCTCACCGATAGCCTGATCGGTCCGGCGTATTGGCAGACTAAGAATGTGCCCTTCCCTCAATGGTGTACGGTCGACCTGGGACGTACTGAGGAAATCACACAGGTGATGATTCACCAATACGGCCTGAACTTCGTGATGACCGATTATGAGTTGGCCACCAGTCTGGACAATAAGACGTTTGATGTGGTCGAACGAAAGAAAGGCGACACGGAAGTCACACTGGCCGTCAATTTCTCGGCACGTCAGGCTCGGTATATTCGAGTCACCAGTTTCGGATCGAAACAGCCGATTTACCCCACAACATTTTTTGAGATCCAGGTCAATGGCAAGAGAGGCTCCGTTGATCTTGCGGACGCATCTATTCCCTGGCGTTTTGAACGCGGCCTTCGAGCGTTAGGGACGTTGGGTGGAAAAGGCGCCACGGCAGCTGTGCTGGAGTGTCTTGGTTCGGATCCTCCAACGGCGCCAAAATATCGACCGACGATCCGTACCGCGATTCGCGCACTGGGCCGATTGCGCGAGGAGGATGGCTTCCAGGCCCTTATCGGATTGCTCGACAACCCTATGTGGGCTCGCTACGCCGCGGATGCCCTGGGCGACTTTTCAGATCGTCGCGCCGTTGCGCTGCTGTTGGCTGCCTATCCACGTTATGCAAAAGGATTGGACGGCAAGGATCCGCCGCATCTGCCCCGGGATGACAAAATGGGGTTTCCCAGCGAAGACCGGATGTTGCACACACCATACGCCTTCGCCTTCGCTCTTTGTCGCCTACCGCTGGATGACGCCGGAGATCGTGCCGCATTGCGACGGATCGCTCCACTTGTGATGGCCAACCTGCCGGGTGATCACGATACTTTCATGCTGTACGAGCCGGAGGTGGGTCACCTTCTAACGCGACATCTGATGGAGGCGTCCGGCCTGAGGCAAGCTGCGTGCGAGCACGCTTTCGAACTGCTGGGCCAACCCCGCAAAATGCCCGGCCGGCCCGATGATCCGCAGTGGCCCGTATTCGACGCGTACCACATGTCGAGCTGGCTGCCTGCCATTTGTACCGATAGTCGCGACCTGCCACGGTTGGTTGGACTGTTGACGCACGAGGAGGGCTGGGTACGGATCAACGCGGCCAAGGCTCTGGCCTGGCTGGGCGATCGGCGGGCAATCGAACCGATCGCCACCGCACTGTCCGAAGCGAAGGCGGAAGCAGAATTTGGCTACAACGGAACCTTCAAAAACGCTGAATACGACGATCCAGCCCCACGCTGGCGGGAAGCACTGATTCGTGCGTTGGGGTTGCTTGAGGCACATGAGCAGACGAATCTCATTATCGACATTCTCAATGACGAGCGTTCTGTGTTGGAAGTACGCCACGCGGCATCACAGGCGTTGGCCGATCTGGGTAACGAAACGGCCCTGGCCGCACTGCGGAAGGCCGCCTCGGACCATTCCTTTCAAAGCGTGCGGCACGTGGCACGCGACGCGTTTCAGGTTCGGGGAATCGAGTTCCCGGATAGCGATTCCTCAAACACCGGGCTGGAATATTCTCAACGTGATGACCTTTCAAGCTCGTCAGTTACGCGCCATAAAGGTCATCGACAGCCTCGGGAGGCCATCGTGCCAGAGACTCTCGCTTCCGCAGCGACACAGTTTGAGGCCGTTGTCTTTATCAAGGGGAGCAATAACATCCCCAACACCATCGGTACGGTCGAGCAGGCTGACCGCTGGCGACAGACCTACGTGGTCACCGATTCCGGCCCCGTTTACCGACCGGGACGGAACCTGTACGTGTTGCGCCCGCCGCGCCCGGACGGCGAAGTGACGCCACTGACGAGTTTCCCGGACGGCTACGTCGGCGAACCAGAGCTGTCGTGGGACGCTTCGCATGTGATCTTTACTCATCGTGGTCAGGAAGATCCGTGGTGGCACATTTATCGAATTCGTGTCGATGGTACAGGCTTGCAACAGCTGACTGACGGACCGTATCACGACGTCGGCCCGGCCTACCTGGCTGATGGAAGAGTCGTGTTTGCCACGAGCCGCAACGGCAATCGGGACGAGTATCACGGCTATCCGTGTACTGCTCTGTGGGTGATGAATCCTGATGGCGGCGACATGCAGCCGATCGCCACGAATATCGGTCGCGACAACGAGCCGGCCATGCTGCACGACGGACGTATTGTCTTTAGCCGGCTGGAGGTTTTCTTTTCGCGGAACAAGACGGAACTGACTGTGCACGCCGCCCGGCCCGATGGAACGCAGGACATGGTGCTTTACGGACCGGAGCGGCGGGCGTACTGGCAAAGACAGTACCAGGAAGGTCCTCGGGGGCCGGGCGAAGCCGGCAACGCGCCACTCACGCACCGCGTGTTGCGAATCAGCCAACCACAGCCCATGCCCGACGGAAGAAACGTCATCGTGGCGACTCCGGGCGGCCTGGCACTCATCGGTCCGCGCCGTGACACCGAAACGATCGTCACGCCTGATAATAAGCTCCGCGCGTACACAACTCCCTTCGCCTTGCCCGATGGCCGAGTACTGTGTGCATCGACCCTGAAAGCACACGACCGCAAGCAGGTTGACCTGGGGCTGTATATGCTCGACCCGAAGACGAAAGAGTTGGAATTGCTCTACAACGACCCGGCTGCGGCGGACTTCGAGTCGCGGCCAATACTTGCACGCCTCCGGCCCCCAACCTTGCCGACGACAACTCAGGCCAGTGCGTACAGCGGTCGATTTGTTTGCTCATCCGTCGGCGCAACTCAGGAGAAAGAGGTTGTTCGGCGAGGTCGCCTGGTGCGATTGATCGAAGGAGTTCCGGTGGTCGGCAGACACAGCACACACACCAACGCCTGGCCGGTCTGGAAGAACCACGGAGGCACTTTCGCCAGAGTGTTGGGCACGACGCCGCTCGCGCCGGACGGATCGTTCCACGTCGAAGTGCCCGCGGATCGCCTGCTCCATTTCCAGGTCCTGGACAGCGACCGGCAGGTCGTGGGCAACCAACTCACGTGGATTTATTCGCGTCCAGGAGAGACAAAATCGTGTGTCGGTTGCCACGAAAATCCCCATACCACGCCTCGCACCGACTCTCCGCTGGCGGCCCGGCATCGCCCCACGGATTTTCTTCCCCACGGTGACGAGTTCCGCTACCGCGCCAAAGCGTGGTTCAAGGGCCACCTGCCGCCAGAAATCGACGAACGCACCCGGACTGTGCGAGCCGTAAACCTGTTGGCAAGGTGAGGTCCGGAAGTGCACTGATGATTCTCACCAGGCGGGGCATCAAACCGTTCCAGGCCATGACTCGGTCCAGGTAACCCACTCCCCCACTAGTGCTTTGTCACAGGCAAAAGTTAGGGTGGAAGCATTCGCCGGAAAAGGGGGTCAGGTACCAAAAATGCAAAGCACCCTTCGGGCCGTTCCGGTTTTTGGTACCTGGCCCCCTTTTCCTCGCCAACCCTAAAACCTGGCTGTGACAAAGCACTAACCTGCAGTCGCTGACAGCCTG
>JAAERP010000453.1 GCA_024230215.1 Fuerstiella sp. | reverse complement strand
CCGGTAAATACCCAGAATTCAAAGGCAATGTTGCCGGCGTGTATAGCCACCCACTTTCCAAGGGTAGCAGTTCAGGAAGTCATTACGGCGGGAATGCCGAAACCTACATGAACATTGGTGAGGCCATGGGCAAAGCTATGGTGAAGCTGATGAAGAGCAAGTGATTTGTCTTGCGTTTGCTGGCCGAACGCAGATTGCGTTACTCGGACGGTGGCGGGATCTGACGACTTGTGCCAGAAGACTTGTGCCAGAAGACTTTTGGCTGAAGATGCTGCACGTTGGACGCAAACGGGCATCTCGCTGATTGGAAGTACGCCGGATCATGACTGACTCGCTGATCTATCTGACGGCGAGTGGAATGGTCTGGGCAGTGGAATCATCTGGGCAGTGGAATCATCTGGGCAGTGCATGGAAACGTTGGGTGCATGGAACCGCCGGGTGATCCGTCTTTCAGGCAAGGACTTCCTTGACCACTTCTCCGTAGACATCGGTGAGTCGAAAATCACGGCCAGCGTATCGATAGGTCAGCTTTTCGTGATCGATTCCCAGTAGATGCAGGATCGTGGCATGCAGGTCATGCATGTGGACTTTGTTCTCCTGAGCGTAGTACCCGAAATCGTCAGTCGCACCATGGCTGTATCCCGATTTGACACCGGCT
>JAAERP010000452.1 GCA_024230215.1 Fuerstiella sp. | reverse complement strand
TCTCGGCTCCCCCTCACGGAGCCCACTGCCCGACAGCTAAAAAAGCCATATCTTAACGACTGGCGAGCACTAGTTGTACGACCCGCGACGGATTTCGTCAAATCACTTTTTCGCCAGTGTCGCCGAAGGCGAAAAAAGGTCGCGATGAGCAGGGTTTGCGAGAATTACCTCAGCAACACGCTCGGATAAAGCGGATATCGTCACCAGCGGATTAGAGCCCAGCGAAGACGGAATAATCGAGCCACCCACGATATAAAAGCCATGGTGCACCGCAGGACGTCCTGTGGCATCTGCAAAACCTCCGCCCGTCCCGTCGAATACCTGGCCGTCAGAATTGAGCACATCGTCGATGGGATCGTCCCTCGGAGTGGTTGGACCGACAGCAGATTATCTGCAAACAGCTTCAAACGCTTGTACTCGCCACCAGAGGCTTCCGCGACTTGCTGAAACTCAGCCCAAAACACTAGCGTTCGAACCCCTGCTGCTGGGGCACGCGTGGTCCACGTCTCGTTCGCAACAGGGCCTCTTCCGGCCGCTTCGACACCGTCAATTTCAAGCTAACCGGTTGTCCTTGTCGCAATACTTCGACATTGACTTGCGAATTGGGTTGCGTCATGGCGACGAAACGAAACAACATGTGAAAGGTCTTAATGTCGTTTCC
>JAAERP010000451.1 GCA_024230215.1 Fuerstiella sp. | reverse complement strand
GCGAGTCAGACGTGTCAACCGAATGGTCGGACTCTGCGCAAATATGTACAGCAAACAGTGGAATCAATACTGGAAGTCGCTCGTCGCCTGAAATACCGTAATCCTTGAGCGCACCCCTGCACCCCTCACAGCTCGGTGCCCGGCTGGCAGAGAAAATGAACTCTGATAAGATCGTGGGGTTCTCTGTATGCTGGAACGTATCATGAGTCGGACGATTTCATCCCTGCTGCTGACCCTGCTTCTTGTACCGGCGGGTCTCGATGCCGCTGATCGGCCCAATATCGTGCTGATCGTTTCGGATGACCAGGGCTATGGCGATGTCAGCTGCTATGACCATCCGGAGGAAGTGAAGACGCCTAACCTGGACCGCATCGCCGCTGCCGGATCCCGCTTTACCAACGGCTATGCGAGTGCCTACGTCTGTGCCCGGTCACGGGCCGGATTGATGACCGGACGGTACCAGCAGCGATTTGGTTTCTATAGCGGTGCGGATTCCCGTATTGGCCTTCCGCAAAGCGAGGTCACGATTGCTGAATACCTCCAGCCGGCAGGGTACGCGACCGGCGTGTTTGGCAAGTGGCACCTCGGGCTGGAGAAACCGTATCACCCGCTTAGCCGCGGCTTTGATGAGTTTTATGGTTTCCTGGGCCACGGGGCTCATGATTACTTCGAACTCAGGAAGGACGATGACCATAACTCGATCTGGCGCAACTGGGAGCGGATCGACGATACCGGCTACCTGACCGACAACCTCGGCCGCGAGGCGGCATCGTTTATCCGCCGTCACAAGGAAGAGCCCTTCTTCCTGTACCTGCCGTTCAACGCGGTCCACTGGCCACTGCAGGCTCCCGAGGAGGCTGTGGCTGAATTCGACAATGAGAACCCGGGCCGTAACATCTATCTGGGGATGCTCAAGCGAATGGACCTTGCCGTGGGTGTCGTACTCGATGAACTCAAAGCACATGACCTGCAGCAGAACACCCTGCTGCTTTTCTATTCCGATAACGGGGGAAGCAAGAAGGTCTTTGCCAATAACGGTGCGCTTCGGGATTACAAGCAGTCGACCTACGAGGGAGGGCTTCGGGTGCCATTCATGGTCAGCTGGCCGGCAGTGCTCGACCAGGGGAAGCTGGTCAATGAAGCGGTCATCTCGCTGGACTTTTTTCCCACCGTCTGTGAGGCCGCCGGCCTGCCGCTGCCGGAAGGGAAATCGCTCGACGGGAAAAGCCTCTTGCCGCTGCTCAAGGGTAAACAGCAGGAGAGGCTGCACGAGCGGCTTTACTGGGACGGAGATGAGGGGCGGATCGGGATCCGCAGCGGTGACTGGAAACTGGTCGGTCGCGGTGACCAGTACCAGCTTTTCGATCTCTCGAAGGATCCCGGTGAGCAGAAAGACCTGGCCGGGATGTACCCGGAGAAGCTGGCGGAGGTAAGAGCCGAATTCAAGAACTGGCGCGATACACTTCCCAGGACACTACGTCAGCAGAAATCAGGTCAACCATGAGGCACACCTGCCACATCCTCTCCGGCGAGTAGCAACAAACGGCGGTATGTCCTGCTGACTGATAGTAAGTTCAGTTTCAGCACTGGAACTCACTCTATCCGAACAATCGCTGGCTCAAGGGATGCAGGTGCGCAGAAGCGGCTGGGGCCGGGGCCGCCTTTGCATACTTGCCGTTTTCGGGAGTTGGCGGGTGAACCAGGGAGACTGTCCGGTTACCTGAAACAGTGAGCCGCAAGTCGCTATCCGCGGGTGAAAACACTGCCAACAACCGGCGGCCAGCGCCGTACCGCTCACAGGAACCGACGTATCCGGACAGCCTGCCAGCCCTTTGTCACAGGCAAAAGTCAGGGTGGAAGCACTCCCCGGAAAAGGGGGTCAGGTACCAAAAATGCAAAGCACCCTTCGGGCCGTTCCGGTTTTTGGTACCTGACCCCGTTTTCCTCGCCAACCCTAAAACCTGGCTGGGACAAAGCACTAGCCGCGCGTCAGTTGGTTCTCGTCAGTGTGGTCAAACGTCTTGCCGTAGATTTCGACCACAGTGGTCTGCGTATAGGTCAGTGTATTACCGTCGACGGTAATCCTGCGTCGAAATTCGACTGTGCGAGCCTGCTCCTGCATGAACGACTGCTGTACGATACCGTAATTCAGATCGTCCTGACTTGCCGAGACTTCCACATTAAGCGATGTGCCGTCGGCAGACTTCACTTTCCCGCCAGCCAATACACAAACCGCTCGCGGTATGATCAGTGAGTTCATGATCGTCTGAGACTGCGCATCCCAAATCCAATAACCCTGTTCATTGTGAATCGCTTTGTTGTCAGACTTCCGATGCACGATCTGAAGGTACCGGACAACTAACAGTTCCTGGCGTTCCGCGTTCGTTACATCTCCGACAGGTTCAATTACCAGCGTCTCTCGATACAGATTCTCCTCGCTGCCATCCGGTTCGGGAGAAACGTCCCGACCTTTGTCGCCGATCCAGGTTCCGATCAAGCTATTCAAAGGGCCGAGATCAGTGTCGGTCGATTCTTTGTTACTCATGAGATTCCATATCCTCCGATTCTTGTGGCAATGGCAGATCACATCATCATTATACCAGGAACGGGGGGTATTGTCCGCAGTGGCCGATGTCGCCGTGCCGCGTACGACGGATGCTGCCGGAGTGACAAGAACGTTGGTTAGCCCGACTTGGCTGATTTCCCCCAACGCCAGTATTCTGTCCTGAATTGCTCACGAGCAACGTTTGAAGAGTCACTCAGATTGTGTCTTCGAAAGAGTCGATTTGCGGAATGTCTCACAATTCAGTCGAGTGGACGGAAGGAGTCGAAGCAGAAAACAACCGTTCAGAATCTCGCAATGTGTTGGCGGAAATCGAGAAACTGCTCAAATCTCTTTTCTCACCATGATCGGTTTGGTCAGACTCAGCGGGCGCGTCTGGCTGGTCTTGAGTCCGCGATCTGACGAACCGCGACGTCAGACCGGGTGTACGAAACTGAGATGCAGCGCCGCGTGGCGACAGTTGAGTTCGTCGCATTCGTCCCTGGTGATTTTGCCAAAAAACGGGTGTTTCTCCAGCGATCCGTTATTCCTGTAGTACTCGACCGATTCCGTGAAGTATTGCAGACCTGTGGGAACGTCAATTTCTTTGTCCGGCCAAAAGAAAGCTTCTCCCTTTGCAGGAAGTGTGACCCCCGGCTTCAGCGGTTTGGGATTGATCACCATCCGCTTCATCAACGGCATCATCAACTTCATTAAGAACGGCAGAGGTGGAGCAACGACTCGCCCAGTCGACACGTCGTGACTTAACGCGAGATGATTCAGAATCTGACCGAATGAATGGGCTCCAGTTATGCGAACTTCTCCGGAGGCCAGTCGTTCTGCTTCAGCACTGGCTTCCTCAATTGTCTTAAACGTCAGTTCACGTCGCTCGGGATTTGTTGCCATTGAATTTCGCTTTCACAGAGAAGTATCACCATCCGACCACAAGTACCGCATTTAATCCAAACACAGCCTGGAACTCAAGGACCTCTGCGTTGTATCGGGTGATGTCGAACGCTGGAATGATCAATGGAGACAGATCAAAGGCATCAGGAATAACAACGGATCGCATCGATTACGGGCTGATTCGGCCGTGAGCGAAGCAATCTACTTTCACGGTCTGTTTGACGATGGGTCGATGTGTCCGGCTGCAACTTACAAACTGCGTTTGTGCCCTCGGTCGTGGATACCGAATGCAGTTCGCGGCTGGTGGACCGGAAGTCGGCTTCCCGGCGCTCATCGTGAAAACAACCAGCAGAGGATTTCTGGTGCGAGCTTCATGGTTACTTGTTCGATTTCACTGCCAGTGGTGTGCTCATCCAGCCGACGATGTCGACGAGTTCCTGTGGCAACAGGATTGCGTCGATGCCTTTGGGCATCAGGGAGACGTTGGAGCGTTTGCGGAGTTCGATCGTCGCTTTGGGAATCTCAGTCTTCAGCCCTCCAGGCACGCGCATGGTCAGCGTATCCTTGGTTTCGGTGGCGACGAATCCGCTGTGCAGTCTTCCGTCGTCGGTGAGGACAGAAACACTTTCGTAGCCCAGACTGATGGTTTCGCTGGGTTTCAGGATGGCTGAGAACAACTGTCTGGCGGTCAGTTTTTTCCCGATCGCAGACAAGTCCGGTCCGAAGTCTCGGCCCTCGTCTCCGATCTTGTGACACTTAATGCAGCCGCCCTTTTCAAATGCGGCGAAGCCTCTGGTTGGGTCCGGTATGCCAGCAAGTAGTTTCTCGAGCGGCCAACGCTCAGCCGCTGAGATGATCAGATGTTGTTGACTGGCGGCGAACATCCGCGTGTCAGGATTTGGCGACAACGTGAGTGCTCGAACTGCCGGCGCCAGGAATTCCTGCGGCAGCTTCTCCTGTTCAACCAGCCTCTTGAGTTCCTTGGCCTGAGAACCTGAGTTGCCCATCGCCGATATTGCCAGCAGGCGAATGGCTTCGGGCTGAGATTCGTTGGTCACAACGCCAGTCAAGTAGTTCTTCGCGTGGACGCTGTTCACGTAACCTAGAGCCGTAATGAAAGGTTCTGACCGCGTCGGATCGGCGATAGCTTTCCATATTCGATCCCAATCCTCGAATGCGATGATCTGCGTAACGGCCTGGATGCCGGCTTCCGATTCCGGAGCTTTCGCTGCCATGTCCATGAGATGACTGATCATGTCGCGCCGATTGAATCGCGCTACGAGATCAACGAACGTCACTGTACCTTTGCTGGTGAGCAACACGGAGCCAGCCCGGTCGGAAATATCGGGATGGGTCTTCAGGAACTCCGGACTGGATCGTTGGAATGCTTCGAGCCACACGACGGGATTGCGTTTCGGGTCTGACGTCAGCAGCGCCGTCAACGCGGCCTTTTTACGTTGTCCGTCATGAAAATCCAATGCTCGCAGCAGACGAGGATGCTCGGCCGCCGGAACATCAGAGTCCAGCAGTAATTCTGCGAGCAGCGTCGCGGCTTCGGGGGCACGCGAACGCCAAACGATGTCGCGATTCCCGCCCGTCCTCCATTTCTCTCCGACTCTCTTCCGCCACGCATTCAGACATGCGGTTTCGTTGCCGACTTCGCCGATGCCAAGCGCTTCCAGGTACCAGCGGTCTTTCCCGTCGTATCGAATCGCCAGCTCGGTCCACAATTGCGCGGCTGCTGAATCGAGCCGATGCAGCGAGACGGCGCATTCACGACGGACGAGGGCCGACCTGTCGCTGACCAGCCGTTTGACAACAGAATTGACGGGCATCCGATGGCGACGAGCGATCCGCAATGCGAGTGCTCGAATGTCGTTCGACTCGTCGCGCAGAGCGATCTCGACGGCAGATCCCGGAGTGTCATCGATCTGTGCCAAAACCCACAAGCCTCGCGCGCGAAGACGCGGATTCGGATCTCCTATTATCGACTTGAGTACAGGCCGAGCGGCCGCGCCCATCCGAATCAGTGCTGTCCACGCTTTGTAACGCGCCGCAAGGTTCGGACTTCGCAACGCGGAAACCGCGCCTTCCGGCGAGTCATAGTTGTACTTCGGAGTGAAATAGACATGCCCCGGCGGCGCAACTCGAAACAACCGGCCGGCATCATTGAACGTGCGATGACAACAATCCACGGGATCGTACCAGTCCGCGATGATCAGGGATCCATCGGGCGCGACGGACACATCGCACGGCCGATACTCACGATCGGCTTCGCTATGAGCGACATTCACAATCTCCGCCGTATAACCGGCTCCGGCCTCTTTGGTGGGCAACGCCCAAACCGTGTTGCGGCCAGGTTCCGCGTGGATTATCTGCCCGTGAAATCGTTTTGGCAGTAGTTCACCTTCGTAAACGAGAATACCCGTTGGCGCGCCGAAACCCGTGATCAGCAAATTCGGTACCACGCCAGGATCGTTCTGATGCCACATCTGACGCTGCATCGTGGTTTCAAGATTCGTTCGCTTCGTCCGGTAGTCGGCGCCGGTTCGTTCGTCACGATAGCCGTAGTTGCCGTGCTCCATTACAAAGTTGACTCGGCACGAGCTTGACCCGTTGTCATTGTCCGATTGCCACATCGAACCAAAAGAATCGACCGTCACTTCCCAGTTATTTCGAAAATTGTGGCCCAGTACTTCGACGCGACTACCGTCCAGTTCGCAGCGGATCACCATGCCTTCCTGATACGGCTGGCGACTGTTGTTCACGGGCAGGCCGTAGATGTCCTTCACCAATGAACCATCTGCACGTCGCAGTTCGGCATTGAAGTTCCCGAAGTTGAAGTACAGTCGCCCGTCCGGTCCAACCATCACGGCATGAATTGCGTGATCATGCTGACCATGCACTGGATTGAGGACCCTACCCCTGAACAACAGCCTCTTTTCATCCGCTTTGTCGTCACCATCGGTGTCAGTCAACAGGAGAATTCGATCGGGCGCGGAAACGATCGCACTATTGCCAAGAGTGCAAACTCCGTGCACGCCGTCGATGTCCGGGTTCTGATAGAAGACTGTCGTCAGGTCGGCACGACCGTCTTTGTCAGTATCCTCAAGAATCAGTATACGGTCGCCCTCCTTGCGCGTTTTCCTGCGATAGTTGGCCGCCTCGCCAACCCACACTCTCCCACGATCGTCCACGTCAATACTGCATGGGTTGGATAGCTGCTCCACTGCGAATGGCGTGACGGCCAACCCGTCAGCCACGATGATCGCGTCGGCGGGTGAGCTATCCCCTTCTTCTTCGGCGGCTGGCAATATCCCGACGTGAGCCGTTAGTGCTACTGCCAAAGAGGCCGTGACGGCATGGATCATTCTGTTCGTTCGAGATTGCATTGTTGTCGAATCAATTCTGCCACTACGTGGACGGGATCGCCAAGGCGGACTCGAACCAGAGTAGCGAATCGTGAAAGTGGCAACTGGATTTGACGTCCGCAACTTTCTATTTCACATAGAATTTCGGCAACGGCCGTTGTTCATCGGCCGAAAACAAGTAGCTGTTTGAACTGATCCTGCCGGGATCGAAGGTTCACGTAAACCACTGCAAACAAACGAGAACAGCCCGTCGCGAATACACACGACGAGCTGTATTGAATCTGAATCGGGGCAACCAGGCACGGTTAACATTTCCCGGCGCACAATTCGAGGACTGGCCAGCCGCAATCATGGAGTCAACGTGTCAATGGGCGTGTTAAGACCAGCCACGATTCCGCTTCATCGTACAAAAAGATTGTACATCGCAGCGTCGCTTCCATGCTTCAACCCGTTTGCCATCCATAGTGGCGTACCATCAGTCATCGAATTCGCGATGCCATGCGGAAGCGTATGCTGGTCATTTCCTGTTTCGTGCCATTGCCTGGAATCCCCCCGGCGTTGTGTCTGGTTGCAGCCAGACGGTGAAAGTAGGATGAACCAGGAACAGGCTTTCCCTGTTTGTGCCAGCCGGAGGACCACCATGGGGTTGCAGCCCCGCCCTTCGGCCTTTTTTGTAGACCGATGGACCACAGAGGAGCGGCTGCGATGGTGTACGTGATGCCAGGCGTGATGGGTACTTCTGTTTGTGCGTTTCATCTGGAGGGATTGCCGCCCTTTTGCTCCAGGATAAACCTGGTGCGACTGATTAGTGCAATCGTCGTTGCACTGACAATGAGCCATTTGCTGCAAACACGAGCCTATGCAACGACTTCCGACGAATCAACAGTCCGTCCAAACATCGTGTTCATCATGGCCGATGATTTAGGTTACGGCGACGTGGGCTGTTATGATCAGCAGCTGATCACAACGCCACGAATCGACCGCCTTGCTTCAGAAGGCATACGGTTCACCCAGGCCTATGCCGGCGGCCCCGTCTGCACGTCATCACGCAGCGTTCTGATGACTGGCATGCACACGGGGCACACGCCAGCTCGGGATAACGTCCCACACTACCATTCGTACCTGGACGAAGCTGACGTGACCGTTGCTGAAATTCTCAGCGACGCCGGGTATCAATGCGGTGGCGTCGGCAAGTGGTCGCTTGGCGATGCCGGGACGGTCGGCCGTGCCACCAATCAGGGGTTCCACAACTGGTTTGGTTATCTGAACCAGGATCACGCTCACTATTACTTCACGGAATATCTTGATACCGACGAAGGGCGTCTTGAACTGCCGGGTAACACGATTTCACGAGAACATTACAGCCACGACCTGCTGACCGAACGGGCGCTGACGTTCATTCGTGATCAAAAGGACTCACCATTCTTCTTCTACGCCGCCTTCGCGCTGCCACATTTTTCATCCAAGGATGAAGACCCACACGGCCTTGCTGTGCCTTCGACCCAGCCGTACTCAGACCGCAACTGGGATGAAAAGTCGAAGAAGTATGCCGCGATGGTTCATATGCTGGACCGAGATGTGGGCCGCATCGTTGATCTCATCGATGACCTGGGGCTGGCAGAAGACACACTCGTCATCTTTACCAGTGACAACGGAGGACATGCGACCGTTCCGGAGAGATTCAAGACCAGCGGCCCACTGCGCGGCTTCAAGAGATCACTCACGGAAGGAGGCATTCGGGTGCCGTTCATCGCGCGCTGGCCGCGCACAATTTCGGCCGACACCACCAGCGATGACGTTATCGCGTTCCAGGACATGCTGCCAACGTTCGCGGAACTTGCCGGTGCTTCCGTCCCGGCAGACCTGCAGATCGACGGCATATCGGTGGTCGGACCATTGAAGGGCGAGAAGTTGAACCCTTCACGAAACCACCTGTATTGGGATTACGGACATTGCCGAGGGAAGCATTACGCCCAGGCCGTGCGACTGGGTGACTGGAAGGGCATCCGCAGCGCAAAAGCCGGTCGTATTGAGCTCTACGATCTCAGTCAGGATGCTGGAGAAATCAACGATATCGCTGCGGCACACCCTGAAATCGTGAAACGTATCCGCATCATTATGGAAGAAGCCGTGACACCAAGTGCACGATACAGGATTGGCACCGTCTATCGCGGCAGCCCCATCTGGACGACGGCACAGTAAACAACATTTGTTCCGCCGCACACCCGTATCAGCGGAACAGGAACTGTGGTATCGAGTATGCCGGAGTAACAGTAGAATGTGCCAGATCAACACGTTGATAGCGACCTCCAATGTTCGTAATCCACGCACCGCGCAGACCCTCACGACAATACTGTTCTTCCAACATCCCGTCGAACGTTCTTCGTCTGGCCCAGTACATGCACTCTACGACCAACACGTCTCGCTGCTTCAAAAGAACTGAGTGGCACGCAGGAACGCTCTCGACTGTACTGTCGAATCCTGCTGACGTGCTGAAGGCCAGGGACGTGAGCGTCAGATTCAACGGAACACAAACTGACGGAACGGCTTCCACGACTGGCGACGGTCCTGAAACAGTTCGTGGTGTGACCAGCCTCCCTGTCGGTCAAGACATGCTGACAGTCCGGTATGTTCGCGAACAAGGGGACGCGGCAGACGTCAGCAACGTCGACATTCTGACCATCGACCTGCTCAGCGTTGACGTCGTCTCGATTGTTTTCGGTGCTACGGCTGCAGAATATCAAATCGACATTCAGGCAAGGAATCCCGACCTGATGGATTCGGCTTTTGCATTGTTGACTGATCACCTGTCGCTGCAGGAGATGCCGCAGCCGTAAGCTGAAGTCAACGGCCACCAATCTGTTCCAGTGTGTTCATCTGTAACACGGTTGAAGTTGCGTCATTGACACCAATTCATGCCGAATCCCGGTTCGACAGGGAAGTCTGGGTGCGGCCGAACACGTCCGATCATCGCCCTTTCGGCGCACCAGTGTTCTGTCGGCAGAATGTCGCTACCATAATAGCGATTCAGCACGCTTTATGATTACCGATGCGTGCATGCTGCTCCTTAGACGGGATATCACATGCGTCCTCTTTACTTGATTCTGGCGGTTGTCCTGCAACTGAATTTCACAGGAGTGGTGCAATCACAGGACGGTGAAACTCGTGCACTGCAAGCGGGATCGGCAGTGGTGGATATCTCACCGACCACTCTGCCCGCACTGCGCAACGGTGGTTTTCTACAGGCCAGTTCTGATCGTGTTGACGATCTGCTGCATGCTCGATGTCTGGTGCTGAACGATGGCGCCCAGACAATTGCGATTGTGATCGTCGATTCATGCATGTTCCCACGAACGTTATGCGACGAAATAAAACGGCTTGCGACTGAGCGGACCGGAATCCCAACCGATCGCATTCTGATCAGTGCGACGCACACTCATTCTGCCCCATCGGCTGAAGATCTCTGTCTGGGATGCGGGCGCGACGAAGCTTATGTGAAATTCGTCCCGGCTGGAGTGGCTCAGGCGATCGCGGATGCACAGGCAGATCTGCGGCCTGCGAAGGTGGGGTGGACGTCCGTGGATGGGGCCGAATTCACCAACTGCCGTCGCTGGATCACCCGCAGCGATCGAATGGGCAGCGATCCGTTCGGACGGCAAACGGTACGAGCCATGATGCATCCGGGCTATCAGAATCCGAGCTACGTCAGTCCGGCGGGCCCCATTGATCCGTGGCTGTCCGTCCTGAGTGTGGTGTCTGCAGAGGATGACACGCCGATTTGCGTGATGGCCAATCTGTCGATGCACTATTTCGGCGCTGGCGCCGGTTTTTCAGCTGATTACTTCGGGGAAGTTGCGCGTCTGCTGGAAGCCAGGATTGGAAAAATCAGCGGCACTCAGGCACCGGACGTTGTCGGCATCATGTCACAGGGCACCAGCGGCGATCTGCACTGGATGGACTACAGTAAGCCACGTCGAGGAATCAACCGGCAGCAATACGCCGAAGGCGTGGCCGATCGCGTTCTTGAGGCGTGGAAGACGATCAAACATCGACCGAACGTCCCCCTGGCGATGGCCGAAAAACGACTCACGATCAGGCGCCGGACTCCGTCAGCAGAGCGACTGGAGTGGGCTGGCCCAATCAACCGGAACCGAGGCGACGTTCCACCGAGAAACAAGGTTGAAGTCTACGCGCAGCAGGCTGAATGGATTGATCAACATCCCGAAACCGAAGTTGTGCTGCAGGCTGTGCGCATAGGTGAACTTGGAATCACAGCCATCCCGAACGAGGTCTATGGAATCACAGGCCTGAAGCTGAAAAGGCAAAGCCCGCTGGCGATGACGTTTAATCTGGAACTTGCCAATGGAGGTGCGGGCTACATTCCGCCCCCGGAACAGCACCGACTCGGCGGCTACACCACATGGCCTGCGCGGTCGGCCGGTCTGGAAGAACAGGCAGAGCCACAAATTGTCGAGACGCTTTTGCAATTGCTGGAATCAGTGTCGGGGCAACAGCGAAAAACACTGGCGGACCCGGCTTCAGACTACTCAGAAGCGGTGACGAACAGGGATCCGGTCGCATACTGGCGACTGGGTGACATGTATTCGACACAGGTACGGGACGCTGCTGGCCAGAACCACGCAGAGTACAAGGGTGGTGTTGCACTTTTTCTTCCGGGGCCGGATGGATCCGGGCTCGCCACGTCCGGCTACGGAAACCGATGCGCTTACCTGGCTGGAGGACACGTGGAGGGACATCTGCCCGAACCTGCAAAAGACTACACCGTATCGATGTGGTTCTGGAACGGCCTGCCCACGGCAGCTCGTGATGTCACCGGAACGCTGCTCCTGGTCGATGGAAACGTGCTGCAGATCGCGGGCAAGGCGGACGGCGACCAGGCGGGACGATTAGTTGTTCGAACGGAGACAGGTTCCCGGTTCGGCAGAACACCGGTTGCCACGAAAGGATGGCATCATGTCTCGATCACACGAACAGCGCAGCGGCTGCGCGTGTACCTGGACGGGCGCGGGGAACCGGAAATCGATGCACAGACCCGGCAGGCGGACGTCTCCGAAAAGATCCTGGTTGGCAGCGAAGGAAACAGTGCAACGACGTTTGATGGTAAGATTGACGAAATCGCGGTGTTCGACCGGGCGTTTACAGCGATCGACATCGCAGACCTTTACACCGTTTCTGAAATGACACCTCCCCATCGGCCAAAACCAACAGTGCTGCTGGGCCCGAAGCCTTCGGACGCAGATGCGTTGAAGAAGTATG
The DNA here is from genome assembly GCA_024230215.1 of Fuerstiella sp. GTDB lineage: Bacteria > Planctomycetota > Planctomycetia > Planctomycetales > Planctomycetaceae > Fuerstiella. The sequence goes on along the minus strand of JAAERP010000451.1, from coordinate 106,009 downwards.
CCCAGGCCGTCATGGCGTCAAAGCCAATCGCCTACTGGAGACTGCATGAAAAGTCCGCACAATCTGCTGAGGATGTAACCGGCCGATTTCCGGCAACGTACGAAGAAGGGGCATCACCTCTTCCACCGGGAACTGCCCATTCAAATTTCACAGGCGGCCGAGTAAGGGCTGACGTACCGCAACTGGGAAAAACCTACAGCATAGAACTGTGGGCTCGAAATGAGTTGCCGAACAATTCGCGACCTGTGACCTGCTACCTGTTTTCTCGCGGCATTACTGGCGCTGAAGGCGCACCTGGCGACAACCTCGGCATTGGCGGTACGCACGTGAACAGCGGCCGGCTGTTCGTGTTTAATGGGAATCAGGGGGATCAGTCCGTTGTCGGTATGACGCGGATAGAACCGGGCAGTTGGTCGCATGTCGTGATGGTGCGGCAGAATCAGAAAATCACGGTGTATCTGAACGGGGATCCAAAACCCGAAATCGAAGGCGACCTGCCGATCACATGGCCAACGGAATGCGCAGACATGGTGCTGGGAGGGCGGAACGACAACTTCGCAAACCTGCAGGGGATGCTTGAAGAGGTCGCAGTTTATGATCGGGTATTGACGCCCGACGAGGTGCAGGCTCATTTCGCCGCAGCGGCCGTCAAGCCGGTGGAGAAACGTGCGGTCAGTCGGACTGACGCCATGGACACACCAAAGCCAACAGAAGTTGCCGGGGCTCTCGAGACAATCCATGTGCGGGACGGGTTTGAGGTTCAACTTGTCGCAGCGGAACCATTGGTGATGGATCCGGTCGCGATCGAATGGGGACCGGACGGGAAGCTATGGGTGGTGGAAATGGCCGACTATCCTCTGGGCATCGACGGACAAGGCAAACCCGGCGGCCGTGTTCGGTTCCTGGAAGACACGAACGGCGACGGGCAGTACGACAAGAGCACTTTGTTTGCTGAAGGGCTGAGTTTTCCCAACGGAGTACTGAGTTGGGGCAGCGGTATTCTGGTCACCGCCGCCCCTGAGATCATGTATCTGGAGGACAGCACGGGCGACGGCAAGGCCGATGTGCGACGCATTTTGTATTCCGGATTTCTGGAAGGCAATCAGCAACTTCGCGTGAACGGATTACGTTGGGGACTCGACAACTGGGTCTATTGTGCGAGCGGCAGCCATCATGGGGGCTACGGCAAAGAGAATCGAATCGTTTCTCAATTGTCGGGCAGCGAACATCCGATCGGCAGCCGTGACTTTCGTATCCGACCGGACACCGGTGCAATCGATGCTCAGAGTGGACCATCTCAGTATGGCCGTAACCGGGACGACTGGGGCAACTGGTTCGGCGTACAGAACAGTCATCCGCTGTGGCACTACGTGCTGGCAGATCACAACATCCGCCGTAACCCCCACTTTGCTCCGCCGGATCCGAAGTGGCAGGTCGTAACTCCGACAAATCCACCTGTTTACCCGGCCAGCAGAATGCAGAAGCGGTTTCACAGCTTCGAACAGTCAGGGCGGTTCACATCGGCGTGTTCGGCGATGATTTATCGCGATGAGCTGTTATTTGACCGTGGCGCAGATCAGCACGCCTTCACGTGCGAACCGTTTCACAACCTGGTTCAGCACAACATCATCTCCGATGACGGTGTCAGCTTTCGGTTCCGTCGGGATCCCGTCGAATCGAAGACAGACTTCTTCGCCAGCGAAGACCGCTGGTGTCGTCCGGTGATGGCAAGAACAGGGCCGGATGGCGCGTTGTGGATTGTCGACATCTATCGCTACATGATCGAACATCCACAGTTCCTGCCAGACACGGGAAAAGACGAACTGCGTCGGTGGTACCGGTCGGGCGAGGACCGTGGCCGCATCTATCGAATCATCCGCAGTGATCGTCCCGCACGAGAAGTTGACCAGCTTATCGATCATTCGCCGGAGGAACTTGTAGCAACGCTGGAGAGCCTCAATGGCTGGCAACGAGACACTGCGCAGCGACTGCTTGTCAGGAATAGTCAGGATGCCGCGGTTGCAACGTTGCAAAAACTGGCCCACGAGAGCGCACAACCGCAGGGCAGATTGCACGCGATCTGCACACTCGACGGCCTGGGCAGGCTGGAACCCGGCACACTCGAAGCTGCGTTAACCGACCGCCACGCTGGTGTACGACGAAATGCCGTACGACTCGCCGCACGCAACGACGTTGATTCCGCCAAACTGGCGCAACTCGTTGACGATCCCGATGCCAAAGTTCGTCTGGAACTTGCTTCGACATTGGGAGCCTGCAACGACGACACGGCACACAACGCACTGGCGAAACTGGCGATAAGATCAACTGGTGACCCATACATCACGGCCGCGGTAATGAGTTCACTGAATCCCCGCAACGCAGCGGCCGTTCTGGCCACGGTTGTGAATTCGGCTGACCAGGAGAGCCAACCATTGGTGCTCGACCTTATTGGCCAGACGGTGGCCATGGGTGATGCAGACGCAATCAGCAAAGTCGTCGAACTGGCGTGCTCAGCCGAAGACGCAGGGCTAAAGATCTGGCAGCTTAACGCACTTGCGCTCACTCTTGACGGCATGGTCAGACGTGGCTGGTCGGCAGACCGGTTGTCCGAGACTCATCGCACTCATATCGCCACAACGGTCCGGTACGCTCGCGCTGCGGCAGCCAGTCAGGCCACCACCGACGAACTCCGGGCAGCTTCCGTTCAGTTGCTTTCGCGCGATGCTGACCGTTTGGCTGATGACTTTCAGCTCCTGGAACGACTACTGGTGCCTCAGTCACCGGTCGTCGTTCAGCGCGCAGTGGTAAGACGCCTGGCGGAGCGTTCGGAACCCATTGTTGCAAAACTTCTGCTGTCCGGTTGGCGGTCCCACGGCCCAACGCTCCGTGGTGAGATCCTGAACGTACTGACCACTCGCCGACCGTGGGCCGAATCACTCCGGCAGGAATTGGAATCCGGGACAGTTGGCGTTTCCGAACTGAGTGCCCCGCTCCGTCAGCGTTTGTTGGACGCTGGCAACAATGCTCCAGCGTGGAGACAGGCCCTGGCCATCAAGGCCACGGCGAATCGCGCCGAGGTCCTGCGTTTGTTTCAGCCTGCTAAGACACTGACGGGAGATTCAATACGTGGTGCAGTGCTGTTTAAGAAACTGTGTATCAACTGTCACAAGGTCAGGGACGAGGGCCACGAAGTCGGGCCTAACCTTGCATCGATCACAAACAAGGCGACAGATGCGATGCTGACGTCGATTCTTGATCCGAATGTGGCGGTCGAATCGAAATACTTCAGCTATGTGGTGGTCACAAAAAATGGTCGGAGTTTTAACGGTCTGCTGGCCTCGGAAACCGGCACCAGCATCACTTTGCTTGCCGCGGAGGGGAAACGTCAGAGCATCCTGCGCAGCGACATCGATGAACTTCAGGCTTCCACCAAATCGCTCATGCCCGATGGATTGGAAAAGGACCTTAAACCACAGGATCTGGCAGATGTGATTCGTTTCGTTCGCGACAGTATTCGTTGACCTGAACCAAACAGCATAGAATCTCTGGGCACAGCACAGCCGGCTAAAGACGCAACACTTGCCATGGCCTTTGAGCCCATTCCAGCCGCTGTGCCCAAGGAGGCGACTGATTCTATTCTGCCGATTCCCGGACAGTCAGCCAGTTCGAGATCGTCCGCGTCACTGTCGGAGCAGCGTCCTGCTGGACAAAATGACCAGCCTGGGGCAGCGTGACAAGCGTCAGGTCTTCTTCCAGCCACTGCCACGTGTCGTTCAAGGCACCTGGCAGCAACGCCGTGTCTTTCAGACCGTGTATCATCAGCACAGGGCACTTCACCATTGGCGGATCGTCCATCGGCGACTGGTAGGGCTCTCGCGGATAATTGGCCTTGTAGTAATTCAGCATGCCCTCAAACGACGACCGCCTGAACGCTTCGACATACTTTGTCTTTGCGTTTTCGTCTTTGACCCAGAATGTCAAACCCTGGGCGTTCAGTTTTGATGCGGCGTCGGGCCGCTGAAAACGGCGAGCGTAAGCAGATGCTTCTTGCTGCTCCGGATTATTAGCCAGCTCTCGCTGCAGTCCGTGCAGATGAGGCAGGTTCAGGATCACAAGCCGATCGGTCATTTCCGGATAAGTCATGGCGAATGACCATGCCACCGCCCCGCCCCAGTCGTGTCCGACAATGATGGCCCTGTCGCGTTCAAAATGTCCGATCACGGCCTGCACGTCGCCGACCAGCTTCGGCATTGCGTAGTTTCCGACGCCCTCCGGCTGGTCACTCCTGTTGTAGCCGCGCTGGTCAATAGCCACCACTTTAAAGTGCTTTGCCAGAGTCGGCATTTGTTCTCGCCACGTGTACCAATAGTCCGGAAACCCATGAATCATCACCAGCAGCGGACCTTCGCCTGCTGTGACGTAGTGAATTTTCACATCGCCCGACTTCGCAAAGCCATGTTCACCGAGTTCATCCGCTGCTAAAGGATCGGCCAACAGCGGCACACAGAAAAAGAAGGCAAGGACGCCATGGCAACAGGCAATTCTGATCATTTCTGATTTCCAGTGAGTGAATCTACATCTTGATTTGTTAAGTAAAGAAATCCGGCTAACGGGATTCTTCGCTCGCGTCTGCCCCGTCCTGAATGCAGTAGATGCGAGCGGAGGTTCGGATCAACAGCCTGTCGCCGATGATTGCCGGTGTGGCCATTGCCATGTCGTCTTCAGCAAGCTTGTTCTTGTGCAGGATTTTCAGTTCGTTGCCCGACTTCATGACATAGGTGACTCCGTCTTCGTTCAGGCAGAAGACTTTCCCGCCGTAGCCCCACGGCGAAGTCGTGAACGCCCTGCCCTGAGGAATGCGCTGCTTTTTGAAAACCGGCTCTCCGTTCGTCGGATTGAAACAGGCAATGAACCCAAAGTCGTACAGGACAAACAGGCGATCCTCGTAGATCAATGTTGAGGGATTATACGGTCCCGCCATTTTCTGGCACCATGCGATGGAATCATTCGACGTCTCGTCTTCCGCCAGTGAGATATCGCCGATCGCCCCGGGTTTGATCGCATAAATCGGCCGACTCTTTCGATCACCAACGTAGCCGGAACTGACATAAAGAAGCCCCTGATGTGCAAACGGCATGGCGATCGTGATGCTGGACATTCCCTTAAAGTGCCACAACAGTTCACCGGAAACATCGTACGACCTCACCTGCCCGGTTCCCGGCGTCACAATTTCAACTCGGTCAGCGTTCTTCCAGATGAACGGTGTGGCCCAGTTGCTCTTTTCATCACGCTGTGTGCGCCATACCTCATCGCCCGTTTTGCTGTCGAGAGCCAGCAGAAACGAGTCTTCATCGTTGTCGTTGACGAGGTACAGCCGCCCCTCGTGCAGCACGGGAGATGATGCCGTGCCCCAGCCATTACGAGTCTTATGAGGTTCGAGACGTTTTTCCCATAGAAGCCCGCCTTCAAAATCGAAGCAGAAGACGCCGACATTTCCGAAGTAGGCATAGACACGTTCGCCGTCCGTGATCGGCGTTTCTGACGCATAACTGCTCTTCAGGTGAATCGCAGTCTGCGGTTTGCCTTCGTGTACCTGTTTCTTCCAGAGTATTTTCCCCGACTCCACATCCAGACAGAACACGATCCATTGATGAACACTGTCCGGCAACTCAGGTCGGTCGCCGCCGAAGTAGAGCCCCTTCTTTGGCTCTTCGGTCGTCCCGGTGTTCACCACCGACGTCACAAAAACACGGTTGCCCCAGACGATTGGTGAAGACCAGCCGCGCCCGGGAAGATCGGTCTTCCATGCAACATTCTTAGTTGCTGACCATGTGACGGGCAGGCCTTCGTTGTCCGAGAAGCCTCGAGAATCCGCACCTCGGAACTGCGGCCAGTTATCTTCCGCGGCCACTGCGGGGGCGTCAAGACATGCGACGAACACGCAGAGTGTCAGCGCGATCCGGGTTCCGTGATTCATCCTGAGCTCTCCAAAAAAAGTGGCTGCTGCCGTCATCAGGCAATGATGTCGTTCACAACGTTTCCGTACACATCGGTCAAACGGAAATTTCGACCGGCGTAGTTGAAGGTCAACCTTGTGTGATCGAGTCCCGGCAGGTGCAGCATCATGGGGTGCCAATCGTGGATGTGAACGTACCGAAAAAGGTCTCGGTGCTGGCGAATACGCCGGCCAGCCCGTAGTAGTCCTCCATCGTGAACGGATCGAACTTATGGTGATGACAACGTGCACAGGCGACAGAACTGGCCATCACACCGCGCGAAAGTGAATCAATCTGTTCGTCAACCTCCTTCGCCATGGCCACATCCGTCCCGTGTTGTTGCTGGAGTGCCACAAAACGGTCGATGACGGCAAGCGACGGTGGCAGGCCAACCAGATCGAAATAAAATCGCCGCAACAGCGTCCGTGGTGACGCATCCGGAGATGGCTTGATCTGATTGCTGTTCAACGTCGCGAGTACAAACCGGTCGACACCGTTGCGAGGCCAGTTCTTGTCGTCGACAACGGGAGGATCGGAAACGGTCACGGGTTGGTAAGCCCAGTGGTTTCCGGCCACATCGGTTCCGGCCCATGAATCATCCACACCTGTATCAGTATCCTTGCGAGGATCGGGGGCACCCATTCTGACCCACTTCCTGAAATCCACAATGATCGAATCAGCAAGCTTCCCACCTTTCGGAGGCATCGCGAGATCCGGATCAGTATGCGAAATTGCTGTCAACAGCACACTGGCTTCCGGATGCTTCGGCACCACCACCGGACCGCGTTCGCCGCCTTTGCGGATGGCCGTTTGAAAATCAACTCGCAGGCCACCTTCAGCAGTACCCAACGCATGGCATTCGTAACAATGCTTGACCAGTACCGGCCGGATCTTCGATTCAAGAGAAAAGTCACCTGTTGATCGTTGCTGACCAGAATCAACGCCTTCATCAGCCGTGACAGGCATTGCCACAAACAGCACCGTGCAAAAACAAAGCGATTGACTATTCATTGGACCGGACATCAACCTGATTGGGAACGGCAAAACTGCCCGCCAATAGTATCAGGTTTTCTATGCAGCACAGCAGTTTACTTATTGTCGTGAACGATACTGGCTCGTGGGAGCAACAAAACTGCTATTGAAAAGCGATCTTCGTGGCCACAAGTCAGCGTGAAACGCTGTAGTGTGATTTCCCCGTTTCCAATTTCGCTCACTTCAGATCAGCACAGTCACGTGGTGTCATAGACTTCTCATCCAGGATACGATACTTCCGGAACCTGGCTCATCCCCCGAATCGGAGATCGAGGTTTCCATGCACGGGAAGAGAGCCGAAAGCGATCGGCAATGACACGGATCGAGTCGTCACACTGAGTGCTTTGTTTGGTTCGCGAGAGAAGGAGCCACATGAATCCAGTCAACCCGCCAAAGACTCTGCCAACCGAACGGTTGTCTCAGAATGACTGGTCTTTACGGTCTGGCAGACTAACTGCCCTCGTGGTCTGTTTCGCAGTCAACAGTCAGTCGTTTGCGACTGACGCCACGAATCTTCGAGCTCAGCTTCTGCCATTCCTCAACGCACATTACATGGATTGCCACACCCGGCGCGGAAGCTGCGGGCGGACTGGAGACGGTATGACGTCGACCGGAAAGACACTGACAACGAAAAGGCGATTAACTGTATGAGCACCAGCCCCACGAAAATTCACGTTGCCGCAGTCCATGCGCATCCGGATGACATCGAAATCCAGTGCGCGGGAACCTTGCTGCGGATGAAGGAGCTCGGCTGTCGGATTTCCGTCGCCACGATGACGCCCGGCGACTGCGGCAGCGCGGAACTGTCGCAGGACGAAATCGCTGCCGTACGACGATCCGAAGCCACCGCCGCAGCCACCTTGATAGGAGCCGAATACACGTGCCTGGAATTCCGCGACCTGTCCATCTGTTTCGACAACGACAGCCGACGCCGCATGACGGAATACCTGCGTCGCACGGCGCCGGACATCATCCTGACCGCACCACCGGTTGACTACATGCATGACCACGAAATCACCAGCATGTTGGTTCGCGACGCCTGCTTTAACGCGTCCGTCCCGAATTATAAGACGCGGCAGTGGGATCCGGCCCCCCCCATGCAGAAGATTCCCCACCTGTACTACGTTGATGCTGTTGAAGGGACGGACCATTTCGGAAACCGTCATCCCATCGACTTTGTTGTCGACGTATCAAAGCACTTCGAAACCAAGCTCGAATCACTCGCTTGTCATGCCAGCCAGCGCGACTGGCTGCGTCGGCAACACGGCATGGATGAATACCTGGAGGCCTGTCGGCGATGGAGCAAAGAGCGGGGTAGTGAGCGGGGAGTGGCGTATGGTGAGGGTTTTCGGCAATACAAGGGGCACCCTCATCCCACCAACAACCTGCTGCGGGAGTTACTCGAAACGTAGATTCCGCAGGAATTCGTAACGAAAAACACTTCCAGACTTTGAAAAACCGTCGGGAACCACGTTCCTCAATTCGACCTGATCGTCGGCAGGAGCTATGCTTGTCGGCTGTGACTACCTGAAACCGCGTCGTTTGCCTCAAAACTTTTTCTTCAGCCGGCCGTTTGAGACATGACAGAACCAGCCACTTCAGATAACGAACCACTCTTCAACCCTGCTGAGGTCCGGCAATTCGAGGCCGACGATGTCGTCGCAGGTAAAGCCATCGGAAAAATGTTGTCCGCGCTATTTCTGTACACAGTTCTGGCAATGTCGTTTGTGGCATGGTGGACGTTCAGCACGGTGAGCGAAGACCGCAGCCTGCCGACAGGTTCAGCGGATCACTCGGGGCATTAGACACCCAGGCCGTTCACTCGAAGCTGCGGCGTTGTGTGCGAAATCGGACATTCCGCCAGTCGACGTGTGGTGTTCGCCAGAGCAGTTTACTTATTGTCGTGAACGATACTGGCTCGTGGGAGTATCGACACTGCTATTGAAAAGCGTTCTTCACGGCCACGAGTCAGCGTGAAACGCTGTAAGTAGAGTCCAACTCGGGGAACTATGAGTCAGAAGACGCTCAAGGTTGCAGTCAGCGGGACCGGTTTCGCGGGCGATTACACGGTCGGCACGTATTCGATGATGCCGCACAAGAACGGCGTTCAGATTGAACTTGTCGGTGTTGTGTCGGGACGTCTGGAAAACGCTGAACGTTTTGCTGAAAGACACAACATACGGCGTGCCTACGCCACGCATCAGGAAATGCTGGACAGCGCACAGCCGGACATCGACAACATCTGCTGCGCCAACTTCGCTCATGGTCCGTACAGCGTGGAAGCCGCCCAAGCCGGCGTTTCCGTTATTGTGCTGGAGAAACCGCCGGTTATCTGGCCCGGTTTTCCGGACGGCCGAACAGCCGACGCCGGTACCCGAAAACACGAGACCATGGTCTACCTCGCTGAGGTTCTTGATGCCGTGCGAACCGGTGGCTCCAAGCTTCTGTACGCGGAAGACTTTGTCTACTTCGACGGTATCAAGGGAATCGTTGAGTTACTGATTGAAGCGCGCGGCAACGGCAAAGGGAAAGTGCTGTATCAGCGAGGCGTCTGTGCTCATCAGGGGTCACACGCTCCGGCTTATGACACTCCATCCAAATCGGGCGGTGGTGCATTGTTCAACAAGGCCTGTCATCCGCTGGGTCCTGCATTGTACCTGAAGCAGGCGGAAGGCATCCTTGGCGGCACCGGGCCGATTCGTCCGGTTCGAGTTTCTGCAACAGCGCTGCAAATCCTGAAACATCAGCCGGACAGCAGCGGTGAACACTTTCGAGTCATGCAGAACGTCGACGACTTCGGCAGAATTACGGTTGTGTTCGAAGACGACACCATCGCAGAAGTCATCGGGCACGATCTGAGCATCAGCGGAATCCGCAACGAGTTCTCGGTCATCACCGACTTTGCTCAGTACGACCTGCGAGTCAATCCAAATAACGAAAACGAACTGTTCCTGCCGGACGCCACAAACGCCGGCAATCTGCTCGTTCGTGAAAAACTGCCAACATCGCAGGGAACCAGTTTCCCGCGGCCGAATCAGTTCTATTCACACGGCTACGTAAACGAAATGAGCGATGCCGTTGACTGCGTTATGGAATCCAATCGCTATCCGCAGTCCGGGGCCATGATGGCATGGGACACGATGGCCGTGTTGATGGCGTCGTATGAGAGTTCAGATGCTGGCAGTGCCTTCGTTGATATTGCTGAATACACGACCAACGGCCGGGAATTCAATCAATCCGAGCTCCCTGATCCTTACCGGTTTGGCAGCGTCTTTCAACGTGCCTGAAACTGACCATCGACCACTCCAGGCAAAGTCGCTGTGCACGCTGCCGGCGTGCGAAGTTCCTGCAGGCTGTCTGTACTACGCAGAATTCGCCGCATTTTTCCGTCACCAGGCACAACGCTCCGGCGTTCGGCAGATTCTGCCGATGCTTGAGGCCAGGTGATGTGCGCTCCGGGACTTAATATTGAGGCGTTTGCCGGAATCCGTTATTGCTACGGTACTCGGGACTATCCTCTCGAGGCATCCCTCTCTCTCATCCAGCAAATTCATTGCTGATCACGTCCGTATTCGCCTGTCTCAAACCTCTCTCGCTCCCTGAAGTCGGTTGATTCAACCGCTCAGACTCCTCAGATCGTCACTCACTTGCAGAGGCGATTCCAGGTATAGCTCCATGAGAAGCAATCTGTCTTCGTCGTCAGAACAACTCCAATCCGCTGGAAGAGCATTTGCACTTCTGCGCGCAGTGGCCGTACTCTTAACGACGATCATCGGCGTCGTCATGCCGCTCTGCGCGCAAGAGCTGCCCGAAGCTGTGGTTGCGATACGAATCGAAGGAAACGAGACAATTCCGAAAGACGCCATCCTGGCGAAAATCACGACGCAGCCAGGACGCCCAATCACCAATCGGCAGGTTCGTGAAGACAAACGAAACCTGATGAGCACTCGCTGGTTCTACAACGTCAATGAACGCTTCGAACAGACGGATAACGGCATCGTACTGACCTTCACCGTTCACGAACGACCAATCGTGCGGCGCGTCGAGTATCGGGGCGTCGATAAACTGAAGGTCAAAGAACTGGCGTCGTGGACCAACTTAAAAAAGGGCAGTCCTTTCGACCACATGGCCAATCGTGACGCCGTCCATCGTATTGAGCAGGAGTACAAAGAACGCGGCTTTAATCATGTGAAGGTGACGCTGATAAAGGGTGCCGACCCATCTGATCGCGACGTCATTTTTGGTATTAACGAAGGGCCCAAAGTCCGGGTGCAGCACCGTGAATTTCGCTTTACAGGCCAACGACCTTCCGGCGACGTCACGTCTCAACTAACGTCATTGTTTTCCGGGCGACAATCGCAGGATGGAACCGTCGGACTTTCACCGTCTGCCGGACGATTGAAAACAAAGCTGGAAACCAAGGAAGCTCTGTTCGGTTTCTTTGGAGGTCTGTACAAGCCCGAAACGATCCAGCAGGACATCGCGAGCCTGAAACAGTACTACCGCAGCCTGGGCTTCTTTGACATCGAGGTCGAAGCGAAGCCGCTGTTTTCCCGCGATCGGTCCAGCGTGAAGATTCTGTACACCATCAACGAGGGCGTTCCATTCAGGATCCGCAACATCACGCTGAATGGCAATAATGTGCTCTCCAGCAAGAGTCTACGACAGAATGCAAAGCTGCAAGCGGGGCAGTATTTCAATTCGCTGCCGTTGTCCAAAGACGTGCAGCACATGCTGGAACAGTACGGTAATCGCGGCCACTATTTTGCATCCGTGGTGCCTGTTCCACAGTTTACGGAAAAAGCCGGCGAACTGGATCTGGTCTTTGAAATTGATGAGGACCGACCTCGATACGTCAGAAGTATCAACCCACGTCTGCAGGGCGACCATCCCCACACCATGGAAGTCGTCCCGCTGAATCAGTTCCAGATGGAACCAGGCGATCTTGCCAATCCGAAACTGATCAACCGAGGCCGAAGCCGGATCAATGGAAGCGGGCTGTTTGAAGGTGTTCAGGTCGAAGTCATTCCGGTTGATCCGAATCAGACGATGTCGGCGTCCATGTCGCGTACTATTCGCGGTCAGACCGGGGCGGGCTACACGCCCGCGTGGACACAGCTGTTTGACGTCTCCAAACCGATCTCCACGACAACAGGAACGCAAGGTGGACATGTCTATCCGCCACCCACCAAGGCGCAACAGCCCAGGCAAGAGCAACAACAGGTACCGCCGCAGTCATCCGTACCGGCCAAACCGCAGCAGGTTTCTTTCCTGCACAATCCCAACATGCCACCGGTGGTCAAGTATCGAACGACCCCTCCGACCGCAATGTTCTACCGGCCGCAGAAGTCGCTGCTGGTGTCGTCCTTCCCGTCCCCGGTGAATGAGGACACAGTCGTCCGCGGGCAGAGTCCTGGTGGTTTTTACGCACCACCAGATCCCGGTCGTGGTAACGCCATGCTGGAAGGCAGCCCTTACAACAATCAGTTCGAAGCATTGCCACCAGGCTGGGTCGACATCAACATCGACGCCGCAGAAGGCCGCACCGGTCGATTGATGTTTGGAGCAGGTGTGAACAGCGACGCGGGGATTGTCGGATCCTTTGTCTGGGACGAACGCAACTTCAACCTGTTTGCACCTCCCAGAACGTTCGCAGACATCATTGAAGGTCGAGCCTGGCGAGGTGGGGGACAGCGGTTTCGGGCAGAAGCGGCCCCCGGAGATCAGGTCAGTCGCTACGCCCTCAGCTGGACAGATCCCTATTTCCTGTACACCGACTACAGCCTGAGTCTGAGTGGATTCTACTTTAACCGGTTCTATCCCGACTGGGACGAAACCCGTTTGGGAGGTCGCGTCGCACTCGGCAAACAACTCACGCCCGAATGGTCAATCAACGGTGCATTGCGTCTCGAAGATGTGGATATCAGTCGCGTCACCGTACCTACACCCCCATCCCTGGCCAGCGTGGTGGGAAACAACTTCCTGTCCACATTTCGAACGTCTCTGGCTCACGATACCCGGGACTCAACACTGATGCCCGGTGAAGGACATTATGTTAACCTGGCGTATGAGCAGGCTTTTGGAGATTTTAACTATCCGCGTCTTGATACAGAAATGCGACAGTACGTGACGATGCACCAGCGACCGGACGGCAGCGGACGGCAGGTGCTGACCTTCGCCGGAAACATCGGCTGGAGCGGAGACAGTACGCCGGTCTTCGAACGCTACTACGCTGGCGGATTTCAGTCCTTTCGAGGTTTCGCATTTCGCGGGGTAACTCCGCGAGTGGGCGGCGTTGCGGTCGGTGGCACGTGGCAGATGCTGGGCACAGTAGAATACCGCATGCCCGTTACGGCCGACGACATGATTAATGTTGTCGCGTTCAGCGATTTCGGCACGGTGGAGACTGACGTGTCTGTGGACGACTTCCGAGTGACTGTTGGTGTCGGTCTGCGAGTAGTCGTGCCTGCCATGGGACCGGTCCCACTGGCCTTTGACTTTGGCTTCCCTATCAAAAGCAGCCCCTTCGACGACGAACGAATCTTCAGCTTCTACGTCGGTATCAACCGATAAGGGCGTAAATCGATCACGTGGCGTTGTAAGATTCGTAAACGGAATGAGCGAATTGCAGTTTCGGCTAAGCACGATTCCCTGGGCATAACGCGTTGGAACGTCCTGGCTGCAACTCATCACTTCGGCCTGGTGTTCCGTGCGATGCTGATGCAGTTTACTTATTGTCGTAGACGATACTGGCTGGTGCTTTGTCACAGCCAGGTTTTAGGGTTGGCGAGGAAAACGGGGTCAGGTACCAAAAACCGGAACGGCCCGAAGGGTGCTTCGCATTTTTGGTACCTGACCCCCTTTTCCGGCGAACGATTCAACCCCACTTTTTGCCTGTGACAATGCACTCGTGGGAGTGACGAAACTGCTATCGAAAGGCGTTCTTCGCGGCCACAAGTCAGCGTGAAACGCTGCGAAGGATTGCCCGTTGAACACCCGGTTGCACCAGATAGGCGAAGTCACCAAATCGCTGAAACACAACGCGGCCGAATTGGGATTTCAACATCTTGGAATCGCGCGGGCCGTTTCCCCTCCCGGATACCATCCCCTGCTGGAATGGATCGCCAGTGGTCATGCGGCAGACATGGACTGGATCGCACGTCGCAAGGACGCCTACAGGCATCCGGACGGAGTTCTTCCCAACACGCGCAGCGTCATTGTTGCGGCAATGAACTATCACAACCAGAGTCCTCAGCCGGAAACCGCTCGTATCGCCCGCTATGCATGGAGTTCTGAGGACTACCACACTCTCCTGCGTCACCGACTGAAGGAGCTGGCGAGGCTTCTTCAGACGACGTGGCCGAACGAACGGACTCGAGTGGTCGTCGACACGGCGCCACTGCTGGAACGCGATTTCGCCAGGCTGGCAGGCATCGGCTGGGTCGGAAAGAACACGATGCTGATCAGCCGAAACATGGGCAGCTGGTTCTTTCTGGGGGCCATACTGACGACTGCTGAACTGACGTACGACCAGCCTTTCGAAGGCGACTACTGCGGAACCTGTTCGAAATGTCTGCAGGCGTGTCCCACCGATGCGTTCCCGGAACCACACGTTCTCGATTCTAACCGGTGCATCAGCTACCTGACCATCGAGCGACGAGACAAGTCGATCGCAGACGATCTCAAAAGCGGCATGGGAGACTGGCTATTTGGCTGCGACATCTGTCAGGAGGTATGTCCCTGGAATCGGTTCGCTCCCGACAACAGCGACGCGGCATTCAAACCACGGGAAGACCTGATCGCACCGGATCTGCTGACGCTGCTTTCGGTGAACGATGACGTCTTTCAACAACAGTTCTGTGGCACGCCACTGGAACGTACCGGTCGCGACATCATTGTCCGGAACGCCGCAATCGTCGCTGGCAACCAACAGTGTGTGGCAGCAGTTCCGCAACTTACCAGACTTCTGGATGACGCATCGGATCTCGTTCGTGAAGCTGCTGCCTGGGCAATACAACAGATCGGTACGAAGTCAGTACCGTGAATAGATATGGTGCAGGTCAAAGAGCCCTGGGACAAATATATTTTCCCGGGCGACGAACAGCAGGCTACAGCGTTTCACGCTGAATTGCAGCCGCGGAGAATGTTCTTCAGTAGCAGTTTCGTTGCTCCCACGCGCCAGTATCGTCTACGGCAATAAGAGACCACTCTATTCGTCCTGGTCTCGATTCTTTACAGACACTACCTGTTCGTCTTCGAATCGGCGGATGAGTGGCTCAAGTGTTGAGCCCAGACTCTGACGCACCCAGCGTTCGGTCAATTCTTCGTGTTCCGTGTCGGTAAGCCGCCAGTCAATGTCCGAGGTATGCAGCAATGCGGTCAGGTGCTGCAGAATGACGGCAGCCGAGACGGAGACATTGAAACTCTCCGTAAAACCGAACATTGGGATGTGGACCAAATCGTCAGATTCGGAGATCGCTTCGTCGCTGACGCCGACTTGTTCTGCACCAAAAACAATCGCCGTTTTTTGATCAATCGCCACCTGCGAGAATGGGAGACTATCCTGCCGGGGTGACGTGGACAGAACTCGAAACCCATTCTTCTTCAGGTGACGAATGCAGTCCACAGAGACATTCGTCGTTGGCCCGTCGGATGATTCCGGGACCGATCGGTAGTTGTGAATCGTCAACCACTTGCTGGCCCCCAACGCCACCTCGACATTAGGAGCGAAACTGTTCTGCGACTCAATAACGTGGACATCCTGAATGCCCAGGCAATCGCACGTTCGCAGTGCAGCGCTGGCGTTGTGCTCGTGAAAGACGTTCTCCAGAACGACTGTCAAATGACGCGTTCGGAACTTCACGACTTCGTCAAAGCGCTGCAGACGGTCATCGGTCAGACATTGCTTAAGATATTCGGAAAGTGACTGAGACATCGATTCGCTGTCACGCCGCCCTCAAGGTGGTTGCCGGTTCCTCGGCCGCATCAGAACGATGAACAAACAAGTCCTGCGACGGGAATGGAATCGTAAAGTGATGTTCGTCGAACGCCAGTTTGATCCGTTCCGTAAGATCAAAGCGTGCCGCCCAGTATTCGTGACTGGAAACCCACGGACGCACCACAAAGTTGACGCTGCTGTCGCCAAGTTCGGAGACGGCAACGACAGGTTCGGGAATCGACAGAACGCGATCGTCTTCCGCCAGAATACCCTGCAGCACCTTCTTCACGGACTTCAGGTTGTCGTTGTAGCCGCACCCGACAACAAGATCGATCCGGCGATGCGGTTCTGCTGAGTAGTTCTTGATGGTGCCGTCCGTCACCTTTGAGTTGGGCACGATGATCCGAACGTTGTCCAGAGTCAGCAGAATTGTGTTGCAAATCTGAATCTCGACGACCGTGCCAACGGTGGCCCCAATCTCGACAACATCACCCACCCGAAACGGCTTGAAGAAGACCAGCATGACGCCGGCCGCCAGATTGCCCAACGATCCCTGCAACGCGAAACCAACGGCGAATCCGGTCGCAGCAAGGATGGCGGTGAGCCCCGTCGTATCCACTCCTAAAGACTCCACCGACGCGACGCAGACCAGCGTGAACAACAGCATGTAGATCAGGTTGTTAAGAAACCCAAGCAGCGTTTCGTCAACCTTCGCCTTTTTGGCACCGCGAATGATTGCGCTGGTGACGAATCTGGCCAGCCACTTGCCAATGACAAAGACGGCAATCGCATACACCAACTTCGGGCCGTAGTCGCTCACCTGTTCGACAAGCCACGTGAGTGTCAGATGAGAGTGCAACCAGCTGGCGGCAGTATCGATCAGACTTTGACGCTGCCCGGCTGCAGCTGTCGTTTCCCCTGCCGCAACGTCTGTCCCTGCAGACAGTGTCTGAGCCAGCGTTGTCGTGTAAATTACATTCATCGCAGTAGGTTCCGTTCGTCGTGCGCCAAATTTGGTAGCGTGCGAAATCTACGCAATATCGCATATCTGGTAAACACGTGTTGCGACGCAGCTGGCAAGCGAAACGCTGGATTTCAGGCGTCCAATCCTTCTTCGTACAGACTGGTGACCATGTCACGGATTTCGGCAGCCAGTGCCTTGTCGTCGCCGCCGTCCAGCAGTCGTTGGTATTGTTCGGGCGTCAACGCTTTGCCATAAACGACCGTCACCTTAACCGGACGAATGAACCAGGCATTCCTTGGCATGGCCCTGTCCGCACCAATAATAGCGACCGGGTAGATCGGCACTTCGACTCGACGGACAAGCGACAGAAAACCGGGGCGGAATTCCTTCGGAGCACCTGAGGACCGAGTCCCTTCCGGATAGATGCCGACAAGGAATCCCTGCTTGAGTCGTTCAATGGCCGTGCGAATGCTGCTGCCTCGGAACGCAGTCCGACTGATGGGGATGACGTGCATGTTGCGACAGATCCAGCCAATAAACGGCAATTTGAACAGGGAATCACGAGCCAGATAGGACAATGGTCTCCTCAAACGGATGCCAACGAGCAGCGGGTCAAGGAAACTCTGATGATTCACGATGAAGATTCCACCCTGCGTGTTGTCGATATTCTCTCGCCCGATCACCACTGTACGACACCACAATCGAAACGGCAGATACAGAATGGCGTGAATTACCAGCCAGGTGATCGTGCGGCGCGGAAGCGGCTGCGGCGTTGGGTTGGTTCCTTGCGCCGCAATGGTCTGTTCAGATTCGGAAGTCATACTCGTTACAGCGAATTTCGCTGATTCATGGCCGCGGTTGACGTGATTCAGTAGCAGAACGGATGCCCCCACGAGCCCGAACAGTTCCGTCAATTTGTAAACTTCTAAAGAGCTGTTTTCCCCAATTCGCAGCCGTCGCTACAGAACTGCCAGAATGCGATTGACGACCTGATCTGTGTCGGCAAAGTCCTCGAACAAATGATCGGGGTTATGGGGCTCAAGTTCGCTTGAGGAATAAACGCCAGTGGCAACCGCGACGCACTTTGCTCCGATCGCGTGCGCACATTGGATGTCGGCCGGTGTGTCACCGATGACCATCGCGTCAGCACCATCAACGGTACGGTTAAGCTGAGCCGAGGCCGCCGCAATCGCTGCCTGCGCGACGTCGTTGCGATGGGCATTATGGTCGCCGAAACCACCAAATTGGAAGAAGTGGTCGAGTTCGTAATGGCGGAGCTTAATCCATGCTCCCTCTGCGTAGTTTCCTGTAAGCAATGACAGCGTCACATGACTGTGTGTTGCCAGCTGTTCCAGCAGTTCACGTATTCTCGGCAGCAGTAATCCGGGAGAATCCTGCAGACTTCCGGGCAACTGGTCGAGGTATGCATCTCGGAATCGGGTGCGATTTTCGGGGGTATTGTCAAAGCTGTGGCGTTCGAGGATTTCTTCGGTGATCCCTCGGTCAGTGCGACCGGCCGTGAGGACTCCCTGAAACGGGAATTCGATGCGAAACTCCTCGTTCAACGCCCGCTCCATGGCTCGCTGCCCTGCCCCGCCCGTGTTCAGCAGAGTGCCATCGATATCAAAGAAGATTACTTTTTCAGCCATAATGAGAGAGTTTTGACGCGAGGTGGTAACCAACTTACGGCCAATGAGGGCAAAACTGCCTGAGAATCCAGAAAACTCCTGAGGTTCAGGCTTTTCGCCCGCCATTTTCACCGATATTGTACCGAGTCCTCAACTTGTCGCATATTCAGCGATTTGATGGAGAACCGACCGGGTCGCGCGCGCTAGACACGGGGCCGGTATCTGTCAGCAACGACGCCCAATAAGAGAATCGCCCGGGCTTCCTGGGCATCCCATTTTAATCCAGAAACACAGAACAATGGCCAAGACGCAAAGAAAACTCACCAAAGCCAACCACGGACGTCGTCCGGCCAGTGCCAAAGCTCGCAAATTGAAACGACGTCACGTCAAGCTGTCGCGCTGACAGCATTGGCCATTGACGCCTGACGATCTCCGCTCCAGGCTGCTGCATCCAAAGCCCGTTTCGTCCGAAACGGGCATTTTCATTTAATAGCCGGACTCCAGTCCTCTCGACCGTTTGCCCATGGTCGCTATACTTCGGCCGCGCAGCCGCTGATCTACGTTAGGTGGAGGCTGCATTTGCCGACGACGATTCGAAGGACTTGCAGGTGCGCACACGTCACGTGTTAGTTGCGTCCCTGAACCGGCCCTCGGCGCTATAGTTCTGATTTCAGCGCCAGACCCCTAAACAACCTGAGGTTATTCATATGATTGGCAAGGTTGGCGACTTGACGATCCACGACAAACTTTCGCGGATTGCCGCAAATCTCTGGTGGAGCTGGGATCCGGAACTTGTCGAAGTCTTTCGCCTGATTGACACCAAGCGTTTTGCACAGTTGCACAACAATCCGGTCCAACTGCTGGCAGAATACACACCCGAACTGCTTGAACAACGAGCTCGGGAGGCTGTTCTGCACTCTCGTATTCACTGGTCGTACCGTCGATTTGTCGAGTACACGGCCAGTGAATCAACATGGGGGTCGACGCACTGCGGAATTCTGGGGCAGGCACCTGTTGCCTATTTTTCCGCGGAATTCGGGCTGCACGAGTCGCTGCCGATTTATTCCGGCGGACTTGGTGTTCTGGCCGGCGATCACCTGAAGAGTGCGTCAGATCTGGGCATTCCACTGGTGGGCGTGGGGTTGTTCTACCACGAAGGCTATTTCGCACAGGCCATCGACAAAGAAGGGTGGCAGCAGGAAAAATATCCACGTCTCCCCATGGAATCGATGCCGCTGACCCAGGTGGAGAATGGCGACGGACCGGTCATCGTTACCGTGGAGACTCGGCAGGGAACAATTTCTGCCCGAGTGATGCACCTCGCGGTGGGCCGCATCAATCTGTACCTGTTGGACACGAATATTGAACCGAATACGGAAGAAGATCGAAAGCTGACGGCTCGCCTGTATGGTGGTGATCAACGGACTCGCATCCGCCAGGAATTGCTGTTGGGTGTGGGCGGACTGCGAGCTTTGAGAGCCATCGGCATCGTTCCGAACGTCATCCATATGAACGAGGGGCATTCGGCATTTGCCCCACTGGAAGCAATTCGCGAACGCATGCACGACGACGAGCTGCCGTTCACGCTCGCCTTGACGGAGACGTCCAGCCGCTGTGTTTTCACAACGCACACGCCCGTTGCCGCCGGACACGACCGGTTTGATTCCGGCCTGATGGAAGAACATATCGGCCCTCTGGCAGATTCGATCGGGTTGGACCATCACGGACTGATGGCACTGGGACGCGTCGACCCTCAGAATAATTCAGAATCGTTTTGTATGACCGTACTGGCGATGAAGATGTGTCGGATTGCGAACGGAGTCTCAAGCCTGCACGGAGTGGTCAGTCGCCAGATGTGGGCCAGTCTGTGGCCGTGGCGAAGTGCCGAAGAAATTCCGATCGGCCACATCACCAACGGAGTGCACGTGCCAACATGGCTGGCGGCGCAGATGCGAGCATTGTACGACCGCGTACTTCCGGAAAACTGGATCCTGCGGTCCGGTGAACCGGAAGTCTGGAGCGGCTTTGAAACCGTTACACCGGGTGAACTCTGGGAGACTCATCAGTCACTCAAGAATCGGATGATCACCTACGCGCGGCGAGAAGCTGTCGAACAGTCCACTCGCCGAGGCGACGACAAATCCATCATTGCGGACATGAAGAACGTGCTTGACCCCGAAGCACTGACGATCGGATTTGCCCGTCGATTTGCTCCCTACAAACGAGCTGACCTGATCCTCAAAGACCTGGAACTGCTGGAACGACTCATCACGGACGTCGATCGTCCTGTCCAGTTTATCTTTGCCGGAAAATCGCACCCGGCTGACGAAAACGGCAAACGGCTGCTGCAGCGAATCTTCAAGCTGACTCACGAAGCTCCGTTTCGGGGACGAATTCTGGTACTCGAAAACTACAGCATCGCTATGGGCCGACAACTTGTGCAGGGCGTCGACGTATGGCTGAACAACCCACGTCGACCACTGGAAGCATCCGGAACCAGCGGCCAGAAAGTCGTTCTGAACGGAGGCCTGAACTGCTCCGTCCTTGATGGCTGGTGGGCAGAGGCCTACGACGGGAAGAATGGTTTCGCCATTGGCAACGGTCGCACTCATTCGGACCAGAACGTCCAGGACGAACGCGACGGTGAAGATCTGCATCGTGTGCTGACAGAAGAAGTCATTCCTCTGTACTTCAAACGCGACGCGGATGATTTACCACAGGAATGGATTGCTCAGATGAAACGAGCGATCCGAACGCTGGGCTGGCGATTCAACGCTGACCGCATGGTGATGGACTACGCGGCAAAGTCGTATGTTCCCGCCGCTGGCGGTCTGAGCTGCTCAATCGTGTCGATGCCATAAGGCAATTACTTATTGTCATGAACCGTTCTGGCTCGTGGACATGCCGTTTTCTCAGACAAGAACGCGTGTTTCGCGGTCACGAATCAGCGCAAAACGCCATAGTTCCAGCGCCACTGCCTGTGGATCTTTGTAGCGACCAACGAGAACGGACCAACGGCTTCCGTGCGTCAGCACGAATCGGCTGGCGGGCGCCCCGCCTCAGGCCGTTCCACCGTATTGCTGACGATAATCCTGGATCTTTCCAAACAGTTCATCCGTCACGACGACCTCACCGTCCACCTCTCGTCCATGCAGGTAGTCGGCTATTTCACAAATCGTGACAATGGCGAACGTCGGCATCGAGAACTCCTCTCGGAGTTCTGTCAACGCATTAACGTCACCCTGCCCTCGTTCCATGCGGTCGACGGAGACCACGAGTCCCGCCAGCCGAATCTCCGCCGCTGCCTGCAGCACCGGCACGGTTTCACGGATCGATGTGCCGGCCGTTGTCACGTCTTCCACGATCAGGACGCGTTCATCCAATGCCGGTTGGTGGCCCACCAGTGTACCGCCTTCGCCATGGGTCTTGGCCTCTTTACGATTGAAGCAGAACGGCACATTGGCACCCCGACTGCTGAGTTCCATTGCAATAGCCACTGCCAGGGGGATGCCCTTGTACGCTGGCCCAAACAGAAAATCGAAGTCAATGTTCTGCGCCTGAATGGCGTCACAGTAAAAACCTGCCAGCCGATTCATCTGGTCACCCGTGCGGTATCGACCTGTGTTGATGAAAAACGGAGTCTTCCGGCCACTCTTAGTGGTAAAATCGCCAAAAGTCAGCACGTTGGCACGCACCATGAATTCAATGAATTGCTGTTTGTAAGTTTCCAAAACAGGTATCCGTTGCGTTAAGACAATGCGGTGGCTGTGCCGGGCAATTTGAAGTCGTTCAGAAACAGGGTTTTACGACGGACCGCCCCCGACTTCAATTACCCCAGACCAACGTTCCCCACGATCGTTAAAGACAACCCAATCGTCGCGTCGATGAGGGACGTCGGCGAGCGGTATGACCCGACGATGCGAATCGGCAGATTCTGCTGTTGGCGCTTCATTTCCGTGTCGTTCGACTCTCCAGAATCGAGCATCCGCCACTGCAATGAGCCTCTTAGAATCAGAGGTTATGACAATCACGTTCGACTCTGGAGAGTCCAACGATAGTTTTTGAAGACGGGGCGGATGTCAAAAAACGGACATTCAGATCAGTTGCGACTGGGATTCATGGCGGCCGTGGAAGTTGAAGGCCGAGGGTGCGTCGGTGGCCTGTTGGTCACGAATCACAACGGTCGACCGCTGGAATTCCAGTGTACGACGCCGGTAAGACCCGACCGCACTCAGGAGATTCTGTACGGCAGAATGCTGAGACCGTGGCTGCTGGGAGAACTCATCGGAAAAACGCTGCTTGATCGCGTGTCGATCAAACCTGAACTGATCGTCATCAGCGATCCGGACCTGCTGGAACTGAGGAACCACACCCGGACGCCGGTGGCCTGCACGTCCGAACAAGTGGCCAACGACAAGGTGTCACAATTCGACGTAACTGAGACAACCGAACTGGGAGGACGCCGTTTGCGATTTCATGCCAGTCATCTCAGCGACAGCAACTTCGTTAGCAATCAGTCACACCTGATTCCCGGCCAGGCAGATCTCGAAGAACCACTCGAACGGGTTCACGAAGCCCTGAACGAAACCATCAAGACGGTGTTGGCCCGATGACAGATTCCCGCTCGCCCGCCGGATTCTCAGGTAAAGGCGTTCGAAATAGCCGCGATCCTAAGTCCCCGAATTTGGAGATATTGGTGAACGATCAGGGGATGAACGAACTGCCGTCGCAACGCGACAGCGGCAGTCCGATGCGACCTGCTGTTCATGCCATTGATCTGTCCGCGACAGTCAACGTCGCCAGTGCCGGATTCAACCCGGCCCTGAATCGTGAACCACAGGTGGATGCTTTTTCGATTCCCATCAAGCAGCGTCTGGACTTTGTCCCATCGTGGAAACCGCGCCGCATTCCCGTCAAATGCATAGGTCTGACGTTGCCCGAAGGCGTCGCATTTCAACCGCCGGAAGAAAAGAACGAAACAGAATCTGATGGGACCACGCTGAAAACAATCGGCCCCCAAAAAGCAGCGGTCGGCAATGGCGGTGGCAATGAACAGCCGCAGCGTACTCGAATCAAACCGCCGAAGAATGCCCTGTCGCTGCAGGATCGCTTGTTCTATCTGCTGCAGCCGCCGCTCGAATCATGGCTGCGGGGGCAGGAATTGATCATGCCGTTCGAGCCCTTTCCTTATCAGTACGAAGGGATCGCGTGGATGTTCGCCAGGCATTCCGCACTGCTGGCCGACGAAATGGGGCTTGGCAAAACGATGCAGACGATCACCGGCATCCGCCTGCTGTTGCGGAGCGGGCAGGTCAACCGCATTCTGCTGATCTGTCCGAAACCGCTGATTCCGAACTGGCAGCGAGAATTCCGCATGTGGGCAGAAGAACTTCCCGTCGTCACAATCGAAGGCAACGGTGCCCGCCGCCGCATGTTGTGGACGATGCCAGGTGTGCCAATTCTGATCACGAACTATGAAGCGATGACTCGGGACCTGCCTGACATTCCGGAAGACGAGCAGCCAAAATTTGATCTGCTGGTGCTGGACGAAGCTCAACGCATTAAGAACCGCGACTCGCGAACGGCCCAGGCGGCTCGCGGCATCAATCGCCGCCGCAGCTGGGCCCTGACCGGAACGCCCATCGAAAACCGTCCGGAAGAACTGGCGTCGATCTTTGAGTTCATGGAAGTCATCCCCGCCCGAGCCTCGCCCGACCTCAGGCAACTGGCCGCGCTGGCGGAAGAACACATCCTGCGTCGCACTAAAGATCTGGTGATGAAGGATATGCCGCCCCGAATCGACCGCGACGCAGAACTGGAGCTCACTCAGGCTCAACAGTATGCCTATCACACGGCCGAGAAAGAGGGCATCATTCAGCTGAACGAGCTGGGTGATTCGATCAGCGTGCAGCACGTCTTCGAACTCGTTCTGCGACTCAAGCAGATCACGAACTACGACCCGTTGACGAACGAGAGCGTGAAACTGGAACGACTGGTCGCAGACATGGAAGAAATCGCCGCCAGTGGAAGCAAGGCCATTCTGTTCAGCCAGTGGACGAAGACAATCGACTGGCTGGCCGAACGACTGCAACAGTTCAATCCGCTGATCTACCATGGCGGCGTGCCCACCAAAAAACGCGAACCCATCCTGGCAAAGTTCAAGGAAGATCCGGACGCTCACATCATTCTGATGAGCTACGGTACCGGAGCGGTCGGACTGAATCTTCAGTTTGCCCACTACGTATTCTTATACGACCGCTGGTGGAATCCAGCTATCGAAGACCAGGCCATTAATCGAGCTCACCGGATTGGCGTGTCTGCACCGGTGATAGTGACACGTTTCATCTGTAAGGACACGATCGAAGAACGCATCGATCGGGTGCTGCGGGAGAAACGAGAACTGGCGGAAGCGATTCTCGGTGACGGAGACAACGAAAATGTTTCGCTGGGTATGAACGCGTCCGAAATTTTTGGGTTGTTCGACCTGAAAAAGAGAACCGACAAAGGCAAATCCACGTCGATCGGTCCGGTACAACCAGATGCTGCGTAAACGCGGAGCGAAGCGCGAGCCCGAATGTCGGCTACGACTCATTCCGCAAAGACTTCAGACGTCTTGATGGTCGCGCGGCAGTCATCATTCCAACTGATCGTCAGCGTTCGGTCGTCCGCATCAAGCGGAAGATATTTGCCGTCGGCTAATTGCAACGCTTCGATAATGCCGGAATCCGGATCCACGAGCAGATAGACGGCGACGCCCTGACCCTCATAGAGCTGACGTTTGACCGTGCGATCCTTTTCTGCAGTCGAAGAGGAAAGCACTTCCACGATCACGGAGGGTGGATAGTCGATGAACTGATTCGGCAAACCGTTACACAGCACGGAAATGTCCGGTCGAATGACCGTTGAATCACCAATCTGCCAGTCCGTTTCATAGACCACGAGACAATCACACCTGACGTTTCCTTCAATTGCGTCTCGCAATGCAGCCGCCAGATTCAGGGAAACCAGTTGATGTCTTGCGGTTGGCGACGGGGACATGCAAACGGGCACCCCCTCCCAAAGCTCCCAATCCCCTTCCCACCGTCGATACTCGTCTGCCGAATGGTTGGGTGTATATCGAATTGCCTCTGACGCCATCGTGTCATCTCGATCGGAGAAATCGTATGGATCACGATATCACGTGTCCCCAGTCAAATACTAACCTCAATTCTACGTCGATCGAGTGCAAAACGATAATCTGGTCAGGCCACGTATAAAGGCCTTGCTGTGATTTAACCAACTTAGCGTATTTCCACACTTTGCGACCTGCTGCCCGGACAACTAGAATCCTCCGCTTCAGAACCAGTCACTCGTCACCACGCGGCCTGTACGGCCGCCCGAACTGTAATTGACCAATGTTCCAACCCGTTTCCGACAGCAACTTCGTTCCTGGCGAACACTTCGTCCTCAACTTCTGGACTCAGCACGACACATTCCGCAAGCTGCGGGAAAAGAATCGCGGTAAGAAGCGGTGGAGTTTTCTGGACGGTCCCATCACGGCCAATAATCCAATGGGCGTGCATCATGCGTGGGGGCGAACGTACAAAGATACGTATCAACGCTTCTTCGCAATGACTGGCCATGACCAGCGATACCAGAACGGCTTCGATTGCCAGGGGTTGTGGGTTGAAGTCGAAGTCGAGAAGCAATTGGGACTCGGAACAAAGCACGCCGTCAACGAATTCGGCATCGACAAATTCGTGAACGAGTGCAAACGCCGAGTCCTCCGCTTCGCGGCTCGACAGACGGAACAGTCGCAGCGACTGGGCTATTGGATGGACTGGGACAACCCGGATCAGTTGCGCACGCTGGCTGAACATCTGGGCACGGACACTGAAGTTACGTTCACCGCGCCCAGCGGAAAGACAGAAACCGCCAGGTCCCATCAGCTTGTGGAAAAACTCGGCAATCCGGAGTGGGGCGGCAGCTATTTTACGTTCAGCACAGAAAACAACGAAACGATCTGGGACTTCCTGAAGAAGTGCTTCGATCGAGGAAAAATCTATCAGGGTCATGACGTGATGCCATGGTCCGGCCGAGGTGGCAGCGCGTATTCGCAGATGGAAATCGCTGAAGGTCGCAAGCTGACGACGCACAAGTCCGTGTTCGTTCGCTTCCCGCTGAAGGACCGTGACAACGAATTCCTGCTGATCTGGACTACGACTCCGTGGACGCTGACCAGTAACGTCGGTGCCGCCGTAAACACGGATCTGGACTACGTCAAACTGAAGGCCAATAAGGACGACGCCGTCTATTATTTCGCCAAAGACAACCTGAACTTCCAGCGACTGGCAACAGAGTTCAAAGACGGATTCGGTCGGCCGGAATGGAAGTGGCCGGACGGCGTCGGTAAGCTGAAGACGATCGCTCAGATCTTCAAGGAACAAGGCGGCTTCGAAGAACGGGGAACGGTCAAGGGGGCAGACCTTGTAGGTTGGGCGTACGAAGGCCCATTCGATGATCTGCCCGCTCAGCAGCTGGACGGCGGATACCCGGTCGATGAGAACAATCCTGGCGTCAACGGTGCCAATTGGCACAAAGTCATCGACGGCGGCCGTGATTCCCGCGGCGCTGCGCACGTTGTGGCGGGCGAAGGGACAGGTATCGTTCACATGGCTCCGGGCTGTGGCGACGTCGACCACAAAATTGGTTCGTCGATCGGCATGCCCATCATCGCACCGCTGAAGGAAGACGGCACCTACGGTGACGCCTTCGGAGATTTTTCCGGCAAAGAAGCAATCGCACCGGAAACCGCGGAAATGGTCATCGAGAAGCTGAAAGAGAAAGGCCTGCTGGTTGCCGTTGAAACATATCCACACGTTTACCCGCACTGCTGGCGAACAGGCGACGAACTGGTCTTCCGACTGGTCGACGAGTGGTTCATCAACATGGATTGGCGGGACGAAATCAAAGATGTGACTCGCCAGATTCGCTGGCTGCCGGACAGCATTGATGGCCAGAATCGCGAAGTCGAATGGCTGTCCAACATGAGTGACTGGATGATTTCCAAGAAGCGATTCTGGGGACTCGCCCTGCCTGTCTGGGTCGACGAGGAAACCGGCGACTTTGAAGTCATGGGCTCACTTCACGAACGACCGGGCGATGACGGCGGAAGCCTGGAAGCACGCGTTCGAAGAGACGCTGCCGCATTCCGAGCCGATGGCCAGGACAAAGATGCAAAATCCGTCGAAGCCGGCTGGGATGAATTCGAGGGCCACACACCACACCGGCCGTGGATTGACAAAGTCAAACTCCGCAACCCAAAGACCGGCAACGTGATGACTCGCATCGAAGACGTCGGCAATCCGTGGCTGGACGCGGGGATCGTTCCGTTCAGCACAATGAACTTCAACGAACGCTACAGCACTGACAAATTGAACTGGGCCGACTGGTATCCGGTCGACCTGGTCACCGAGTGCTTCCCGGGCCAGTTCCGCAACTGGTTCTATTCGCTGCTGTCACTGTCCACGATGATGCAGTTCGACCCTGCCGGCAAACGCACGGCAGAAGAAAAACAGCCCTTCCGCACACTGCTGGGGCATCGTCTTGTGCAGAACGAGCAGGGTAAGCCGATGCACAAATCAGACGGCACTGCGATCTGGTTCGAAGAAGCGGCTGAACAAATCGGCGTCGACACCATGCGGTGGATGTACCTGGCTCAGAACCCCGCAACTGATCTGCGATTCGGCACCCGACATGCCGACAAGCCAGTCACGCTGAATACGCCGGAAGGTCCAATTACCGAAACAGCAGAGGGCGTTCCCACGGCAACGGTCACCAGCGGCCCGGCCGATGAAACGCGTCGTCAGATTCTGATTCCGCTGTGGAACTGCTACAAATTCTTCGTCGACTATGCCATCGCGGATGGTTTCGAAGCGTCTGATGCACTGCGCCAGCGAGTCACTCACAGTGGCCAACGATCGGAGAGCGAGGGCTACACGCCCATCGCAGATCGCCCCGAAATCGACCGCTGGGTACTTTCAAACCTGCAGTCGCTGGTCTTAACTGCTCACCGGGAATTCTCAGACTACAACGTCGCAGGATTCTGTGAGGCCGCCGCTCAGTTCATCGACGATCTGAGCAACTGGTACATCCGCCGCAACCGCCGCCGCTTCTGGCGCAGTAAAGATGCCAGCGACACTGACAAGACGGCCGCCTACGAAACGCTGTACGAAGTGCTGGTCACACTCTGCCAACTGCTGGCTCCGTGCATCCCGTTTCTGAGCGAACGCATGTACCACAACCTGGTCCTTGGCAGCGACATCTCCGCCGCTGCCCTCTCCGACACAACGGCCCTGCCCGACAGCGTGCACTTGTGCGACTACCCCACTGCCGACGAAGCCCTGCTGGACGAAGCCCTGAACAAACGCATGGCGGCCGCTCAGCTGGTGGTGAAACTGGGACATAAACTGCGGGAAGAAAACACACTGCGTGTGCGTCAGCCATTGGCGGAACTTCAATTCGCCGCAGCCGACGCCGCGACCGCTGCAGCAATTGCTCAACTCACGGACGTCATCAGCGAAGAGCTGAACATCGAACAAGTCACTCAGCAGGACAACCTCGACGGTCTGGTCGGTTACAGCTACAAGCCAAACCTCAAGACACTGGGTCCAAGGTACGGCAAACTGCTGGGCATGTTGCGAACCAAACTCCCGGAACTCGGCGACACCGTGCTCGCCCCGTTGCGTCGCGGCGAAGACGTATCCATTGACATCGATGGCAACAGTATCGATCTGACTCCTGCAGATGTGCTCATCAGCACTGAACAGGCAGACGACTGGGTATGCAGAGATGAATCCGGAGTGCAGATCGCCATCAGCACAGTGCTGACCAACGTCCTGATTCGCAAAGGCATGTCTCGAGACTTCGTACGCCACGTCCAGCAGCTTCGCAAAGACGCCGACTTAAACATTCAGGACCGCATTCGCATCGAATACTACTCCGAAGACAACGTTGTGCAGGCCATGGTCGCCGAATGGGGCGACTACATCTGTGGAGAAACGCTGGCGCATGGAATTGCTTTCAGTGCGACGCCGCCAGCAAATGCAAAGTCTGTCAACGCAGGCAACGCGATCACGACGGTCTGGATACTCATCACTGTATAGGCTCAACGGCGAGAGTTCGAGATTCCCGACGATATCGGCTTTCCGGAGGAATAACTCCGGTTAACCAACACGTGTAATAGACTTTGTGGGTCGATTCCTGCCAGACACCCCGCCTCTCTGTCCTGTTGCTCGACACTGAAAGTCACGCGACACTGTACCGTCACCTTGGTATTGATCACGCTGTGCTGATGCTCGTTGATCTCACCGGCCGGCTTTGGTACCTGCTGGAGAACACAGCACCGATGCCGGAACTGGTGCAGTACAGTTTCGGTCCGTCGAGAGACTCCGGGGACACGATTGCAACGTCTCACAGACGGGAAGCGTCACATCTGCAACTGTCGTCAACAGCCTACGCGGCGCGGCGGAACGCATCAGACTTCCACCAATAGTCAGGAAGAATGAGTTCCTGTTGGCCAGCAGCATTTGGCGCGTCCAGTGAATTCGGTAACTGCAGGACGGGCGACTTGTCGACAGTTCTATCCTTGCGCAACAGGGTAATCTCCGCCACCCGCGGGACGTCAATGCCAGCCATTCTTGTCAGCCCGCCAACGTTATTGGCATGCAAATGGGCGACATCAAATTGTTCAAGAACTTTGCTTAACGCAGCATCCACGCACTTGAAGAACAGACGATTGTCCAGGTGATTCAGCTTGTGCAGCTCCAGCACAATGATTCGAAATCGCGACAGCGTTTCGGATGACGTCGCCAGGAGTGTTTCGTACTCGGCCCCTTCAATGTCCATCTGCAGGATCAAATCGCCGGAGTCCGGTCCCGGACACTTCTCCGCAACCCACCCGTCAAGCGTCATAACGTGTTCAGCATTTGCTGCTCCGACGAACTTCTTCACAAAGTCGCAGTCCGGCAACGATGCAGGTGGACCGGGAACAGAGTAATCAGCCAGGAATGACCGAATTCCCAGGGCATGAAGATCCTGTTCAAACACTGCGGTCTCCGCAACTCCCGGAGAGAAGCAGAACTGGATGTTCTCCAGGTCGTCCGGGACCAGGTACCCGCCATCATATGACATGCCAATTCGGCGAAGCGAAATGCCCAGATCGTATGGAACAAGGCGACTCACTAAACCACGAATGAGCCCCGGCGCTGTCTGCGGACTCATGTAGATTCCGAGAAGCGAGGAGATCTGAGCCCCAACTCTCTTGAATCGATTCTTGAGAACGTTATTCACTGAGCGAATCTCCATCTCGTATAACGTGTACTTCCGCCAGACGCAGACATTCATTCTGCGACCAGGACCAGAATCCAGATCGCAACCGAAACGCCGCCGTTGACGATCCACCACAAATCGGTTGAAAAACCGATTTATGGCGGTGGAACAAAACACTTCCGACGTCTGATTCAGGAAATCCGCAATCAGGCCGCCTTGGGTAACGCATAGCTGGTCATGCAGCCGGCCAGAACATTCAGATCGGATTCCGTCAACTCGGGGTAAACCCCAAAATAGACGCCGTTGCTGTGCAGAAAGTCGGCTCCGGGCAGGTCATACAGTCGCTGGACATAACGAGCGTAGAACGGCTGCCGCTGCATGTTGCCTGCGATGATCGGACGAATCTCAACACCAGCACCCGCAAACTGAAAGACGTAGCGTTCACGAATGGCTTCGTTTTTGCAGATGACGGGAAACGCAAAGCTGGACAGCACCGAAATATGTGAATGATCAAGCTGGATCAGGTCCGGGTTGGCGCCGGCAATCAAATCCAGGCGAGCATGAATAGCGGCCCGCGTCTGAATTGTCGAATCAAGAAACTGCAACTGCATGTTGCCAAGAAACCCCGTGATCTCTGTAGGGCGCAGATTGTAACCAAGGTCATAGAACGCGTACTTGGCCTCAAATTCGCCCTTCACACCGTAGTCTGCACGCCACTTCAGCTGCTGGTTGGCCTTCAGGTTACGATCCCAGCCATTGGCGCGAACGATGCGCAGCATCTCAGCCAGTTCTTCATCATCCGTACACACCATGCCACCTTCGACGGTCGACATGTGGTGAGCCACGTAAAACGAAAAGGTTGCGGCGACGCCAAAGCTGCCCGCCTTGCCTGCCGGCAATTCCGTTCCCAGAGATTCGCAGTTGTCTTCAATCAGCAGGATATCGCGTTCTTCACAGATACTCCGGATACCTTCCAGGTCACCACAGAATCCCAACACGTTCGTCAGGAAGAAGCACTTCAGGTCAGTCGTACGCAGTCTTTCCAACAGGTTTTCTGACATGCAGTTCAGCGTTTGCGGATCACAATCCACAGGGATCGGCTGCATGTTCAACTGCAGAATGGGCATCACATTGGTGGCCCATGTCAACGCGGAAAACCCAACGAGATCTTCGTCGCTTAACCGTCCAAGATTCTTCAACGCCTGCAGTAGCGCAAGATTAGCACTGCCGCCACTGTTAAACAGCACGGCATCTTTGCGTCCCTGGTGCTCAGCAAACGAGGCTTCAAATCGGAAACACTCGCTGTCCATGCTAAGCCGCGGCGTTTCCAGAATGAACTCTGCCAGCTCACGCCGCGTTTCGAGCTCTCTGTGAAACGCGTTCTTCATCAGTGGAATCATTGACTTCATCCTTTAAGTCATCGACAGAGCATTTAATCCCGGTGTACTCGGCGATCATCCCGCGAATACCGTCTGCGAGCGAGATTCCCGCATGGAATCCAAGTTGCGTAAGTTTAGTAACGTCCATGCACTTACGAGGCATTCCGTCCGGCTTTGACGTATCCCATTCGATACGTCCCTGAAACCCCGATAGGTCTGAGATCAGGTGAGCCAGCTCACTGATGGAAACATCGGTGCCCGTGCCGATATTAATGATCTCGGCAGACTTCCAGTTCTTCATAACAAACAGTACAGCTTCGGCCAGATCATCAACGTGCATGAATTCGCGTCGCGCAGTGCCGCTGCCCCACAACGTGACCGATTCCACGTTCTCGTCGCGGGCATCGACAAAACGACGAACCAGAGCGCTTAGTACGTGCGATTTCATGAGATCGAAGCTGTCGTTCGGACCATACAGATTGCACGGCATGGAACAGACGACGTCCAGACCATACTGCCGCTGATAGGCCTGGGCCATCTTCAAGCCGGCAATCTTCGCAATCGCGTAGCCTTCATTTGTTGGCTCTACCGGCCCGGTCAACAGATATTCTTCCTTCATCGGCTGAGGACAGAGTCGAGGGTAGATGCACGAACTGCCAAGGAACGATAACTGCTCCACGCCATACCTGGCCGCGCTGTCAATGAGGTTGTTCTGAATCTGCAGGTTCTCCAGCAGGAAGTCTGCCGGAGCATCCAGGTTCGCCTGGATTCCACCGACGCGAGCAGCCGCAATAATCATGACGTCGGGGCGTTCCGCCCGCATGAACTGCTCGACCTGTTCCCGCTGCCGAAGATCCAGTTCTGCGCGCGTCCGAAGCAGCAGGTTTTCATGTCCTTTGCGCCGTAACGCGCGCACGATTGCGGAACCGACCATGCCACGGTGGCCAGCAACGTATATCTTTTCATCCATGAGTTTCACCTTGGTGGCACAGCCCACTGCAAAAGGTACATTCGTCACGCGACACCGTCGGCTCACTGAACAGCAATAAAGAAGTTGACCAGAATTGAAAAATGCTGACAAGATCAACATTTCCTGGGCATTTGAGGGCACGCCGCGACCACCAGAGAGCAACTGCGACAATTGCAGGGCGCGAAGACACGTCAGCTACTCAGGGCCCACACGAATCCAGTCCCCCGGCACCAGATCACGATCATTCTTCCCGGGATCGGCAAACCAGCGGCGGCACGCAACCACGGTCTTGTCGGGACAGGGATTCAGCCACGCTCCCCACCAGCTGAAGCTGCTGTTCGCAATTACGTGATGGCGGCATGCGCTCATCAGCCGCAAATCGGGCCAGGGATCCGCCACGGAATTGTGCGAAACAAACCGCATCGGAAAGGGTAACTTCAGATTTTCTCTGGTCCATTCCGGGTCATCCGAAAACACGAAGAACGTTGGCGGAGTCTGTGCCTGGTCAGCAATGTGCCGAGCGGCCTCCTGATAGTATTCCAGCGAACAGGTGCCGTGCACCTTCATCGTCTTGGGGTCTGACACATAGTCACCGCGCCGAATATGCAGTGACACGGCCATTTCAGATGCGATCTCATTCAGTACCTTCCTGTTGGCATCATCCACCGGCTCGGGCCGCGTAAGTTCACCCCTCAGCTGCGGTGCGATGTGGCGAAAATACTTCTCTGACTGCCAATACCCCTGCATGTAGGTATTGTCGCTCAGTGATTCAAAACCCGGATCATATTCCAGACCGCGCTCACGAAAATATGTAAGTCGCCCACGATTACGCAATGCCCACCAGGAACTTGCAAACACGCTGCGTTTTTCGGGCGGCAGGACCGTCCCATTCAGATTGGTCTCGTCTGCCTCAGACATTACCGTTCCAAAGCGGTCGATCAGATAAGAATGCAGGTCATAGGTACGAAACGACCGGGAATCAGCCAGTAGGTTGGTCTGATGCCTGAGCGCGAGCGCACGAGCGGCCGCGTACTGAAACATCTGATTTCCCAGTCCGCCGTAGAATCTGCAAATGATCACAAGAATCACCGTTTTGAAAACGAGAGCAATCTCAGCTTTGGCGCTGCATCAGGTCAAAACGTTGAGGATGGGTGACCGAGATGGAACTGAGCCTGCGAAGGAAGCCGCCGGAATTCACTCGTTTTACGTGTCAATGACAGCGACTCCCGAATTGAGATTTAACCGCCGGTTTAGTAGCGAACTTTTCTTGCGCTCGGCAATTCGAAGTAGTCTTCCAGCGATGGCAGTGAACACGGCTCTCGGCTCACCACCAGACAATATGGTTTGCCTTCGTGATGGTGGACATGGAAGTGCACGTCTTTCCAACCAATATGGCCACCTTCATGCAGTCGTTTGACGTCGTCGACAAACGGATGGCAGCCATAATTCTCCATCAACACGACGTGCTTCTCTGCCAAGTTGAACATATTCGCCAAAGCGCTCAGATGACTTACTGCCGTCTTGATGTGCATAA
The DNA here is from genome assembly GCA_024230215.1 of Fuerstiella sp. Classification (GTDB taxonomy): domain Bacteria; phylum Planctomycetota; class Planctomycetia; order Planctomycetales; family Planctomycetaceae; genus Fuerstiella. The sequence continues at coordinate 71,259 of JAAERP010000451.1, read as the reverse complement.
TGACGGCTTGGCTGTAGACCAATTCTGCTTTGGGCCACTGCGACGAGAAAGGCATCGTAATGTCCTGCAACATCGTCTGCTCGGCGATTTCCGGGTTGCGCTGCTTCAAAAAACGGAGCTGCTCAGTTGATCGGTCACCCCCTTGGACCGTTATGTCCGGGTACAGCAGGTGTAGGTTGCGCAGATGATCGCCGCCACCACATCCAACTTCGAAAACACTGCTGACACCGAGTCTTCCGACGATTTCATAAATGGAATGATGATTTGGGTGGACGACCGCATCAGCCACCTTCAGCTGTGCTGCGTCGCGATCGAAGTAGACTCGATCGTCAATTCGCAGGTCCCGGGCCTCGTCCATGCGACGCTGCTGAGGGCCATACTTGTCCTTTGTGTATGTATCCCAGTTAAAGTCGTCGTCGTAGTGTTTGTGTCGTCCCTGGCCGAAAATGACTCCCAGCCTGCGCGTAAGTTCAAGTGAAATAGCACACCCCCCCTCATCCATTGAAGTTAAATTGACCAGTCCCTATGCGGCAATCGCCCTGCGAGACCAATTCTCCCAAACGAATTCATAGCACCAGGTTTCGTCATGCGACGTTTCCAATCGCCGGCGCAGTTCGTTTCGCTGTACTACAGCATCTTCCACGAAGTCGTGGAATTGCACTTGAATATTGCTAACCTGGTGAATGAGCTGTGTTTCGATCAGGCGACGTAAAAGCGGATATTCACCGCCTTCGATATTGATCTTGATGAGGTCAACGTGTTCCAGGTCAAGCTTCTGCCAGACCGACAAGACGTCGTGAATACTTGCTGCCACCGATCCATAGGCGTCATGGTTCCGGAAGAAACTGGAAGCGTCGTCAGAAGTACTCAGAAACAGCTGTTCATCACACGCACCAAGCCCGTAGTCAAGTACAGAGACACGTGGATCGCCGGCGAATCGCTGCCTGCACTGTTCGCTAAAGACCGGCATTGGCTCAAACACAAATACTCGACAGCCGAATCGATCAATCATCGCCTGTGAAAAATCGCCCTGATAGCCACCAACGTCCAGTACAACGCTGTTTTCATCCAGCGAATAGTCCTGTCTTAATGTCGCATCGCCCCGATCTTGTTTCCACTGCTTGACGGAAACCAGGAACGGATCTTTCAGGATCGCCCGCTTGTACAACTTTGTGGCTGGTTTGATCAGCCAATCGGATAGTGTCCTAGGCATTGATACCTCCGTCCCTATTAACAATCGGTTGTCACCGATACCCGACACTTGAAAGACGAGCAATTCGCCAACGGTACCACGCTCGATAGATTTCTCGTGACAACTTCTGAAACGTCAATCTCCGTGACTTACTCACACCAATCGTACTGCCACCCAAATCGGCCGTCATATCTGAGAGACCGGACGGTTCAATGGCCAGAAGGCGTACGCCGGTAATCCAGTGCATTTGTAAAAAGGAATCCACCGGTCGATCAAATTTTTCAGTGACTGCCAACAGTTTTTCTGCCGCCTGACGCGAAACCCATTGCCCGGAAGTCCGTAGTGGAGTGACCTGTGGACAAACGACACGGCGACGTTCGCCACATGCGAATACCGTTGCATTTGAGGGCAACGGTCTGACAGGAAGCTGGACAAACGCTCCTGGCGGGCATATCTTCGCGGCAAACTCAACGACATCCCCAAACTCATCCTGGTCAATACAAACGTCGTCCTCCAGGACCAGTGCGGCATCAAGTTTTCGTTCAACAATCTGTCTCCATGCGTTGCGGTGGCTAAGAAAGCAGCCAATTTCGCCGCTCAGCAGTTCGAATGGATAAATGGGCCGGTGCTGCCTCTGGCGATACACCTCCCCAACCTCGTCGGGTGACATCGCGTTGCCGTCGACCGCTGGCAAAAGTTCACCTTCCAGAGGCAGTTGCGGCAACAGAGTTGCCGCATGAGCAAATCGCTCCTTTGCTCGCTCCAGACTTATCACAAATGCCCGATAATTCACGTTATCCCACCATTGCTGAACCTGATTTTTCAGCCAACTGCTGACGGCCTTCGACTCCTTTGACCGTTGATCGCTGTCTGGCACACGCTGTAGATAGCAGCTGAGTCCATTGGCGCCAATACCCGAATCGGACAGGCATCCATGCACGGTCGATTCTTGCCCTGCGGGCAGCAAAACACGGAACTCTCGTTACGCGGCGTCCTGCCAAATGACCTTGTAGACATCAATAATCCGACCGGCTTCTGACTTAGCCGAGAAGTGTTCGCGCACCCGTTGACATCCAGTTGCTCCCATTGCAGTAAGTCGCTCAGGCGCGGACATGACATGCTGAAGAGCCGTCACCAGCACTGCCAGATCTCCGCAGGGAAACAGGTAGCCGTTCTGTCCGGGAATGATGGCGTCTGGATAACAACCAGTCCGACTGGCCACGACGGGGACTCCACTGGCCATCGCCTCTAACGGTACCAGACCAAAGCCTTCGTATCTTGCGGGAGCAACGCACAGGCTCATCGCGGCATGAAATCGCGGCATCCGATCGTAATCGACTTCTCCCATCCACAGAACACGATCTTCCAGTCCCGCTTCTAAGATCTTCTGCTTCAAACCTCGTTGAAACGACTCAAACTCCAGCGATGCTCGTCCGGCGATGCAGGCCGTGAAATCGGGAAACCGGGGCAACAACTGAATCATCGCCTCCACGAACAGGTCTGTCCCCTTTTCCGGTCGAACACGGCCACAGATCCCAATGCCGTACGTACCGGGAATCGCGAACTCTTCCATCGCTGACGCCTTATCTGCACACGGACGAAATCGATCACAATCAACGCCATGAGGAATGGTGGCAACAACGTTATCAACAAATCCAGCCGCATCATCACTGGTCGCAATTATCGCATCCATCGCTGCCAGCAGCTTTCGTGGAAACCACGAGTGCCTGCGCAGGGCGCAGGACGTCATCACCAGCTTCAGTCGACAACGAAAAAAGTGTTTGAAGATCAGGCCCCACAGCATTTCGTTGTTCCGCCGGACATGCCAGATTCGAAATGGTTTTCCATTAGGTGGTTGCGCGCACATCCTGAACGCCTGCCAAAGCCCAATCGACTTGACAGCCTCATGTGGATGCTGCGATACCAGAGCCAGCGGTTCTTCCGAGGCAATGTAGGGAATCAATGTCCGCACGGTCGCACCAACGCCTGTGATCCGGCGATGCAGGTCTGTGACAACAAGATTCAGATCTTCGCGATCCGACATTTCAGCCTCAAAATAGTCATGCGCAGGAATTGTGGAAAAATTCAAAACCGGGCTAAGCGGCACGTACGCTTTGAATAAATGGCGGCGAATGCGGTGAAGCCGAACCCTCACCATCAAAGCCCTGAAGGCAATGAGCAGCTCTGTCAAAGAACTCCAGATACTGCATGGCCAGAACTCGATTTTTTTCCAGAAACGTCTGACGTGCTGCATAGTCTTCGGCAGTGAACTGTTGAACAGCTTGCTGCACTTCCTCCGATGTGGCACAACAAACCATGCCACGGGGATCGAAGAAGTGTGCAATGTCCGGCGCTCCCCAATAAATGGGCACACTGCGACACAGAAAGCTATCGATCAGCTTTTCCGTGAAATAGCCAGGCTCGCGGGAATTCTCGATCACCACCGACGCCATGTACGGCCCATGACCGTCCGATTTATCGTCCAATGGCTGATACCCTCGGCCAAGGGCCTCAAGATCCGGGGCATTCTGAGCGGCCCAGCTGACGATTCTGTGCCTTAGACGATGGCCCAACGTGTCCCGTTTATGAGACGCGATCAGTGAGATTCGTTTTGTCTTTTCAACAGCCGGCTGTTCAGCCACATCCAGCATCGATCCGCCGTGTGCTACGAAACGGGCATTTGGCAAGCGGCAAAGCAACTCTGTGTTGTGAGTCAACACATATCGAAACCTGCCTGCCAGCAGTCCGACGGCAGTGTAGAGCCGTTTCTGGATGGCAGGCGGCTCTGCCATCAGTATTGAGACCGGACAACGCAGATCATTTCTGCGCATTGTCAGCATTCTGGAACTGGCCATCACAAGGACATGATCCTGTGGTCCCAAATCATACAGACTCTGCCCTTCAGGACGGTCCTTCAGAGGCCAGTGCACATCATCGAACGACAATGACGCCAATCGACAAAAATGCCCGCCAGGTTGGCCATACGGAAGAAATGCAACAGACATTCACGGACTCCCACCGTGTGAGGGTGTGAGGATAACAGTGCGTTCCAGCACACGGGCTTGTCATCCCAAACCCGGCCCTGCGGACACAGGCAACTGGTAAATTGAGTGTCGAAGTCTAATGCTGCAAAAGAACCATCACAAGATCGTGTCTACGGCCTAATGGCGAGGTGTTTGCACGCCGGAGAAGACGGACATCCAGAGTTTTCACTACTAAGAATCGCGCCCGGACCAAATTCTGGACAAAATGCGATGAAATCCGCACTGACCGATGATGGCGGGTCACTGCCTGGCACCGTTCGTCCACAACCTGCTTTCCAGTCAGAGTCTAATCGATATTGCCACTTTGGCCGTCCTCCGATAGCCTCGGCCCCGACAGCCGCCTGCCTTACGCGGTTTCACTGTAACCGAATTTGAGCTGCCCCTCGGACCAGGTTTTCCGCTCTCGTTGGTTGCTGCAGGAACACGTGCGAAACGGAGTGATGTCTTTGATACAGTCTCCAGGCGACGGAAGATTAATGCGTGCCAGGTTCCTGCCGCTACCCGGCCTCTATCTGATCTTGCTGACAATGTGCAGCGTGGAGCTATTCCTGGGAGGAGGAGGCGTACCCGCTGACCTGAAGTTTGCAACCGGTGAATTTGCACTCACAACTCCTTCGGAAACGGTGCCGGAGTATGAAATCTCATTTGTGCAGCCGGTCGGCGGAGCGCCATCAGTCCACGCCGGGACGATCACGCAGCTGAACAACGGCCAGCTGTTGGCCGCATGGTTTGGCGGCGCTCGCGAAGGAGCCAAAGATGTCGACATCTACTGTTCAAGACGTCTGAATTCGTATCAGGAATGGACAGTTCCCACAATTATTGCATCGCGAAAACAAACCACTCGGGACCTCAATCGATACATCAAGAAACTGGGTAATCCGATCCTGTTCGCAGATGCCGACGGGCGCGTCTGGCTGTTTTATGTGACTGTTTCCGTTGGAGGATGGTCCGGCAGCAGTGTGACCGTGAGGTATTCCGATGACAACGGAAAGACGTGGTCCACCGCCAATCGACTTGTGACATCTCCGTTTCTGAATGTCAGTACGCTTGCTAAAGGAAGCCCGGTGCAGTGTGAATCGGGGCACTTACTGTTACCCGTGTACCACGAATTCGTTAGAAAATTCGGTGAAGTACTGACAATCGACAGCAACGGACAGGTCGTCAACAAGATCAGACTAACAGCCCAGGGCGGAGCCATTCAGCCCTGGCTCGTTCCTCTTGACCAGCAGCACTCGAAGGCATTCTACCGAAACTCGGGAGGGTCGGCGCAAGCAATGCTAAGCAATGATCTCCCCAACGTCTTTGACGCAGAATGTGAATCCGTCGAGGCTACGAACGTTCCAAATCCGGACTCGGCCGTCGCCGTCATTCGGAGACACAACGGCGGTTTCCTGATGGCATGCAATCCGACCACTGAGGGCAGGCACCAACTCAGCCTGGCTGTGTCGCCGGACGGTCTGAATTGGAGGCTGATTCATGATGTCGAAGACTCGACACCGCCTGACGAGTTCTCGTACCCTTATCTGATCAAAGGAGACCAGGGCAACTATCACCTGATCTACACGTGGAAACGCACAAAAATGCGACACGTTGTGTTTAACGAACGTTGGTTGGGAGATCAGTTGTGAGTGTCGGACTCTGGATCTGGTCGCACGTTTCCTTCGTTGTGCTGGTTATGGCAATTCTTTGCTCACTAATCCGCCGGCAACACAGTGCGCTCACACGAACGCTGTGCTGTTGTACGATTGTTGGACTGGCAATACTGCCGATTCAGCAGCTGGACCTATCGGGATTGATGCTGGGACATATCGGCATACTTAGCGCATCGACAATGGTATTGCTGCTGCAGACTCTCTCCTCTCAGCTGGTAATGACAGAACGACTGAGCGATTCAGAAGACCGGATGCTAAACTGGGGCTGGTTCCTGGTTGGCAGCGTGATCTACACGTCGACATTCGGGTTTATTGACCAGGATTTCTACGCCCTCGGTTACCAGACTCAGATGTCCTGGTTTGTTCTGGCCGCATCCGCGATTGCAGCCGTGTTACGACACTGGCTGCTGGCAATGTGCCTTGTGACGGCGATACTCGCCCACCAATGGCGACTGTGTGAATCTGCGAATCTGTGGGACTGTTTGATCGATCCGTGGCTGTTCCTTGCGTCCGCTTTTCAGCTGCTCCTTTCTGCAATCCGTCGAATATCATTGCACCAGACGACCGTCGCTCAGACGCAACAAATCGTCTGACGAGACGCCCAGGACAGCCTCTGGAGTAGCAATTACAAGGCGGGGCCGACCATTAAATTATCGATATTGTGCGGTTTCGTATTTTCTGTCAGATTTCTTGCCTTCACCAACTGCATCAGCGGCAGGAAATGCTCGTGTTTTCCCGGGAAACGGTGATTCCAGGTTCACAGAGATAATCGGCCGCTTCGTTTCCAACGAAGTTCCAGCAACGCAAATCCATCATGGGCACTCTACTACGTCTCGGCAGCACGGTCTGGCCGTATCGCAAGCGGATCTTTCTGTCAGTTATCTGTGCAGTGCTGATTTCTGCGCTGTGGTCTCTGAATCTGTCCATTACCTATCCCATCGTCCGCGTTCTTTTCGAAAACGACAGCCTGCACGCCTATGTCGACACGGAGATTGACGGCATCGAGGCGGAAATAGAAGAACTCTCGGGCCTGTTGAGAAAAGCCAGCGAATCCAACGTCTCACATCGCGCCAATGTGCAGCAGAAGCTGAACGACGCTGCTCAGCAATTGCTGTTCAAACAGCGGCTGAAAACCTGGGTGCTTCCGTGGATTCCATCGAATAAATTCAAAACAATCCTGGCGATCCTCTCTCTGGTGATCTTCGCCACGGTCATGAAAGGTGCATTTCAGTACGCCCAGGAGCTTCTTGTCGGGAGCGTGGCCTACGCGTCGTCAAACGACATACGTCGGGAGACCTTTGAACATATTATGGAACTGGATTATCAATCCGTTCAGTCAAGGGGAAGCGCTCAACTGACCTCGCGGCTGACAAACGATATCGGCATCCTCAGCGACGGCATACGCCTCTCTGGTTCGCTGCTGGTACGGGAACCCTTGAAGGCGATTTGCTGTATCCTGGCTGCGATGCTGTTCAACTGGCGGTTGACGTGTATATCCATGCTGATACTTCCGCTGATCGGAATTGTGTTTTATCGTACAGGACGGATTCTGCGACGTGTTGCCGCCAGTACGATGGAAACAATGGGCAATATCTATCACCGCATATCCGAAACATTCGACTCCACGCGAGTAGTCATCGCGTTTAATGGACAGCCGCATCATCGTGATCAGTTGGTGTCCGCCAACAAAGAGTTTTACGACACATCCATGAAACTGACCCGTGTCGGTGCACTGATGAGACCGGCCACGGAACTTCTCGCGACTATAGGCTTCATTGGCATCCTTGTTCCTGGCGCCTACCTGGTCCTGAATAACACCGATAAGATCGCCGGAGTCAAGCTGGCGTCGGGCCCGCTGGGAATCGCCGAATTGACAACGCTGTACGTGCTGATGGCCGGAGTCCTGGACCCGGTCCGCAAGCTTTCGGGCGTCTTTCCGGTCATAAAACGTGCGTCTGCGGCAGCGGATCGCATTTACGCTGTCGCTGATCAGATAACTCATGTCCCCGAGACAGAGACACCGGTACCGGCCGTGACACATTCGAAACACATTCTGTTTGACAACATCTCATTTCGATACGAAAGCAGCGAAGAGAAATTCCTGGACCAGCCTCCTACACTGCAGGACGCACGGCTCAAAGTGAACTTTGGAGAAGTCGTCGCCGTTGTCGGCGGAAACGGTTCGGGCAAGTCAACACTGATCAGCCTGCTGCCACGTCTGATCGACCCGGCAAAAGGCGCAGTCAGAATCGATGGAGTCGACATAAGAGACCTGGCGCTCAACGATCTTCGAAAACAGATTGGCCTGGTCACTCAGGACACCATGCTGTTCGACGACACGATCTACAACAACGTACTGTACGGGAATCCACAGGCAACGGCCGCGGAAATTGAGGCTGCCATCAAACAGGCACACGCGGCTGACTTCGTTTCGCTGTTGCCTCAGGGCCTCAGCACGCCCGTCGGCATAAAAGGGCAGAAGCTGTCTGGCGGACAGAAGCAACGTATCTCTCTGGCCCGGGCCATCGTGCGAAACCCAGCGATTCTGATCCTGGACGAAGCGACGTCTGCAATCGATGCAGAAAGCGAATCGGTCATCTATGACGTGCTGCGAGAATTTTCCAGGGGGCGTACGGTATTCATTATTTCTCACGTCATCAGTCAGCAGTTTGTGGACCTGATCGACCGAGTCGTTGTGCTGGAAGCCGGACAGATAATCGCCGATGGCAGTCACGCCGATCTCATGGAAAGCAGCCCGGAATATGGCAGACTTGTGCAATCGGACGTCGTAAAGAAGGCCGCGTAGAAGCCATTCGGATGCACGTCCGGCGGCGCCGGCGGATAAGAAAACAAGCACCGAGTCGTCGTTCATCGCCCCGCAATCGGAGCGGTCTGTGCGCATGGCAATCCACCGCTGGTACTCTCAGGCGGTGTCAATCCAGGCCCTCTGGCTGATTGCCGCAGACCGGAAGCAGTTCGCCATTGCCACTCGGATCGCTTCACATCCGGATTCACGTAAGCCGAAGCCGGCAGCTGCCGGGTGGTGAAATTCACGTCGCTCGCACTTCTTTTCAGAGCGTCTGCGGGAGAAACTCCGCTCCGTTGGCGGTCTGCGCGGCCCTCTCGAGCCCACATTCGGGCTGCCTCTTCAAATTCAGAGATCTGCACCGTACACTGACTGGTGGCTAACGGGTGCGGCCGGAAAATCCCTCGGCGGTAGCTCTAATTGGTCGGCAAAGACGGTTGAAGTGCGGATTGACCGAATGTCACAAACGACTTTTCAGCGTGTAATTCTACCACTCACGGTTTTGGCCGCAACGATGCAGTGCTGCTCGGCGGACGAACGGAACGATATCTTTGAACGCATGGTCCGCCCAATTCTGGTCGAACAGTGCTCCGCATGTCACGGCGACAGGAAACAGAACGGCGAACTTCGAGTCGATTCGCTGAAAGCTTTGCTGCAGGGTGGAGATACCGGCCCGGCGATTGTGCCTGGACAATCCCGTCAGAGCCTGCTTATAAAAGCCGTCGCACGAAGCGAAGAGCTGGCAATGCCGCCCGACAAACCACTGACAAAGCAACAGATCGACGCGCTGCGACAATGGATCGATGGAGGAGCGGCATGGCCCGACGACGCAGTTCAGCTGGAATCGATGACGGACCGATCCGGCAAAGATCATTGGGCATTTCAGCCGGTTCGCAGACCAAAGGTGCCCCACCAGGAAGGGGACTGGGGAAACACACCGGTTGACGCATTCGTCCACCAGGCGCTGCGAGCAAACGATCTGAACCCAGCGCCGGGAGCCGACAGACGCACGCTGCTGCGGCGCGCCAGCTATGCAGCAATCGGACTGCCACCGTCACCGAGAGCCGTGGCGGAATTTGCGGACGATCAACGACCCGATGCGTGGCAGCGAGCTGTCGACAATCTGCTGAGTTCTCGGCGTTACGGCGAACACCAGGCACGGCACTGGCTGGATGTCGCTCGATATGCAGATACGAAGGGATATGTCTACGCTCGTGAGGAACGTTTCTGGGTGCACGCATGGACATACCGTGACTGGGTCATCAACTCTCTAAACGCCGACATGCCATACAATCGATTCCTGTTACTGCAGCTGGCAGCTGACCAGGTGAAGGACCGCGCAGAAGGCGATCTGGCGGCCATGGGGTTTCTGACACTGGGACGACGATTTCTGGGATTGAAGCACGACATCATCGACGACCGCATTGACGTAGTGTGCCGAGGCACAATGGGGCTGACCGTCAGCTGCGCGCGTTGCCATGACCACAAGTACGATCCGATCCCAACAGCTGACTACTACTCGTTGTACGGTGTCTTCGACAGCTGCGCCGAAACATTAGTGCCACTCAACCATGATTCAGTGGACGACAAAGAGTTCGTCGACGAACTGGCCAAACGGGTGGAAACTCTGGTGAGTACCCGACAGCAGCGATGCGAAGAGACGTCGGCAAGGATTCGGGAACGCGTCGGCGATTATCTTCTCGCACAGACCGAACTGCACAAGTATCCGCCAGCTGGCTTCGATCAGATTATCGCAGTGGATGACCTGCATCCAAGAATCGTGTCGCAGTGGCAAACGTGGCTGTACAACGCACGGCGCCGCGACGATCCGGTGTTTCGCGCATGGCATGAATACGAGCGGCTTCCGGCTGAATCATTCAAGGAAATGGCAAAGTCTGTCACGCTGCACCTGGCAGAACTCTCTGACCAACAGCTCAACCCATCGGTGGCCGCTGCATTTTCCACAGTTCCCGAATCATTTCGCGAGGTTGTCGGCCGATATACAGACCTTTTCTCCAACGTTGATGACAGATGGATCGCGCTAGTGAAAACAGCAGTTGATCGGAAACAGTCGTTGCCACGATCACTGAAGAACGCGCACGAGGAACAGCTGCGACTGGTGCTGTACGGGGTGGGTTCTCCCTGCGTTATCCCTGAAGAACATATTGCAAACACTGAAACACTGTTCAGCTCCGGACATGTGAACGAGTTGTGGAAACAACAGGGCGAAGTCGACCGCTGGATCATTCAGGCGAAGTACGACGTCCCGTATGCCATGACACTTGTCGATCGCCCCACTCCGTCAGAGCCGCGAATCTTTCGTCGAGGCAACCCGACCAGTCTGGGCGCACCGGTGCGACGGAAATTTCTTTCCCGGTTGTCAACGGACACCGGAACAACGTTCACTGTCGGCAGCGGCCGACGTGAGCTGGCAGATGCCATCGTCGATCCCCTCAATCCGCTCACGGCACGAGTCATGGTCAACCGAGTGTGGACTCACGTATTTGGTCGGGGTCTTGTCAGTACACCCAGTGACTTTGGCCTGCGTGCGGAACGCCCTTCACATCCGCAACTGCTGGACTGGCTGACGTCGTGGTTTATGGAAAACGACTGGAGTCTGAAGAAACTGCACCGACTTCTTCTGACGTCTGCCGTCTTCCAGCAGGCTGCGCGTGGTTTAGACGAGGGCGTGGTCCACGCCGCTCAACAGATTGACCCGGACAACAGACTGTTGTGGCACATGAAGCCGCGTCGCCTGACCTTTGAAGAGTCTCGGGACTCATTATTGCAGGCATCGGGTCAGTTGCAGACCACGACGGGAGGCAAGTCGTTTAATCTGTTCAACAAGAACGGGCAGATTCCACGACGAACGGTATACGGCACGATCGACCGACAGTTCCTGCCCGGCACGCTGCGGATGTTTGATTTTGCAAATCCGGATCTCCATATCGCTCGGCGGTCCGAAACAACAGTTCCGCAGCAGGCATTGTTTTTCATGAATCACGAAATGGTGCTCGAGCAGGTACGAGTGCTGACGAAGAAATCGGCACAGACTGAAGACTCGACGGCACGCGTGCGTCACCTTTTCCAACACATCCTGCAGCGCGATCCGACCTCGGCTGAGATCGGTGATGCGCTGCAACTGATATCTTCTGCCAGCGAAACAGCCGACGAGCAGGTGCCACAAACGGTCGCGGACTGGAGTTATGGATATGGCGAAGTCAACGAATCCGACCACCAGCTTGTCGATTTCAAACCGGCCCCACATTTCACGGGCACCGCGTGGCAGGGCGGTGCGAAATGGCCGGATGCGAAGCTTGGCTGGGTCAATCTGACCGCAGAGGGAGGGCACCCGGGAAATACTCGACAGCAGGCCTGCGTCCGCCGCTGGACGGCCCCCCGCGACATGACGGTGAACATCACGTCAGAGCTAACCCACGAACCCGCTGCAGGAGACGGAATTCGAGCGTTCGTGCTGGCTTCCGGTCATCGCGAGCTTCACGCTGCAAGAGCTCACCAGAATACAATTGAGCTGAACACCGATGCCGTGAACGTGAAGGCGGGCGACGTTATCGACTTTATTGTGGACATCGACAGGATACTAAACAACGATCAGTTCCTCTGGAAAATCTCAATCGCCGACAACAACGGGCCCGATCGGAAACATTCGCATTGGAACGCCCAGGCCGATTTCGCACGCAACACGGTGGAAAAGCTCTCCGCATGGGAACAGCTGGCACACGTTTTGTTGTGCACGAACGAATTCATGTTTGTAGACTGAAACAACGGCCCGGAGCAGAAGTAACGCTGTTCCGGCCGTTCACATGTTTCCCCTGCCGGATCTGCGCCCTGGTCGATCCACCAGACATTACCCCATGACTCAACCACGAATAAACCAACCACCCAACTTTCCTCCGGTCATCGAAGTGTCGCGACGGTCAGTGCTACAACGATCGGCGTTAGGTATTGGTTCGCCGGGACTGCTGAATCTTCTGCAGCCGGAACAGACGACGGCCGCTGAAAGACAGGCGTTGGCGGGTTCACTCAGTTCAAGACCTACGCATTTTGTTCCACGAGCCAAACGAGTCATTCACTTCTTCCTGAACGGTGGCCCGTCTCACGTTGACACGTTTGATCCAAAACCAATACTGAAACGATTCTCCGGACGGACAGTCTCTGACAATCCGGCCACCGAACGCAAAACGGGAGCAGCACTGCCATCTCCATTTCGCTTCCGCAAATACGGACAATCGGGAATCGAAGTCAGCGAACTGTTTCAGCGAACCGCAGCGCACATCGATGACATTGCCGTAATTCGATCGATGTACGCTGAAGTGCCGAATCACGAACCTTCGCTGATGCTGATGAATTGCGGCGATTCCGTGCAGACTCGGCCCAGCTTTGGGTCGTGGACACTGTACGGCCTGGGAACAGAAAACCAGAATCTACCGGGTTTCGTGGCAATGTGCCCCGGAGGCCTGCCGATCAAGGACACAGAAAACTGGCAGGCGGGCTTCTTGCCTGGTTCATTTCAGGGCACATATGTTGATTCACAGTACAAAGAACTGATTCGGCTGATTGAGAACATTGAACATCCTCACATTTCACAACAGGCCCAGCGCAAACAGCTGGACCTGCTGGCGAAATGGAACGCTCGCCACAAGTCAGACCGCTATGACGACCGCCTTGAGGCTCGGATTCAGTCGTACGAGTTGGCCTTTCGCATGCAGCAGGATGCGGCGGAAGCCTTCGACGTTTCCCGGGAACCAAAGCACGTCCAGGAAATGTATGGCACGGGTGTTCACGGTCGACAGACTCTGATTGCCCGACGCCTGTTAGACCGCGGAGTGCGTTTCGTGCAGTTGTGGCACGGGGCCGGTCAACCGTGGGACAATCACAGCAACATCCAGAAAGAACATCGCAGACTTGCCAATCAGATCGATCAGCCGATCGCAGCATTGCTGACGGACCTGAAGCAAAGCGGAATGCTGGAAGACACGCTGGTGCTGTGGGGTGGCGAATTCGGCCGCACGCCGACGGTAGAACTGGCCAGCAACGGCAAACCGATTAACGGACGCGACCACAATCATTATGGCTTCAGTGTGTGGCTGGCCGGAGGCGGCATCAAAGGCGGCACAGTCTACGGAGCCACCGACGAGATCGGTTTCAAAGCTGAGCAGAATCCAGCCAGCGTGCATGACCTGCACGCCACAATGCTGCATGCTCTTGGACTGAATCATGAACACCTGACGTTCCGCTACGCCGGACGTGACTTCCGCCTGACCGACGTCCATGGCAATGTGATCCACGACATCCTGAGCTGAATGAATGAGTCCATGCTTTTTCGTGCCTGCTGCCGAGCACCAGGCAACTGGATCAGCGTTGGGAATCAGGATTGTCGAAAATAGCTGGCTGCGTTGCGCGGCTGACGCTTCGTCTGCCAATACGAGTCAGTCTCCGCTTTCTGCAACTTCAGGGCATCGCGTCGCATCAGCCGGAACAGGCACCCCATCGGCACAAAGACGAATAGAAAAACCGAAATCAGGATCACCTCGGCCATCGCAAATCCGAAAGGAATCGCCGCCACCGACAACCCGATAAACAACGGTTTGACAGCTTTGGGAACGAGAAAAGAAACCACACCAACCACAGCACCAATGCCCGCCATCGTGCCAATGACCGGCGTCGAAGCCCGCCAGATCATCGCCAATAGAGGCAGCGCGACAACAGCAATGCCACCGAACTGCCTTAGCTGACGGTCACTTGGCTTCCAGTTGATTTCGACGAGTGCCATGTGTGATTTCGTTCAAAAAGTACAGTTGGAGTCGTTGGAGAGCGGCAGCTCGATTCGGCTGGCGGGCCGCCCCGCTCTAGTGGTTTGTCACAGCCAGGTTTCAGGGTTGGCGAGGAAAACGGGGTCAGGTACCAAAAACCGGAACGGCCCGAAGGGTGCTTTGCATTTTTGGTACCTGCCCCCCTTTTCCGGCGAACAATTCAACCCCACCTTTTGCCTGTGACAAAGCAACTAGTCGAGTTGAAACTGTTTCAGATGCTCTTTCCGCTGATCTTCATCCATCTGACTGGACTGTTGTGTTTTTCGGATAACGTGATGGCCAAGTACCAGCACGTCCATGCCGGTCATCTGAAAACAACGGTACGCGTCTTCCGGAGTGCAGACAATTGGCTCGCTGCGAACGTTAAAACTCGTATTAATCATCACAGGACAGCCGGTCTTGTCATAGAACTGCGTCATCATCTGGTGCAGCAACGGATTTCGGTCCGCTCCCACGGTTTGAATCCGCGCCGAATAATCAACATGCGTGATTGCCGGCAAGGATGACCGCACATAATTAAGCTTCTCGATGCCGAAGCTTTGCTCATAGTCGACCGGTAGTTCGTTGCGATGTGCGGCCAGAACGTCGGCCACAACCAGCATGTACGGCGATTCCTGGCCATCCTTCAGATCAAAATATTCGTGGACGTGTTCCTTCAGCACGATTGGTGCAAACGGCCGGAATGACTCTCGAAACTTGATCTTCAGATTCATCACCGACTGCATATCCTGGCTGCGAGCATCACCAATGATGCTGCGTGCGCCTAGTGCACGTGGCCCGAATTCCATGCGTCCCTGAAACCAGCCGATCACATTCCCCTGGTCGACCAGATCGGCAATCTGTTTGCACAGGTCATGATCCGTCGAACAGGTATCGAATTCCGCACCGATGGAAGTGAGAAACTCGGCGATCGTTTCGTCATCGTATTCCGGACCAAGGTACGATCCCCTCTGAACATCCGATGGTCCCACAGACCGCGGGCGTTCCAACAACTGATGCCAGATAAACATGGCTACGCCTAACGCTCCTCCGGCATCCCCCGCCGCAGGCTGGATCCAGATATTTTCGAACGGACTTTCCCGCAGCAAACGTCCGTTACCGACACAGTTCAGGGCAACTCCGCCTGCCATCACCAGATTCTTTTCGCCCGTCGTTGCGTGCAGATGCCTGGCCGATCTCAGCATCACTTCTTCCGTAACCGATTGCACGGACGCCGCCAGATCCATCTCCCGCTGCGTCAACTCGGTCTCGGGAGTTCGTGGTGGCCCACCGAACAGGTCGTGGAACCTGTCCGCTGTCATCGTGAGTCCCTGGCAATAATTGAAATAGCTCATGTCCATATGGAACGAGCCGTCTTCTTTCAGGTCCATCACGTGGTCAAGTATCAAGTCACGGTACTTTGGCTTTCCGTACGGAGCGAGCCCCATAATCTTGTATTCACCGCTATTCACACGAAACCCGGTGTAGTAGGTAAATGCCGAGTACAGCAGGCCCAGTGAATGTGGAAAACGCAGTTCATCCGTCAGTTCAATGCGGTTGCCTTTGCCAACCCCCAGACAGGACGTGGACCATTCACCAACACCGTCCAGCGTCATGATCGCCGCTGATTCGAAGGGGGAAGGAAAGAACGCGCTGGCGGCATGAGATTCGTGATGATCGGTGAACACAATGTTGCCGTCATACTGACCACCCAGCCCCTTACGGATTTCTTTCGGAAGATGGAGTTTTTGTTTCAGCCACAGCGGAATCGCACGCCGAAAGGAACGGTATCCTAAGGGCACATACGCCAGATAAGTTTCCAGAAGACGCTCAAACTTGGTGAACGGTTTGTCATAGAAACCAACGTAATCCAGATCCTTCGCCGCCACACCGGACTGACGCAGGCAGAAGTCGATCGCGTTGACTGGAAATTCGTAATCATGTTTTTTCCGAGTAAACCGTTCTTCCTGCGCGGCCGCCACGATCTCACCATCAACCACCAGCGCTGCGGCTGAGTCATGGTAGAAAGCGGAGATGCCGAGAATTGCCGTCATGGATTTCCTGTGATTACTCGGCGTACTTCAAATCCAGGGCGGGAACGCCGCAGCGTACGTTGCAATCGTTTTCATTGAAGTGACACTGCGTTGGCCCGAATAAGCCGTCGATTTCTTTTCTAACTGCCGCTGGCGGGTCGCCGTTTCCACGCTTCAACAATCTGACCGATGGTTTCGGCCAGCCCCTGTGAGATATCCCAGGCAGGATAGTGCTGCCTCATTTTGAAAGGTCGCTGTAGTAGCAGATGTGATCGCCAACACGATTTTCGTCAACGTAAGTGTAGACCTGCTGTTGGCCACTGAAGGACGCCGCAATATCAAAAGCTTCCAGAATCGAGCAGCTGTTATCCCGTCCACCGCCAATGTTATAAACCTCGGCCACACGTGGCGCATCGACAAAAGCGTGAATAAATCGGGCGACGTCTTCACTGTGTATATTGTCGCGGACCTGCTTACCTTTGTAGCCGAAGACTTTGTATTCCCGACCTTCCAGATTGCACTTTACCAGGTAACTCAGAAAGCCGTGCAGTTCGACGCCACTGTGGTTGGGCCCTGTCAGACAACCGCCGCGCAGACAGCATGTGGGCATATTGAAGTATCGGCCATACTCCTGCACCATCACATCTGCCGCCACTTTTGATGCCCCAAACAGCGAGTGCTTGGACTGATCTATGGAAAAATCTTCCGGGATACCGCTAGCGTATATGTCGTCGTCGTAGTCCCAGCGAGTCTCCAATTCCTTCAGTGCAATCGTGTTAGGACGATCACCGTATACTTTGTTGGTCGACATGTGAACGAACGGCGACTCCGGGCAGGCCTGCCTGGCCGCTTCCAGCAGATTGAGTGTCCCAACGGCGTTAGTGTCGAAGTCGTCGAATGGAATCGCAGCGGCCCGGTCGTGACTGGGCTGAGCAGCCGTATGTACGATTGCATCGGGCCGTACGGTCTTCATGAGATCCAGCACACCCTCGCGGTTACGGATATCGATCTCGTGGTGTGTAAACCCGTCAATCCGGTCGGCAAGTCGCTGTTGATTCCAGCGAGTATCTCCCTGCGGGCCAAAGAAAACGGCTCGCTGATTGTTGTCGACGCCGTGAATCTTCCAGCCAGCCGCCGCAAAATAAATGCAGACCTCTGACCCGATCAATCCGGACGAACCAGTAACAAGTAGTTTCTTCATGTTAACTTTGTCGGCCCTGAGCCACTATTTCGAGAATGCGATCCAGTCTGACTGACTGTCTGCAAACGTCGCAATATCCATCAATATCTGACGTGCCGAAATTGCGGGCTTCCAGCCCCATACCTCGGAAGCCAGTGAATTATCCAGGACGACCCACGGTAGGTCGAAGGGTCTGGGAGTCGTGTCTACCCCGACATCGCGATGTCCCCAGCGTTCCGCACACCAGTTACTAAGTTGGGCAAGAGACGTCGCTGACCCCACACCGCCGGAAACATTAACCACTGCAGGTCGGTCGCCATTCCCGGCAGCACACTGTTTCAGCAGCAACGGAACAAGATCCCGAGGATGCAGACAATCACGAACCTGATGCCCGTGACCACCGAAGCCGATGTACCTCAATGGTCGCTGCTCCTTCCAGCTGTGCAGCCAGAAAGCAAAGATGCCCTGATCAGCCTTGCCAAACTGCCCGGCTCCGGCCATCACACCACAACGATTGATCCAGACCGGAAAATCAAAGGTATACCCAAACTCCAGTGCCAGTTGCTCGGAAGCAAGTTTTGTTGCGCCATATAGCGATACAGGAGCTGTGGTCGAAAAGCCTTCCGAAATACCACTGCCTGCAATCCCCGCCGGAAGATTGTTTCCCACGGGGATGAAAGCTCTATCAGTTGGTTCGACCTGCAAACCGGCCAGAGGTGGAATCGAATACACCCGGCTGGTGCTCAGCAGAACGAAACCAGCTTTGTGTTGCTTGCAGTACTCCAGCAGATTGACAGTTCCCAGAAGATTGTAGTCAATCAGCTGACGACTGCTCGACTTGCCGTCCACGCCCGCCAGCACACTTGGATTCGCAGCGGCATCAATCACCCAATCGACGGCACCAACAGCATCAAGGTCCGTTGCCAGTCTGATGTCGCCGTGAACAACTGCGATCTCCTGCGTATCCAGGCGTTCCCTGTTGCGCCAGGAGCCATTGCGCGAAAGGTTGTCGATGCCGATAATCTGCAGATCCGCCACGGATAAATTCTCGCGCAGCTGAAGGGCAATCTCGCTGCCAACAAAACCACAGATACCGGTGATCAAAATCTTCAAGATGTGTTGCTCACTCGTTTGAGATCAGAATCAACCATCAGCTGAACAAGCTGATAAAAATCGACACTGCGTTTCCATCCCAAAGCCGCTTCTGCCTTGGCGGGATTGCCCAGCAGCTGGCATGCGTCGGCCGGCCGGTTGAAGCGTTCGTCAATCTTCACGTAGTCCTGCCAGTTCAGGCCAACGTGCGTGAAAGCAGCTTCCAGCAGCTCTCGAATCGTATGAGAAATGCCGGTGGCGAGCACGTAATCGTCCGGTGCATCCTGCTGCAGCATCAGCCACATGGCGTTCACGTAATCCCTGGCGTAACCCCAGTCACGGGCGGCATCCAGATCACCGAGTGACAAGCTGCTCTGCTGCCCCACCTTGATTCGCGCGGCCGCCAGCGTCACCTTTCGCGTGACAAAGTTCTCACCTCGGCGAGGTGATTCGTGGTTGTAACAAATCGCGTTGCAGAAAAAGAGACCATGCGCCTCGCGATAAATCTTCGCCATCTGCGTGGCAAACACCTTCGCGCAGCCATAGGGCGAGTTGGGACTGATGGGAGTCGCCTCATCCTGTGGACTGACGGCCGGCGTACCAAATATTTCACGGCTGCTGGCATGCAGAAAACGCGGTGGTTGCGGCTGATCACGCAGAATCTCCATGATTCTCAACGTGCCAATCGCAGTCATGTCACACGTGCTCTCGGGTATCTCAAAACTGAGCCCCACGTGTGACTGCCCGGCCAGATGATAAAATTCCGTCGGCTGCACTTTGGTGACCACACGACGAATCGTTGTCGGGTCGTCCAGATCTGCATAGTGCAAAAACAGTCGCTGACCGTAGACCTCCGAATCAGCGTACAGATGTCGCAACCGCGAGCGTTCCATGGTACTGGAACGCCGCACCAGGCCATGAACCTCGTATCCTTTGTCCAGAAGCAGTTCCGTCAGATAAGAACCATCCTGTCCGGTGATCCCGGTAATGAGTGCAGTGCAAGTCAATGTAAGCAGTCTTCAGTGAGCAGTCTTCAGTGTCCAATGAGCGATGTCAGGTCATGTTTCCCGCCATGACCTGAGCGCCAGATACGCTCACACGCTTCCCGTACATCAAACTTCGCGACTGCTCAGCACAACGGCTTCCTGCCGCGCAAGTTCCAGGTCATGATCAACCATCAGCTGGGCCAATTCCTCCAGAGAGGTTGTCGCAGTCCAGCCCAGTTTCTCACTGGCCTTTGATGGGTCTCCCAACAGCAGGTTAACTTCTGCAGGGCGAAAGTAACGAGGATCGATTTCGATGTAATCGGCCGAGTTCAGTTCCAGTCGTTCAAAGACCAGGTCAGCGAATCTCTGAACCGTTTGCGTTTCGCCGGTTGCAAGCACAAAGTCTTCCGGCACGTCATGCTGCATCATTCGCCACATGCCTTCGACATAATCTTTGGCATAACCCCAGTCGCGTTTGGCTTCCAGATTTCCGAGAAACAACTTGTCCTGCAGGCCCAGCTTAATGCGTGTGGCCGCTCGCGTAATTTTGCGAGTCACAAACGTCTCGCCACGACGGGGACTTTCGTGATTGAACAGGATGCCGTTCACCGCAAACATATCGTAGGACTCACGATAGTTAACAGTCTGATGAAAGGCATACACCTTGGCACAGGCGTAGGGACTCTGCGGACGAAACGGCGTCAGTTCGGTTTGAGGAATCTCAAGCACATCACCAAACATCTCGCTGGAGGACGCCTGATAGACTTTTGTGGTCTTCCTCTTGTTCAGCTGCCTTGCCGCTTCCAGAACATTCAGAGCTCCACCACCGGTGGACTGAAATGTGTACGCCGGTTGCTCGAAGGAAACGCGAACGTGACTTTGAGCACCAAGGTTGTAAATCTCGTCCGGTTCGATGTCCAGAACCAGGTTGGTAATGCTCTGACCGTCGGTCAGATCACCGTAGTGCAGGAACAACCTGGCATCAGTATTGTGGGGATCCTTATAGATGTGGTCGATTCGTTCTGTTCCAAAGGTGCTGGATCGCCGCACGATCCCATGGACTTCATATCCTTTTTCAATCAACAACTCGGCCAGATACGATCCGTCCTGACCGGTGATTCCAGTGATCAACGCTTTTTTCGACATGAGTAGAGCTTCTTATTTCAATTTCAGTTGTTTCGCCGTTCTCACACAGCGCGAAGGGTGTTGTTGTTTGTTTCCTGAAGAAACGAATCGTAAGCACTTCCAAGTCCGTCTAAAAGACTGATTTGAGGGGTCCAGCCAGTGTCTCGAATACGGCTGATATCGGACAGTTTTCGCATCGTTCCGTCTGGTCTACTCGGATCCGTGTCGATTGTGCCTGTAAATCCAACGGTCTGAGCAATAGTCTCGGCCAGACCAAGGATGCTGATCTCCTGGCCGCTGCCGATGTTGACCAGATCCGGAGGATCATCAAGTGACAATAAATGCGTAATCCCGGTGGCAAGATCATCAACATGTAAGAATTCACGCCGCGGATTGCCGGTCCCCCAGATTGTGACAGACTCTGCGCCGGACGTTTTCGCTTCGTGAATCCGTCGAATCAAAGCCGGCAAGACGTGACTATTCTCTGGATGGTAGTTGTCGCCCGGCCCGTAAAGGTTGGTTGGCATCGCAGAATGAAACAGTACGCCGTACTGTTTCCGATAGAATTCGCACAGCTTCAGCCCGGCGATCTTCGCGACGGCGTACGCTTCATTCGTTGGCTCAAGGGGGGACGTCAAGAGCGCATCCTCGGAAATTGGCTGAGGTGCCATTCGAGGATAAATGCAGGTGCTGCCCAGAAACAAGAACCTTTGTGTACCATGCAGCCAGGCTGCATGAATGGCATTGGTAGCCATTGCCAGGTTCTGATAAATGAATTCCGCCGGATAAGTGCTATTGGCATGAATTCCGCCGACCCGGGCAGCTGCAAACACGACCACATCCGGTCGTTCTTCTGCAAAAAAATCGTTCACCGACACCTGAGAAGTCAGATCGAGTTCATCGCTTGTGCGAACCACCAAGTCATTGAAGCCGAGTCCTTTGAGTCGACGAACAACGGCCGAACCAACCATTCCCCGGTGTCCGGCAATATAGACTTTGGAGTCAGTAATCATTTCACTTGATCAAAGAATGGGCGACGACAACACAAGACAATAAGAAGCTGAACCGTAGCGAATTGCGATCACTTAGTCAGTACGGACATCGTCCTGAAGTGGGACATGTCTCAATTCAGGAACGCCCCGCATGAACTGGCAACAAGGAACTCTTCTATTGCGGGCATATGGCTTCAGGTTGCCCATGTCTCTGACCGCAGGCAAACGTTCACCCCACCCCAAAGAATCCGTCAATAATCACGCCCACAATCGTGGTATTCTGAGAGGTGTTTTACCGGAATTCCTCTCCGGTAGAATCGCCAGACAGGTACCAATTCGTTCGTGCCGCAGATCATTGCGTTACAGGATAAGGACTGTGCCCTCGCCGAACCTCGGAATCCACAAATTGCCATGAGATTTGCCAATCAAATTCCATTCGCTGACGAAGACTATGATTGGAAGACACATTCGACGCACTGTCTCGCCAAATCATCAGGACTGCGTACGTT
This sequence comes from Fuerstiella sp., assembly GCA_024230215.1. Taxonomy (GTDB): domain Bacteria; phylum Planctomycetota; class Planctomycetia; order Planctomycetales; family Planctomycetaceae; genus Fuerstiella. The sequence goes on along the minus strand of JAAERP010000451.1, from coordinate 48,835 downwards.
TTAAGCGAACTTCTCGATGCAGCCATCATTCACGTGCTGCATTCAGTAGCAAGGAAGATGAGGCAGATTCCGTGCATCAGATAGACCACTGTCCAATGGCGGTAAGCAGTGTGATGACGCCTGTGGCTGATACAAGTCGCGAGAGATTGCAGAAACCACCAATTTCCCGCACAGCCGCAATCCACCCTCCACCACTGGCGATCGCTGCACTCAATACCAGCACGAACAGGATCGACGGTTGACGTTCCGGCGGGCTAATAGACAGAAGCATGGCAACCAGCGACATGACAGCGGCAGCGGCCGCAATGGGGGATATGCATTTCAGCAGCATCGTTTCTCGACGCGTCAACCGGGCTGTTCTGGAGAGTCCCAACTGGTGCAACGCATCACCGGCATTTTCCGAGATTGCCATCCGCGTACTCAGCCCGGTCAGCTGCAGCGTACAGCGAGTTTCTTTCAACGGCGCAAACACAGCCAGACGACCGCCAGTGGCAACAATGCTCTTCCAAATCCGAACGATCGCTGTGACAACCGCACTGTTCGTGTTGCTTAGTGAAGACAGATTCAGAAGCACGGCCTGAGACTTTGACTGGAACAGCTGGCCAATCAGCTCACGCAGAACGGATTCCTGAGTGGGCCATGCCCCTTCGGCAAATGCATCTCCGATGCTGACGTGGACATAATCATCCGTCTCACTGAACGAATAAACACCTCTGAACACTGGCATGGAATTTTCCTGAAGAACATCACGCTGGTCGTGCTTCGGCTGGGCCGACGATCCCGCATCCTCACGGGGCTTGTGCAAACAGCGGCACCAAACAGGTTCCGCTTCGCCGCGGACTGTCCGCCCGATCCGGCACGCGGCGACTACCTGCCGTCCCAGGCCACGTTCCGCCCGCCACATCACTTCGCCATCGGCGGGAACAGCCTGCACTGAAGGTCTATCGGCCTTCTTTCACATCGACTTGGCGCGAAGATGCGAGTTCATGGTCGAATTTCCCGCGGACGAAGATTGTGCTGGCCGTGTCGAAACTATCGAATGTCACGACGAGAATCTGCACAAACACTCGGAATCCCTCGAATACGGGGTGACAATTCAGTTTCGGCTATGGCCGCCCCGATGGAGCGGGCCGTGACCGGACGCCTCGGCAGGATGGGATTCCTGCGTGTGTCCAAATCTGCGTCAAGGTCCCGTTGCGGATACCAAGTTCACCACGCTGCTGATATCGATCAGCGCCAACTGCCGACCGTTTGTTCCGTCAACAGCGTCGATGCAGACTGTTCGGCCATCGCGACTCAGACGAGGATGCGTATCAACTCTCCATTCTCCCGCGTACGCCTTCGGCAAATGAAAATCAGCAAGGTCAATTCGTTTGCCCGTTGCCACGTGATACACATGAGGCGTTTGTAGTCGTTCGGGGCCTGTAGGATACGTATCGTTCAAAATCCATTCGTTACCCGGCAGATAGCTGAGGTGACCGGACGGATCAAGAACACCGTGACCGATCTCTTCAACGCGACCACCTTCACGATCTTCAAACAGAAAGTCACCCCAGTTTGCATTGCCCAGCAATTCTTTGCTCTGTGACAGGATGTGCTGTGGATCACGCCAGATAAAGTGTGACGCATACCCGTTGGGAATCACGATCCGCAGGTCTGTCCCATCCGGCTTTGCAGTGATCAGCCGCGTAAGGCGTTTTCCGTTCGGATATTGCCAGCGATGCAATGCGATAAATCGCGATCCGTCGGGACTGAACAACAGGTGGTTGAAGTAGTGCTTGATACCGACTTCTGCGTTTGGAATGTCGCCTGTGGCAGCAATGTCTTTCAGGCTGAGAATCAGTTTGGATTCCCCGGTTGCCAGGTCAACGTGAAAAACACCGGTATCTGATGGCGCAAGGTCGCCGCTGAACGGGTCTGGCAAGCCGGTGTAGCCATAGCCGGGGCGTACGTCTGCGATGCGTCGAAAATCCGGTGTCACAGCAGTTTTCCCGTCCGGACTGACGCTGTAAACCGGATGAGGAACGGTGCGAGATTCGTTCGTCCTGACGTCCAGAATTCGACACACGAATCGATCGCCGTCGCGATCATTCCACAGTACCGTGGATTCAGTACCGGGAACCCACTGCAGCATGCAGCCCTGTTGCCAGTTCCACGCCCGCGATTCACCCAGATTAATCCAGCGGTCGTTATCCTGCAGGTCAATCATGCCAATCTGAATAACATCATCTGCCTTTGGCGAGCGATGTTCGAACGGGACTTCCATCCCCAGGACATAACGGTTCGTCGGATCGAACTGCAACTTGTCGTAGTAGCCGAACCAATGATGGCGTGGACCAGTCGTGATGAAGCGTGTGGGACAGCGCAATTCGTCGGCTGCGATGCCGCTGCGATTTAGAGTTGCCATGGCCAGCAGACCAGCGGCATTTTTCACGAAATCGCGTCGGGACCTGTTTGTGGCCATCTTCCTACCCCTTCGTCGTCACATCGCCGGCAGAGCGAATAAAACATCCGGCTCCTACCGACCGATCGAGTACATTTAACAATCGGCTTCTGCGTTTCCAAACACTGATGCACCTGAGGAGATCGTACCGGTGCTGAGTGTGGCAGAATCAATGGCCTCAGGACATCGACCTCAATTAATTTCCTACGGTTGTAACAATGTCTCTCGAGCCAGTCGAACGGTCTGCTCGACGGCCGTCGGATCAGCGCCAGTGGCCGTAATGTGGCCCATTTTTCGGTTCAATCGCGACTCAGGCTTTCCGTAGAGGTGTAAACTGGTGTTCGGTGATTCCAAGGGCGTCAGGCTTTCGGCCCGCCAGGCATCGGGGATGTGCTGACCCAGAAGATTGGCCATGGCTGCAGAGGGTGATCGTCGCAGCAACGGCACTGACGGCAAACCGCAGATCGTACGCAACTGCAGTTCAAACTGACTGCAGTGATAAGCCTCGATCGTCAGGTGGCCGCTGTTGTGAGGACGCGGTGCGATTTCATTGACGACCAGGTGGCCATCGTGGGTCAGGAACAGCTCGATGCACAGCACACCGACGACGTCAAAATGTTCCAATACAGCTCGCGCCATCTCAACCGCTTCGTTGGTTACCGCCTCAGTCACCTGAGGCGCTGCGGACACCGAAACGTCCAGAATATGGTTGGCGTGATCGTTCAGCAACGGATCATAGAAAACTGCTGTGCCATCAGCATAACGGCCGGCGACGATCGACAACTCAAAGTCAAAATCGATACGTTCCTCCACGATTCCTTCGTTGAGACTGGCTTCGCTCCATGCCGATTCGGCGTCGTCGGTCGGCGTGATGGACCACTGCCCCTTGCCATCGTAGCCGTCCGTGTTGGCCTTCAGGACCACAGCCCCGCCGAAGTCATCACGGGCACTCGCCAGTTCTTCCGACGAACGCACCATCCGAAATTCAGCAGTCCGCAAGCCGATGCTGCTGAGAGCTGTTTTTTCGGCAAAGCGGTTTTGAGCCGTCTGTAACAAATTCACTCCCGGACAAAGCGGGGCATGCTGATCAATGGCCGCGGCCGCATGTGACGGAATATTCTCGAACTCGTATGTCACGACGTCACAGGCTCGAGCAAATTCCAACAGCTTGTCTTCGTCGTCAAATGCGCCGGGCCAGGCGAGGTCGCTGACCTGGCCGGCGGGACTGTCTCTGTCTCCCCCAAAGACGGCAATCCGATAGCCCATTTGCCGCGCAGAAACTGCCAGCATTCGCCCCAATTGACCAGCTCCCAGGATTCCAATGGTACTTCCCGGGCCAACGACATTAGTCATAGCCACGAGTCCTGCAGCACGGTCTCAGTCTGATCGGCGTTGAACTTTTCCAGTTGCTGCTGTAAGCCCGAATCGCTGGTGGCAAGAATCCGCACGGCCAGCAGCGCCGCATTCTTCGCGCCGGCAGCACCGATCGCCAGAGTGCCGACCGGGACTCCGGCAGGCATCTGCACGATAGACAGCAACGAGTCCACACCATTGAGCACCCGGCTCTTCACAGGAACTCCCAGCACGGGCAATGTGGTCATCGCTGCCACCATGCCCGGCAGATGTGCCGCGCCACCGGCGGCCGCAATTATCACCTTCAAACCACGTGTTGACGCCCTGGACGCATATTCCACCATCCATTTCGGGGTCCGGTGAGCTGAAACGACGCGACTTTCGCAGGGCACGCCAAAGTCGGCCAGCAACTCCACCGTCGGCTGCATGGTTTCCCAGTCGGAGCGACTGCCCATAATTACGCCAACCAGAGGCTCAGAATTCGACTCGCCTGCTGCGGATTCACCGCCCGAAGATGACATCGGTCTTGTTTCCATTTGGTGAAGATATCGGACAACCAACATCGTAGAGTCAGATGGCAGAATCTCAAGTCCGCTGGCCTCAACTGTCTCGGTGTTTACCAGTCACCAACGCTGCCATCGGAATAGAATACACGTTGTGGTACTTCCTGCCGAAACGGGTGTCTGTCAGCGTCGCTTCACCCCAGCCGAACAGTTCCAGCTGATCGGTGACAACCTTCACAAACACCCAGTTTCGCATGCGGGCATGACATACCAGCGTTTCGATCGCCGTGATCTTCAGCGTGATTCCGTCAATGAGGGCAAAATCAGCAACAACACGTGACGTGCCCGCAGTTTCTCTTTATCCTGACAGGCATCCTACCGGTTATAATACGCCAACGCGACTTTCCTCTCCCACCTGGGAATTGGCAATGAAACAGCGAGCAGCTTGCATCGCCTCAGTGTGCGTCCTTCTGGTGATGACGGCGCACACTCTTTGCGCCGCAGACAGGATTGACTACCTGACGCAGATCAAACCCCTGTTGGAGGCGAAGTGTTACGCGTGTCACGGAGTGCTGAAACAGGAGGGTGGACTTCGGCTGGAAACCCTGGCGCTGATGATTCATGGTGGTGACAGCGGAGCAGCAGTTGTCTCCGGTGACGCCGCCGACAGTATGATCCTCGAACGAGTCACTGCGGACGAAGATTCACGCATGCCACCGGCAGGAGACGGTGCGACTCTGAAACCGGAAGAAATCGCCCTGCTCCGCACCTGGATCGCATCAGGCGCCGTCGCCCCTGATGAGGAAACTCCGACAAGCCCGAAAGAACACTGGGCTTTTCGGCGGGTCGAACGCCCAACGTTTGAGCATTCCTCCACAAACCCAGTCGACGTGCTGCTGGCCACAAAACGCGAGGAACGAGGCCTGAAGGTTCAACGTCCGGCCGAAAGGTCGATCCTGATCCGACGACTGTATCTCGACCTGATCGGCCTCCCTCCAACACTTGAGCAACTTCACGATCAGCGTCCATGGAACACAATCGTCGACGAACTTCTGGCAAGTCCGCATCATGGCGAGCGGTGGGGGCGACACTGGATGGATGTCTGGCGTTATTCCGACTGGTATGGCCTGGGAGCCCAGCTGCGCAACAGCCAGAAACATATCTGGCACTGGCGTGACTGGATCGTGAATTCGCTCAACGCTGATAAAGGTTATGACCGAATGATTCACGAGATGCTGGCCGGTGACGAGATCGCCCCGGAAGACCCTGACGTCGTGGCAGGAACAGGATTTCTGGCTCGCAACTACTACCTGTTCAACCGCACAACATGGCTGGACAGCACGATCGAGCACACCGGCAAAGCGTTCCTCGGCCTGACGCTTAACTGCGGCAAATGTCACGATCACAAATATGACCCGATCACGCAGGTTGACTACTACAGTTTCCGGGCAATATTTGAACCGCACCAGGTACGTCTTGACCCGGTGCCGGGAGTAACCGACCTGGAAAAAGACGGCCTGCCACGAGTCTTCGACGATCATCCGGATGCCAAAACGTTTCTGCACCTCCGTGGGAATCCGAAGAACCCGGACAGCGAAACAAAAATCGTGCCGCGCGTTCCGGAGATGCTTGCCAGCTTCCAGCCAAAGGTTGAAGCCATCGCATTACCAGCGTCTGCCTTCGCGCCAGGTATCCGCGATTATGTGCAACAGGACCATCTGAAGGCAGCTAAGAACTCTATGCTGGCGGCTAAAAAGCAGCTGGCTGAAATGCCGGCACCGCTATCAGCAGATGACGCAAGCGAGACGGACACAGATTTCGTGTTCACCGACGATTTCGAAAGGCCGAACCCTGACGCATGGGAAGTCGTCGGTGGCGGATGGAAATACAAAGCCGGATCACTGCACCAGACCGTCGCGACCCGAGATCCTGAGTTCGTGCGTTTCAGGAAGTCTCTGCCGCGCGACTTCGAGGTCAGCTGCCGCTACACGGCCACTGGTGGAACAACGTACAAATCGGTCACCTTTCGTTTCGACGAATCAGATGACCGAAATTACGACAACTTCGTTTACACAAGTGCTCACGAGCCAGGGCCAAAAGTTCAGGTTGCCTACACGCGAGCCGGATCGAACAGCTATCCGCCACAGGGCCGGGCCGCTCGTCCCATCAAAGTCGGTGAAACATATGAACTACGATTCGCCGTACGTGACCGGCTGGTGAATGTCTGGCTCAATGGCGACTTCGCCGTCGCGTACTCGTTTCCCGATCGTCGCCCGGAAGGCCGATTCACGCTGTCGGGATTCGACGCAACCGTCGCTTTCGATTCGATCACGATCAAGTCACTTTCTTCAGAAGTGACTCTCGTGGAGGCAAAGAATCCAGCTGCACCCTCGCCCCGGAATGCAGCGGCAGCAGTGACAGCGGCAGAAGCAAAGTTACGTGCAGCAGACGCGAACCTGAAGTCACTGCACGCGACGATTGAAGCTGACAACGCCAGGTACGGACTACCTGAATCAAACGCGGCAGACCAACTCGCGAAGGTTGCGGCAAAGCTGGAAGCGGAAGCAATGCTGGCTGCCGCCGATTTCGAGATGCTGGCCGCAGGTGCTGACCAGAAAAAGATGCAGGCTGCGAAAAACAAGATAAAAGCCGCGAATGACAGGAAGGGTGCGGTCGAAAAAGGAAGTGTCGACTACTCCAGCATTCGTGCCTCCCGAAAAGCACTGGAAGGTCCGGCTCACAAGGAAGCCGACTACGCTCCGACTTATTCCAAAATCAGCACAGGCAGACGCCTGTCGCTGGCGCGCTGGATGACGGCTCGCGAGAATCCGCTGACGGCACGAGTCGCAGTGAATCATGTGTGGGCAAGGCATTTCGGTGAACCGCTTGTAGAATCCGTTTTCGACTTCGGTCTGCGGACAGAAAAGCCTCTGCATGTCGATTTGCTGGATTATCTGGCCGCAGAATTCATGGAATCGGGCTGGAGTTTCCGGCATCTGCATCGACTAATCGTGACCTCGCAGGCGTACCAGCTCAGTTCGTCGACCGCCGATGCCGCCCCTGACACTCTGGCCGCAGACCCGACAAACAGTTTCTACTGGCGCATGAATGCACGCCGCATGGAGTCACAGGTTGTGCGCGACAGCCTGCTTCCTCTGGCCGGCACGCTCGACCCCGTACTCGGCGGACCGTCGCTGAACGTTGGAAACAACAGCAACCGCCGCAGCATCTACTTTAAGCACTCGCGGGACGATCAGGATAAGTTCCTGTCAATGTTCGACGATGCGGACCTGCTGCAGTGCTATCGCCGCAGCGAGAGCATCGTGCCTCAACAGGCACTCGCACTGGCCAACAGTGAATTATCCATGACGATGTCCGGCCTGATCGCTGACAGAATCTTCAAATCGCTACCCACGGCTGACTACGACCAGTTCGTGAGCCGCGCCTTCGAAACACTGATGAGCCGAACCGCCACGAACAGTGAACGTGACGAATGCATGGCATTCTGTGAGCAACTGCGGATGTTGCTGAAAAACGAAAAATCGGCCTCTGCCGACGATCCGGACTCCCGAATCCGCACACGCCTGATTCACTCACTGCTGAACCACAACGATTTCATTTCCATTCGATAGAACAGTTTACACACTAACAGAATCGGTTCTGGCTCATGGGGGCTGCCGTTCTGCTATTGAAACACGTCAACCGCGGCCATGAGGCAGCGAAGTTCGCTGTAGACCAGCCATGCACAGAAGACACATACTCAGTCAATCAGCACTCGGCTTCGGCACGCTGGCACTGCAGTCCATGCTGCGGGCAGATGGCCTTGCCGCTGACACACCAGCCTCCAGCGGAAGGCCTTCACTCGGCAGTCCGCATTTCGCCCCGAAGGCAAAGAACGTCATCTGGCTGTTCATGCGCGGCGGCGTCAGTCACATGGAAAGTTTCGACCCCAAACCTGCGTTGAATCAATATGCAGGCATCTCCATTCCCGACACGCCGTTCGCCGATGTACAGAATCCCGAGCGACTGAAGAAAGTGCGTGTGGTTGTCGTCAACGATGCCAATGGACAGCAAAGAAACAAGATCTATCCACTGCAGGTCGGCTACAGGAAGTACGGTCAAAGCGGCATCGAACTCAGTGACTGGTTTCCGCACACTGGATCTGTCATCGACGACATTTCTGTCATTCGTTCCATGTGGACCACGGACGACAACCACGGAGCTCAGGTGCAGTTTCATTCCGGTCGCCACATGCTCGATCCGCGAGTCCCCACCATCGGCGCGTGGATCACATGGGGACTGGGAACGCTGAACGAAAATCTGCCACAGTTCATTGCAATGGGACCTCGATTCTTCGATCGCCGCGACGGACATTACCTGGGACCAGCTTTCGATTCCATCGCGTTAAAAGTCGACCCAAAAAACCCGCTGGACTACGCAAAACCGGAAGCGGACATCACCGCGGCTGAACAGCGGCTGAGCTTTGACCTGGTCAACCGACTGAACAGACTCACGGCACAGGAATACCCTAACGACGTGGCACTGGAAGCCCGAATCAAGTCGTACGAACTCGCGTTTCGTATGCAGACGGCTGTGCCGGACGTCATCAACTTCTCTGCAGAAACAGAAGCAACGAAGAACCTGTACGGCTTTGACCAAAAGGAAACTCGGCCCTTCGGCGAACAGCTGCTCGCGGCGCGACGCTTTGTCGAAAACGGCGTTCGCTTCATTCAGATTCAACATGGCAGTGGCGCCGCCGGAGCCTGGGATCAACACTCAGGACTGAAGGCCAGACATGCGCAACTGGCGATGCAGGTGGACCGTCCGGTGGCCGGGCTCATCAGGGATCTCAAACAACGAGGCCTGTTCGACGAAACGCTGATCGTCTTTGCAACAGAGTTCGGTCGCACGCCCGGGTCACAGGGATCAGATGGCAGAGATCATCATCCGCTGGGATTCAGCGTGTGGATGGCAGGTGGAGGGTTGAAAGGCGGAATTGCTCACGGAGCGACCGATGAAATTGGGTTCCACGCCGTTGAGAACCCGCACTACGTCACTGATGTTCATGCGACGATTTTGAAACAACTGGGACTGAATTCTCACCGCATGGAAGTTCCCGGCCACAAACGTCTGGATCAGGATTTCGGGCATCCAATCGATGAAATCATCGCCTGAGCCCCGCGAACAAAGAGTCGCGGTCGTTTCAAGAGACCAGAACTCTGAAATTGAACTTGTTTGCGCTGTCGTTACTTTCCGAGCTCCTCTTCCAGCAATCGCACGACTTCCGGCGCATCAGGCGTGGTACCGGTCTTAAACCGAGCAACGACTTTTCCGTCCTTGCCGACCACGAATTTTTCAAAGTTCCAGCCGATGTTGCTGTGATCTTCCGCGGATGTCTTAAGAAAGTCGTACAGAGGTGCCTGGCCCGCTCCGTTGACCTGGATCTTGGCGAACATCGGAAACTTCACACGATAATTCGTGGAACAGAACTTCTGAATCTGGCCGGCGGTACCGGGTTCCTGAGCACCAAACTGATTGCAGGGAAAACCCATCACGACGAGTCCCCTGCCTGAGTACTCTTCGTGCAATTTCTGCAGCTGAGTGTACTGAGGTGTGGCCCCGCATTCGCTGGCAACGTTGACGACCAGCAGCACTTTGTTCTCGTAAATCGACAGATCCACGTCCTTGCCATCCAGTGACTGTATTTTGAAATCGTGAACTGACGTGGCCGGTTTTTTTTCCGTTTCTTCTGCCACAGCACAGATTCCTGAAACACACATGAATGTCATTATCATCGCGAGGAACAATTTCATGCTGATTAATCTCCTGAGTTGGTTTGTCGGAAAATAATCCCGCGAAGACTATGATCCGCAGATCGGGGACGGCTTTCGCTGGACCGCCTCTATTGTTGCCGTAAACAGTACTTCGGCAAGCCAACCGTTGTCGATTTCCTGAACACCGAGTTCATGTCTTCTCGCTGGGCTGAAAACCAGAGTGTGACTGACCGTCAGAAAACGAGACGCGCTGACCAACAAAGTCGCGCCCGTTCTCATTCGCCGCGATTACGCTGCCGGCTCAATTCTGTCACTTGCGGACTTGCCGATCAACGGGATCATCGCTCCGAAGATAATCAGCCCCTGCAACCCAATGAACACCAGTAACGCCAGCAGACGTCCTTCCGTAAACCCATAAGTGTGCAGCCCTGCTTTCAGTTCATTCACTCCGAACCATGACCATGCCGTCACAATGTTGCCGAACATGGCCAGAATCGCCGTACCATAGTCGCGGACGAGCTTATCCCAGCGAGCGTGCAGAATAAGAGCGTTCCACATCACGATCAGCATGGCCCCGTTTTCTTTGGGATCCCAGCCCCAGAATCGGCCCCAGGAATCATCAGCCCACAATCCGCCAAGAACAGTGCCGATAAGACTGAAGAAGACAGCGAAGCACAGCACACCGTAGATCATCTTGCCAAGCTGCGGCAGATCACTTTGACTCTTCGGGGCCCCGAAGCTGGAAATGAAGCAATAAGCGACGGCCATCGATCCGGCAAGAAACGTGGCCGAATAACCAAGTGCGATGCAAACCACGTGTGTTGCCAGCCAGAACGTTGTGTCCAGCACGGCCTGCATCACCCCCAGTGTGTCACCTTCATCGCGGGCAAGGTAGTGCGCGACAACCAGCGTCGCCATGCCGACCGACGCCCCCAGAATCGTTCCAATGCCATTCTTCAGCAGACGTTCGATCAGGAACGACGCACCCACAGCGGCCCAGCCAATGAAGATCGCTGACGAATACAGATTGGTCACCGGCGGCCGGCCGGATATATACATTCGCATCAGCAGAGCGACAGTGTGCGTGACGAACGCCAGAGCCATCAGCCAGAATGCAGTGCGACGGAGAGTCTTCGGCCACACGATCCAGCTGAAGAAAGACATCAGCAGCACGGGCAGATACAGATAAATGGACTTCATGAAAGGCTCAAAGAAATTAAAGAACGCCTCCAGACTGACGACGGAAGCATCCACGTGCGGCAATGGCGTATCGGCCAGAAACTTCTGATAGCCTGACACACTCTCGTTAAACGCAGCGACATCACTGACGCTCCATGCAGCAAAAATGTCGGCCATCGCTTTTGTACTGGTCTGCAATGTGGAAGCAGAATCGGCCTGATAGAGCATTCCGTCCGTCCGTGCCTGAAGATCATCCAGAGCCAATCTTACCAGTTCCAGATTCATCTGTGCCGCCAGAGCCGACTCGTCGTTCGTTCCGGCGTTCTGCATCCTTCTTCGAATTTCCGTCAGACGTTTATCATTTTCCTTTTCGTTGAGTGCTTCAAAAACCTGAAAAACCTCAGACGAAATCCGCTCTGACGCAACCTCGGCAAAATCAGAGTCTGACATGCCGCCAAGCATCTCGTCAGTCGTTGCCCCCGTCTCAGCCTTGCTGATGATTTCCAACACGCGTCGCAGGAACGGATCTGCGAGTGTCAGAGCCGCTTCCGCAGCCCGGGTTTTCACGGCATCCGGTTTTAATTCTTCACCGGCTGCCCTGGCAGACTCTTCAACCGCAGACTGCAGAATCGTCACGCTGCCTTCAACAGCCTTGCCAACAAGCTCACGAGGAAGTTTGTTCTGGACAAAATCAAGAACCTCGTCGTCGGTAGTCAATCCATGTTTAGCCAGGTCCGAAGCCACGTTTCGCATTGCACTGGCACCGATCAGCGTTTCCCATGCCCGCTGTTCATTCTCCGATCCGGTGGGCACGGCCATGATCGCCGGGCTGTTGCCAAGACGATCAAGGACCCACCATGCCTTTACGACCGAATCCAGCAGGCCCTCAGACTCACGAACCAGAAAGACATTCTGCCATGAATCCACGCGGCTGACCGTGCGAAACAGTGAGACCACTCGTCGCTGCAGCTGCGTCATCCGGTGTTCCTGCCCGGCCATTTCCAGTCTTTGACCTTCCTGATGGATCTTCTGCATAGCAGAAAGATTCTCCTGAATCTCCTGCAGCGAATACGCCAGCCCCGCTCGCTTCTCGAGTCCCAGCAACGACAACACCTGATCATCGTCGATCTTGATTACGCGATGGCGTCTGGCAAGTTCCGGTCGCGCAACAACATCAAGAAACCAGCGTACCGCCGGCATACGTAAGGTCATGACACCACGCATGCGTTCTTCCACGGCATCGCGGCCGGACGATGTCAGCTTGACGATCTGTTCGATCCATTCGTCATACTGTCCGGAGAATTCTTCCAGAGACTCAGTGCTCACAGACGGCCAGTACTTCTGAACACGTTCGATGATCTGGTCATGCTTCTCCTTAACATCAAGTTCCCCGGCACTCAGTTCGCCCTTGAAGGTAGACTTGTGTGATGTCATGAGCAGTTCAGTTCGTGCAAACGAATCGACAGGTTGAGCACGCCCTTTCCACGCCACCGGAAGTTGCGAGAATGCAAACAGGTTCATCGCCTCAGGATCAGCCTTTGGAGGGCGAGCTTTACTCATCAGCCACCCACCACTCAACAGCACAACGATGACCGGAACGGCGACCGGCCAGACTGACTTCGGTTTCTCATCGGCAACCAGGGTGTCAGGGACTGTGGTCGCAGCTGCGGGTTTTCGGATCCCCGCCGGCATGGAAGCAGTGGATGGATCATCACCTTCCTCAGCGGCTGTGTCCGTTGCCCCGGATCGTCCCATGCGGGAAAGATATCGCCCCAGAGTCTGGCCGAACTTCGCAAACATTCCCACTGTCACAATCATGCAGGCAATGTAGGGCAGCATCCAGCCCGTGTTCCGAACGACAGACAACGTTGTCATCTCAGTCCCGTCCGGAGTTTCGTTGTAGCCGGACTGATAGAACGTCTCACCTTTATAACGCAGTGGGTTATTCATCCACAGCGTGAATTCTTCCGCGGCGCCAGTCTCACCGTCCCGAATGACGATCTCTGACCGGTAATCTCGCGGGGTGGCTGAGCCGACGTAGTTGGTGCGGCTCACGTCCAGCAGTTCAACTTCGTAGTCCCGATAATTTCGCTGAAACCGAAGGTACAACTGATAGTCGTTTCCATCCACTGTTGCCTGTTCAGCGATCGGAACGGTTCGCATCTCACTGACGTCCTGAGCCAGCAGCAGTGTTTCCAGTTCCTTGCCGCTGTCACGATCCAGCAATGTGACCTGCAGCGAACTCAGGTCATGACTGTCGTCCATGCCGGTTACGGCGTCGACCTCAACGGACGTTGCGAACGTGCCCAATCCGGTGGTTCCGCTGGTCTCTTCACCAGGCATAACAGACCGCAGACGACTGTTCCTGTGAAACCGATCCACTCGCAGCACAAACGGCAGCGAAGGAGTTTCAACGACCTGACCTTCCGGCTTGCCGTCCTGTGCCGCCGCGGAGGCAGCAATCAAAACAGCTTCGGGAACAGCAACAACCTTTTCAGTGTCATCATCAAGGCGATGAACGATCGCCAGCTCTCGTTCCCGCATGTCGCGCAGGAAGGATAACTTTTGCCCTTCCACCAGGGTCAACATATTCTCCTTGGCATAGAACCCGACCTGCAGCTCACTGAACATCAGCAACGCCACGCCGGCATGCAGCAGTACAATGCCGCCTCGTTTTTCAAACAGCAGATTGCAGCCAACCAGCATTACAAGAGCGCAGGCACTACCCTTCAGCAGCTGCCACAGGATTCGCATGGAAGAGAGGTTCAGTCGAGCCGCCTCGCCGCCGACCAGAAAATACACCAACACTGCCGCCAGAGTAACGCCCACGCTGCCCAACAGAATTCGCTCGGGACGTGACGTCCCTGACTTTGTAAAGGCGACCCCCAGTGGCACAACCGCTGCGACGCCCAGGACGCCCAGCATCAGATACCAGATCTGCTCCGGAGACAGAGCAGAGTTGCCGGATTCAACCCCCGTCTGCCCGTTACCGGTTACAACAACCGCTGCCGTCAACACCGCGCCCACAGCCGTGATGACGATCCCCGCTGTCATGCGGCCGCCACGCACACGAACCTTGAAACGCAGCAGGTGCGCGGCGGTGAGATTGGCGAGCATGATCCAGCCGATGGTCCAGCCACCGGGAAACGGAATCACTCGAAACGCTCCCAGAGAATCCCAGTCAAAATCTACCCAGCCAGGGAACATCGACGGCGGAAACAGGTCTGCAACATCGATATAGGCAACGTACGTTCGGAAGTACTCGCCGACGACCAGCCAGACATCCTTGCGAGCCTGGGCCAGGCTTCCCACGAAAACGATAAACATGCCCAGCAAAAGCAGCAAGCAGGTCAGCTTCAGTGAAGCCAGTGCATCAACGCTCTGCCAGACAATTGCAGTGAAGCGGTCTTCCGACGACTTTGCGTCATCGCCACCCGTCAGATCACCAGGAAGTATTGTGGTCGACATCGTTTTATTCTCCCGCGGAGATCCTTACAGACTTGCAGAACGCACGAAACGAATCTCGTTGCGAACTCGCCAGCTTATTTCTGCCGCGAAACTTGATAATCCACAGCTTGTCCTTCACAGGCAGCAGCATGCCCAGAATCGTTTCCTCTTCGCCTTCAAGGTCAACAATCGTTCCGGTGCCGCCATCCAGTTTTACGGTTTCTGCGCCCTCCATCGGATCGGCCTGGGGATCGGCAGAGATCCCAAGCTGGCGTTGCCACCGCGTGACCTGCGGAATCAGTCCGGCTGCGCCGGGCAGGTCGCTGAGCGTGATTCGGCCCTCATCGCCATCCAGACTGACCTGCCAGGCCATCTTGCTGAACTGATCATTGTCAGCAACGACCCATGAATCCGGCACGCCCCACTGAAAGGGAATGGCGGCGAACTGACTTCGAATCACCTCGCTGGTAAACACACGATCGAGTTCTGATTTCACCGTGTATTCGCGAATCTCAGGCGCTGGCGCGCAGCCGTTTAGAACTGAGACAACCAGACCCAGGACAGGCAGACAATAACCGGGGCAACGCCCAACGAGATTCTTCAGCACAATGGAACAGCCATCAGAGATGAATTGGGAATGTACGGGCGGCAGGTAGGAAGCGTTCATTCTTGCCGCCAGGACGCCGGAACGACGGGCAGACACTCTACACGCTTTGCCAGGAAGGAGTCCGCCGATTATATGTGTGCATTCGCCGAAAACCATGCGTCAGTGAATGCAAGCCTCGGAAATCTGATTTCGAGGGGTTTACGAAACCCCCGATCACCGGACCTGCCCTGACGCGCGAGCTGCAAGCAATCCCGCTACACTGCAGATTACCATGTCTACACGCACTTTGACGGCAATTGTTCCGTCCGGTCCCCTGCCCTGCAAATCCTCTCCTGAATCTGAGACTTCCGCCATGAGTACCCGTCTGACTGACTACCGCTCGTATCGCGTCGCCGCCCTTGCATCGATCTTCCTCTGCTGCACGTCGGCGCGGGGAGCCGATGCCGCCAATCATCGAGTCTTCGATTCCGGCCAGCAGCCGGATGATTCCCGTCTGCAGGCTCCCACGGATCTGAACGGTTATTTTCCGTTCGAGGTCCCGGAATCGAAGGCAGCATGGGAGCAGCGTCAGGCCGAACTGAAGCAACGCGTGCTGGTCGCCACGGGACTGTGGCCGATGCCGGAAAAGACGCCGCTGAACGCCGTAATTCACGGCAAGGTCCTGCGAGACGGCTTCACCGTCGAAAAGGTCTACTTCGAAAGTCTGCCGGGGCACTTTGTCAGTGGCCTGCTGTTTCGGCCGGAAGGCAAGGCAGAGGGAAAGCGTCCCGCCGTTCTTAGTCCGCATGGCCATGGTGGACGCCAACAGGACTACGGCGAATCCAGGATGGACGACCTGATCGCAACCGGCGCGGAAATTCATCGTGAATCCGGTCGGTTTCCGAAGCTGGCGAGGTGCGCTCAACTGGCGAGAATGGGCTGCGTCACGTTCATCTTTGACATGATGGGATACGTCGACAGCAATCAGGTGTCTTACCAGCTGGCCCATCGTTACGCCGACATTCGCCCCGAGTTCGAATCTAATGACAGCTGGGGATTCTATAGTCCTCAGGCCGAATCTCGTCTGCAGAGCATCATGGGACTGCAGACATGGAACGCCATTCGCTGCCTCGATTTTCTGTCCGGTCTGCCGGACGTCGATGCCGCTCGCATGGCGGTCACGGGAGGCAGCGGAGGCGGAACTCAGACGATACTGCTGGGAGCCGTCGACGACCGTCCAATTGCCGGATTCCCGAACGGCATGGTGTCTACCAGCATGCAGGGTGGCTGCACATGCGAAAACTGCAGCCTGTTGAGAATCGGAACCGGCAACGTGGAACTGGCCGCCCTGTTTGCACCTCGGCCACAGGCCATGACGTCGGCCAATGACTGGACAAAGGAAATGATGACCAAAGGATATCCACAATTGCAGCAGTTGTATGCGATGCTGGGTGTGCCGGACAACGTCTACTGCGAACCCATGCTGCATTTCCCTCACAACTATAATGCTGTCACTCGCAGTATCATGTATTCGTGGATGAATGAGCATCTGAATCTGGGACACAAGACCCCCATCAAGGAGCTCGACTGGAAACCGCTCAGCAAAGACGAGTATACCGTCTGGAACGACCAGCACCCGGCGCCGCCCGGAGGCGATGACTACGAGCGTAAACTGCTGCAACAGCTGAACGACCGCGATCGCGCAGCGCTTTGGCATCACGCTCCGCAAGGCAGCAATGACGTGCAGAACTATTTCAACACAGCCCGGGCGGCATGGGAAACGCTCATCGGACGAGGTCTGCCCAAAGCCGAAGACGTGCAACGGACCAAGGGCTGGAAAGAAACTCGGGCCGGCTACCTGGAATTCGGCGACACTCTGACGCTGACCACCCACAACGAACAGCTGCCGATCATTTCCGTCTATCCGAAGTCCGTCGCATGGAATCAGGAAGTAATTCTGTGGATTGACGGCAAAGGCAAAGCCGGCATGTTTCCCAACGGTGAAGCTCATGCCGATCTGCTGCGCCTGATCGATGCAGGCTATTCCGTCGTGGGAGTGGATCTGTTCGGACAGGGCGAGTTTACGACCAACGGCGAAGCTCTCACTGAAAACCCGACGGTAAAAAACCCTCGGCAGTTCGCAGGCTACACCTACACCTACAACGAAACACTGTTCGCTCGTCGAGTTCACGACATCCTGACTCTGACCGCATGGGTCAACGGCGACGAACACAGCCCAAAGGCGCTGCACGCCGTCGGCATCAACGGTGGTGGACCACTGCTGGCCGCCGCGCGAGCGATCGCCGGATCGGAATTCAGTGCCGCAGCGATTGACACAGCCGGTTTTCGATTCGCTAATCTGAACAGTTGGAAACACGCTGACTTTCTCCCCGGTGCCGTCAAATATGGTGACATTTCAACTTTGCTGTCCCTGTCCGCACCCAACAAACTGTGGGTCGGTGGCGAAGAATCCATTCCATCAATCGTCACCACGGCGTACGGCGCTGTGAACGCAGAAAATTCCGTTTCAACCTCCGACCGCCTGGATGCCACCGCCGCCGCCATCGACTGGATCCTTCAGCAATAGCCGGGCAGCCCCGGCGGGCGATGGCGTGAAGAGTGGAGTAATGAAAGCCCCAGGTGTCTCAAACAGCCCGGGGCGCGGCACCTGACGCCCCGATTTCCGATGCGGATTCCCAAATTGAAATTTGGTCGTTGCCGGCCGTCCGCCTGCAAAGGACCACGAATTGTATTACGATATCGGCAGACAGCCTTCCCGAAACCCACGGGTTTCAACTCTACACAACTGACACGAAGCGGATCCACCACAATGGACAAAGTGCTGATCGTCGTGGGTGATGCCACGGAAACTCTGGACACGATGTACCCGTATTATCGACTGATGGAAGCGGGGTTCCAGCCGGTCGTGACGGCACCGGAAAAGCGGCTGTATCAAATGGTACTGCACGAAGTCAAACCGGGCTGGACCATCACCAGGGAATGGGAAGGCTACACAATCCAATGTGACGTCCCCTTCAGCGAAGTACAGGAGGCAGACTACGCGGGCATCATGTTCAGCGGTGGCCGTGCTCCGGAGTACATTCGCTACGACGAGGATCTCGTTCGCATCACCAGACACTTCTTCGAAACCAACAAACCGGTGGCCAGCGTGTGTCACGGCGTTGAAATCCCCGCCTACGCCGACTGTGTTCGGGGCCGAAAAATGGCAACGGTTCCAAAGTGCAAATTCGATCTCGAAGTCTGCGGCGGCATCTTCGTGAATGAACCGTGCGTGATCGACGGCAATCTTGTCAGCGGACGAACGTTTCATGACAACGGTCACTACGTCGCTCCGTGGATCAGAATGCTGGAAGAAGCAAGGGGCAAGTAGCTCGCGGGTGCGATGTTGAATTCTGAAGACGCCACCCGTTTGCAACGATCAGCGTGACAAAGAAAGACCGGCATCATCGTCCTCACTCACGCCTTGTGCTCCGGTGCAGCTTCATCAGGTTCGTACACAACACACCGGTCTCGTCAGGGATCATCACCAGGGCCGTGAAGGAGTAGCTAAAATTGAACACAAAGTTCATTGTGGCAATGATCATCTGTTCGACACTGCCTGCAGATCGGACTCTTGCGGGCGGTCCATTCGTTGCCGCTTTCGATCGGTTCGCCCGACATGGAGACATCGAAAGTACGATTGGCGGACGTCTGCTGCTGAGTGAACTGAGCTGCACGGCCTGTCACCTGACGAAGATGAAGGAGCTGCAGCCCAAAGGTGGTCCCAATCTGGACGGAGTGGGTAATCGAGTGCAGCCAGAGTGGCTGAAAAAACTGCTGAACTCACCACAATCGACAAAACAAGGAACGACAATGCCTGATGTGCTGGCGTCGTTTTCCGCGGAACGAAAGAAAGCGACCATCGATTCGCTGGCGGCGTTTCTGAGGTCTTTGCAGCAGCCATATCCGGAACTGAAAGCCAATGGCGCTACGCCTGTGCCACTGGAATTCTGGAAACACGGTAATGTCGAGCACGGTCGGAAGCTGTATCACCAGATTGGCTGTGTCGCATGTCACGACGCGGATGATGCGTACGAAGTTGTAAAGATCAAGCCGTCGCCGATCGACCAGCTGCTGGAACAACTCGAACCGGACGAGATCGCGGAAATGGGACTGACGTCCTCGGCGCGACAGGTCAAATCCGTGCCTCACGGTGAATTGCCAACAAAGTACACGGACAAATCGCTGACGTTCTTCCTGCTGAACCCGGAGAAAGTGCGACCGTCCGGGCGCATGCCGAATTTCCAGCTGAGTGCAGTTGATGCCGCTGATGTTTCTGCTTACCTGCTGAGGAATGCGAAGAGCGAAGTTGCCGCCAACAACAGTGAATCCGCTGGTTCCAGTGAAACAGCAAACGACGATAACCAACTGGTGGCACGAGGTCGAAAACTGTTCGTCGAATTACAGTGCGCGAACTGCCATTTCGTGACTGGGTTGGAACCGACGCGACGTTCAAGACCGATCGCCAGCCTGCAGACAGACACGGTTGCCACCTGCTTCGGCACGCCACAACCGGATCTGCCTCACTTCGAGCTTGACGAGTCCGCAGGCAAAAATGTCATGGCTGCGCTGACAGGATTGCAACGCCCGACAAGCCAGAAGATAGCCGGGGCTCTGAACTTCCGCATGCTGCAGTTGAATTGCTATGCCTGTCACGAACGAAATAAGCAGGGCGGTGTCGGACGATTTCGCAAGCCGTATTTTGAAACCGTTGGACATGTCGACATCGGCGACGAAGGTCGGCTGCCACCCCAATTGACGGGTGTCGGACAAAAACTCACAACGTCATGGATGCGGAGTGTTTTTGATGGCAAGGCTGCCATCCGATCTCACATGCATTTCCGCATGCCGCAGTTTCCAAAGCCTGTCACTCAGGATTTACCGGCTTTGTTTGTGCAAACTGATGGCGGAGCCCAACAGCCTGCGGAACAAACGGTCTTCCCGGGCGGCAGCAGAGCGGAGATGGTGGAGGTGGGTCGCCAATTGATGGACGTTGGGTGTGTACAGTGCCATGCGTTCAAAGGCGATTCTCTGCCGGGAACGGTTGGCGTGGACCTCGACAGCATCGCAGATCGAGTACATCCGAAATGGTTTCATGATTTCCTGCTCAACCCTGGCGGACTCAAGGCACGCACTCGGATGCCAACATTCTTTCCGAATGGCAAGAGTCAGAACAAGGACCTTCTTAGCGGAGACACGGAGAAACAGATCGAGGCGATGTGGGCTTATCTTCGCGATCTGGACCGTCAACCATTGCCTGAAAAGATCGTTCATGCGCGCAATCAGAATTACGAACTGACACCGGTGGATCGGCCCATTGTATTGCGCACATTCATGAAGTCCGCCGGCACTCATGCAATCGCCGTTGGGTTCCCGCAGAAGGTGCATTTTGCATTCGACGCGGAACAGATATCACTCGCCCAGGCATGGCGCGGCCGGTTTCTGGATGCTGAGGGCACGTGGTTCGTGCGTTTCGCCCCCCCGGCGGATCCGATTGGCAAAGATCACGTGCATCTGCCCGGTGGTGCGCCGTTCGCGATTCTTGCCAGCAGCCTGCAGTCGTGGCCCGCCGATTCGACAGCCGCGGGGTACCGCTTCGGTGGCTACCGACTGAGCAAAGACGGAGTGCCCACCTTTCTGTATCGAATTCACCAATATGACGTGGAAGATCGAATCCATCCGTCCAACGATGGCGGACTGGTTCGCCGGTTCATCCTGCGCAAACAACAGGCATCGCCCAGGGTCGAAGAACAAATGTATCTCCGTGCACACTTCGGAAAAGCGTTGGTGTTCGAGCGAGTCGGGAGATACTCGGACAAGGACGGAATGACGGTTTCTGTCAGTATGAAGCCTGGCCACGCTGGCGAACTGCGAAACAGCGATACCGGAACGGAATGGATCATTCCCCTGAAAGTCAAATCGGAAACACAGATCGAGCTGCGATACTCATGGTAGACAAACGAGCAAGACGAATCCCCGTGATATGCGGTTGCAGAGCCCCGGGCTCTTCGATGGTCGCACTGTTGATCATCTGTTTTTTTTCATCGTCTGCACTCCTGACTGCAGACGAAAACGATTACTACCGACTGATATCGATCGCTGCGCCGAAGGCGCAGACGGATTCCCGTTCCAAAACATGGAAGCCCGCTCCGGAAGGTCTGGCACTGGAAGTCAGCGGCATGGCGGTGCTGGATGACGAAAGAGTTGCTGTCGCCATTCGCAAGGGTGAAATCTGGATTCTGGACGGTGTCTACGATGACCCTCCGAAGAACGTGCGGTACAAACAGTTTGCGTCTGCACTGCACGAACCATTGGGCCTGTTGAAGCACAATGATTCCCTCTACACGGCGCAGCGAACAGAGTTAACTCAGCTGAAGGACACGGATGGCGACGAAGTTGCCGACGAATATCTGACGGTCGCCAAGGGCTGGGGCGTCACCGGACACTACCACGAATATGCCTACGGCCCAAAGCTGGATACCGATGGCAACATGTGGCTGACGCTCAACATCGGCATGGGATTGAAGGGCAATCAACTGACTCGCACCGTTCGCGACCCGACACTCGGTTTTCAGCAGGGACGATGGCGAGGCTGGGGCATGAAGGTCACTCCAACGGGCACTGTGGTGCCCGTTTGCGCAGGGATGCGATCACCGTGCGGTATCGGAGCCAATGCCGCCGGAGACATGTTCTACACAGACCAGCAGGGCAACTGGGTCGCCACAAATTCACTGCACCACATGCGCGACGGAGCATTCTTTCATCACGCCGAAGCTCTGGCCTCGATGACTCAGCCCGGATCCACGATTCGAGGAGTAACAAGCGTACCGAACGGTGCACCACTGCCTCAGGCCCTGCAACAGTTCCTGCAACTGAAGCCGCCAGCCGTTTGGTTTCCTTACAGGAAGATGGGGCAGTCTGCGACTGACATCATGCTGGACGACAGCGGCGGAAGATTTGGCCCGTTTTCCGGACAGTTGTTCATTGGCGAATTCACCCAGGCTTCAATGAGCCGCGTGTTTCTGGAACAGATCGACGGTGAATATCAGGGAGCCTGCTTCCCGTTTCGATCTTCGTTCGCATCGGCCGTGCTGAGGATGGCGCAGGGCACGGACGGTAGCGTCTTCGTGGGGCTTACGAACCGCGGCTGGAGCAGTCTGGGCACAGCATCCTATGGACTGCAGCGACTAATCTGGACTGGAAAGACGCCATTTGAAATCAAAGAAATGCGTGCTCAGCCAAACGGCTTCGAACTGGTCTTCACCAAACCTGTTGATGCACAGACAGCGGAAAACCTGCAATCGTACGCCATGAACAGCTACACCTATCTATACCATTCAACGTACGGCAGCGACGAAATCCAGCAACGGGATCTCGATGTCAGGTCTGCAACGGTTTCTGACGACGGGCGACGAGTGCGATTACACATCGATGGTTTGCGCGAGCTGTTCGTCCACGAACTTGTTGCAGCAGGAATCCGCAGTGTCGACGGCGAGCCGCTGCTGCACCCGCATGCATACTACACGCTCAACCGGATTCCGTGACCGCCGCGTCACGGCGGAACCTCATTTCCTCGATGCAACAGAAACATTGAATGCTCAGCCTGGCCATCAGATTCATCACGTGCTAAAAGCGTGAGACGAGACGAATTCAGCTTTCACCTCAACAGGTTGGTTTCATGTTCAGGCACGTGGCAGTACTCATCACGTCGACGCTTCTTCTGTCACTGGCTCTGGCAACGGCAGCGCCCCAGCTGACAGCAGCGGACGGACAACAGGAGTTCAGAATTCCGGAAACCGATGACGGATTGCCAGGTGCCGGGCCGATTCGACGATATGACTGGTTCCGAAATCTCTGGACAGCGCGTCGAACCGATTTTGCCATGCAGGTGGAATCGAAACAGGGTGCCGTTGTGTTCCTCGGCGATTCCATCACCCAGGGCTGGGGACCGGACCTGCGTAACTTCTTCCCGAAAGTAAACGTTGCCAACCGAGGAATCAGTGGCGATACAACTCGTGGCATGCTCATCCGGATGAACGAAGACGTTCTGGCACTGAATCCGTCGGCCGTAGTCCTGTTGATGGGCACAAACGACCTGGAAGAAAAGGCGGAACCGGAAACCATCGCAGCCAACGTTGAGCTGATAATGGCGGAGCTAAAGAAACATCGATCCGACATGCCGATTGTGCTGTGCCAGGTATTTCCGAGTTCAGCCACCAAGAGTCGACCGGCGGACAGCATCAAGAAAATCAATGCACTGTACGCGGCAGCCGTCAAAGGTGACGCTCAAGTGACAGTGATTGATACCTGGACGCTGTTTGCCAACGAACAGGGCGACGCAAAGAAGGAAGAGTTTCCGGACCTGCTGCACCCCAATGGTGTGGGATACGCCAAATGGGGCCGTGCACTGCGTCCGATCCTTGCGACGCTGGGGCTGACAGAAAACCAGGCAGATAATTTCAAGCCGGAAGAAGGCTTCGTCAGCCTCTTCAATGGTCGTGACCTGACGGGTTGGGGCTTCCGTCCAACCACGGAAAAGATGCTGAAGTCACGAGAACGATGGCGCAGCCGGGATCCCAATGCTCCGCCATGGCCCGTCGTGAAGACACCAGTCTCATTCGACGGAAAGAAGTCGACTCCCGGTGGTCGGTACATAGCGCGGCATGGTCGCCTGGTGGTGACGACTCCATCCGAAGGTCGAAGAGTCCAGCAACTCTGGACAACCAGGGAATTCGGTAAGGACTTCACTCTGAAGCTGGAATTTCGAGCAACACCGAATGCCGACAGCGGCGTCTTCATTCGCGGGCCTCAATTACAATGCCGAGATTTCGTTCTGGCTGGTCCCTACAGGAACCTGACCAGGTACAAAGCTCAGGACTGGAACGAACTGACCGTCGATGTGAAAGGTGGCGTGGCTTACTGCACCTGCAACGGCGAAGTGCTGGAAGCCGAATTCAAGGTGCCGGAATCCGGACCGATCGGACTGGAAGGCGACCGTGGTCAGATTGAATATCGCCGAATCCGCATCCGGATGTAGCGCAGAAACCGTCCACAGTTCAGCAGGGAAACAGAGGCTCTGCGGTATCCACTCGGCGCATGTCGTTTATTGACGTCGTGTACTTTTCTGTTGTTGCTGGCGCGACGTTTCGAAGCGTCCTCGCTGGGCCACGACCACGGCACCGAATTCCGGCTTTCTCAGCTCGCCGGAACTGGTATACCCGCTAAACGACAGACGACAGGTGACGATTGGTTTCACCCAAACGGCCTTTCGCTGACTGGGAACTTCCGGATGTGCCTGCACAGACGAATACAGTTGCACGGCGATCTGGCGAAATTCCCCCGGTGGCAGTCGCTCAGCCCTGATTTCGGCAACGTGCCGGGTCCGCCCATTGGTGTACGCCCCAAACAGGAAACTTACAGGATGCCTCTTGCTGTTCGTCACGACGCCATAGATGAAACAATCCAGTTCTTTGGTGTCCGCAACATCTTCGGACGATGTTTCATCAGTCTCATTCAGCTGGTCCTCATCGTCGTCGAGTTCAGACAGGACCTTGCCCATATCCTGGGAGCCGCCCTTGCCACGCCCTTTTTCTTCTGCAGATTCTTCTTCCTGAAGGTCGCCCAGTGCTTCATCCAGAGGAGCGTCTTCGTCACCTGCCTCCCTGGCCGCACCGGCAACAGCTCCGACCACACTTGACACCTTCGGCCCCTTGCCTTTGGGTGCATCGTCCACACGAAACGGCGCCGAGTAATCGATGCCGCCAATAATTGTCACGGCTGTCATCACGGCAATTCCGCCCCAGACAACGGCCCAGATGCGAGCGCACGTGGCCGGCAATGCCGCGATATTCGGCTGCCAGACGCTAAACCACGACATGAGCACATCAGTGAGATTGACGCGCCGGTCCTTTTTCATGGCGAACTTCGCCGCCAGGCCATGGGCTGTCAACACGCTGACCAAACCAATCGACAGTTGTGTTAAGGCTATAGCCCCTCGAACGCCTTCGTCACTGGAAAACAGCAGTCTTATTGAAACGCTGAACACCATGATGCTGACAATGCCACCCAGCAATCCCCAAAACCAGCCAGGCAACGATTGCAGAGTCGATCCTTCATTCTCAGGTTCTGCCTGAGGCACGTTCGGCAGGCCATCGGCCCAGGACTCGCCATCGACGTCCGTGCCATCAATAGCCGGATAGTAGCCACAGACCGGACACCAGGATGATTCGCCCCATGCCTCAGACGTCTGACATCGAATACATGTTGCTGTGGATTCAGCTTCCGCAGTTTCCGGGTCGGTTTCGGCAATGGACATAGTGCTGCTTCTCTGTCGTTTGTCGTCTTCTCAATCGCATCGACTGCACCTGGTCGCATGAATCCGGCATAACAAAACGCTTACAGCGTCATCTACCGAACGCAGGACGTGGCATTAAGGAAACATAGGTTCCGCGTTTTCGTCTTCAGATTTTTCTCAACATTTCCCACGTTGAGACGTCGGTAGAACACGTGTAATCAGCACAACCAACCCACGTCGTTGGGTGACGAATACTCCCACCGTGATTCGCTGGGATGTGCCGCGGAAGAATGAACGCAGCGGAATGGCGGTCTGGCGTTGTTGGAATACCAGAATTCAACTTCACCCTTCCCGCAGGAGAGTCGAGCCTACGCGAGGAGACGGAGGCTTCGTTGGAATCTGCCCTCGCTTAAGCTCGACCCTTCTTGAAAAGGAGGATGAAGGAAACCAGTACAATCATCAGGAGGGAGAAAGACACGCAACAATTCAGCTTCCCGGCTCTTTGGCCTTCGCCGCCTGGTACGCCTGTTCCATCTCGCCCAACGACGCCTCGTCCAGCGACCGTTCCTGTTGCCTCATGGCAGCTTCAATGGCCTGGAAACGACGGCTGAACTTCGCATTGCTTTTGCGTAACGCCTCTTCAGGGTTGATACCCCAGCGACGAGCAATATTGGCAACGACAAACAGCACGTCGCCCAGTTCTCCTTCAACCCGATCCTTGATCTTCGGATCTATAACGGGGACATCCGGAATGCGATCGACATCAACAGCAGCGGGCACGTCCGGAATGATCCCTTCGTTGAACAGCTCGTCGGCGAGTTCCTGAATCTCCTCTCGCAGCTTGTCAAACAACATTCTGCGGTCCGGAAAATCATACCCGACTGAAGCTGCCCGTGCGGCAATACGATAGGTGCGTGCAAGCTGCGGAAGATCCCTGGGGATGCCGTCCAGCTGAGATGTCCGCTCCCGCTTTTCATTGTTTTTCGCGGCGTGCCAGTGCCGCTTCACGTCTTCCGTCGATTCTGCGTGAGCGTCACCAAAAACGTGGGGATGCCGACGGACCATCTTGTCAGCAATCTGCCGAATCACGTGCAC
Source organism: Fuerstiella sp. (assembly GCA_024230215.1). Classification (GTDB taxonomy): domain Bacteria; phylum Planctomycetota; class Planctomycetia; order Planctomycetales; family Planctomycetaceae; genus Fuerstiella. The sequence continues at coordinate 22,101 of JAAERP010000451.1, read as the reverse complement.
CAGCTCAAAACGATTCTCGTCAGCAGCGATTTGAGCATCCAGAATCACCTGCAGCAGGACATCGCCGAGTTCTTCCTGAATGGCTGCGTTATCGTCCGAATCAATGGCTTCCAGCAGTTCGTAGGTTTCTTCCAGTGTGTATGGCTTGATCGAAGCCAACGTTTGCTGACGGTCCCAGGGACAGCCGTCCGGTGACCGTAGTTTTGCGATCACCTCACACAATCGTCGAAATTCCGGCAGCACATCTGCGAATTCCGGAGGCTTTCCGAAGCTCGCTGACGCATCCACGACATCTTTGGCTGGTGTGTTGTCTGTCATGCTGCGTTTACTCATGGACTCTCTGCTGTAACCTCGTTCGCCGGTTGTTCGGAACTGCCCTGCCGATCGGCATCCGCCTTATTCAATGCCTGCAGATACGCACGAGCCGCCGCTTCGATGATGTCCGTGCTGACACTCTTGCCCATGTAATGACGACCGTGAACATTGATCGTCACGCGAACTTCTCCCTGAGCGTCTTTCCCTTCCGAAACACTGCGAACGTTGAATTCCTCAAGCCGCGCTGTCAATTCAATGATGCGTTCCATCGCTCGAAAGACCGCATCAATCGGCCCGTCACCTGTGGCAGCGTCACACAGGACTGCCTGTTCTTCACACTGCAGTTCCAGCGTCGCGGTAGGGATTGCCGACGACCCCGCTGACGTGTGAAAGCTAACCAGTTTCCAGCGGTCCGGTGCGTCCGCCAGACGATTGTCGATCAGGGCAATAATGTCGGAATCGTAAACTTCCTTTTTCTTGTCAGCCAGGGCAATGAAGTCATCGAAGGCCTTCTGTACGGCGTCGTCGTCCAGATCGAATCCCAATTGTCTTGCACGATCACGAAACGCATGACGACCACTGTGTTTTCCCAGCACCAGGTTCTGGCCCGAGTACCCCACGTCTTCCGGTCGCATGATTTCGTACGTTGACCGTTCCTGCAACATGCCGTGCTGGTGAATCCCCGCTTCATGAGCAAATGCATTCTGCCCGACAATGGCCTTGTTCCGCTGGACCTTCATGCCAGTGATCGATGACACCAGCTGACTTGTCGGAAACAGGCGCTCGGTATTGATCTTCGTATGCACTCCGTAGAAGTCAGCACGAGTGCGAATGGCCATGACCAGTTCTTCCAGAGCGGCGTTACCGGCACGTTCGCCCAATCCGTTGACCGTACATTCAACCTGACGAGCGCCCGCTTCAATCGCTGACAGACTGTTCGCCACGGCCAGCCCAAGATCGTTGTGACAGTGAGTGCTGATGATCGCTCGATCGATGTTCGAAACATTCTGCTTCAGGTACGAGATCACTTTGAAATAATGATTCGGTGTGGCATAACCCACGGTGTCCGGGATGTTGACCGTCGTCGCCCCAGCATCAATCGTCTTTTCAACGACCTCGCACAGAAAATCCAGTTCGGTGCGGGCTGCGTCTTCCGGCGAAAACTCGATGTCGTCGCAAAACTCCTTCGCATTCAGAACCGACTGCACCGCACGATCGATGATCTGCTGTTTGTCCATTTTCAGCTTGTGCTCGCGATGGATCGCACTCGTCGCCAGAAAAACGTGAATGCGCCGCTTTTCGGCACTCGCCAGCGCCTCTTTCGCCTTCTGAATATCATCGTCCCGACTGCGAGCCAGCGCACAGATAGTGGACCGGTCACTGTACTGATTGGCAATCGTCTGCACGGCTTCAAAGTCGCCGGGAGATGCGATGGGGAAGCCCGCTTCAATCACGTCAACGCCAAGCTCCACCAGCGCGTGGGCCACCTTCAGCTTCTCATTCGTGTTCATGCTGCAGCCGGGAGACTGTTCGCCGTCGCGCAGAGTGGTGTCGAAAATGATGATCTGGTCGCCGGTCATGGATCACTCCTGATTGAATCGAGGCTGCACCTGCGAGTTTACCCGACATGGGAACAAAAAAACCCTGAGGCTGTGCCTCAGGGTTTGGAAACTTCTTTTCGATAAGCATGCGTACCTGAGACGGACTTCACTTTGGAAGTAATAGAAGGCTCAGATTTAGAAGCAGGCTGCTCATGTCGGGCAGATTATCCTCGGGTCACACGATGGTCAACCCAAAAGCGAGGCAGGATGGTCCGTCTGGATCATTTCCCGTGACACCGCATCAATTACATCGGTTCGGGGGTAATCTCAGGTATTAGGCAAGTACTTGCTCAAGCAGAATCGGGCGGCGCGGCACGACAGCCCTTCACCGCGGCCCTGAGAATGGAAAACCGTGCGTCGTCTCAGCCGGCTCGCATCTGACCGGGCTGAGTTCGACCATCCGCTGGCAGAAGTTCGTGAAGCAACCACCCCGGTTGCAATGGAAAGCCAACGCCAATCACGGGTTGCAGCGGGAAAACGCAACGCCTTCGATCTCGACCAGCAACTCTGAACGACAGACGTCGGCCTGAGCATAAATCGTGGGTAGCTCACCGAACTCACGTTCGCAGACCGCGCGGCAGGCTTCGTAGTCCTGCGGACGTTTAACATACACCCGCACCTTAGCCAGGTCCGACAACGCGGCCCCCGCTCCCGCAACACCGTGGTGTGCAAAGTTCTCGCGAGCGATCAGATTCCGGATATTTTCAATCGTTTGTTCCGTCTGTCTGGCGGCATCGCCCAGATGTGCGCTTTCCGAATCGACAATGCTGGCGGTCCCCGAAACCCAGGTCGTGACGTAATCACCAATCACAACCGCCATCGCGCGAGAGAATTTGGGACTCTTGACAGAAAAACTGGGGTCATAATCAAACGCGGCCGTTTGACATGGGTTCTCCAGCGCCAACAGCCGCACGTCGTCGCGATCGGTCTGCAGCGCCAGGCAACCGACGTCCATGCCGCGCGATGCCATACCGATTCCCGTGCTGGCTGGATACATGAATTCGCCGCCCGGCCCGACCGGCATTCGCCCCTCTGATCGCTCGGCATCGAAAAAGTCCGTCCGGGCGCGGTTCAATTCCCGATAGCGTTCGATTCCGCCCCGCTCCTCCGTGATGTCTCCCACATACAACCACGTCCGCACGACATCACGGAATGAGGCACCGGCGATCCGCAACTGGCTGGCCATCCTGTTGAAAACACTCTCACTTTGAGCGTACGACGATGGGTCGAATTCGGACGGCGTGACGCCACCAACATGAATCCAGCGCAGACCGTCGTACGCTGCCGTCACCACGTCGGGTGCGGGGAACTGAATGTCTGCATGCTGTCCTCCGAGCGCCCAGGCTTCGATCGCCAGCGACTGACCGCCGCACGGCGGCTGGACGACAAAACTGGTGGGCGGCACTCGATCACCATAGTAAGCCTGAAACAGATTCCGACACACGGCTTCGTCCTCGGCGCGACGCAGAAAAACCGTCTGCATGGTCACGGTCATCGGACCAGGCTGCTGCTTCAGCACAGCACGGATCGTTGAAACCGCCTCCCACGCTTCGTCCGTCACATCACCGGTGGCCTGGGGAGTCACCATCAGCGCGACGCGACAGATTTTTTCGAGGTCGACGACCGAATGCTGCTGGCTGCACAGCAAACAGGGTGGCTCCGCGGGAACATCGCCCGTCCGTTCGATGGCACAATCCTGGGCACATGCCTGACTGGCCAGCATGCGTTTTGCCGGCTCCATGCGGTAGCAGATCGCGGAGTGTGCGCGTGTGGCCGCTTCGGACATCGTCGTCGAATCGTTTTCAGTCCGGCTCATGGCATTCTTTCTGGAGGTGGGTTTTCGGAGCACTTACTTCACGGCTTCGCATTCGGCGACCCGCGTGTTGTAAAATTCGTTGGTCAGCAGCCATTCCTCAAACAGACCTCTAAGCTGCGTCAGTCGTCGGGCTAACTGTTGTTTGCTGAACTTCAGGGGCGGTTCCTGGTTCGCCGCGCGTTCGTCCGGCTGAATTGGTGGTGGCACGGCGCGACTGTAGGTGACTGCCGATTTGGGTCGGAGAGCCACGGCCGTCAATGACTGAGCGGGGACGAGATGTCGCCACAGGAACGCCTGCATGCGATCATCCGCCGGTACGGCCCGACGCACGCTGCGTTCGGGTTTTGTGGCGGCGCGTCCCAGGATCGCGAGATTCAGAGGAGCGTCCGTGTGTCTCAGGCTGGTTTTCAGCCGTAATCTGGCCGTATCGCGGTCTGGTTTCAGAACGACGTTCGGCATACTGAACGCTTTCTGTGCCCCACCAAGCTCGATTCTGATATCACCGTCGTAGCCGTCCCTGCGAATCGCATAAACACTGAGTGCAGTACCTGACTTGCCACGAACAGCCACCCCGGACGGCGCGACTCGCAATTCGAAATCGGGTTGCGGATGACTGATTCTCAGGCGATACGCGAAGGCGTCTCCGCCAGCGCGAGCCATGTCGCCAAGATGGACGAAGACCGGCCCGTCCGTGGATGCCTGGAACATCACGTACGAATCCGCATGATGAGTATTCAGTCCGGAACCAACATCTGCGTGATCGTCATTGACGGCGATCACGTTGCCGAATTGATCTGTGATCTTGAGAAAAGAATCGAGGGGAGAATCGAGTCGTCGCGCCATAACCTCCGCCACAATCGTTTCGCCAGCGACCGCGTCCACCTTGAACACGTCTCCATCCCCGGGTGCATCGATCCGTCCATCGACAATGGCGGGCAGAGTCACTTTCTGAGCGTCTTTGAGTGCATTATTCGGCTCGTTGTCAGACGAGCCAGTCTGGTCCGAAAGCAGAAACGGAACACGGTTGGAAACCAGACCGTCCTTCTCGACAGTCACCCACTGAATCCCGCGTGTTTCGTCACGTGCGCCCGGTCGCAGCGTGGCACCAGCAACGTTCCAACCCTGCCACTGTAACGCGGACAGCGTCTGAGCAGTTCCTCCCAGCGGAAAGATGCTCGTGACCAGCGGCAATTCGCCGATCGAAATCCGATACACAAAGTCCTCTCGACCGCGATAAATCGCGTCGAACACACGCACCTGATATTCTCCGTCGGCGGGAACTTCAAATAACAGCGTCGGATCCGGCTTAAACCCGAAGTCGTCGTTGTACGTCAGCTCGTCTCCGCGCGAGTTAAGAACAGAGATAACCGGTTGAAACCAGCCGGGGACGGCATCCGCAATAAAGGGGATCAGTTCCCGCGCGGCACACGATACGACCAGACGCTGTCCCTTGCGAGCCCGAAAACGATACGTGTTCACTTCTCCCGAAGCGACCTGGCCGTTGACGGTACACGGCAACTGGATTTCAACTTCCGCTTCGTCTGAGGGGCGTTTTCGCAGTGCATCCCCTTCCTTCCCAAGAACCTGCATCCTGCTCGTCAGCATTGGTTGGCGAGCGACCTCCGGCAACTGACCGACGTGGAACACCAGTGGATTTGTGACGCCCTGTTCGGTGACCACCCGCAGTTCTCGGGGCCCCGGCTGAGCATCGGCGGCGATGGTGATGTCCACGAAAACCAGGTCGGCAATCGATGTACTCGCCGGACGATTGCAGTATTCCGCCAGACGGTTTTCGACGTTGGCGAAGACTCGCTTCTCGACCCGGGACAGTTCCTGTTTCGTCTTGCCTTTGGTCTTCTTTCGTAACTCATTCAACTGTGCGCGCAGCAGCCCCATGTCCTGATTGCTGAGCCGACGGTAGACCCTTTCGATGGTTGCCGTAATACCTTCGCCCGTCACAAGAACCTGATCGGCACCACTCAGTCGCTGACCACCCAGCTTCACGCCGAAGGTCGTGCCCTGCTGGCCGCCGGCCGGATAGACGTAACCGATGTACGAGGTCGATTGCGCTAACGCGGCCGAACCAAACATGATCGAAGATGCGAAAATGCAGCAGATGAGCCGATGTGAGGGACCAACGGATGCGACGGGCGCGGTGGTTTTGAGGTGAGTATTCATTAGATCCTCCATCGCTTCACATGATTTCAGTCAGCAGGCCACCCGACTTGACGGCGTCAGACGCAGCAGGCAATACACGGGCGTCGAGGCCCAGCGGATGCGGCAGGCGGGCATTCGTGTCAACACCGGCAAGCGCATAGATGCTGCCCAGCAGGTCGACCGGATACACGGGCCGATCCGCGACAGTTTCGGCTTTCTGATCGGACGCACCGACGATCTGACCACCCTTGAATCCTCCACCGGCGACAAGGGCGGAAAACACTTTTCCGTAATGATTTCGGCCGCCATTCCAGGGCGGTTGCCAATCCACTTTGGGACCTCGACCAAATTCGCCGCAACACCAAACCACGGTACTCTCCAGCAAACCGCGATCACTCAGATCGCTCAGCAACGTTGCCAGACCCTGGTCCAGGGAGGGCACCTGCCGACGCATTCGCTGAAAGTGGTCCTTGTGGGTATCCCAGCCGCCGGGGTAGTTGATCACCACGTACGGAACGCCTGCCTCAACCATCCGCCGAGCCGCCAGGCATTCCTGCCCGAAGGTGTGTCGACCATATCGATCCCGCAACGCCGCGTCTTCCTTTGATAGATCAAACACTTCCCGGCCTCGGCCAAGGATGAGGTCATAGGCCTCCTCAAGGATGAGGTCATAGGCCTCCTGTTTCGCCTTCATCTCGTCCACGATCTGCGGATGCGCCGCCAGCTGTCTGCTCAGCGTGTCCATCCCGTCGCACAATTCGCGACGTGTCAGCTGTCGAGCGTCGCTGATACTCGGCGCAACCACACCTTCGACCTGGAACCTCGACGCATTCGGATCGCCACCTGTTGCAAACGGCTTGAACAGCGGTCCCAGAAAGCCCTCTTCAGAGAACCTACCCTGGGGTTTTGTCAGCACAACATAGGGCGGAATGGTGCCTGCGTAATCACGCCCCCGAAACAGGGAAAAGACCGCACCGATGCTCGGGTAGGCCAGCCGTTCTCCCGGTTGATGCCCCGTCTGCATCAGATACGCCGCCGTCTCGTGGCCGTTGTTGCCATGCGTCATGCTGCGAATCAGCGAATATTTGTCTGCCTGACGGGCCAGTTCGGGGAACAGTTCGCAGAGTTGAGTCCCTGCGACATTTGTGGAAATCGCCTTTCCGAATTCACCCATGTAATCACGTCCCGCATCGGGTTTGGGATCCCATGTGTCGTTGTGCGACATGCCGCCCCACAGAAAAATCTGGATAACCGATTTGGCCGTCGACCTGACTGAACCAACCTTGCCCTTCTCGTCGGTGGCGGCCGTCGCGGAACTCCTCCGCAGGCCATTGGCAAGCACCAATCCGCCGACAGTCGTTGTACCCTGCATCAGCGATCCATGTCGAGTCACGGGAGCGTCGGAGTGAAGGAATTTTTCCCTGGTCATTTCTTGTTTCTTGCTTCGAATTGAGAATGTGTCAGTCAGGAAATCAGTGACGATACAGAAACTCGGTGTTGTTCAGGAGCGCCCACGTCAGATCAATCCAGTCGCTGCGTTTGAGTTTCGCCCTCTTTCCGGATGGCACGGCACGCGTGACTTCCTCGGCCGATGGTCGGCGCGAAAGCACCATCAGGTAGAGTTCTTCCAGTGTCTGTTGTGGCTTGCGACGCTTCTCTAATAGCGCCTTCAGTCGGCTGCTGCTGTCCAGCTTCTTTTGAATGTGGCTGGAATTCAGCGTATGCAGCCACTGTGCGGCAACGGGCTGATTGTCACGTTCGCTTGCCATTCCGGTCGCCCGCGCCGATCGTCCGAACAACGCCAGAAACGGGCTCGTGATGCTGCCATCCGCCAGTGCGATCGCTGGTAAATCACGAGGAATGTAGGTGAACGGCTCGGGAATCGGGCTGGTGTAAAGATCGTGTGTCCCGGTGATCGCATTAATCGCGTCGATTAGTACTTCTGCGTCCAGACGACGAAGCGGATAGACAGAAAAATTCGCCTGGGTCAATGCTGAATCTCGCGCCGCAGCCTGCTGAGTGATCGAAGAAAACTGGTACACACTGGATGTCAGTATCAGGCGATACAGACGTTCCCTTCGAATGGCTCTGACGTCAGATTTCCGAACGTCAGTCGGACAGATCCTGTGGGGGAGCGTTTTCGAACGGTGACCTTGAACATTATCATTGCGGCCACTACTGGATGTCAAGGTCCAAATATCCCCTTTGTCGATCTGGCTACAATTCAGTCGCAGTACACTTGTGCTGCCATTTACGGAGTCTGCACGTTTGCCTGATGCGCGAGCAGAACGAGACACCCGCGACGGGCAGCCTGCAAATGGTCAGGCTGATGGCGAATCACAGAACACAGCGGCCTGCCGTGCCGCCTGTCTGCAGAAATTGACGTTCGTGCGGATGAACGAATTTCGCCGCGCTGGCGGTGTGTGCGAACCGCCGCCCGACAAACACCTGGCGAAGGTGTCCGGGACGTCGAAGCAATACGCATGACGGCTGCGAACAGCAAACCATAGCGATATCAGGGGCTCCCATCGACTGGCCCGCGCAGCCTCCAGCGCATGACACCGACAGCGCCGCGGTGAACGTCTTTCCACTTGCGCAGGTCGCGTTCACACGATCCGCACGACAGCATCTCTTCGAAAACTGCCTAAAGCGAAGCTCCGATCGAAACCCCGGCGAGCAGGCTCTCCACGACGTCGGCCGCCGAATAGCTTTCGGCATCCGGCGTCTTCAGGAACCGCGTGATGCTGGCCAAATCGTTGCCGCAGGTTACCAGAGGCCTCTCGGAATTGCCGTCGCCGCGACACTGTCCCAGCCCGACGTTAGCCAGCAGCCCATTGCACACGCACTTGCGACCGACTGTCTCATCGATGACTCCACCCTTATGCACGTACGCCGCAACCGGTTCGCCCGGACATCGCCAGCCAACCGAACCATTTGTTTTTCGATACGCCTGTCGCAGAAAACCAAGGTCACAGATACGATGACGTTGCTGATTGATGGAATCTTCAGAAAGCGAATCTTCCAGCTGCAGTACCTTGAATGGAAAACCGGTTGGCGAGGCCAGTGGATCGGTAACAACATCGAGACTGCCGTCGCGACACATTTCCAGGACACGCTGTTTGATATCGCTGCGAAAACCAGACTCGTTGCAGAAGGCAAACGCGGTCCCCACCTGAACGCCGGAAGCCCCTGCCTGCAGCGCGGCGTCGATTCGTTCCGCCGAACCATATGACCCCGCCAGCCAGAACGGTACGCCCAGCGCCCGCATCGCGTCTAAATCGATCTCGTCCTTCGCGCCGTAAACCGGTTCGCCTCGTTCATTCAGCGAACCTTTCCCGCGCGGCGGAGCGTTGTGGCCCCCGGCTGTTGGTCCCTCCACAATAAACCCGTCGACTCGACCGGACGACTTTCTCGCAAGCAGGCTGGCAAGGCTTGCCGAAGCCACGATGGCCAGGAACTTCGGGCGTTCCAGCCACGGAATCGCACCGCCGGAAAACGTCATGGGGTCGAAGCAAGTGACAAAGTGATCGTCACGGCCTGCTCCCTCCACGTTCAGCGGCAGTTCCACCGGACTGCCATTGGCCAGTCGGTCCAACACTCCGGGGATGGCTCGCGGAATACCAGCTCCCATCAGGACATAATCCACTCCGGCCAGCATCGCACCGAACAATGATGGCAGCGTAGGCGTTTGAATTTTTTCCAGATAGTTGATTCCCACATGCCCATCGTGTCCTTCTTTCGCCAGAAACACTTCCACAAAGTTGGCCACAACGACCAGTTCCTGTTGTTCCTGAGTCGGTTTGACGGGAAGGACGCGTTCGGGCAGAAAGGAGGTATTAGCGGACTTGCCACCGGGCACGAAGTAGCGGTTAACGATGCGTTCCGCCATTTCGGGAAACGGGAAATCCTCCAATGCTCGTCGCACGTGTCCGCCGGAGTCACCTTGCTGCAGGCGCCGAGCCAGAACAACGTCGATCGCAGTGCCCGAAACCACTCCCAGTTGGCCTGTGAGCGAAACGGCTCGGGCCAGCTGCCATGCCGAAACGGCAGCTCCCATCCCTCCCTGAATCAAGACCGGATCTTCACGAGGCGACAAATAAGACATCGATTCCTCTGCTTTCATGCACATTATCGGCGGGCTCAAACACTAACGGGGATATGTGGTCTGCGGGCAGAACATCCGAGTGCATTTCGCACCGCTTCGTCCTCCCAGACTGCACTATTTTATCGTTCACCCCGTCCCGGAGTACGCCATTTGCGGTCATCATTGCGTCAACGTTCTGTCACATCTGGCAGGAACGCGGTAAACAACGACAACCTTTTCGGCATTCGGCAAGTGCGCCTGGTCACAACGAAAGGTAACCTCGTCACGAGCGCGGAACACGACACACGACAGGATTCCGGAAGTTGTGACTATGAACGCAGGCACTCATCACAGGCTTCCGGAGGCTCAAGCTGAGTCGGCGCGGGCAGCTGCGTCCAACCAGGAATACCCAGCATTGAACGTTCAGCGGTGATGAATGCTGAAAGAAAGTCGCCCACCGATTCGTAGAATCCGCCAGGGTCTTCGCGACCAAGCAACGCGGTGAACGCGGGAACCCACCAAACCAGATGCTCCCGCAAGAATCGCTTCTGAGCGTCGTAACAGACGGCCACGCGATCACTTCGCACTCGCGGGTCTCCGCAGTCGGCCTGTCGGGTCAGCCCGATCAGGAAGGCCATGAATTCCAGTTCCTGCACGATGTGATCGGGACGCTCAGGATGTGACTCAGATGTCGTAATGCCAAATGCCCGATAGAAGCCGCTGATGTCTGCCAAAGCGTGGCTGCGCTGAAATGTGAACTTGCCATCAATGTACTCGGTTTCGTATGGCGGGCACGCGTTCGAAACGAGCAGTCCGAAGGTCTTCTCAAAATGCTGATTGAAGGGATCGCGAGCGTCAGGAAGACTGGCCATTACGGCAGACACATCAAGTTCGGACAGCGACCGTTCGCCGGGAGCCAACTCGTCCGAAATCGCTTCCGGCAGCTCGCGTAACACAGCAGCCGCTTCGTTCAGAACGGGATCGTTCCGCAAAGCGTTGAGTCGTTCCCACGATCCGAATTTGGGATCAAGCAGCGCCAGCGCCGTGAAGCGATACAGCGCCTGCCGAGCCATCGCGACGGCGGGATCAAATGTAATTTCAGGGGCCGTGGTCGACATGAAAATTCTCCGCAGGCCGGTTAATGTTAAATTGAGTTCACATGCTGTTCGGCGGGACGTTCGAAGGTCGGTTCCTCGACGGTAACGCGAGCGACTTCCTCATCGAATTTGTTGAAGCCGATGATCGTGTCGTTGAACAGTTCCTGTGTCTTGCTGCTGCCGTCAGGCATCGTGACTTCGATCTCACCAACCTTCGGTCCCTGTTCAATCTCAAAGCGAAAGACGATTTGTTGATTCGCACGGAACAGTTGCAGCACGGCCAGCAGTTCACGATCAGGACAACTGTACTGATCGATGGAACTGTCGACACCGGGGCCGAACATCTGTGCGAGATAGCCGCGATTCACCCAGCGAGGTGGAATGTAGAAACCGTTAGGTTCCGTACCAAACTGTGGGTACAGCGGCAGAGCAATCTTTCGCTCGCGAACCAGGTAGTACAGAGGGTTTTTCGGGTCGTGAACCCAGCTGCCATCTTCATCGATCTTCACCAGTCCCTGCAAACGAATCTTACCGACGCAGGCCGACATGCAGCGAGTCTCGGCCGGTGCGCCAGTCGGGCTGATCTCTTTGTCTTTGCCTTCCAGACGTGGAAAGCAGGCGATGCACTTTTCGGTCGTCCGCGTCGTGGAACGATACATGGCCTTCTTGAAGGGACAGCCTTCGACACACTTCCGGTAACCTCGACAGCGGCCTTGATCGACCAGCACAACACCGTCTTCGGGCCGTTTATAGATCGCATTGCGCGGGCACGAAGCAAGGCAACCAGGATAGGTGCAATGGTTGCAGATGCGAGCCAGGTAAAAGAACCACACTTTGTGTTCGGGTAACTGAGCCTCGCCGCCGTATTGCTCTTTTCCCTGTTCGCGAAAATGATCGCCCGCAGCGGTGTCTTCGTGAATGTTCGGAGCCCGCCATTCGTCATCGGTCGGCAGATATCCGAGTGCCTGCTGAGGGCCGTGGTCGGGACGAGGCTTTTTGTCCGCTGCTTCAAAGATCGTCATGCCGTCGAAGACACCGAAGGGCTGTTTGTCGGCTTCCTGATCGCGAACGTCCCACACCTGTCCGCCCGGATTGGCTTGTTCCAGCATGTGCAGCAGTTTTCCGTCCCAGTGCTGCGGATAGCCTCCGTAAGGCTTGGTTTCCACATTATTCCACCACGCCAGTTCCTGGCCCTTGGAGAACGTCCAGGTACTCTTGCACGCCATTGTGCAGGTTTGGCAGCCGATGCACCGATTGGGGTTAAAAACGAAGGCGAACTGCCATTCGGGATGTCGCTCCTCGTGAGGGTAGCTCATCTCGCGGCCTATTTGCCAATTATAAACATCGGGCATCTCTGAATCTCCTGTGTGGCCGTCAGGCGTCGCCCGATGGTTGAGACATATCAAGTTGAACGAATGGCCCCGGCGGAGGTTCTGCCGGCTGCACTTCCTGTTTGACTCGCATCACACCGCAGCGGGAAATCACTGCCGACACGCGCCGCAAAAGTTCTTCCTCACCGAGAAACGCCAGCAATCCGTGAAATACCGCGTAATTGGGATCTCGGGCCAACTGCATGATCGCCGCCGAGCCCCAGCCCATGCGGGCGTATTCTTCAACCAGCAGCCGTAACATCAGGTCCGGATCGCCAGGAACTTCGAACCCTCGCATTTCCATGGGGTCTTCAGGAAGTATTTCCCGGGTGGCCGGATGCACCTTCTGAGTTCCGTCTGGAACGGCATTGGACATAAATGGTTTCCCTGTGTCGCATCAATTGAGCAATCGTCAAGCCATCATTTTTTTACTGCAACGTAGCCACCGAGCAGGTAAAGATCGTGTTCCGGCGTCGTCGAAGTCGGGCTGTATCCGGATTGAGCCGGCTTCCACTGCCCGACACCGCCGATGCCGCCGTCTTCCGCTTTCGTGATTCGTATCAGCGTCTCTTTCGGCACGGTGTTGATCGCGTGGTTGTCCACATCAAAGCCGAACGTAAAACCCATCGTCCCCGTCTTCTTGTGAAACAGCGTGTCGGTCTGGTGCATGGGCATCATCCAGTTTCGTGTGATGCTCTGATGCGAGCCATAACGATAACTGGCCTGATAGCCTGTGTCCGCCGCCAGTGCCCGACCGTCAGCGCGAGTTTCGTGTGCTTTGACTGAACGTTCGCTGGCGATCCAGCCGGTGTGCTTCATGATTGTGAAGTTGTAGGGCAGGCCGGGATTGACCTTGACTCGCACCATGCATCGGAACGCCTTGTGTCGCGGGCCGTTGTCATCTTTCCAGCCGATATAGGGCCGATCGAGTTCATTGGCGTCGACCCAGACGTAGTCCCCTTCGTGCAACCCCAGATCGTGGGCGGCCTGCGGGTTGATCTGAATCTGGCGGTCCCCCGTACCTGGAGCCCGCTTGTCGGTGCGATGCGGGTCGCCAAAGTTGTCGCTCCATATCCAGTGCCAGTCGATCGTAGACCACGACGAGTGCGTTGAATGGCGGCTCTTTGGCGTTGAACAGAAAAATGAATAACCCTGCGTCCAGAGCGGATTGGCCGTGTTCTTTGCGTCCTCCCACGACATTTTCACGTTGCGAACCTGCCTCAGTTCCGGATCGATTGTGTCGTGAGGAATGCCAAAGTCCGCAGGCCGGACGAACGGACTGGTGGAAACAATTACATTGGGCATATACGGAGTCGCTTCGACTCCTTCACGATGCACGCACAGATTCTCGCCATATTCGATCGCTTCAGGCAGGTCGCAATAGCTGTGCAGCCGGCCACTGTCGGTATAGAACGGGATGGAATCGTGAATCTGTTCCCAGAACGGAACTCGCGGATATGTGCGGAACAGCATCAACCCGGCCCCCGGTTCACCACCGTATTCGCCGGCGATGAACCGATCGACGTTGTACGGTCCGTCTTCGCCACGCGTTGTCGTGCTGTTATCGAACACTCGCTGGATGTAAACTTTGTTCTTACGTTCTGTGATAAACCGAAAGTAATCAGAAAATCGCTGGTCCTCTGTTTTCTTCGCCAGAGCGTCAGCCACTTTGGCAAACACCACGCCATCGTCCACTGTGTCATGTACCGGCTTGATGCCGCCTTTCCAGACCTGCAGGAATGGGTTGCTGCACGATCCACCGCATTCGTAGTCTTCCATCTCGACCCACGAATTAACAGGCAGCACTACATCCGAGTATTCGGCGCTGCCGGTCCACTCGATCTGCTGATCGACAATCATGTCCATCTTCGGCAGCACGTTGACGATCAGGTTGTAGATCCACTTGGACTGGTTCAGAAAATTGGCATTGTTATACCACAGGACTTTCGTAGGGGTGGGAATGTGAGTTTCACCGGTGAAGCATCGTGTTTCGCCATTCGGCAGGTCGACCGTTTGTGTCTTTTCGCCACACGCCCAGTAGGACGGATCTTCGACGTCCGTCAGATGTCGCAGGTGCTCGTGAGTAATGCGTGTTGTTTCGTCCAACACGGGCGCGAACGGGTCTTCGTGCGTATAACCGCCGACTCCCGGACCACTCCATGAGGAACCCTGAAACAGTGCCCCTTTATAGTTGCCGGCCCAGGTGTGCGAACCGGCCCCATGTTTGCCGATATTGCCGGTCAACAGCAAAGGCAGGTAAGTGGCCCGATTATGCAGTGTTGCATGAAAATAATGATTTACTCCTTCACCGATGTGGATCGCTACGGGATGTCCGGCTTCGGTTGTGTCCCAGATATCCTGTGCCAGGCGACGCACCAGGTGAGCCGGAGCACCTGAGATGTCTTCGACCGAATCGGCGTCGTAATCCTTCAGGTGCCGCCTGTACATTTCCATAACCGGCATCACCTCGACTTCACTGCCGTCCGCGAGTGTCACACGAAATGTGCCTTCCAGCGCGGCGTTGGCCTTCGAGTGACTGCCAACTTCGTCGCGGCTGATAAACGCGACTTCATTTCTGTCACCGTCCCATACGCAGAAGTCGCCGATTTTTTCCCGCTGCTCGTCAGTCAGCCCCTGGACCTTGTAAGAAGGTCCGCCGCTGATGTCCTTGGGCTGGTAGCCTTTCTGTAAATCCTGAGGCTGCAGACGTTTGAGCGTGTCCGTACGGACCAGCAGCGGAAAGTCAGTGAATTCCCGACAGAAATCGGGCTTGTACCAATCGTTGTCGAGCATGATTTTAGTCACACCCAGCAACACGGCCAGATCCGACAGGCCTGGCCGCACACTGATCCAATAGTCGGACTTGGTGGCGGGACAGTTGTATTCCGGAGCAATATCAACCAGCTTCGCGCCGCGTTCCATACACTCGTTCAGCCAGTGCGATTCCGGCATCTTGTTTTCGATCAGATTCTTTCCAATCTGAATCACCAGTTTGCAGAACCGCATGTCGTTGAAATCCATGTCGGATGTCTGCAGCCCGTGAACGAACGGATGCCCGGGAGCCTGGTCACCTCGCCACGTGTATTCGTTCCATTCTCGCGCACCGCGAGCTTCGTCCGCCGGCACTCCTCGAACTTGATGGTCCAGCAATCCCAGCAGATTGGCAAAGCGATAAATACCGAACTTTCCGACCAAACCATGAAGGGGCAGGTTTGACCCGATCTTCATCGTTCGTGTGCCCGCACCTTCGACCTTGTCAATCATCCTCTGTTCATACCCGTCCTTTTTCAGCCGCGCCACTCCGTCTTCGCCGCTGTAAGTCCCGGAAACCGCGTGCAGCCCTTCGGCAACGTATTTTGAGACCTCATCCCAGGACACGCGGACATAGCTGTCATTGCCGCGGTCGTCGAATTTGTATTGAGTCCGCAGTTCAGGTTTATCCGACAGCGACGGGCAGCCGTCATCAACCCATTGTTTCCAGCCAGCGCGCAGCACCGGCCCCTTCAGCCGATACGGACCATAAACCCTCCGCTGCATTGTGAATCCTTTGGGGCAGCCACGGGGATTCCAGGCTTTGGTGGCCGTGTTGCCATACAGATCACCACAGCGATCATGGTCATAGTTCTGTTCGCTGCGAATCATCACGCCGTTTCGCACAAACGCTTTCAGCCGGCACATGTGTGTATCGTTGGGCGCACAGATCCACGTAAACGTTTCGTCGTAGTGGTACTGGTCGAGATAAACCTTTTCCCAGCCCCGATCCGGATAGGCCCCCAGAGGATTGTCGACCGTGACCGTATCGAATGCCCACGCCTGTGGGCCGGTCGCCAACAATGCGCTGCTGCCTGCGCCGCAGGCAGCGAGAAAACGACGTCGTGAAATCGTCATACGAAAGCTCCCCGCAGTTATTTTTCCAACACCAGATCCTGCCAGATCGTGATCAGTTTCTTACCATCGCGGTCCTGTTCAGAACCGTCCCAGACAGCGAACGCCACAGAGGCGTGACTGCCTGGTTCCAACGACACTCCGCCATTCGCTGAGTCCAGCGCAAGAGCACGAGTCATCAGGACGGTCCAGCGACCGTCCTGCCATTTCCCCGTCGCACGCACAGACGGATTGCCGGGAATACGAAATGTCGAACTCCCCGGTCCAACAGCCGACAGCGACGTCCCGCCGGAGGCATCGTCCGTGGGCACAATCTGGTTGCCACTGGCTTTCGCCGGAAGTGAAATGTCCGGCTGAGCACCGGTTCGTGCTCCGGCACGAGTGAACTCGGCCGACGTAGCCACCGCTTCGCTGAAGGGATAAACATCCACCACAACGTTGGGATAGATGTCTTCGACGGTTCGCGGCTTACCCTGTCGATCGGCGTCCCAGAACCACACATCGATCGGCGACTTGGGTCCACCCATACCAAGAAACGGTTCCGAGTTGCCGCGATAGAGTTGCATCGCAACCGCATCTTCAAACGATGAACCGCTGACCGCCTGTCGATCACCTTCGTCATCACGCCATGTAAGCCGCACGGCGAGAGTCCTGCCGTCGTGAATTGCCTGAACCTGCAAACCGGGGTCCGCGTTATCGCGCCACCACAGAGGAGTCATCCTGAACGACACCGATGGAATATTCGACCAGGCTTCGTCCTTCAATTCCGCGACGGCTGTGTCAGTTGCTTTGACCACCAGCTTGCCACGATTCAGCACCGCTGCCTGACGCTGTTGCTCGGTCGACATGGAACGAACGTAATGCACCAACTCCATCATTTGCTCAGGCGTAAGCTGTTGGGAGCCGGGCATGGGCGTAGCGGGCATCCCATACGCGATCCGGCGATACAATGACGCCGGGTCGGTCCCGCCTTTGAAGACGCCGACCGTAAAATCACGCGGAGCCGTCGGCAAACCTTCTTCGTCAATCATCTTCTTAACACCGTCGCCTTTGCCATCCTTACCGTGACATTGCAGGCAACCGACCGATGCATAGATCGCCTTCGCGGCTTTGAGGACTTCCGGAGTGGATTCACCGAACTCGGGCACGACGCTGCTTTCCCCGGGCGTCGAGAAGCGTTCGACGTAGTCCCGGATTTCCTCCTGAATATCCTCTTCTGCAATCTCCTCTTCCGTCAGCTCTTCCTCTTCCTTCAGGATCCTGATGTAGAAGTCCCGCGCACCGTCTATGCGCAGCCGCATGACTTCATCAACCAGAGCATCACGTTCCTTTTGCGAAAGATGCCCCCACGGCGGCATGGATGAACCCGGCATCCCACGCAGCAGCACGGCGTGCAGGTCGTCTCGGGTGGGTACATTATTGGACGTGCTCACCAAGCGGAACCGCCCGGCGCGAAAGTCGCGCGGCCTGGGAAACAGATAGGCGGCCGCGATTCCTTTGCCATCCCCAGATTCGCCATGACAGGCCGCACAATGCTGAGCGTACAGTTGCCGGCCGGGCCCGACAGGCGTTCCGTCCGTCGCCACTGTGTCCTGCGTCCGGGTATTTGCTGCCGCCAGCCGCGACAAATCCTGCGCTGCCACCATGCCACCAGTCATGGCGCCTGCAACAATCACGGTGGCTGCCATCCGAACGGCCCGCCCTGAAACAGTTCCGGTAAGACCCCGAAATGTCCCCCTCGAATTAGTTCGCATGGCACACATTCCTTCGGCTTAAACAGACTTAGGCAAGTAGAGCGGTGCGGTGAATGTGACCGTTCGGCCCACTCACTATGCCACGAACATGTCGCAATCGTCGTGCCATCAAGCTTCGCCGCGTGTTTTCGACGAACGCCGATGTACGCAAGCCAATTCCAATCAGTCCGCAACTATAAACGAAATCGGAACAATGAGCGGATTCCTCGGGATCGGGAAACGGCGGCGTGCCGAGCCACCGTTTCTCCAGACTGATGCACATGCGCGCCCAATCGGCACGATCGCGTGCAAGTTCGCACAGCAACTCGGCTGTGCACAGAATGCACCAATGAAATTGATAAATTCAGAGCACCTGCCTGTTCGAATGTTCCTCACGAACAGCCCAAACTGTTGCCGCAGTTGTGACACAGATAGCAATTGCCGTTGCGAACCGTGATCGAGCCGCAGTTACCACAACTGGGGGCATCGCTCTGAAAACGTGAAAACTGTTCGTCGCGATTGTGGTCGTGAGGGGCCGTCGAACGAACCTCGGGCGCCGTGGCATCGGGCCCAATCGCGGCCGCGGTTCCGTTCTGGCGGGCGTTGCTGTCGGTCGCCTTTGCCTCGCCCTCAGCGGCTGGAGCAGCAGTTTCCGACAAGAACGTCTTGCCCAGCCAGCGGAAGATATAGTCGACCAGGCTCTTCGCGATCCGAATATCCGGGTCGGACGTAAAGCCCATCGGTTCAAATCGGGTGTGAGAGAACTTATTGACCAGCACTTTCAGCGGCACGCCGTATTGCAGGCAGATCGAGATCGCTGTTCCAAAACTGTCCATCAGCCCGCCGACCGTACTGCCTTCTTTGGCCATTACAATAAACAACTCTCCGGGACGACCATCCGGGTAAAGCCCGATAGTGATGTAGCCTTCATGTCCGGAAATGTCGAATTTGTGGGTCATCGACTGCCGCGTATCCGGCAACCGCTCACGTCGAGGTTTGGTGTCGGTGGCGTCCTTATTGGCGTCGTCCGCTGTGCTTGTGGACAGCGGCTGGCTCTGTTTCGAGCCGTCTCGATAAATCGCGATGGCCTTCAATCCCATTCGCCAGGCCCATTGATAGGCGTCTGCGATTTCTTTCGGCGTGACGTCATTCGGCATGTTCACTGTCTTGGAGATGGCACCGGACAGAAAAGGCTGAGCGGCAGCCATCATGCGAATATGAGCACGCCAGGAAATGAATCGCGTGCCGGTATCGGCCTTAAAGGCACAATCGAAAACACCCAGGTGACTATCGTCCAGATCCGGGCAACCTTCGATGCTGTCATGCTCATCAAGGTAGTCAATGATCGACTGAATCTGCTCCTTGTCATACCCCAGTTTGTTCAGGGCCAGGGGCACGGTCTGATTGACAATTTTCAACATCCCACCGCCGGCCAACTGCTTATACTTGACCAGAGCGATATCCGGTTCAATGCCTGTTGTCGCGCAGTCCATCATGAACCCGATCGTGCCCGTGGGAGCCAGCACCGTGACCTGAGCGTTGCGGAAGCCGTACCGCCTTCCGTCGCGAACCACTTTGCCCCATAGTTCAGCGGCCGTCGAACACAGCGCGTCGGGGGCCTGCGGATCAATGGCGGCGACCGCCCGGCGGTGCATTTCCATTACGCGGTTCATCGGCTCATCGTTTTGTGGATAATCGGAAAACGTGCCAACCGCGCGGGCCAGTTCCGTGCTGGTCAGATTCGCCGACGCATGCATGATGGCTGTGATGCTGCCACAAAGTCCACGAGCGGCCTCCGAATCGTAGGGGACTCCGCGACTCATCAACAAACCACCCAGGTTTGCATACCCCAGCCCGAGTGGGCGAAAACGATGACTATTTTCGGCAATCTGTGCTGTGGGATAGCTGGCTCGATCAACCAGAATATCCTGAGCAACAAGGAAGATACGACACGCCTTCTGAAAACGATCCGCGTCGAAATTCCCGTCCGGGTGACGGAACTTCATCAGGTTTACGCTGGCCAGATTGCAGGCCGAATCGTCCAGGAACATGTATTCCGAACAGGGATTGCTGGCGTTGATGCGACCGGAATTGGGACATGTGTGCCAACGGTTAATGGTCGAATCATACTGCACACCGGGATCGCCGCAGTGCCACGCACACTCCGCCATCCGGTCCAGCACGTGTTGACTTTGCCAACCGGGCCCCGGCTGAGTCGGATCAGTGACCCAATGTGTGGTCCATTGGCCCTGCTGATCGACCGATTCGAGAAACTCATCCGACAGCCGTACGGACAGGTTCGCGTTCTGGAACGCAATCGAAGAATAAGCGTCCCCATTGAAGTTGGCGTCGTATTTGCCGCTGGCAATCAGCGTTTGCGCCTTTTGTTCTTCGTTCCATTTGCACTCAATGAACTCCAGCACGTCCGGATGCCAGATCTGCAATGATTGCATTTTTGCAGCACGCCGCGTCTTGCCGCCTGACTTGACGACTCCGGCAACCTGATCAAACACGCGCATAAAGGACAGAGGTCCCGATGGCTGCCCTCCGCCCGCCAGCTTTTCTCGCCAGGAACGCAGCGTCGACAGATCCGTTCCGGTTCCGGAACCAAACTTGAACAGCATCGCTTCACTGCCCACCAACCGCATGATGTCTTCCATCGTGTCATCGACGCTCTGGATAAAGCAGGCCGACGCCTGAGGAAACTCATACGGGTTCTCCGGTTGTCGCACGGAGTTGGATTCCCGATCCCAATGCCACGTACACCGGGCACTTGTAACGTCGTATTGGTGGAACAAACCGACATTGAACCAAACAGGTGAATTGAAGGCCCCGTGCTGGTGCAGGCATAGCCAGGTCAGTTCGCGATAGAACTGCTCGCCATCCTCCGGCGTGGCGAAGTAGCCATCGGCCAATCCCCAGTCGGCAATCGTGCGTGTGACGCGATGAATGAGTTCTCGAACGCTGGTTTCACGTTCGGGCGTGTCCACTTCGCCGTAAAAGTATTTGTTGACCACCACGTTGGTTGCCAATTGACTCCACGCGACTGGAACTTCGCAGTCATGCTGTTCAAACAGAGGATTCCCCTGTTCATCCTTGATTTCCGCCGACCGTCGTTCCCATTGAGTCGTTTCGAAGGGATCGCCGACGTCTGTCGGGCAGAAGACGGGGTCGAAGTGAAGTCCCTGTGAGTCAGCCTGAGAACGATCGACATCCGCACTGTCATCTGTGTCCCATTGCGTCCGTGCCGTCGACATGAAGAATCTCCCTGATAGATGGTGAAAGGTGTTACTCGAAAAACCGGTGGTCTGGCTGGACATTCCCGGGCTGTGGCAACATGAGATAACGCGGCTAAACGAATCACCGCACGTTCAGGACTGAAACTCTGTCGAGCTGTTCCTGGTCCAGCAGGAGAACGGCGAATGGCAGGAGACACAATCGTCCCCTTCGCTCGGTCCCGAAACTTCACAGCCAATGCGCTCAGCGGCCCATTGGGTTGATGTAGTTACAAGAAGCGATTTTGCCGCCATAGTTGACTCACGGGATTTAGTATAAACAGAACATATTGTGTTCCGCAAGCGAAGATGGACACTATGTTGTATCTAACGAGCTCCTGACGACCGCAGACGTCGCTGAAATCCGGCGCCCTGAATTCGCGGGAAGGGGGATAGATTCGCAGCTGTCGACTTATTGGAGCAGCTTACTAGTTGTTGTGGACGAGGCTGACTTGCGGGAGCAACGAAACTGCCATTAAACAACGCTATTCGCGGCCACAAGTCTGCGTAAAACTCCTTAGGCCGACGAGTCGTTCAGCGGTATTGGCGGTCCCACACAGGCGTCAACCATAGCGATGACCAGCCATCGCACTCCAAATCGCGTACCCCCGGGCCGAACGACAGAACCGCCGGGTGCGCTCATAGTCGATTGCGCGAATAGGGAAGATAGACTATTGTGGCAACTTCAATAGTTTTTCCCATGGAGGTTGCACGATGAACTTTGCTGAACTGAGTCCCGCCGAACGTCTGATTGCGGAGCAGGCGGTT
>JAAERP010000450.1 GCA_024230215.1 Fuerstiella sp. | reverse complement strand
TTGCGAAGAAGGCCGTCGCTTTTTTTAGTATGTCGCGTTCCATACGAAGACGACTGACTTCCTTCCGCAGGCGATCCAGTTCGTCCTGGTCATTTTCGGAAAGCCCCGATGATTCCACCGCCTTCCCATATTTCTTGCGCCACGTCCGGAGCAAATTCTGGTTGATGCCCAACTCCCTGGCCGCCTGAGCGGTGGTGTAGCCCTGATCTTCTACCATGGATATTGCATTCCGACGAAACTCGTGACTGTGATTCCGACGTACTTGCTTCACTGACTTCTTAGACATTTCTGACACTCCTTGCGTATATTATAACACGCTTAACTGAGCGCCCACTTTCCGTAGGGAATTCCAATTAGTATCCGGTCGTTTCTGTTTTTCATGTGCCATCGAGTCACCTCGAAGCGGTGTTCGAATAGAATAGCGCCAGATGGTCGAATTTCAGCACGCTGTGAGAGTGAATCAAATGCACCGTACCACTGCTAACCTGCGCCGCATCGCCTTGATGCATATTGCACTCTTGATCACGGGATTAGGCAATTGGGCTGTTGCTCAGGATAGACAGGCGTCGCCCGCAAGCGATGGGGCAGCGCGGCGTCACAATGGGCGCGAACTCAGAAAACTCCCAGTATTTTATCGCACCGATGGTTTTTCGAAGTACTTCATTGCCCTGCATCCACTCACCAAAGAGAAGCTGGAAAAGGAAATGGTGGATCCACTGGTGCAAGGAGGGGTTTCCGGCATCATCTGGGGCATTAGCGCAGGCAGTCGGGTGACCTTTGATTCCAAGACCGGGCAACTACTCGGTGACGGCATGACGCCGGAGATGTGGAAGAAGATGCGTGATGGAGACCTCAATGCGTATCGAAATTTAAAGCACCTTATCGATTCGGGACATGACCCACTGACCATTGCCGCCGCTCGAGCTCATCAATCTGGAGTCAAGCTGTTCGCGTACATGCATGTGAACAAAGAATATGGTCCCACCGGAAGCTGGACATGGCTGCTTCTTACCGATGATTTCTCGAAGGAACACGCCGAGTATCGCATCACCGGTTCTCTCGTTTTGGACTTCAAACATAAGGAAGTTCGCGATCGAAAACTGGCTATCCTCCGCGAAGCAGCAGAAACCGGTGTCGACGGGGTTGCGCTGAATTTGATGACGCAGTTTTTTGCCGATCCCGAGGCCGGCAGGTCCGTGCTCACGCAATTCATCCGAGACGTCAGGAAGATGCTGGATGAGGTCGGCGAAGAACGCGGACAACGTCTCGACTTACTGGTTAGGGTTCCCTTTCAGGATGCCTACAAGCGCGGCATTGACTGGAAAACATATATGAAGGAGGGTTTGATCGATTCCCTCTCCGCATTCAAGGGCTGGCCGGCCAGTGATTTTTTCGACGTCCCCATGGACCGGTTTGTCGATTTCAAGAGAAAGATAAACAGCCCGTGCAGGATTCATGGATTCATCTGGCAGGCGCTTGGCATCGTGGATACGGATCCATCGCCCACCGGAAAAAAGCGATACGGTAAACCCAAGCTTCAGGAGATGTACTTCGCTCAAGCCCTGATTCACAACGACATTGGCTGTGATGGAATTGAACTGGGGTTCGCCAGCCCTGATCAATGGAAAGCGTTTTACGGAGACCTCGGAACGCCCGGCAAAGTCACGTATGCAGACAAACGATATATGGTGGACCTCCAGCCCTACATGCCGATTGTGTTTGGCGACCGCAAAGATGGCGACGCGATCAAGACCGAGCGAAAAGTGGTCGAGTTAAGAATCGCGGACGATCTTCAAAAGGTCTCGGAAGACCATTATAGTGTTGAGACACGAGTGATCCTCTACTGCCGTAGCCTCGACAAAGACGAGAAAATTGAACTGTATGTGAACGACAAGGGACCAGTTGAGATCACAGCGGAAACCTTGCAGCAGCAGAATCAAGGATCGCCCGCGACCGCCGCGCAAATTCGCCACAACAGAGCACGCAATGCGCGGACCGAACACTCCACCAGCTTTCTCAACACGCCCAATTGGTGGAAACGGGGCCAGAAAAAGATCTCGATTCCTGCGGAGTGGCTCGTCCATGGACGGAACGTTCTTGATTTTCGGTATACTCCTTCATCTCAGAACGAAACAAAGCCGCTTGAAATCATCTGGGTGGAAGTGGCGTTGGATTACGCAAGACGAATGGATCAGTCCGCGACGACTGTTTCCCAAACGTGGTTGGCCTCGACGGAATCACTCTATACAGGGCCTGTCGCCAAGAATTGGGAAGGGCTGAAAGCCTACACAGGGCTTGCCGCTGCCGAGCGAATCATTGGTAAGGACCGCAAGGCGGCGTACCTGTTCAACTATCAACAACTCGGTATCAATTATGGCGAAGCGGTCGATTTCCAACTTCGGCGCGCGCAGGTGATTCTCTGCCCGCAGACTGTTGACTTCCTGTACTCCGACTTTACGCCAACAGATTGCAATGTCGAACCCGGAAAATATCCAGCGCTCGAAAAGGTCGTCGCCAAGACAACTGCCGACTGCAAGTCGCAACAGGAGAAGGCGCTGGCACTCATGCGTTTCTGCCGTGATCTCTACAAGAAACATCCGCACGCCGGTTTCTCAGAAAGCGATCCCGATTTCGCGAACTACATCTACGGCGGAACAGACGAACAACTTGTGGAGAAACCTGAAATTCTGTGTGAATGCCTGGGACGGCTCGTGGTCGCATTGTGCGAAATCGCAGGCATGCCTGGGCGTATTGTGATGCACGATATTGGAGGACACATTTGTAGCGAGATTCTGATCGATGGTCATTGGGCGTATCTCGATCCTCGCTGTGGAATGTATTTCCTGAAGCCGGACGGAAAGATCGCCTCCGTCCTGGAGCTTTGCCAGACTCCTTCCATCATCCGCGCACAGCCAGATCACGTGAAGACTGACGTCAGTCGCCTTTGGACCTGGCACTACCGAGCACGGAAGTGCGAGAACATGTACTTCCACCCGAAAGAAGTCAACGGTTTTCAAAACTACAGCCTGAACGAAACGAAGGAGTATTGCTATCAGCAACTCCCGCGCAAGGAGGCGCTGGCGGCGGGCCTGATGGACGTCAACAAGAAATATGTTGCGGCAATTCACCGCGTTTTTGACATCAAACCAGATGGAAAGCGGTGAGTCATCGTCGATTGGGTGGAAAGCATAAATAGCACGCGAGTTGGTGCAATACGAGTTGGTTACGGCGAATGCGATTCACTCAGCTTCTTACCGCGTCGCTGGTCAATGTCGGGGCAACAGGATTTGAACCGTGCCGAAATACGTTCCATTCTCGCCCCTCGCGACGTAACCCGTGCGGTAACAGCACAATGGCCAGTTGTTCAAGTGCACGTTTCCGAAGAACTCATTTCATCAATCAAGCCGTGGGCACCGTTTCGAATGGGACACCGCGTTGGGCCCAAGCTGATGCGGTCCTCGGCCCAGGAAGCGGAAACGGGGTCGCAGGCTGAGAGACGCACATCCATCGACGAAGATCGAGTTTACTGGCATTTGCTTGTCCCCCAAAAACCC
Organism: Fuerstiella sp.; assembly: GCA_024230215.1. GTDB lineage: Bacteria > Planctomycetota > Planctomycetia > Planctomycetales > Planctomycetaceae > Fuerstiella. Next base: position 3,420 of record JAAERP010000450.1, on the reverse strand, counting down.
ACCGTCGAGTGTAGTCAACGTGATGCACCGGCGATTTGGCTTGCGCGCTCATGTGGGCGTGTCATTGGTCACTTGCGCCACCGTCCGAAAGGGCTCAAAATTACAACACCTCGGCAGTTTTGGAAGAAAACGCCCAGCGCGCAGGAGGACGTGTTTTATGTTTTAGGTGCGCAATGATTGCGCAAAACTGGCAAAGTGGAATACTCAGAACCCGGCTGCGTGGATCTGGCGGTAATCGAATCCAAGCCACCTTCATCGGTGGTTTTTTGTGCTGAGCGTCAAGAACTCGTGAACCGTGACACGCGCAAAAAAAAACCGTTGGACGGGACGATTCTACATGTCCCGATGACTGACGAATTACAATGCGGCAGCGTGGTGGCGCGCCACGACATCGGACGCATTTTTCTGTTCCTGAACTCTAACGTCTGTTCTATCCAGGTTGCCGAACAGGGACTACCGTGGTTCACAGGCTACGAAGTTCAGATTTCCAATGCCCGGCGCGACGACGCGCATTGCGGCGGATCGTCATGCTGCTTTATTCTTCGCGGGAATCTGCTTCTATCTTGACCACGCCCTGCGAAACGTCGCGTAGCAGATCGAGGACCACCTCCTGAATCTTTTCGGACGCGTGGATCTCCAGCATGTTGGTGCCCAGCCACGTTTCGTATCCGCCGAGCCGATGTTGTCGCGGTGTCGGCAGATAGCGATTCCATCCGTTTGCCAGCTCAATCGTAAAAGACGTTTTCAGCGGACTGTGTTCTTTGATGTCGAGTCCGATCTCCGCGAAGACTTCACACGGAATCGCTGCAATACCCACGTCGCCGATCCGTATCGCCTGCAGAATGAGGTTCTCGGTTGGAGCCATCTCCGCCAGTTCCAGCGTGAACCGTGCGTAAGCTTTGGCACGCCGTGGCAGTTTATTCTCGTCCGGTTCTGCCAGAAACTGCTTGGCCCGGGCGAGTTGTTCATCAGTTGGCCGACGTATGCCCAGTGTCAATTCCCGCTGAGCCATTGCCAGAGTGATCGATTTGTGGTGTTCGGTCTGCTTGTACGCCTGCCACACTTTCTCGGCCACATCGGCGGCCACGTATTGAATCTGTACCAACGGTTTCTTTGCAGGCTGTGGGTTGCGGAAATTTATGTTGTTAATGTCACCGCTGGTACCGTTGGACATAATGCCGACGAACGGAGGATCGGCTTCGTCGTCAGGCGCAATTCGCTGTTTGATTTGTTTGCCGAACTCACCGAAGTAGTCAGAGGAGACGCCGCCTGCCGGAACTCCGCCAACATAGTGCAGCGAGTAGTTGGCCAGCAAGGCGATCGGGCGACCGTCGACCGCCTGAACGGAAACAAACGACACCTGAGGATCGACGAGGCCGGCGGGACGGTCGAGCAGGTCGCCGCCGCGTGGCGGATTCATGCGAACCTGGTCAGTCGTCTCACCAAACGGATTGGGCACGATTCCCCGCGGCTTCATAAACCACCGGCGGTTGTGTACGTGTTCCGGAACATCAATCTGCCCCTGTCCGAGCAGGGCCGGTTCCAGATTGGCGTTGGCTTGCGTGATCGCGTCGACGATGCCGCCTTTCAAGACGGTCAGGTATTCGTCACTGGATTTGGCGACAATCCTGTCCAGCGACGCGGGTGCGGAATGCGTGTGCGTCGCCGACATCAGCATGTGATCGGGGCGAATGCCCGTGGCCTCGGACGCCTGCTGCTTCGCTTCGTCAAACAGTGATCGAGGGATCAGGCAACTGTCAACAACCACGATAGCGAGCCGAGTCCGCCCGTCGTCCAGCACCAAAGCGCGAGCGCTCAGCGGATCCCACGCCCTGTCGGCAGGGCGTTCACTGAATGATCCGACCAAAAAGACGGGCCATTTCGTTGGCGTGATGTCGCCCACGGCAGCACCGGCTCGGAACTCGGCGGCAACACCTGGATCGGGAGTTGTGAATAGTAAGAGCAGCAACGCGAGCCGTGTTTTCATGGTTGGTTTCCTGTCTCGATAATGCCTTCTGTTTTCTTCACGAGTTCATGCGCCTTGCCGACAATTCGCTCTTCAAGTGTTGGCTTCCACGGACGACTTTTCGCTTCATCGCCACGCTGCAACGCGCATAACGGTACGAGAGATTCGCCGGTTGCAGATCTTCCAGCGAACGGTCGATCAACTCGACAAGACTCCTGACCAGCGAGTCAAAGTAGTGCTTCGCATCGTCACGTCCGTATGCAGGACCGCAGTGAGCATGTGAAGCATTCATCAGCAACGCGTGCGGCGACAGCTTATATTTCTCCTGGACCTGTCCAGCAACCTCGGTGCGAAGTTGCTCGATAACGCCGATCAGATCGAGTGTTACAAACACCACTCGGTTGCCTTCGTGATTCTCGAACGCGATCGCCTTACCGAACAGATCCTGCTCCGTTCCTTCTGCCGGTTCTTTCCGTCCGGCACAACCGGCCATGTGCAGCGATCGCACCGACGTGATCTTCGTTGAAGAAACACCGGCCTTCCAATGCGGAGCTTCCGGAGTATCGCCGCGCGCATGATTGGGGCCGAGAGCCACAAGAACGACGAGCGAGACCGCGACCAAATGGAGGAGTCGATTCATGGCAGGTGGTGCTGGCAGGAAATGGATGGTGGAACGTTCATTATGAGCAACAAAATACGGTTGTCGCCGAAATAGAGGTGTTAGCAATTATGGCAGCAATCACGTGGACGTTACCCTTGACAGAGAGGAGTTGCACCGAAACTTTGACGAAACGGCCACTCAGTTTCCAGCGATGAAATCGGTTTCCAACAAAACACCCTGTTAATCGCACCGTGCTGGATGAAAGTGGTTGCGAATCTACACCAGGTTTGGCCGCAGGCACCGACTTCAACTATCAGCTCTCAAACTTATCGCTGCCGGAGAATCGCGAGTTACACGAACTGGAATTGTTTCAGACGACCTACGCCAGATATCCGGACAGGAGAACTGTCACGACCGACTCGTATCAATACAAACTCAAGCTGTTTCACTCGAATGCTACGGAATGACCATGAGGAAACCACGGAAACAAATTCTGAGAGCCATACCATGAAGAAACCACTTGGAATCCTGGCGACGCTCGGAGCACTGCTTTGCCTGCTCACGCAGCCGGCAAGCGGTGACACCGTGTTCATTGAAGCTGAGACGATGAAGCCTTCGTCGAACGGCTGGTCAGCAACGAGCAATGATCAAACGCGACGGGCGTCGCTCACGAAGACGATGTGGGGCGCTGACGGTGCTGGTGACGCGGAAGCGAGGACAACGGTGCGGCTTGGTGAGGCGGGCCGGTATCGCGTCTGGGTGCGGTACATGCAGGTCGCGGCCTGGCGTGGGCCGTTTCAAGTCGCCGTTGCGACAGCGCAGAAGACGCTCGCGGCAAAGACGTTTGACCTGA
>JAAERP010000449.1 GCA_024230215.1 Fuerstiella sp. | reverse complement strand
GCGAGTCAGACGTGTCAACCGAATGGTCGGACTCTGCGCAAATATGTACAGCAAACAGTGGAATCAATACTGGAAGTCGCTCGTCGCCTGAAATACCGTAATCCTTGAGCGCACCCTGTGACTTTCATTGTAGTCGTTTCTGTTGCGACATACATAACTGGACATTAACATCCGGTTTATTCCAAGTCGGCAATGCCGGACGTCAACATCCAGTTTCATGCACTTGGCCCAGATTCATGTTGTCCCAGACCGTTGAATACGCGCTCCGCGCTGTCGTCTATCTGGCTCAGCATGCCCCGGAACCTCGGAAAACCGCTGACATCGCCGCCACGACGAAGGTGCCGCCCGCCTATCTTTCGAAAGTGCTGCAGGGTCTGAGTGCCCAGGAAATCGTCAAGCTGCAGAGAGGTGTCGGTGGCGGTGTGACGCTAGCGGCGTCGCCCAGGAATCTGACGATTCTGGACGTGGTCAACGCTGTGGATCCGATGCAGCGAATTACGACCTGTCCTCTGAAGCTCAAGACTCACGGTATGCAACTGTGTGCGCTACACCGCAGAATGGACAACGCGATCAAGGCGATGGAACAGGCGTTTCAGTCAACAACGCTGGCGGAATTACTTGAGGACCCGAATCCAAGTGTACCGCTGTCCGAGGGGTAGCAGCAGTTTCAAGATGGCCGCGACAGATACGTTCCAGCCTGAGAATGCGGCACGCCCTCAGGTCAGAACGATTCGCGACAATAAGTAAACGGCTCTATGCACCGGCGGGCATGTGCTCTGTCAATTCCGTGGGAGCGTTGAAAGCCTTCATGGCGTCCGCTCGCTTGACTTTCTGTTCCTTCCGTAGATCTGCCACCATTCGAAACACGAGCGCGGCAACACCAAGTGAGCAGAGAATGAGGACCGGCATTTCGTAGCGAAGCATGCCGTCGTCCTTCGAGAAAAACACGCCGTCAGCTTCGATACCAAAGCCGTTCTTCGCATGGAACGTGGCGATGGCGTTATTGCACAGATGAAAGGCCATTGCCGGAGCCAGGCTTCGACTATGAACGGCCAGCAACCCAAGCACAAGTCCAAGCAACGCAGCGTTGAACGCCTGCTGCGGAATCATATGAATGATGCCGAACATCAGGCTGGACACAATGACTGCAATCTTCAGACGTCCTCCGCGCGCCAGGCCGCTTAAGATGAAACCTCGGAACGCAATCTCTTCGCAGATTGCTGGTGTTACTGCAAAGACGGTAATGATCAGCCATGGCGATAGATCCGACGACTGAAGCAGGTCGTTGATTCGTTTCAGACCTTCCATGGGTGGCGGCGGCAGGATGCCGCTTTGCACCATAAAACTGCTGATTTCAATACTGAGCGGATGAGCCAGGGCTGCAAGCCCAACGCCTATCAGCATGGAATTAAGCGACGGCATTCTGAGACGAAACGTGGCTCGCAGACTGGTCGTCAACAACAGACCCATAAAAATCGCGGGGCACGCGATCATGGTGAGTTGCTGGACGACCGTCGTCTGCAGAATCTTTCGGCCGGCTTCAACGTCACTCCCGGACAAATCGGGCCTCATGTAGTTCATCGCTACGAACTGCAGAAACAGGATCAGGATAAAGCAAAAGGTGGCCTCCGGAACGGCCGGCACGGGTTCCTTGTCGCGATTGAGGCTCCGCAGCCAGGATCGCACGTCAAATTTCTCGGCTTCACGAAACAGCACGTCTTCGCTGTTGTACAGATCGATCGCCCACCACAGCGCCAAGGCACTGTAGCCAATACTGGAAATCAAGACCGGTACAGCGTAAGTCAACAGTTCACTGGACTGGCTGGTAGAAAGCAGCAGCCCCTTCAGCAGCAGTGCTACGTTGACAACGGGGATCACACTGTAGAGCGGCGTGATTTCAACGGCGGGTGACAGACAGAACATCGTCAGCCCCATAATGACCATCAGCAGCGGAGTCAGGTAGTACTGGCCTTCCTTGGTGGACTTCGCAAATGTCGCCAAAGCAAGGCACAGCGCGCTGAATAAAGCGGCAAGTGGTATCAACAGGATGACCAGCCACATCAGGGCATTCAAGCCGGGGAGCTCAAGGCTGATCGCATCGCCCATACCACCAGCCATGGTGGAAGCCATGTGTTTTCCGGTAAACCCCATGCTGAGCAGATTCATCAGTGCCGTACCGATGCTGAACATCAGAATAGTGCCAAATTTGCCCAGCACCAGTTCCACGCGACGGGCGGGGCTGATGAGCAGTGTTTCCATGGTACCACGTTCTTTTTCACCGGCACCCAAATCGATGGCCGGGTAGAACGCTCCGGTGAGCGCCATGATCACGATCATCGCCGGGAACATCTTGCTCCAGACGTTGGCTGCAACTTCTTCGCCACGAGCCACTTCCACCCACTCCAATCTGGCTGGATTCTGAAGTGCCGAACGTAGCGACGCCTTTTCAAATGTCTGCGCCCGCAGTGCGTCTTCCCAGCGGTTCAACGCGGCCTGAACACGAGAAAAGGCAACGGCCGATTTGTCATCTGCGCTGTTTCTGACAACCAGCAGTGACGGTGGTGGTTCATCCGTATGGTCGACATCGACGCTGGCGTCGTTTTGCAACGCGGCAATTGATGCGGCGTATCCATCTGGAACGACGACCAGTACCTGTAACTCGCTGTCAGCGAAGGCATTGCTGAGTCGATCCTGAATCTCAGACAGGTTGTCGGCGGCGCCGCGTTCATCGGACACCTTCTTCAGCTCTGCCAGCTTTGCCGCCAGTGTCTTCCCGTTTTGCAGAAGTTGCGCTGGCGAATGCTCTCTGCGCCTCCCGGATGCCGGAGTGTCTTCAGCAGTGTCGACGGAAAGATCGGTGACAATCTGAAGGCGCGATGCGTCGTCCCTGCCGCCAGTGAACCACTGCTCGTCGATTCCTGTTTCGTTGAAAAACGCGGGCGTATCCGGCATGTCGTCCGCGTTCAGCACCACCACAACACGACGTTGTTCGCTGAAGGTCAACATCATCTCAACCATGCCGAGCCCCAGCATGGGATACAGCAGGACAGGCAAAATCGTGATCATGAACAGCGTGCGCCGGTCGCGCAGCTGGTCACGCACTTCGCGTAGGAAAATCAGTTTGACATTCTTCCAACTCATCGTTTGGTCTGGTCTGGTCTGGCGAATTGATCTGCTTGTGATAGTACGGTCGTGTTCTAATGCTGAGTGGCGTGATCAAATCAGGCCATCGTCGCTTCACTTAGTGCGTTGTCTCTTTTCTTAATGAGATCGAAGAACAGTTCTTCGACGTCCGGTTGGTCATGCCGATCCGCCAGTTCAGGCAGTGTTCCCGCATCGACGATCCGTCCGCGGTGAATGACAGCGATCCGGTCGCATAACTTCTCAACTTCGCGCATGATGTGAGTCGAAAAGATGATGCACTTGCCCTGTTCTCTTAGAGCTGCGACTGTTTGCAGGACGTTTCGTGCCACCAGAACGTCGAGTCCTGAGGTCGGTTCGTCAAAAATAATGACCGGTGGATCGTGTACGATGGTGCGAGCAATCGACACTTTCTGCTTCATCCCGGTCGACATCTTTGATCCCAGGCGGTCCCGGATTTCGTTCATCTGCAGGATCTCGAAAAGATCTTCGATTCGTGTTTGCAGCTTGTCTTCGGGAATACCGTACAGCCGACCGAAGTACTCCACCATTTCCCGAGCGGTCATGCGATCGTAGATGCCCGTGTTGCATGACATGAAACCGATGTTGCGCCGGACGGATTCGGCATCGTGCATGACATTGATACCAGCGACTTCAGCAAAACCTCGCGTGGGACGCAGGACCGTGCTTAAAATCCTAAGGCACGTGGTCTTGCCCGCTCCGTTGGGACCAAGCAACCCGTAAATTTCACCCGGCTGTACTTCAAACGACACGTCGTCCAACGCACGGAAGACCCCGTTGATGTCGTCAAACTCCTTGGTCAGTCCGTGAACCCGAATCATGTCGCTGTTTTCACCGAAGAGAGGAGTGTCTGAGGCGGCGGCCGTATTTTCCGCTGCGTGACTGTATGAGTCGAGTATTAGTGACCGGGCGATTCGAATTCACGACACGAAACCCAACCTGGAGACTTAAGCTGCGTCGAATGGCGAAATCGGGTTGAACGCAATTCGTTACCGACGCATCGTCAGGCTACCACACCCATTGCAGCCAGGCGGAAATTCGCTCGAATGACAGACAGGTTTGCCGTCTTTTGGACCACACACGTTCCGATTTGCGCGCATATTGGGAACGAAGAACGGTGGCGGCGCAAGATCTCCGAGCGGCAGCTTCAGGAGACCGTCGAAGGCGGCATAATCGGCAGAACCGGAGCGGGCGGCGGGAAAGCAGCTTCATCGGCCTTATCGATGTATTCGTAAAAAACATTCCGCTGTCGAGGAGCGTAGCCAGCGTTACGAATGCAGCGGCGGATTGACTCCAACGACAGGTGGTGGACAGTTCCCGCCTGCGAAACGACGTTTTCTTCGATCATCAGGCTGCCCATGTCATTGGCACCGAACAGCAGTGCCATCTGTCCGACTTTTTCACCCTGCGTAACCCACGACGACTGGATGTTGGGGATGTTGTCCAGGTACAGACGACAAATGGCCTGAGTCTTCAGGTACTCAAATGCACCGGCCGGCGAAATATCCTCCATGCCGGTATGGTCCGGCTGAAACGTCCAGCAGATAAAGGCGGTGAAGCCACCGGTCTCGTCCTGCAGTTCGCGAACACGATCCAGATGCTCGATGCGTTCAGCCAGTGTTTCTACGTGACCAAACATCATGGTTGCCGTTGACAGACCACCGTGTTCATGCCACACCCGCATCACATTCAGCCAATCGTCCGTCAGCGCCTTGCCACGTGTAATCTTCTTGCGGACGCGGTCGACAAGTATTTCGCCGCCACCACCAGGCAGGCTGCCAAGTCCTGCGTCCTTCAGCCGCTCCAGAACGGTTCGCAGAGGTTGTTTAGCGATCTTTGTGAAATGGTGAATTTCGGGCGGGCTGAAGCCATGAACATTTACGTGAGGGAAACGCCTCTTAATGGACCTCAGCATATCCTCGTACCACTCCATCGGCAGCTTTGGGTGCAGTCCTCCCTGCAGCAGAATCTGATCACCACCAAGCTCGACCGTTTCCTCAATCTTCTCCAGCAGAGTTTCGATCGGCAGCACGTAGACGTCGGGGTGCCCAGGCGGACGATAGAACGCGCAGAAATCACAGACGGCCGTACAGGCGTTTGTATAGTTGATGTTGCGATCGATATTGTAGGTTCGAAACGGTTCCGGGTGCAGACGACGCGCAACAGAATCTGCAGCCGCGCCGATGGACGGCAGATCGTGAGACTCCAGGAGCGCGACGCCTTCTTCCTGCGTCAGCCGTTCTCCGGCGACGGCTTTGTCAAGCAGTGACGAAATCGGAGAAGACAAGGTCGGCATTCTGATCTACCAGGTTATGTTGAGAAGCAAGTTCGTGGAACAGCTGCAGTCCACTTCGTTCTGCTGAGGTCATGCGATAGTGCAGGTTTTCAGTCAGGTAGGTCAGGGCAACGGCCGGACTGATATTCAATTTGGGGGCTTCCGCAGCGGCGATGGATTCAATTGCTGCCAGACCACGGTCACGCGATTCACTCAACGCCCTGGCAACACCGGTGGTGTCGGCATCGTGGTGAGCCACCCACATGGCGAAGACAAATGGCAGCCCTGTCCATTCGTACCACATTTGCCCCAGATCCATGATTTCGACAAAAGCCTCTCGCGGAGGATGCATGGCCCGATCACCGATCAGCAGTACGGCATCAGCATTGCTCTCACTGGTCATGGACTCCATCGACAACGGTTCCGATTCGGGAAAGGCTCCGTAGCGTTCCGCGAGAATAATTCGTGACAATGTCGCACTGGTGCGAGAACCTTCATCCAGCGCGATTCGTTTCACCTGTCCAGGATGAACGCGGCAGTAGAGCTTGACGCTCATGACTTCGCCCCGAGCCGCCACGCATGCATCAGAGACGATTTCATAGCCGGGACGCCGAAAGTACTCAATCGACGGGATCAGCGCGACATCCAGCATTTCTTCTGCCAGGGCATCCGCCAGACGGCTGGGAAAGTCGAGTTCGATGGTCGAAGTGGGCAGCAACTGCCCAAGGTCTTCGATCAGTGGGCGCGAGTTCAGGTAACTGACGGCGCCAAGGCGCACCGCCGCAGTGTCGTCAACGAATTGGCCGATTTGAGTTTGTTTCAACATGATCGTCTCCGGTGAATGGCTGTGCCGACCGGATATCCCTGATGCGAAGCTTCGTCTCCACAAACTTCCAGGTTGTGGACTCTGTGCTAATTCGTTCAGTATAAACAGACCGCGTGAGGACTCAACCTGCGTCTGCCCGGAAGTGAAAACCTTGCATTCTATGATGGTGAGGTTAGGGCTGCGTGATATGATCCGCGTTCGCGGGCCTCAGTTAACGGCGAGACTACGAAATTGACCGTTCTGTGACGCTCGACGGGAGGCAACGTGCGGAAAACACAACGTTTTTCCGGATGATGTGGGACCGTCGAGGCAATTGCCGCGTGCGTTACCATTGCTAGTTTGAAGTGTCGAGCATCGCACGCGCCTATCCTAATACAGGGGCCAAGAAGAATCTCGCCCCACTGCACAGCGTAAACCGTATTCACACAACCACTTATGACAAATCGTGCGGAATTGAACATTGCCTTGATCGGGTTTGGAACCGTTGGCTCCGGCGTCGCCCGAATGCTGAGCAAACAGGCCAAAAACATTGCGGTTCGTGCCGGAAGACCGGTCAAGCTGCGGCGAGTTGTCGTGCGGGACGTAAACAAATCTCGGGAACATCTTCCTGCCGATGTTGCCGTCTCCGCTGACCTGGAAGACGTGATCTCTGATTCAGGAATTCAGCTGGTCGTTCAGCTGATCGGAGGCACTGACCCGGCTTTCGATTACATGACACGGCTGCTGGCTGCGGGTAGGGATGTCGTAACTGCCAACAAGGCGTTGCTGTACCTGCACGGCGAGACTCTGTTTCGGCAGGCGGCCGACCTGCAGCGCACGATAGGATTCGAAGCAGCCGTCGCGGGCGGAATTCCAATCATTTCTGCGGTGACGCAGGCGCTCGCCGGAAACCAGATTCAGTCGTTGGAAGCGATCCTCAACGGCACCAGCAATTTCATCCTGACCCACATGCTGGACGACGAAAAAACCTATGACGACGTTCTGAAAGAAGCTCAGGCGCTTGGCTACGCGGAAGCTGACCCGGCAATGGACGTTGACGGAACAGACGCAGCGCAGAAACTCTCGATCCTGACACAGCTGGCATTCTCAACCAGAGTGCCACTGGAATCATTCGTCAAGCAGGGAATTGATGGTCTCGAACTTCTTGATTTGCAGGTCGCGGCGGACCTGGGCTACAAGATCAAGTTACTGGCAACCTCGCGGCTCAATGACGGTCAGCTCGAAATGTCTGTCCAGCCAACTCTGATTCGCGCAGACCGAGAAATCGCGAAAACAGATGGGGCCGACAATATCGTGGCGATCAGAGGTGATGCGGTCGGAATGACAAGATTCTCCGGCCCCGGAGCCGGTCAGTTGCCAACTGCGTCAGCTGTGATGGCCGATATCATTGACTACGCCACCGGAAGAACGGCGGTGACGTTTCCGTCAATTCTGCGAACGCTGGCCCAACCCGATCGGATCGTGCAGCCATCCGGTGCACTCAGTCGACGCTACTATCTGCGTTTTACAGTGGACGACAAGCCGCATGTGCTGGCAGACATTGCGGATGTGCTTGGCAGAAACGGAATCAGCATCTCATCTGTCCACCAGGAGGAAACATCGGACGACAGTGCTGCCAGAAACGGTTCAGCCCGGCTGGTGATCATGACTCACCGAACGACCGAAGGAAATTTGCGTGCCGCCAACGACGAACTCGGTCAGCTGTCATCTGTTCAGGGCACCAGGATCCGGATGCCAGTCGCCGACTAGAACAGTTTAGTTATTGTCGTGAACCGTAATGGCTCGTGGGAGTGACGAAACTGCTATTGAAAAGCGATCTTCGCGGCTACAAGTCAGCGTGAAACGCTGTAATGGGTGTCGCGCAGACGTGTAGCGGATCCGGCGAGCTATCCTGCAGTTGAACGATGGCAGAAGTCGCTACACTTCGGTGAAGGGTGCTCCGGACCCTAAACAAGTGTACGGCGACTCCATTCTCAACGGATGCAATTCCAGAGCGACGCCTGACGTCACGCTGTTCACAGGAACACACGTATCCGCACAGCTTCCTCAGGACGATTCCCCACGTCGGATGAGCCTGCCACACCACTGAATCAGAAGTTTTAGTTTGTAGTAGGCACGCCAGAGTCGGTCCCACGAGTTGGTCTTCCGCCAACTGCCGTGGAAGAGATGGATCGCAAACGACTCGGACAGATCCGCGTCAACATGCCCCGTGATGCGAAGCTCGGTCGTCTGCCTGAGACTGAGCGGATAAAGATATTTTTCAGGAAGCACTTCCATCGAACTCCTGTCGGCGAACGCTTCATAGACTCGGCTGATCATGATTGGTCCGGTGCTGCTTAACACTGGTTGATCAAATTCCACGCGATCAGCAGCGTTGGGCAACTCTTCAATCACGCGTGTGAAGAACGGATGCGATGGCACAGCGGCCATGAGCGCATTGCATAACATCTGCGGCAGTTTAAAGTGCCTGCAATGCTCAGTTGGTTCCACACCAAGCACACAGTGACGCCCTTCGAGTAACGGCTCGATGGGCCTGCAGGAAATGAAGTCGAGGTCCACGTACATTCCACCGAATCGATGCAGGATGCAGTAGCGAACCGCGTCGGCACGTTGAATCGGCGCCGGATAGCGGTCATACGTTTCCAGCAACCCTGGGTAGCGTGCTGCAATCAATTCTCGGTTGTCCCGGTCAGTCCAAAGCCGGTACTCCCAGTCGGGATGATGCGTTTTCCAGGATGCAACGCATTCCTCAAACTGCTTTGGGACGTTTTTGTCCTTCCACGTCTGGTGCAGAATCTTCGGTATGCTCATCGTGTTTGAGTCCTCGCAGCAATCGTGATACAGCGAATCTCGCCGACTCGTGGCTGCGGTTGATGTGTTTCAACCGCAGAACGCCTGCCCCCACAAGCCAGTGTCGCGTGCGGCAATGCGTCCGCCACAACTTCGACATACGGAGCGTTTCAGTACGGAGAATGCCGCAGCAGAAGGCGGTTCCCATTGTATCCTGCGAGCCATGTCTTCCTTCGATAGTATCAGGGGGTTCGGCCGTTTGTTTGAGTGGTTACCACGGCAATCGACGGAGCGACCGTAGAGCTATTCGCGTTCGGACGATTTTCGAAGGCGATTGACGAACATGTCCAGCAACTCGCCTGCCGTCTGTTTCGAAAAGGCGCGGGGGTCATGGTGTAAGGTGATCGTCAAGCGCTTCGCGTACCTGCTGACTGCGAATGCGGCATTCATATGCCGAGCGATGGGCGCGACGCCCTCAGTCTGGTCCAGAACAACATTTCCACACCGCAGCCTGCCTTCACTGCGCGGTAACGGACTTCGCGCGAACACACGACCCAGGTTCGTAAAGACGGCTGTCGTTTGACAGTGTGCTGGGCGCGATGTCCGTTGCAATCCGCGCGGCAGCAGTCTCTGTACACACAGGGAATAGCAGAAAAAATACTGCAGTTGTAGCTGTTTGATTAAACTCATTTCTTCGTTGAGCCCCTTCAGCAGTCGATCAGGCTCTTTCATGTCGACGCTTCGCCGGTCAAGGAATATGCAGCTGACAATATTGGCAGCAGGTGCCTGGTATTGATGCTTCCGCCGCAAACTGACTGGTATCATCAATCGCAGCCACCCGTTTGGTTTGTCCACGTCCTGTGATTGCCGGAATTCATCCAACGCCAGAAACAGATCGCTGAGTAACAGATCGTTCTCCGTCACGTGTGCGCGTTTCGCAGCCTGTCGCACCGCTGCAGATGTCTGCTCATCAAAGTGATGGGCGGTCACTGACGGAAAGGTCGGCGGTGTAGGGTCGGTGCGTTCCGCTACCCTGTGGAGCACCAGATGTTCTGCTTTCCTGAACAGGAATTGCCATACGCCAAGTAGTCCGACCGTCTGGCGGGACACCATTTTCAGAAAGCTTCCCACAGTGAACCCGAACGAACCACGATTTGAGAGTAGGCCTGGGTTAACGTCGGGAATGGGATAGTCCGCATTTTCATCAATCTCATTTGTATAAGCCAGCAACAGTTCATGAATCACCTGATAGATCGCCAGTCCGTCGCAGCAGGCATGGTGAAACTGAACCATTACTTCTGAAGAGCGTTCGTCCACTTGAACTGCGAACCTCAATCCGTGATCAACTTCGAGATTGAGACGGTTGAACTGCGGTTGCTCCACCACGGCGACGTTGAACCACGTCACCTGCGGCGTTGGTTCGCCAGCGTGCCAACGGTATCGCCCGCGATGCTGCTGTACTGTTGAATGCAGAAGAGGATGACGGCTGACAGTGGTGAGTGCAGCTGCACGAAAGGCTTCTTCGTCCAGAGGGCCGTTGAATTGCAAACGGATAAAGCAGGTGGTCGGGAACGCGGTGCTGTCCTGATGCAGCATCAGCTCTTCGAAATTGGTCAGTGGGAAAGTCCGAGGCAAGCGTGAACACTCCTGGGGCAAAACAATCAATCGGACTCAAGCTCGCGCGGAATTCACGTCGCAAACTCTTCCTCCGGTTCCAACGCATGATTTCATACCAAATGGCCAGGATGCCGGCAGGAGATCGTACTTCAGCACCTTGTGAGAAACGAACTTCATTCCACGCGTCCGGGAGTTTCTCTTCGTCATCTCCTGCGGCTGGGCGCATCAGGTTCAGACGGAGATCATTGAGATCTGGATGCTGAGCCTTCGACCGCGCCCAGCGTCGTGGCAGGAAGAGTACCGCGTCCTGCCAGACCAGTTTTGCAGGTTGGCGGATCCAGTCATGGCTCGAGCGGGGGAGCCACTCTACTTTTGAAACACGTCAACCTCGGCTACAGGAACTGGTCGAGATTGCGGACAAATGCCGGCATGGCCATCTTGTTTTGCAGCTGGGCCTATGCCTGCTGCGTGGAAACCTCCATTTCCGGCGTCTATGCTGATCAGCCTTTGGGCATCATGTCGTACTTTTTCATCTTGTTGTACAGCGTGACCCGGCTGATGCCGAGTTGTTTGGCTGTCTTCGTACGGCTGAAGCTGTTGTTCAGCAGTGCCTGTTCGATAATGTCCTTTTCGGTCAGTTCAATCCGATTACCAAGAGAGACTCCTCGTTTGCCGCCAAAGAACGACGCGACGGATGGATCATTCACGGGGCCCGCGGAGCCTTCGACGATGTTTGGCGGCAGTGTGTCCACTGACAGTTTGCCGCCGTTGCTGTAAATCACGGAACTTCGAATCGCATTTTCCATTTCGCGAACGTTACCCGGCCATGGATAGCTGACCAGACAGTTGATGAACTCGTCACAGATTTCGACGACATCGATCCCGTGCTTCTGAGCATGAAGATGCACGAAATAGCGTGCCAGTGGTTCAATATCCGGCAGCCTTTTTCGCAATGGTGGAATGTCGAAGCTCAATGTGTTCAGGCGATAGTACAGGTCTGGCCGAAAGAGTCCCTGTTCCACCAATGGCTGCAATTCAAGATTGCTGGCGGCGATGATACGAGCTTCAACCTTCAGCGTTTCATTGGAACCGACAGGTTCGAATAGTCCTTTTTCGATTACTCGCAACAGCTTAACCTGCTGTTCCGGCGTCAGCACATCAATTTCGTCCAGCAGAATCGTGCCTCGACCGGCCGCCAGAAATTTTCCATCCTTGCCGGCGTGTGCACTTGTGAACGCTCCTTTGACGTGACCAAAAAGTTCGCTTTCGATCAGGTCGCCGGGCAGAGCACCACAGGGAACGGTCAACAGCGGTTCGTCTCGCCGATCTGAGCTTTCGTGTATCAGTTTTGCGAGGTGCGTTTTGCCGACACCGGTTTCGCCAATCAGTAGAATCGTAACGTCGTGCTTGGCAGCGACTTCCAGACGCTCAAGCATCTGCCGCAGATTCGGCGTGCGAGTTCGGTAACGATCAGCAATGGTTGTCAGACTGCTGCCGGAAGTGTCGCCGTTTATCGGAATGTCCGCGATTCGATTGTGCGTCGAAGGTGCGACCGGCACACCAGTGTCTTCCGTCATGCCTGATGGACTCCGAGTCGTGGCCGCAGCAACGAACGTCCCCTCGCCCTGCGCCGGCACTGCTGCCACGGCGCTGCCCTGTTCGTGAACAGCGAGAGCCAGGTCCCGTCCCTGCCCCGCCAGCAGCTCTTCCGTGGCCACAACGACATGAGCCAAATCACCGGTTGTGGCGTCGACTTCAACGTGCACAACCCGTTCAGCGATCTCTGCGGGAATCTGCGTCTGATCCAGCTCACTCAGACTGGTGACGACGACCAGAAACGTAGTTTGCGAATTGTGAGCCATTGCCCACGAGCGGTCGAACTGCTGAGACGCAGCCCGTCGCAGGTCGATGAGCACGACTGTCGGACGATGCAGCTGCACCATCTGTGCAGCCTCAGTCAGGGAGTAGCATTCCAACAGGCGGCACTTGCCGGCCAATTGAGCGCCCACACTGCGAAGAAAACCGGGCTGCCCGCTGCACATCACCAGAAACTCAGAAGAGTCCATGAGAAACCTCACACTATCAGGTATTCGCGCCGTCAGCATGACGAACGTTTCAAGCACCTGTCAATTTGTGTCAGGACTCTTATTTACAAACCAGGTGCCAATCCGTACGCTTTTTCGTTCAACCAGTGAATCCAGTGGTTTAGCAGCCAAAACGTGGAATCACATCGTTGTTCAACAGCACCAAATGATGCCTGTGGACAACATCCATTGTGGAGCGCAGTGACGATTCGAACAGAACCACTCTCGGCAGGAACTGCGGTGAATCCTCGATCGGACACGTATAGTACGCCGCCATTAGCAGAACGGCTGCCCCCCCGAGCCAGAACCGGTTCCGTCATTTCGTAAACGGCTTTAAAGAAAAAAGGCGAAGCAGTTCAACTGCTTCGCCCCACTATTCTGACTGATTGATTGCCGCAACCTATGACGCCGGGGCGTCCACGGGAGGAGTCTTGACGCGTTTTCGAACGTCTGTTTCCAGAACGCCAAACGCCTGTTCGTGCCTTTGCAGAGCCAT
Organism: Fuerstiella sp.; assembly: GCA_024230215.1. Classification (GTDB taxonomy): domain Bacteria; phylum Planctomycetota; class Planctomycetia; order Planctomycetales; family Planctomycetaceae; genus Fuerstiella. Next base: position 80,447 of record JAAERP010000449.1, on the reverse strand, counting down.
CGACAATGCACTCCACAATCGTTTGGCGGTGTAGTGATTGAGAATGATGCGCTGCGTCACATCGACATCGACTTTGCCCGTTGCGTATGGCGTCGGGTTCAGACCAAGATCCAGAATCAGTTCTTCCGGAGTACTGGAGACTCGACAGAAGTTGGCGTACCCTGCGTTTGCGGATTGGTCGTTAACAACGACTTCCTGCGTCTGTTGGGCTGCTGCTTCCGGTGCGTCTGGAGCAGCATCTGCCGCGTTGTCTTCTGTCTTTTCTGCGTCGCTCACTTTCTTTCTCCTAACCTTTTTCATGGCCATTGACATTTATTCCTTAACACGCATTGCGCCTTGTACTGGTATGACAGACGCTTACGGCCGGAACTTATAACAGGGAACGTTCTGCCGGGCAACGAGTGGCCCAGGAGTTTGCGACGGCCCTGAACAGATTCATCCCCGGGGCGTGCTAACTCAGTCAAACGTGGTAGTCTGGATCAATCGCACAACCACTACGAGTACTCAATTCAAAACTGTGTGGTCAGACTGGAATGCGGTGCATCACTGCCCGGAGAACACCTGGACACAGATGCTTTCTGTACAGGCTTCATGTTGGTGCCGAATGCGTAGGATGTTCAACCTGCTGCATTAAGATTCCCACGCAGATCTGGCGCACAACACCACCGGTGATGATCGAAACGCGGAAAACGAAAACAGCCCGAATGTGAAAATTCACATTCGGGCTGACAGGATAAGCAGTGTGCTTGCACCACACTACTCGGGAGATCATACACCGGAGACCGGCGATTTCGTTTGCGCCGCTAAAACCTGACTTCTCGCAGCGATGGCAGACCAAACCAGCCACCAGACGTTTTTTTCGCTTGCCGGCGTGTTGATCCGGAATTCCTGTTGACCCGCTTTCCCGGTCGGCTGGGACCCGCAGAAGCAGCCTTCTTTGTAGTGGTGTTGCTGACCGGACGGACCGAGTTATCGGCGGACGAAGCTGTCGATTGCTCTGCCGTCGGGATGGCATGAGTTGTATAGGATTCCGGCACGGTGATTGGCTGAGCTGGCACGATTTCCTGAGCAGCCGTCAATCGAGATGGTGTCGTTTTGGGCTGTTGCGGCTGAGCCACCTGAGTTGCCTGTGGACTCCGGCGTTGTGTGGCTGTATTTACATAGCCGGGATTGCAGGTTGGGCAGTTGCTCCCGCCAGTGTGAATAATCGGTGTTCGGGTCATTCCGGTCAGGCATCCACTCTGGCCCGGGCACATACGAGCGTGAAAGTTCGAGGGACTTGGGACGCGTGGGATCATGCCGGGATTCGGACGCCATGTAGGAACACGATTGTAGCTGTAGCCCAGTTGAGTTGTATCGGTCGGTTGATACACCATTGGTGCACCGCCGACAAAACCTCCACCGGGATTACCGTACCACTTGTTTGGCCAGTAGCTTTGATACCAACCACCTGTTCTGTTGACAGGAAGTCGTGCGGGAGGAGCCCAGCCTGAGTCACAGGAAGCCTTGGTCTTGCAGCACCAGCAGATTTTTTGAGCCGTTGGACAACCCTGATGTGCCGCGCGACCGACCGGACCGCAGCGACCGCACCAATCCAGACAGAAGTCCTCATGTCTGGACTTCAGGGTACAACGACGTCCGCTGTCGCAGTAGTCGCCCTGGCAGCAACGGGCGTTTCCGCAACTGTTGTTGCCCCCAACGGTGACGCAGGCATCCGTACAGTTCTGGAAGCCGACGTGCTGGATCTGGGCCGCCGACGCTGTTGCGGTCAGCAGAGTTGCGCCTGTCAGAAACAGGTATCGAAATGAGTGTTGCATGAGTTCCATCTCCTTCGCCCCGCTGCCATGGGCACATTGTGCAGCAGCGCGAACAGTTTATTGCGGGTGACAAACTGCAGGTTGAGTGTGGAGATCGCTTCCCGGCTGAAGCTGTGACCGGCACAGCTGGCAGTCGTGAGGTCCGTGCGATCTGTAAATTACCAGGTTTGGTGATACAACGGTCGAACCGACGTCTGTGGTGTGTAAGATCCCAGCGGTGTGATCCGACTTGACGGTGTTCCCCAGCTATAATTGTAGGACTGTCGAACTGTAGGCGCCAGCGGTACCGAAAGTGGCACGCCATATCCCTGAACGCCATATGCCTGGCCGTTGTCTCGTTGATCCGCATAGCCTGGATCGTCAGCATAGGTAACCTGGTACTTTCCACACGGTGGACAACCCTGGCCACAGCAGCCGGATGGAACCATCCATCCGAACAGATGGTTAGCCAGCCACTGGTTTCTTCCGTGATAGTTCAGGTATTGGCCACGCCACCATCGTTTCGCCCAGGATTGGTTGTTACAGCAATTCTGCGGGACGGCACCGGCAAACAGGCGAGTCACACGTCGTTGATATCCCGTTCCGTAGCAGCCATTGTTGTCGCACCCCCCGCCGCAGATGTTACCGCCTGTGGCATCACACCCCTGTTGACAGGATCCTGAGGGAGCACAACAATCGGGACAGACGTCACAGGCCGACTGCGGGGTGCATCCGCCCGCGGCACATTGTCCCGACGTGAATCCAGCGAACTGAATTGCAGCAGCACTGGAGCCCGCGTCCTGAGACCAGGCTGCGTTCTGATATGGATTCGCGGCCGCGCCAAACTGCCCGTAATTCATTTGTGGGTGGTAGCCGCTGAACGCCAGTTGCGCTGACGTGGCGTCTACGTAGCAATAATTGTTGGACGCCGTCGCACTGTGCGACGCCGCATACTGTACCGTGCCTCCGGCAGGAGCGTGCATCTGCACCACGCCGGCAGTACCGTTTGTGGCGGAGATGCGGACAACACCCTCCTCGGCAGCGACAAAGCCAGACGTTGCCAGCACGCAAATCGCGGCAGCGAACCATCTCGATGTTGAGTTTCGTGGTCGCATCATAGAACCTTTCGCAGAGGGAAACGCGCATCTGCACGTGTTCATTCCACTTGCTGAAATTAATTTTCCGGGGGATGCCGTGTGCCACCCAATTCCCGCGTTTCAAAAGTTATTGACCTGACGATGCGAACAGATCGCCGTCGTCCTCATCCTGCTGTCCGGACTTTCATCGTTTGACAGCATGCGTTTACCAGTCGCCTGAGCCAGGCGAATATCCTCGCGATGCGGCGTCTCATGGAGAGATCCCCATCGCTCAGGGCGACACTATTGACTGTGGCCATCGGCCACCTTATTCAGAAGTGAGACAGCGATCAGCGAATCACAGGTCTGCTGAACATCGAGAACGGGCTGATGTGCGACTTGTATTTCACGTCCACCGTCGTGCCCTGCAGCTTCCAGTTTTCTTTGGACCAGACTCCGAATGGTGTGACCATCCATTTGCCGTTCACTTTGTAATAATAAGGCCCATACATCGCCTTGTAGCGGTGCGGATAAAGCATTTCGTGTGGATGAAACGCCTGATGTACGATTGCCGTTCCGCCGACCTGTTGTGGAATCCCCGGCCTCGGTGCCGGGTACAGTGCGGCACTGGACGGGCCGGGGCTGCCCGCAACTCCACCGGCGGAGCTCATGCTGACAGGTCCGGCTGGGGCGGCATGTCGTGGCGACGATGCAAAGGAGTACGGTCCAGCGGAAGTTTGAGACACCGGCTGTGGCGGTGAGTACTGCTGCCAGTTTGCTCCGGGGTGGACGGGCAGCACATTGCCCTGAGAGTTCGCGGCACTAAAGTACTGCGGACCACTCACCGCCGCTTCATTCGGCAGCACGGGAGCGTACTGAATGGGAAGTGGCTGAGGCGGGGCTTCGGCCGGTTCCAACTGCTGCGTCGGCGGCTGAGCGCTCATCTGTCGAATTTCCGGAACCTGCCGAGCAGCATCCTCGACGACAGCGTGCCGTATGCCGCTCCGTGTTCCTGGTTGCGACTGTCGCGTGTCCGGACGTCCGATTGACGGACCTCGCAGCCAATCCATCAGTACGTTCTGTTGCTGACCGTCTTCGGCCAGAAGGCTCCCGACGCTCATGACCGTGATCATGAGAGTCATCAATCCCTTGCGAAGCATTGCTTCTCCTCCATGGCTTTAGAAGAATCCGTTCTTCCAGCTATCCTGCGTGCCCGGTCAATGTGACACGGGAAGTGATGGAACCGCGAATCCAAAAAAATTAGTTTGGGGTCCTTTGCCGCACCTGTCTGAGATTCTCAAACAATTGCCGGTGAGGTCCAAACTGTCCTCTGTCGTAGAGTTCGGCTTCTGCTGGTCATAGGGATGAATCAATCAGTGTCCTTGATACACACGATACGGTTAGTTTCTGGTGCACTATCGTTGCATATGGGAGAACCGAAAAAGTCTTCCCAATCTTCCTGCCTTTTCAGGCATAACTGTGCCCGCTCGCGCTTTGCGATTGACTCAGAGTCTCTAGAATGCCGGTTTGGCGGTTACAGGGAGATCCAGGACTGGATTTCCGACCTGGGCGGACAGAACACTTGTTGTGACGAGCGTTCAGCAAATCCATTGAAATTCCAAGGGCCAGCCGCCGATCCTGTTGACCATTGCCGCCCGGGCCGTATGACGAAGACTACGGTTCCGTTTTCGGCAACCAACATTTTCTTAGTCGATATGTTACGTTGGTTGGAAGAAGTCCCGACCGCTGGAAAAGGATGCTCAGTTGGCTCGCAGAAAGTCCTCCAGAAAGAACGAACCCAATCTGTTTTCCAAGACGGATGAGCTGGAAGCGGCCGGAAACGTTCAATACGTACCGATCAGCGGCGAAACACGCCGACGCTATCTGAATTACGCTCTGTCCGTCATCACCTCTCGCGCGTTGCCGGACGTTCGCGATGGGTTGAAACCGGTACAACGGCGAATTCTGTACGTGATGTACAATCGCTTAAGGCTGACGGCAGACAGCAAGACCCGAAAGTGTGCCAAGATCTGTGGTGACACGACTGGGTCATTTCACCCACATGGCGACACAGCTGTTTACGATGCACTGGTTCGACTGGCACAGGACTTTACTCTGCGATACCCACTGGTGATCGGCCAGGGAAACTTCGGTTCCATCATGGGGCTGCGGGCCGCGGCAGCGCGATACACGGAAGCGAAGCTATCGGCCTTGGCCGAGCAGTTAATGAACGAGCTACGGTACCGTACAGTGGAGATGCGTCCGACGTACGATGCTGCCGACGAAGAACCAGTCGTATTGCCGGCCCGCTACCCGGCACTGCTGGTGAACGGAACTCAGGGAATCGCCGTGGGCATGGCGACCAGCATGCCGCCGCACAACCTGAACGAAGTAACAAAAGCGTGCGTGCACCTGATTCAGCATCCCGACGCCACAGTCGCTCAATTGATGAAGTATGTCAAGGGGCCCGACTTTCCGCTGGGCGGCCGAATCGTGACCGACCGCGTGGACCTGCGAAAGGCGTACGAAACCGGTCGTGGCTCGATCAAGACGCGCGGCGAGTGGCGATTCGACAGGAAAGGCAGGAAGGAGCTTAGAGATCGACTGATCATATTCTCCGTCCCGTACACAGTTTCAACGGGACCGCTGCTGACGGAAATTGGTGAACTGATTGAAGCTCGCAAGATTCCTCAGTTGGCCAACGTCATCGACGAAACGAACGAGGCAAACGGGTTGCGGATTGTGCTGGAACTGAAGTCCGGTGCTGACGCGGAGGCCGTCGTGGCCTACCTGTTCCGACACACGTCTCTGGAACAGAATTTCAGCTTCAACGCTACCGCACTGGTGCCCGACGAACACGGGGCAACGGTACCGCGCGTGCTGAGTCTGAAGGAATTGTTGCAGCACTTTCTCGACTTCCGGTACGAAACCGTCCGTCGACGTCTTGAATATCAACTGGAGCAGCTGCGCAAACGAATCCACATACTGGAAGGTTTTGCGATCATCTTTGACGGGCTTAGCCTGGCGCTGAAGATTATTCGTGCGAGTAGTGGAAAGAAAGATGCCGCTGCAAAGCTGATGAAGAAGTTTCCACTGGATGAGATTCAGACGGACGCTGTTCTGGAGTTGGCGCTGTACCGTATTTCGCAGTTGGAAATCGAACACATTCGTAAGGAGTTGAAGGAAAAAAGAGCGGAAGCTGCTCGTATCCAGAAGCTGTTAAAGTCAAAGACGCAGATGTGGAAGCTGATCCGCACGGAACTCGAAGCACTGGCCGCAGAATTCGGCAATAAACGCCGCAGCGAATTTGGTTCCAGTGACGAGATTACTGAGTTTGATGCATCGGCATACATCATCAAGGAGAATACCAACGTTGTCGTAACGTCGGACGGGTGGGTCAAACGAGTCAACAGTCTGGCAAGCGTTTCCAAGACGCGCGTCCGCGACGGGGACAGTGTGTTGAATGTGATTCCCGGCAGCACTCTTGATAACGCGGTGTTTTTCAGTTCGGACGGCGTCGCGTTCACCGTTCCGATCGACCAGCTGCCCGTTTCCTCCGGATACGGTGAACCGTTCGCCAAGCACGCCAAACTCAGTGACGGAGCCTCCATCGCTGCGGTCCTCACGACAGACCCGCGATTCGTTGAGGCGGTCGACGATAATTCCAGGGAATGGGGGCCCCTGCTGTTGGTAGCAACGAAACGGGGACAGGTACTGACAATCCCCTACCACGGCTTCCGTACGCCCAGTACAAAAGCCGGGCGCAAATATTGTCGGCTGCGGAAAGGTGACGAGGTGGTGTATTGTCAGCTGATCGAAGAGGCGGAAACCGTATTTTTTGCATCAGCCGACGCTCGCGTTCTGCACTTCTCGCTGGATGAAGTGCCGATGTTGACGAATGCCGGTAAAGGGGTTCGTGGCATCAAACTGGACGCGGATGATCGACTTCTGGGCGTCGTTCAGCTGGCACGGCCGAGCGACTGCCTGCGGGTTGTCACCAGTAATGACAAGGAAATGGTATTCGGTCAGCAGAAGTATCAGATCACGTCACGGGGCGGTCGAGGAGTCATGACGACCAAGCGTTCCAGCTTTGACAAAGTGATTCAGCCTGAAATCCAGTTAGTGGACTGGTCAGAAATGGAGGAGGACTGACGTCCTGCCGATGAGCACACCAACAAAATCAACTTACACAGCCAGCGACATTGAGGTCCTGGAAGGCCTTGAGCCTGTACGAAAACGGCCGTCGATGTACATCGGTGGTGTCGATTCACGTGGGTTGCATCATCTTCTGTGGGAAGTCGTGGACAACTCTGTTGATGAGTTCCTGGCCGGTGAATGCAGGCAGATTGTCATCACTCTGCACAAGGACGGCAGCAGCTGCACAGTTAGTGATGATGGACGCGGTATCCCGGTCGACAAACACCCGAAGCTGAAGAAGTCATCGTTGGAGGTCATCCTGACAACTTTGCACGCCGGGGGTAAGTTCAGCGACAAGAACTACGCTCGCAGTGGCGGTCTGCACGGAGTCGGTTCGTCTGTCGTCAATGCACTGTCGTCAAAACTGGTGGCGACAGTGCGCCGCGACGGTCACGAGTGGATGCAGGAATACCGGCGAGGAAAACCGACCGCGAAGGTAAGAAAAGTGAAACCGTTTCGCGGACATGGGACGGCCATTTTCTTTCGGCCGGACGACACTATCTTTCGGCGGACGCAGTTCAATTCAGAGACGATTCGCCAGCACCTGGAAGACGTGTCGTACATTCACGGCGGACTGTCGATCGTCTTTAAAGATGAACTAAAGGGCGAAACGCACGAACTCTGCCATCAGGACGGAATCAGAGCCTACATCGAAAAGGTCATTGAAGACAGTGGCAAAAAGACGGTTCACGATCAACTTTTTTCCGCCGACAGGGACGACAAAGTCGCTCGTGTTGAAGTGGTTTTGAAATGGACCGAATCCACCGACGAGCACATTCGCAGCTACGTCAATGGCATTCGTACGCACGCCGGCGGTACTCATGAAAACGGCCTGAAGTCCGGCCTGACCAAAGCAGTTCGAAACTACATCGACGTCCACAGTTTCAAGCCTCGCGGAGTCACCGTTGCTGCTGACGACATCCGCGAAGGGGTCATCGCTATTCTGTCGGTGTTTCATGGCGATCCCATGTTTCAGGGGCAGACCAAGGAACGCCTGAATAATCCCGAAATGGCGTCTCATGTTGATGGCATCGTGCGACCGGCCGTTGAGAACTGGCTGAACAACAATCCGTCGCTCGCAGACGCAATTCTGGGACGCATTGTGCTGGCAGCGCGCGCCAGGCTGGCCAGCCGTGACGCCATCAAAGAAGTCAAACGCAAGTCGGTCGCACGAAAGACGAACCTGCCGGGTAAACTTGTTGACTGCCAGAACAAGAACTCGGACGAAACAGAACTGTTCATTGTGGAAGGCGACTCGGCGGGCGGAACAGCAGTCATGGGACGCAACTCTGCCACGCAGGCAGTGTTGCCACTTAGAGGAAAAATACTGAATACGGAGTCACTGGCTTTACCCAAAATCATGAAGAACCAGGAAATCAACGACCTGGTGGAAACACTTGGCACTGGTATCGGACCGAACTTCGATATTCATCGTCTGCGTTATGGCCGGGTCATTCTGTTGATGGATGCAGACAGCGATGGCTACCACATTTCCACCCTGTTACTGACATTCTTCTTTCGCCACATGACAGAACTGATCCGCCAGGGAAATCTGTTCATTGCGCAGCCGCCGCTGTTTCGCATCGAAGTGGGAAAGACGACTCAGTACGCTCAGACAGACGCAGAGAAAGAAGAGATTCTGGCATCGCTGCCGGACAACCGAAATCCCACCGTCCTGCGTTTCAAGGGACTGGGCGGAATGAACGCAACTCAATTGCGAGACACGACTCTTAACCCCCACGCACGTGTTCTGCTGCGAGTCGATATCGAAAGTCAGCTGGAGGCCGACCAGACATTTCATCAATTACTCGGTAAGGAAGCCTCCGAACGCTACAAGGTGATCATGGAAGAAGCCAGTTTCGCTGACGACGTAGACGCATAGTGCGACATGGTCGCGGACGAATTCCGGCCATTTTCGTCGGTGTATTTGAGCCGCCACCCGGAACCGAAGGGTCCGCTTCCGGAGTTGCCGCAAAGATGCCTGCGAAACGATTCTCGTCTTCCTGGTAGACTCTGAACGGAACGTTTCAGGCTGGAAAATACTGGTTTTATAGGGCGTTGGGCACTTGTCAGTAGGCAAATGTCCCGGTACTCTGCTCAGCCTTCTGCGGCAGACCTCCTTTGGAAGAAAAAACGTTGGCCCTCGACGATCGCATTGTCATCACCGGAATCGGACTGGCGTCCCCGAACGGCAACAACCTGGCCGAGTTTCGCCAGAATCTGCTGGACGGAAAATCCGGTGTGGTGGATTACGAAACGCGGTACATGCCGCCGGTGCTGGCTGGCGTCTGTAACTTTGACGAACTGCGCTATCAGAAGCGTAAGGAAGTACGGCGGGGAACTCGCGCCGGTTCGATCGCCGTCTACTGCTCAAACGAAGCCATCGTCGATTCCGGCCTTGACTGGAACTCCGTCGAGAAAAGCCGCGTTGGCGTTTACCTGGGTATTACCGAGCACGGCAACGTCGAAACAGAAAACGAAATCTACGAAATCTCCCAGTTCGGCTATGACACCAAGGTCTGGTCGCACCACCACAACCCACGCACGGTTGCGAACAATCCGGCGGGGGAAGTAACGCTGAGTCTCGGTGTCACGGGGCCTCACTTAACCATCGGTGCCGCATGTGCTGCGGGGAATGCCGGCTTCATCCAGGCGCTGCAGATGCTGCGTCTGGGCGAATGTGACGTCGCGATCGCCGGAGGTGTATCGGAGAGCATTCACACGTTCGGCATCTTCGCCAGTTTTCAGAGTCAAGGTGCCCTGGCGACTCACGAGGATCCCACAAAGGCGTGTCGCCCCTTTGACACGCAGCGCAACGGAATTGTCGTCGCGGAAGGTGGCGGCATCTGCACAGTTGAGCGGTTGTCGGATGCGTTGGCTCGTGGCGCGAAGATTTACGCTGAAATCATTGGGCATGCGATGAATTCCGATGCTTCTGACTTCGTGCTGCCAAATTCGACTCGGCAGGCAGAATGTGTTCGCCTGGCCCTGTCGCGAGCCGGAATCGGCGCCAATGACGTTGACATTGTCAGCAGCCACGCAACAGCCACTGAGCAGGGCGATATAGAAGAAGCCAAAGCCCTTAAGGCCGTCTTTGACGGCACAGAGGCGGCGATCAACAACACGAAGAGCTTTATCGGCCACGCCATGGGAGCGGCCGGAGCGCTGGAACTGCTGGGTAACCTGCCGTCATTTGACGACGGTATTGCCCACGCTACAATCAATCTTGAGAATCCGGACTCAAGATGCACTTTGCCTAACTTAGTAGCGAATGAACCGCGAAATCTGGGCGAAGTGAACTGTATATTGAATAATTCGTTCGGGATGCTGGGTATCAACTCGGTCGTGATCGTAAGGAAATACGAATCCTGAACGCTGCGTTTTGCGTGGTTCAGCCCGCAAATCCAACGCTTGATGGCGGCGACGAATGACCGCCAAAAGAGGAAACGAAAGTTTCACACTGCGGAAACTACGAGTGCAAGGGGATATTTGATGACGGGTGTGGAGATCAGACAGGCCGTTCTGGAGATTCTGGAGCGAATCGCCCCCGATGAAGATCTGTCCAACCTGGATGACGCAGTCGCGTTCCGTGAGCAGATGGAACTTGACAGCATGGATTTCCTGGACATCGTGATGGAACTGCGCAAAGGGTATCGAGTTCAGATTCCGGAAGAAGACTATCAGAACCTGAACACCATGCAGTCAACGGTCGAGTACCTGACGCCGAAGCTGAAAGATGTCCCGGTGGCTGGCTGATTGTTGTCCCTGAGTCGGTTCACCACTCACGAGAGTGGACCTCACAGCTTCCGAGTATTGACTCGAGTAAACCGTCGAACACGTCCCGCACCGGGAGAAGTCTACCGTGCATTACGATACTGTGATTATCGGCGCCGGGATGTCCGGGCTGTCAGCGGGTGTTCGGCTGGCGTATTTTGAAAAGAACGTCTGCATCCTGGAACGCCACACGACGATCGGCGGCCTGAACTCGTTTTATCGACTACGCAAGCGAAACTACGACGTGGGGCTGCACGCGGTCACCAATTACGCAGAACCTGGAAGTAAGGGTGGGCCACTCAGCAAACTGCTGCGACAGCTGCGCATGAAGTGGGAGGATTTTGATCTGCGTCCGCAGCTCCATTCGTCCATCGCTTTTCCCGATTGCACTTTGCGATTCACGAACGACTTTGCCTACTTCATGGAGCAGGTGGCGATGGCGTTCCCAAGGCAGATCGACGGTTTCAGGAGACTGGTGCGTACAATCGCTGACCACGACGCGCTGAACCTTGATCAGCGGCATTCCACGTCAGCTCGACAGGTGCTGTCCGAACACATCAGCGACCCGCTGCTGATTGACATGCTCTTCTGCCCTCTGATGTTTTACGGCAGTGCAACGCCTCGTGACATGGACTTCAGCCAGTTCGTGATCATGTTCAAGAGTATCTTCCACGAAGGATTTGGACGACCATTCGACGGCATCCGACTGATTCTGAAGAAACTCGTCCGCCACTTTAAGGCTTTGGGCGGACACCTGAAGCTGCGGACGGGCGTCAGTGAGATTGTTCAGCGGAACGGCAAGGCGAATGCCGTTGTTCTGGACGACGGTACTGAAATTACGGCAGACAACGTGCTGTCGTCCGCTGGTGCCGCGGAAACAATGAGAATGGTGGACCCGTCACGACCGACGATCAAACCGAAAGCCGGCGACATTTCATTCGTGGAATCGATCTCCGTGCTGGATTGCGAGCCCGCATCGCTGGGGCACAATGACACCATTGTCTTCTACAACGACGCAGATTCGTTTCACTACGAACGCCCGGACGAACCGGTGGATCTGCGCAGCGGCATCATCTGTTCGCCAAACAATTTTGACTATTCGCGGCCACTGGAAGACGGGCGGATGCGGATCACCGCACTGGCAGAACCGGACTACTGGATCGACCTGCCCGAAGAAGAATACCAGCAGCGAAAGATGGAGTGGAACGATCGGATCATCGAAAGCGCCTTGAATCACGTTCCTGACTTCCGCAGCCATGTAATCGACACCGACGTGTTCAGCCCACGCACGATTCGCCGATTCACCGGGCATCTGAACGGCTGCGTCTACGGCGCCCCTGAGAAATTCGTGAACGGCCAGACACCTGTCAGAAATCTATACCTCTGTGGAACCGATCAGGGGTTCCTGGGCATTGTGGGTGCAATGCTCTCCGGAATTACGATTGCAAATCGATATCTGCTGAAATAGCCAGCCTCGACCGTTCATTTGACTTCAGACCCGGAACTGTCGATGCACAGTCAGATTCCGCAGTCGACAGGTTGCGGTCAGCATGATATTTCCCCTGCCGGAGACCTGACCATTCATCGGCAGCTATCCTGCTCCTCCAGAACGCCCATCACCAACGCGGAACCTGGCATATTGCAATGCCCGAGCGCGTTGAATTTTTGCTTCTCAAAGCTGGGAGGCAGACCGTCGCCGCTTGCGTCGGTATTGGGGCCACCTATAATCGCTGGCCGCGTAAACGCCCGTTTTTCCGGCGTGTTTCTGTGTCCCGACTCATCCACTAGCAAGCCGAATTTCAAGAGACTTCGAACATGTTCATGTGGTTTCGAAACGTCTGGATGGCAGTGACCACAGTCCTGCATGGTATGTACGTGACGATGATCACGATGCTGAAGACGTACCAGCACAAACGACGAACCTTTGCCGATACTTACGCCTATCCGGAAGAGCCGCTTAAGGTTAAGCCTCGATATCGTGGGTTCCACCGCTTTGATCTGACAACATGTATCAGTTGTGAAAAGTGTGCTCAGGCCTGTCCGGTCGACTGTATCTATATCGAAAAAGAAAAGAGCCCCGTTGGCAAGGGTTTTCGCCTGTCCGGCTATGCCATCGATTATACGAAGTGCATGTTCTGCGCTCTGTGTGTGGAGCCATGCCCGGTGGACTGCATCTTCATGGGCTCCAATCACGACCTGAGTTGTTACAGTCGCGATGGTTGCATAGTCGACTACGCAAAACTGCCTCTGCAGATTTCCTGGGGTAAAGCGACTCTGAATCCAACGGCTGTTTCTGAGTCGAAAGTGCTACACGAACCAGTGTGGCAGAAGGGTGAAGAGAGTCCCTTCGAATTTGCGGAGGTGTGATCTGGTTCCGAGCCGCGGTCCGATTTTGAAAACACCGGGCTGCAACTGAGGGCTCAGAAACGAATCGCAGTGAGTCTTCAGTGCGAACTGACATCTGCACTTCCGAGCGTTAGCTCGAATGAACCGTCGAAGACGGAGATTGTGAAATGACAAACCTGGTAGGTCATCTTTTGTTGTTCGGCGGATCAGTCTGCGTGTTACTTGCACTGCCGATGATCATCGGTCGTCTTGTACGCCCCAAACTGCCGACACCTGAAAAAGATGCGATCTACGAATGTGGCGAACCGGCTATCGGTTCCAGCTATATTCAGTTCGACCTGCGGTTCTATGTGGTCGCTCTGCTGTTTATCGTCTTTGACGTGGAAGTAGCCTTCTTCTTTCCATGGGCCGCCATCTACGGAAGTGCCACCCAGCTGGCGGACACTCGACTTGACGACGGCGCCCGCGAAGTGCTGAGTGCACGCCTGCTGGATCAGAACCCTGCGATCAGCGAAACGATTTCTGCAACCGATGCTCAGCTGCTTGCGGTCACCGGCTTCTTTGACCTGCTGGTCTTTTTTGTGGTCCTGCTGGTCGGATTCGCCTATGTCTGGAAACGAGGCGATCTCGATTGGATCCGCGCTCTGACTCAGAAGTCGAAGCAGGCGGCCGACCAGACCGTTCCATCACACAACAGTACTTCGTCAGTGACCACAACGGCGTAATATGATTCAGCACTGCTGCAGCGAGCTGATGCACGTTTGACCAGGCGGGCCCGGCGCTGATCCTGTCTTGAATCATCTGCAACACGTTTTCACAAATCACCGCAGCTAATAATCAACACACGCTTTGCATTCTCAGTGGAAACCGTTCCATGGACATTCAGGAAATCCATTCTCTCCTGCGGGAGACCTTCGGTGCCTCGGCCGTCGGCGATGCTCCCTTTGACGCAACTGATCCGTGGATTCAGGTGAGCCCGGATTCGATCGTCGAAGTCGGCACGTTCCTGAGAGACGACGAACGATTGCGTTTCAATCATCTGAACGACCTGTGCGGTTGCGACTATCTGGAACCGGATGAGAAGAAGGCCGCAAAGTTCGGTCACGAGCCGCACGTCGAAGTTGTCTACCAGCTGTCCAGCATCGAACTGAAGCACCGATTGAAACTGAAAGTCGTTCTTCCTCGCTGGAAGAATGACGAAACAGGCCGGTTGCCCGAAATCCCCTCGGTCAGCAGTGTGTGGGGCATTGCCGATTGGCACGAACGCGAAGCCTATGACCTTGTCGGTATCCATTTTCAGGATCATCCCAACCTCCGACGCATTCTGTGCCCGGAAGACTGGGAAGGCCACGCCCTTCGAAAAGACTACGACTTCCCACTGGAATATCACGGCGTTCGAGGACGGTAAATCATGAGCATGCAAACCCAGGATCCTCGAATTGTCGAGTTTGATGTCCAGACTGACGAAATGCTCGTCAACATGGGCCCGCAACACCCCAGTACTCACGGTGTGTTGCGTCTGCTGTTGAGAACTGACGGCGAAATCGTTCATGAATGCACGCCGCACATCGGATACCTCCATCGGTCCGCGGAAAAGATTGGCGAGAATCTGAACACGCCGCAGTGGATTCCGTACACGGACCGTATGGATTATCTGGCCGCCATGAACATGAACCTCGGGTTCGCGCTGACGGTGGAAAAGATGATCGGCATGGAGGTCAACGAGAAAGCGAAGCACCTGCGAGTGTTCATCGCAGAACTCGGTCGCATCGCCAGCCATCTGGTTGGGATGGGCGCTTACGGCCTGGACCTGGGCACATTCAGCCCCTTCCTGTACGCATTCCGTGAACGCGAGATCGTTCTGGATTTCTTTGAAGAGGTCTGCGGTGCGCGCCTGACATGCAGTTACCTGACCATCGGAGGAGCGACTCACGATCTGCCGGAAGAAATCGAAATCCCGGACGGGTTGTCTGCATTGCTGCTGATGGACAAGGGACAGCGAGCACCATTCTTTGACGTTGTCGAAATGTTCCTGTGCTGGCTTGAAAAACGCATCAAAGAGTATCACACGCTGCTTACTCGTAACGCAATCTTCATCAAGCGGACGGCGGGCATCGGTATCCTGACCAGAGAAGCAGCCATCAGCTACGGCTGCACGGGGCCCGTGCTTCGGGGTAGCGGAGTGGACTATGACCTGCGTCGGGATGGAGAAGCGATCTACACTCGCATGTACGAGGGATACGACTTCGAAATTCCGGTGGCAGAGTTCGCAGAAGCTCCGCGTGAAGTGGAGCTTGGTGACAACTGGTGCCGTTTTTACGTCCGCATGATGGAAGTCATGCAGGCCATTCGCCTGGTTCGACAGTCGGTCCCAAAGTACCTTGCCGCCGAAGGCTCTCATCGCGAACCATTCAAGTTCAACACAAAACTGCCAAAGGACGAGGTTTACCTGGAAACGGAAGCTCCTCGTGGTCAGATGGGTTTTTACGTTGTCGGCAACGGCACGGCCGAACCTCTGCGTGTTCGGGCCAAAAGCTCCTGCTTCTGCAATCTGTCGATCACGGATCAGCTGTGCGAAGGCGTCCCTCTGGCGGACGTTCCCTCCGTTGTTGGGTCACTCGACATCGTGATGGGTGAGATCGACCGTTAGTGGTTGCTGTGTCATCAGTCAGGGCGGGATCGTTGTTGTGACCGGCTGACATCAGCCTGAGCGCCGGCCGTCAGTTGCCCAGGACGGTCACACACCCCATGTTGACGCTGACGACTCGACATTTGTTGCTGCTGTCGACAGAATGTCACGGCCGTCGTCTTGCCAAAGGAGCCGTTGATGCGTCTGCCTTCCAGCTGCCAGGTTAGTACTCTCATTGCCGTGTTGCTGTGTGCAATGGTCGGGTCGGGGCAGGAGCCGAAGACCAGGGAACTGGGCGTTTTCAAAACAACAGCCGGCGTCTGTCCTGGTTATATCCTGATTTCGCCACTGAGCACCGAAAACTCTTTTCTGCTGGACACGTCCGGAAAAATCGTTCATTCGTGGCAGACCGACCGCAAGCCAGGTCAGGCCTCCTATCTGCTGGAAGACGGAAGTCTGTTGCGCGCCGGTAAAGTTGAGAATTTTTTTCAGTTTCCATCAACCACTGGAAGTGGCGGCCAGATTCAAAAGTATGACTGGGACGGAAACCTGACATGGGATTTCACAGCCAGTTCCGCATACCGCATGAGCCACCACGATATTGAGCCAATGCCTAACGGCAACGTACTGTGTATTGTCTGGGAATCGTATCGGCGGGACGTTGCCATTAAGGCCGGTCGCAATCCGAGTCGACTGACGGGAGACGTCCTGTGGCTGGAAGCCATCTTTGAGCTGAAACCGAAAGGACTGAACGGCGCGGACATCGTCTGGAAATGGAGCCTGCTTGATCACCTGATCCAGGACTGGGACAAGTCGAAGGAAAACCACGGCAACCCCGCTGAACATCCGGAACTGGTCGACATCAACCATATGCTGCGGCCGGTGGCAGATTGGATTCACATGAATTCGATCGACTACAACGAAGAACTTGACCAGATCATGGTTGGTTCAAGAACACTGAGCGAGTTCTGGATCATCGATCACAGCACAACCACGGAAGAAGCCAGAGGGCACACGGGCGGAAAACGCGGACACGGCGGCGATCTGCTTTATCGATGGGGCAATCCCCAAAACTATCGACAGGGCACTGTCGATGACCGCACGCTCTTCAACCAGCACGATGCTCACTGGATTCCGAACGGGTTACCGGGAGCTGGCAACGTACTTCTGTTCAACAACGGCCTGTCGGATTCCGAACAGGATTTTTCATCGGCCGACGAGATCAGGTTACCACTTCAAGACGATGGAACGTACCGTCGTAAGCCACAGACGCCATTTGGCCCAGCGGAAGTGGAGTGGACCTACGAACATCCGGGTGAGCTGTTTTCGCCTCGCATTTCTGGCGCTCAACGACTTCCAAACGGCAACACACTGATCTGCTCGGGCACTCAATATCTCCTGCTCGAAGTCACTCGGGATGCAGAAATCGTGTGGATGTATCGCAACCCAAAAAGGTTTCGCAATCCGCCCCGATCTGAAGGAAGAAGAAAGAAGGCGACCACACCGGCCCCGGCAGACCTTCCAAAAGCAGAACTTGACGCAATGCGAGTTCCAGGAGGAGTACCTCTGGAGGACGGTGGCACTATGTTCCGGGCCATCAAATATCCGCCCGGCTATCCGGCATTTCGAGACAGAGATCTGTCGCCGAAGTTATAAGAGGCTTGAGCAATTTGCTTATTTTCGTGCACCGTTCCGGCTCGTGGGCGTGGCATTTTCTCAGGCTGCAACGCGGCGTTGGCGGCCACGAGTCAGCGCAATACGGCGCAACGCAGAAAGCACCAGCCGACAATGCACCTGGACGCACAAATCGCCGACTTCATGCACGGAGATCTATTCGCCGTGGCTGGTGCGTCGACAGACCGTCGAAAGTATGGCAACAAAGTGCTGCGGTGTTATCAGCAGCATGGCCACAACGTAGTTCCGGTCAATCCGAATTCCGATATGGTTGAAGGACTGGCTGCTGTTGCGTCGTTGAACGAAGTTAGGCCGCAGCCACACGCCGTGTCCATTATTACACCATCAGCAGTCACAAAACAGATTGTCGAGGAAGCAATCTGCCTGGGAATTCAACACCTCTGGCTGCAGCCGGGAGCAGAGAGCTTCGACGCGATTAAGGCGTGTCGGAATGCTGATATCAATCTCATTCACAGCGGCCCCTGCATTCTGGTCGTGCTGGGCTACAGTGAACGGTGAACGGTGAACGGAAATTGACGGAGCGATTCTCAGCAGAGTCTACTGCCGCGGCTTTGGCGTTCGCCCCCCGTTGCGAATGACATCCAGTACCTCAGTCAAACCAATAACGACTTCCGGATATTCGGCGGCCACATTGTTGGCTTCGCCCGGGTCCATCCCGAGGTCAAACAACTGATATGGCTTCTGAAACGGCTTACCTTTGGGAGCCTGTCGGCCGCCGGAACCGGTTCCGGCGATCAGTTTCCATTGGCCGTCACGAATGGCAAACATGCCACCGATTGAATGATTGATGATGGGAGCCCCCCGGTCTGCTGTTTTGCCCTGCAACATTGGTAACAACGAAATGCTGTCTTCGGCTTCGCTGTCGGAGACATTCGCACCAACGACAGCGGCGCACGTCGCATATATGTCCGTCAGACAGACGACCGCGTCATTCTTCGTGCCAGGCTTGATATGCCCCGGCCAGCGAACAAAAAACGGGACGCGGTGCCCGGCCTCCCAGACGTCGGCCTTGGTTCCCCGGAACACTCCATTCGCTCGGTGATTCTCGGATCGATACCCCTGCACAGTCACGTCGTCAACATGATCCGTCTTCTGGCCGTCGTCATAGCGATACATATAGGAGCCATTGTCGGACGTATAAAAAACGAGTGTGTTGTCGGCCTCGTTCGTAGCATCGATCGCCTTTAACACCTGACCGACCGTCCAGTCCACCTGGGCAACGAAGTCGCCGTATTCCTTCAGTCCGGTCCTGCCGCGAAAACGTTCATGCGGTTGTGCCGGCTTATGGGGGCCGGTCAATGGCATGTACAGAAAATAGGGGGCCTCCCTTTTCGATGCATCAGCAATGTAACTGACTGCTTCCGTCGTGAGTTTGTCCAGCACGTCCGCGATCACGAAATCGGCCGCACGCGGCCCTTTGCGAACAAAGTGTGGAAAGCTGACGGCCGGCTGTTGAATCGATGGTTCCATCGTGAACCGATCGTTTCGCACGTAGACATAGGGAGCCATGTCCAGAGATCCCGTTACCCCGAAGTACGAATCGAAACCGTGATGAATTGGGCTGTCCTTAATAGTCCCGGAGAAATCGATGCCAGGATCACCATCCCATTTGCTCGTATCGGCGTCGGCAGCCGTTAGTGGCAGGGCCATTCCAAGATGCCATTTGCCGACTGCACCGGTCGTATAGCCGCTGGTCTTCAACATATTGGCAATGGTGGAACGCCCGGTCTCCAGCAACGGCTCGCTGTAGCCGCCAAGAACACCGCGTTTCAGTCTTGTGCGCCAGCAGTAGCGCCCGGTGAGCAGGCCGTATCGAGTGGGAGTGCAGACGGCCGACGGTGAATGTCCATCAGTAAACGTCATGCCGTCGGCCGCCAAACTGTTCAGATTCGGCGTTGCAATCCCTGACGACGGATTCAATGCCTGCACATCGCCGGACCCCATGTCGTCCGCAAGAATCAGAACGATGTTCGGTCGCCGGGGCGTCTGCCCGGTAGCCTGCTTCGATTGTCCCGGCAGAGAAATGAAAAAGACGATGCCGAGGTAAACGACGGTGGCTGCTGCACGGCGTGAGCAAAAAGGACCCAATGCGCGGTAACGTGTCATTTGGCAGAGCTGGTGTTGGGGGAAGGTTGTCGACAGGAGAAAATGTTGGAGTGTGACGGTAAGGTCACGCCGTCGTTGACCGCCTGATCTCGTCAATTCGCCGGACGGCAACCTGCCTCTCAGCACGGTCGACGGCACAGCACCCAACAACAATTCATGCTACCGTGCATGTGGACAGAAAACGAACCAGTATGCACATGCGAAGCACAAACGGACGGGAGTCGCCTGCTGCCGGAAGCAGACCCCGTTGAAAGACATTATTGTCATAGAAAAAAGGACGGTCAGGAGTCTGCACTCCCATCCGTCCCTCTGAATCTATTGTTCCGGAACTTCTGCTGCAGGCTTTTCCGATCAGGTTCCACTTTAACTTCGTGTGAAGTTAATGCCGGCCGCATTGTTGCCCGCCAGTTTAAAACTGAAGGCGTTGTCGCTGCTGGTCGTCATGCTGCCTGCCAGTCGCTGACCGTCATTGGCACGAGTCAAAGTCAGCGATCCATTGCCGACCGTATAGCTTCCCTGAAATGTGCTGGCATTGCCGGACCTGTTCGTTGCCGACCAGCTGAACGAGCCGTCGGCCTGCAGGACAAGTCGTACACTTGCTCCGTTGCCAAGCGTAGCGCGCCAGTTGCCAACATGAGCGGGCGTCTTGACCTGTGCTGTCTGCGGCGGAGCAAATCCACCAAGTGCCTGTAGAGCTGACGTCTGGGCATTGGCGGAAGCCTGCTGCCGGACCGGCGCGGCCTGCTGCGGTTGCACTGCTACCGGCTGCTGAGGGGCAACCTGCTGCTGTACGGGAGCGACGGGCTGTTGAGGAGCCAACTGCTGCTGAACAGGAACCTGCTGCCGTTGGGGTACGAGTTGTTGTTGCACGGGCTGCACAGGTCTGACAACCTGAATCGGCTGTGGCGGAGCATACGCCTGGTTCGGCGACGAGTAATTGTAATGGTGACGTTGGTAGTTGTATGACGAGTAGCCGCGGGAATATCCTCGGCCTGAGTAGCCGCACCGTGAACCGTGACAGCCGGCTTCGGTCGAGTTGATTCCAACCAACACTGAGCCGAAAGTGATTGCAGCGACCAGCAGTGTGTTCTTTGAGCGTGTCATGATTCCGAGCCTTTCGGGTTTTCGAAGATCTTGTTGCAGTGTTTCCTGTACAAAACCTACAGCGGGAACTCACGAACGATGTTACGGTCTATTTGAAGAATTTGTTTCCGCTCTTCCAACCGTCCGAGGACGTGATGGACATGCGTGGCTGTATCGGACAATTCCAGCCGGCTACGACGGGCTATTCGAGTTGCCGGCAGGAAGCGGTTGAGTTCCCGCCACAAAGCGTCTCAACGATGACCGCTGGACGCATACTTATCGTTTCAGGTGACAGCGACGTGTTCGCCGAATCTACATGGCCCCAAT
This sequence comes from Fuerstiella sp., assembly GCA_024230215.1. Lineage (GTDB taxonomy): Bacteria > Planctomycetota > Planctomycetia > Planctomycetales > Planctomycetaceae > Fuerstiella. The sequence goes on along the minus strand of JAAERP010000449.1, from coordinate 59,418 downwards.
ACTGCAGCATGGCTGGATGATTTGCAGTCGCCCGGACATACCGTGGCCGGACGGGGATCACGGAGTTTTCGGTGATTGCGATTGGACGCTTCTTTCTCGAACGCCCCTCAGGGCATAATCCAGTGGGCCAGAAGCAGGTTTCTGTAAGGTATGCGAGGCCAGGAACGACAACACCAGGGAGCCGTCAGGCAAACGCTCGTTCTGTCCGACACGGGCGAGGGGGCGCGGTACGTCGACCTGCGAACGGGCCAGCGTGAGCAATCTACCCATGAGAAATGCATTTCAATGGCCGGTCGTGCGACGGGCCTTCATTCTGGCAACGATCGTCGGCAGCCTGTTGATTGGCATCAACCATGGTTCATGCCTCGCGAGCGGCCATTTCAGTTCCTCATGCTTCGTGCAATCAGTGCTCACGTTCTTCGTACCGTATTTCGTTTCAACCATCTCAAGCGTTCTGGCGATGTCGGACAAAACGAAATCGCGAAACGACGTCTCGTAATTTCTGCAGCGGCCTGTTATGACTTCGCCGCTCCGGCGTGACGTGAGTCGCGCAGATGGTGGAATTGATCAACGGATTCGGTGGCGTTTTGAACCAGATAATGGAATCGCAGGAAGTTTGGTTCGTCTACATTGTGCGATGCTCGGATGGTTCGCTCTATACGGGCATCACGAAGGACGTCGAGGGGCGACTCAAACGGCACAATGCCGGGACTGCATCACGCTACACGCGAAGCCGCCTGCCAGTCACGGTCGAATATCACGAAGAGCAGCCGAGTCACAGCATGGCGTTGAAACGCGAGTTGGCGATCAAGGCCCTGTCACGGCAGATGAAAGAAGAACTTCTTCGATCAGGCCAGGATGGTCGTCAGGAAAGCTCATCGAAGTGAACGCTGTCAGGCTGCGTCTTGCCCTCTCCATGAGCGTTTCGCTGCACATGATCTAAGGCTGTTGGCCGCGTGCGGCCGGGTATCGTCCGTTCATACGTAGCTGGTCATAAAGGACGCCCACGCCTGCCAGATCACCTGAGATCGACAAAAACCAGGCATTTTTCGGCGAGGATTTGACCTCAGTCGTTCGTATTCGTATGCTGTCAGCACAGTTGGCGTGGTTCTTTTGCTCTGTTTGACGTCGCCAACTTCCTTCCGCAATCCGTCGCCAACTTCCTTCCGCAATCCCCACCCCAAGCTGCCATCCAACCGCGTCCTGCGGGCAGTCCATTAATCTCGCCCATTCCATTGACCGGTCGAACGCGATTCCTGTCAGGTCTGACGAGATCCACTACTTTCCTTCGCGATGCATTTACCCTCTTTCATCGTCCTTCTGCTGACACCGGCAATTTGCCTGGCAGAGAATCCTTATGTCTCGCTGAACGAAGGCGCGCTTGCACCGAAGTTCGAGGCTCATGATGATCGTGGTAATCTGTGGCGATCGTCTGACCATATCGGGAAGTCGATGCTGGTTGTGTACTTCTACCCGGCAGACATGACAGTTGGTTGCACAGCTCAGGCCTGCGGATTCCGCGATCAGCTGAAGGACCTGAAACAGGCCGGCGTGACGGTCGTTGGCATCAGTGGTGACTCATCGGGCAATCATAAGCTGTTCAAGAAGGCCCACTCGTTGAATTTCCCATTGCTGGCGGACGAAGATGGCAAGGTGGCCCATGCGTTTGGTGTTCCCGTGCGTGGTGGTGGAAGAATTACCCGAATCATTCAGGGGCGGCAACAAAAGCTGGTCCGTGGAGTGACTGCTCAGCGCTGGACATTTGTAATCGATCGGGATGGTCGAATTGTGCGTCGAAAGACAGACGTCAAAGCCCCCGCAGACGGAAAGTCAGTGCTGACATTTGTGAGACAACTGACGGCCTCCACACAATAATTCTGCCCGCTGCAGTCTTTCTGTGGACGACCATTGCAACTGCTGACTGGTTGATTTGAAAATCTATTCAAATCACACTTCAACACAAAAAGGAGTTTCGGACGATGCGTACAATTATTGCTCTTAGCGTCCTGGCCGGGGCACTGCTGGTGTCCAGGACAACCTTTGCTGCTGACATCAGGTCCGGGCTTCAGGTAGGCGCGTTTCCGGGTGCATTTAATGTGGCTGACGTAACCGGCCCTTCGGCGGGAGAAAAACTCTGCTACCGCTGCCGCTACGGTGCTCGGCCTGTTGTCAGTATCTTTACGCGCAAGCTGGACAACAACGTCGCGAAGCTGATTAAAGAAGTCGACGCTGTTGTTGGTAAGAATCGTGACAGCAGAATGGCGGCCTTCGTCGTCCTGCTGACCGACGACCCAGACGCTCATCAGGCGACCTTGAAGAAAGCGGCCGATACTCACGGCATCAAACATACGCCGTTGACTGTCTTTGAGAACTCTGACGGACCAGGCAAATACCGCATCAACAAAGACGCAGATGTCACGGTCCTGATGTGGGTTGAAAATGATGTGAAGGTCAACCATGCGTACACTGCCGGCGACCTGAACAGTGACGCCATTGCGAAGATCGTTGGCGATACCAAAAAAATTCTGAACTAGAAACGATCAAGGTTCGTGATTGGCATGGCAGGGTATTTCCGCAGAAATTCTCGCTGGGCATAGTACAGAAAACGGTGAATCCTCTGTGGGTTCACCGTTTCTCTATGCGCCACATGTGTCACAACACCTGATCGCGTAAGCCGTCGGCAGATTCTGCAGGTCGTTAACCATTGATGGCTTTTGCTGCGATTCGTGGCTGTGAACCGAGTTACTGAAGATTGCTCTTGAGATGGAATGTCTGATAACGTCCAGACTGGTAGTTGTCGGAAAGACCATGGTGGAGTGCTGTGCAATGCTGCGTTCTCAAGCGTTACTGTGTCTGCTGCTGTTCGGACTGTGTTCGTCGGCGGTCGGTCAAGGGCTCCGAGTCTCAACGGTTGTCTATGATGCCGGACGATTGAACTCATCTGGTCAGGAGCCGGTCCTGGCGAGCAGCTTTTCTCTGTTTCACAACGGGCGCATCTATGACTACGTGGAAGCTGCCGGCGAAGTCGTAGTCTATGACTCCACCGGGAAGAAGTTCACGGTCATTAATTCGCAACGCGGAGTCTCCACAACAATTCTGTTTCAGGAATTGCAGAACATGCTGCGGGAACGCGGCCCGAAGACGAAAGAGTACATCCGTGAACTGACTGCGAAACACTCGCCGGAAGCTGAACGAGCCGCGCGAATGCTTGAATTTCAACTGAATCCGGAGTTCAAGAGTCACTTCGCGCCGGAGACCGGCCTGCTGTCGTTGCAGGCATCTTCGTGGAAGTATTCAGTCAGCACTCGCGAATGGAAGGACGCGGAACAGTTGAAGAGGTATCTGACGTATACCGACTGGACGGCTCGCCTGAATTACTTATTACACCCATCCAGCATGTTTCCCGAACCTCGACTCGCATTGAACGCCCGCTTGCGCGAGTTGGAAAATCGCATACCAGTCCTCGTGCAGCTCGACCTTCGACCGGATGAGCGACTGGTGCTGCGAGCCGAGCATCAGTTTGTCCGCAACCTGACAGACCGCGACCGCAGCCTGATCAACAGTTGGGACGCGATGCTCAATAATGGCACGCTTAAGAGTATTCCGTTTCGCAGCTACCAGGAAGAAATGCTGCTTTCGCTCCGTCGCTGATCAGGTCAGCCCTCCGGTGGCAAGTTCGTTGAGGGAGACAAGGGGGCATCCACTGCCGTACGGAATTCAGGTTGAATCGCCAGCCATGGCTGGATGAACACTTCATGGAATGCCGCACTCCGCGTCGTGACCTCAACACGGGACTACAGCGTTTTTGTGTTGACTCGTGGTATAAATTGGAATGCTGAACCGCTGGTTGACCACAGGCGGCGTCGCTAAACTCCACTTCTTCGTGGTCCGAAATGTCTGTTAAGTGGAAGTACTATCAGTATGAGTTTCGCAGGAAAAAATGCTCTTGTGACTGGCTCGTCCAAGGGGATCGGGGCGGGCGTCGCCATGGAACTTGCCCGCCAGGGAGCGAACGTCACGATCAACTGTCACGCCAGCAAAGATCAGGCGGAGCAGGTGGCGGAACAGATTCGCAGCCTTGGTCGGAAGGCATTAGTCATCGCAGCGGATGTGTCAGATCAGGCTGCGGTTGAAGACATGGTGCAACAAACTGTTTCGGAATTCGGTTCTCTGGACGCATTCGTCAGCAATGCCGTCTACAGTGACCGGGAACTCATGGTGAATGCCGATATGGAAGGCTTCAAACGCACCATTGATGTCAGCATGTGGGGCGCGTTCTTCGGCGTCCGCGCAGCGTCTCAGCAGATGCTCAAGCAGGGATCCGGCGGGGCAATCACAGTGATCAGTTCTCCACATGCTCTTATCCCGATTCCCACGTCAATGGCCTACAACATGGCGAAGGCTGCAATCGACCACATGGCTCGAACCGCTGCGATTGAACTCGTGAAACATGGAATTCGGGTGAACATCTTTCATCCTGGCTGGATCGACACGCCCGGCGAACGAAAATTTTTCTCCCAGGAAGACCTGGACCAGGGAGCCCAGTCATTGCCGATGCAGCGCATGGGCACGCCGGAAGAAATGGCGAAGGGAGTCTGCTTCACGCTCAGCGATGATGCGGCTTACATGACCGGCAGCACCATGACAATGGATGGCGGTGTCAGTCTGCCCTGGTGGTCCAACCGCGAAGAAGGCAAACAGTAGCAGACCTGCCCGCCAGCCAGAACAGTTCACGAGAAAAGCAAAGTGGTCTAGTTTCCGAACACCTTGCTGTTATTACCGATGGAAGTCGTGGTCGACTTGCTGAGCCCGGAATACTTACCGGAAATGACAGCAGAACTTTGACTTTGGCGGAAGCTGGAATTGACCGCGGCACTGTGAGAACCATTCGGCAGTCTGCCCGGAAAGCTTCTGCCGCCTTCCGGCGTCCACTTGACCTGCTTTCGGCTGTAGCCAATGTGTTCCAGGAAGGTTGACAACCCGATCTCGTAAATGCCCAGGTTCTCAGCTCGATTACGCAGCTTCTGGCTGTTGTCGCGGATCAGTTTGTAAATCTGCTCCAGTTCCTGATTCTCTGTATCATCACCGAGGTCTGCGATAATCAGATAGCGGGTTCGGGAAGAAATCTGCCGCGGAGCATCGGCGGAATCAACAGGATTGCCTTTGCCATCTGTAAACTGCCCCTCGTCACCCACCTCCACCGTAATCTTCCCGCCAGCCGCGGTCACCAGACGGCGGAACTGACTACGGTCGAGTCCGTCCAGAGCGATTCGTCCTGCCACGGCGATTTCCAGAGATTGGCCCGTCTGAAAAATCGGGGAATAGATCGGATCATCTCCGGCAATCGGACGACCAAGATCCTGCTTTACGATTCTTGCTTCAGCGCGATGGTCGGCCAGAATGTCAACCACCTCAATCTGGCCTTTGATGTCACTTGTGTTGTTGCGACCGACGCCGGAATTGCCTGGCGTGTAAACAGAAAACGTGACCCCTTCTCTCAGCCCATCAGCTCGCCCCAGATCAATGTAGCAGAGTTCGCGGTTGTGATCGACAGACTGAATATGCCCGTCGGCTGTGGAAAACGTGGGATCATCCTTCTGTCGCAATCGTGCCCGCAAATCAACGATCGCAGTTCGCTTGTCGTTATTATCTTCTATTAGATCTTCGATCTGCCGAGCGCTGGACACTCTGAGAGCTGCGAGCTCATCTTCCAGCCTGGCGTTGCTTCCTCGCAATGTATCGACCTGTTCTCCCAGACGCGCCAATTCTTCAATGTGTATAGCTTCCTGCTTGATACGTTGTTCTTCGGCTTTCGCGAGTGCAGCTTTGTGTTTTACAATCTCACCATCCTTCGACATCGTCAGCTGGCCGTTCTCCGTGATTTTCAAATCCAGCTGTCGCTTACGGTCTGTGGCCGTGAAAGAGTTCTTATTGTTTTCTGCCGATTCATTCTGAAGTAAACCGATCAGGTGTCGATCATTCGCCGGAAGGTCGCCCCCACCAAGTTCATCCAGAATCTTCTTCGTTCTACCATTGGCTGTATCCGTATCTGTGTCGCCCGAGCCCGCCTCGACATTCTCTCCGACACCAATCAAACGGTTCAGGAGCCTTATGTCGTCAAGTTTTTCACGTAGGGTACCATTCAAGTCACTCTCTTTTTCTTTCGAGTTGTCCAGAGCGATCGCCTTGGCCCGATTGTCGGACACGGTCATGTACAAAAACACGGCAAGCATGACGGACAGCACCGCAAAAATTGCCATCGCAATAACTGGTCCATTATTCTTCTGAGCCATTTTGGTACTTCCCTGGTTTGACCTGGTCGGTGGCCGTGAAGTTGTACTGCAGCGTTTTCAGCACCCGCACAACGGTCCCCGAAGTCTGGACGTTAAGACATTGTTTAGATCTGGCAATCAGAAAACGACAACCAGCTTGCTCCAGAAGCAAAATGAAGCATGGTCATTTCGTTGCCGAGATCATGTTAGTGTGAAACTCGAAAGACGTTCGGACAAGTCAGCCCCCTGCTCAACCATCGTAAAAGACGGGGAATAGGGAGAATTTGCCGAATATATGTTTACTGTGGCTGATGACAGAGTCAAGAAGTTAAGGATCACGGCCGCGCTGAAGGTCCAAAATTCGCTGATCTCGCGAAATGAGATCCGGACGACTTCCCGTGGACGTGCCCACCTGCAACATCGACACCCGGAGATCAGGGATTCACCCTGGCAGGAATTCGGCAGCATTTGCCGGTCACACCGAAATTTCCGCATTCATGGGATCGCAGCATTCGTGACGTCTGCAGCAATTCTGACAGTTTCAGCACCATGCGAATGAACAGACGGATTCCGCTGCACCATCAAATGAAGTGCGGCATCCAGCATTGACATTCCCCGCGCTGAACGATTGCACTTCCTGCCTGTACGTCGATTCGTTTCGAAGTCGCGGTTCGGCGCGCAATTCCCGTTGCTTCTATTTTCGAAATCGAGGAAGAGCGATGAGCACCAGACACGAGGACGCCCCTCCCTCGTCACGACAGCCAACCCTGCAACGTCTGCAGGTCTTCGCGAATAGCTTTCCAATGTGCAGGCACCAGCGAGGCATTTTTGTGGTCGAGGTATTCCTCGTGAAGTGAAATCGGTCCGGTGTAACCGGACTTTGCCAGCATCGAAAAGAACGCCGGATCAACTCTTCCCTTTCCGAGTGGCACATTGCCAGGTTTTTTTTCGTGCCACACGAAATCTTTGACATAGACGACCTGGATGTGAGGTCGGATCAGCTGAAATGTCACCGGCCAACTCATCCCGCCTTCCGCGGTGGCATGTCGAATATCGTAGGCCACGCCAACGTCGATCGGATCAATTCCTTCAAGTCCTCTGTGGAGATCCCACAGCGAGGCTCCAAAATAGTTGCGACCGGCGTGGTTTTGATAGACCGCCGTAATGCCCAGTTCCCTGTTCATCGCGGCGAGATCCTTCAATCTCTTCTGCCATTCCGTAATCTGCCCGGGAATGGGGCGTGATTCGTCGTACTTGAAGTACTTCATGCGGTAGTGCCGAATGCCCAGACCAGCAGCAGTTCGCAGAACTTTTTCGGTAAGCGGATCTGCAGGATCATTGATGCTTGACGTCATCACCGTCATTTTCAGGTTTCGTCTTCCGAGTGCCTCCATCATTTTCGGAAGTTCATCCGGTACGGCGGCAGGTTCTATGTGTCCGCCATCGCGAATGGGCGCTTCGATCCCGTCTAGACCCAGTTGGGCCGTCCGCTCAGCAAGCTCGTCGTACGACAACGACTGAAAGGGCTTGGTAAAAACACAGAGTTCGTGTTTGTTCTGCGATCTGTTTTCGTGTCCGAATCCGGACGCAGCAAATGCAGCCAGTGAGCAGGCCGCACCCGAGGCCACAAAGGCACGGCGTTTGATCGGGTTTCCCATGAGACAGATTCCTGAGGAGCGATGAGAATTCAAGTCCGCCCAAACAGGCGGACGTAGACAGGTATCTTATCGAAACGGTCGGAACATGCATCACAGCCTCAATTCTCTCCGGACGTACTGCTTGTGTTCAGCGCCTCAATAGACGCGATGCTGTACTAAACGGTGACCTAAGCTGCGGAATTCGATCTCGCCAGAAGCCGAATTCGGACTATGCCAGCAGGCCTTTGCCTCCTCACAAAGGTCACATGGCGCTTCCGGATTCCCGGTCTGAACAACTGTTCCGATTTCATTTTGATGACATGCCTCCACTCATGTTGCCAAAACGTAACCTATGTTTTCACGGCAACAATGTGAAATTCCGTCACCGGGGATGTCCAACGATTCTCATGAGCGTCAGCGAAAGTAGCGTGGGAGAGGTGTGGTACGCACCGACAGTAACGATTACGGCGGATTGCCGAGTGATTCTGATGACGACAACATCTGAGAACAATCCATGAACTCGACAATCGACACCATCCCATCCGATTCCATCGCAACCCTGGAGCGGCGCGTCGCGGAACTGGAAAGGAAATCCCGGGAAACGCCCGATTCCAATGCGATGAGTATGGTCGTTTTCAGTGGAGAACTTGACAAACTTCTTGCGGCGTTCGTCATCGCTACAGGAGCGGCAGCGTGTGGCATGAAGGTGTCGATGTTCTTCACATTCTGGGCCACGGCTGGGTTGAAAAAGTCCGGGCCGCAAGTCAAAGGGAAAAGTGTCGTTGAACGCATGTTTGGATGGATGCTTCCGGGCGGATTCGGCAAACGCAAACTCTCAAAAATGGACATGTGCGGTGTCGGCCGGCAGATGATGGCCCGTGAGATGGAAAAGAAAAACGTCGCCAGTCTGCCGGAACTGATTGAAGCCGCCAAAGAGCTTGAAATCGAAGTGAATGTCTGCGAGATGTCCATGTCATTGATGGGCATCCGTGCTGAAGAACTGATCGACTTTCCCGGCATGGGATACTGCGGCGTGGCTCGTTTTGTGGAACAGTCCTCTTCATCCAATACAACTTTGTTTATCTGAAGGAGATTCCCTCATGACAGCGGAGAGAGAAATTGATCTCACGGGGCTCAGGTGCCCTATGCCCATTGTCCGCCTCAATAAACTCATGAAGGATCTTGGTGCCGGTGAAGAATTCACTGCGGTTGCCGATGATCCCGCGTTCTGTCTCGATGTGGCATCATGGTGTAGGAAGACCGGGCAGGAACTGGTGAGCGTCGACAATTCCAACGAACGACTTGTCGCTGTCATTCGCAGAAACCCATCCGATAGCGTCTAACAAATGAAGCCCGTGCCTGACCCTATCCAGCAGATGCAACAGTGCATTGACAATCTCGAAGCTCCAATTGCTTCCGAGCTAAACAACGCGTTGAACGGTGTTCGTGCGCATGTTTCGCGGCAGGCGCAGGAGACCAGGCGACTGAGTGAGGCTCAGGCAGATGCGATTGTCCACGCAGCTGAGATCATCACTGAGCTTCAGGAGACAAAAGATCGACTGGAAGTGGCTCGTCTTGAAGCTGAAGCAGCGGCACAGAAAGCCGAGCAACTCAGTGCTTTCGGCGACATTCTGGAACAGTCCCTTAACGAAATCTTCATCTTTGAAGTTGATTCACTGCACTTCCTGCACGTGAATCATGGCGGGAGAGAAAACATCGGTTACACGATGGAAGAACTTCGAGAGCTGACACCGATTGACATCAAGCCGCAGCAGACCGCCGCATCCTTTGCGAAGCTGATTACACCTCTGCTCGATGGAACGCAGGGCAATATCGAGTTCGAGGCCGTGCATCGCCGTAAGGATGGTTCGGAGTATCCTGTCCAGATACATTTGGAAACTTCAGTTCTTGGCGAAAGCCCCGTCTTTGTTGCCATCATTCTGGACATTACGGAACGTCAGAGTATTGAAGAGGAGCTCAGAACCTCGCGAGAAGATGCGCTCGCCGCTGACCGCTCGAAGTCCGACTTCCTTGCCAATATGAGCCACGAAATCCGCACGCCGATGACCGCGATTCTGGGATTCAGTGACGTCCTGCTCGAACCGGGCGTCCCGAACGAAGAGAAGCTGCGTGCCAGCCAGACGATTCATCGGAACGGACAACATCTGCTGAAAGTCATCAACGACATCCTCGATCTGAGTAAGGTCGAATCCGGAAGACTCGACATCGAGCAAAAAGACTCCAACCCGGCGGCGATCGTGAGAGACGTTAAAGAGCTACTCGCCGAGCAAGCGACGTCGCAGGGCAATGACCTGCTGCTGGAACTGCGGGGAGACATACCGCTGACGATTCAGACCGACCCAACACGACTAAAACAGGCACTCATCAATCTTGCAGGAAACGCCGTCAAGTTCACAAAGAACGGTACCGTGCGGATTGTTGCTGACTGCGATCGGAAGAATGAACGTCTGAGTTTTTGTGTGACCGATTCGGGCATCGGGATCACATCCGATCAGATGGAACGAATATTTCACCCCTTCGGCCAGGCAGATTCGTCCACAACTCGAGAATACGGCGGCACGGGCCTGGGGCTGACGATTACAAAACGCATCGCTGAAGCGTTGGGTGGTGATGTCAGTGTTGAAAGTGAACCTGGACGGGGCAGCACGTTTACGTTGTCGATCGCCACCGGTCCACTTACCGGCGTGCAAATGCTGTCGACTCTGGACGACGAACCAACATCCTGCAAAGACGGGCCTTATCCCCCTGCGAGCAACGTCGACAGGATTGACGGTCGAGTGCTGCTGGTCGAAGACGGTCCCGACAATCAACGTATCATTTCCTTGATCCTGCGGAAATTCGGGGCAGATGTGACGCTGGCTGAAAACGGCAAAGAGGGAGTCGATGCTGCGATTTCAGCTTTACGGGCGGGAGAGCCGTTCGGAGTGATTCTGATGGACATGCAGATGCCCATCATGGACGGCTACACCGCAACGGAAGTACTTCGAGACAGCGGATATTCCGGTCAGATCGTCGCGCTGACCGCTCATGCGATGAAGGAGGATGTCAACAAATGCCTGGCAGCGGGCTGTGACGCGTATCTCTCCAAGCCGATTGATCGCAAGACGTTCGTCGCCAATGTTGCCGCCCGAATGGGGAAACCATCAACACACAGCGTTGGAGCTCCTGAAACGGCGATCAGCTGAACTTGCCATGCGGGACCCCGTCAGATCGCGTCGATCCACTTCCGGTATTCTTCCCAGACAGTTTCAGAAACGGAAATCGGCAACATCCTGCCTTCGGGACTGATTGGCAATGGCTGCGTCTTCGGACCAACATTCGCAAACAGACTTCGTTTGGAAATGTTGACTGCGGGCGCCAGACCGATCGACTGAACGGTGTCGACCGAACCGACTTTCTCTGCATTTGGGACGTCGACCATTACGGATTGCACAACCGGCAAACTCTGTGTCGCCACTGACATGGCTGCTGCCGGGCCGGCCAAAGCAGTGACGTTGGCTCGAATCTGAGCGGCCGTCAGTAAACTGCTGCCTTTGGACAGATCGATCTGCAGGTCGGTTCCGGCGAGTTGTACAAGGTGAATCAGGAACGCATCGTTCGCATCAAAATCCTGATCGCCGTCAACATCCGCGACAAGCCCCATCTGGTTGATGATTGTTCGGATTTCAACCGCGGTCAGCGAGCTGTTGCCTTTCGATTGATCAATCTGAAAATCAGTGCCGGAGAGTTTCACAAGTTGCAGCAGAAATGAGTCATTGGCGTCAAAATCAGTATCACCATCGATGTTGCCTGGCCGCCATCCTGGTGGTTGCAGTGTCAGAGCATTCGAAACATGTTCCGTACCGAAAATGTCCAGCGCGACGACGGTGATGGTGGAAGAGACATTGCTGTTCAATCGCGGAATATGTCCGATGTACGGTTCCTGATTGACTGTGTCCACCACGACGCCGTTGACCAGATACTCGACCTGAGCAATCTGGCGATCCGTCAATACGTCCGCGGCGATGTCAAAAAACGGATCGCCGAACGGATTCGTGTCGTCGCCAGGGGGGTAGACAATAACTACAGGTGGATCGGCCGGTAACAGGTTGATGGTGATGGGGTCGGAAGTTGTCGAATTTCCGGCCAAATCAACGCCTGTGGCTGAGAACGTGACTTCGCCCGACTGTGACGTCTGCGGGTCGTCCAGGAACGGTAGTGTCAGGTTGAACTCGAACGGAAAACTGACATCCGTTGCGACCGACTGACCGTCAACAAGCAACTCCACACGACGAATGCCGACATCATCGCTGACGTCGACACCAATCGGTACGGTTGAACCTTCCACCAGCAGGCCTCCGTCGAGCGGCGAAACGATCTCTACGGACGGCGGGACAAGATCGTCGATGACGTCAATCGTGAGCATGTTCGTGAACGGTGGAACCTGATTGTTCACGTCGCCGGATTCGAGGTCAGTGACAAATGTCCCGGGAGTGTCGCCAAGGAAGTCGATCTCGATTTCGAACTCGGCGCCTGGTGGCAACGGGTCTCCAGGTGGCGGTGGTGACGCGATGGAAAAGCCGTTCGGCAGCATCGGGATTACCGAAAATGGAGACAGCGGACCGATTCCGTCGTTGTGAATGATCACCGTTTTGGTGAGGCGAGCCTCTCCGGTGATGATATCAAGCGGCACGTTGCCGAAGTCGATCGGACCACCGTCCGGAATGGGAAGCCGGGCTCCCGTCAAAAAGTGACGGGTAAAGAGTGAGATCTGCGGCGCTGGTTCGATGCGAATGGAATCGGCGATCACGTTGCCGTTCGCACCGTCGCCCAGCGTGACGACCAGATCGTCCGCCCCGCTTACATCCACTACTCCCAGCCGTTCCCATGACCCCCCCCCCCCGTGACGACATCATCCGGCGGATTCTGTTGATCTACGTTTACGGTGAATTCGTCCGTGCCGCTGGAAACTGTAAATGGCGTGTCTGTGGCAGCACCGCCACTGGGCGACCACGTCGCCGAAACAACGTACGGACCGGGATCGACGCCGCTGAAGGTCCATGTCGCAGCCGCGTCACCCCCGCCTGATGAAAAGAGCTCCTGATCGCCGAACTGTCCGAATCCCCCCACGTGACTTCCTGTACCATTGGAAAAACCGGGATCCCCGTCATCAATCTGAAAGACGTTCGGATTGAGTGACTCGATGCGGATTGCGTCAGCCACAACAAACTCATTGGCACCGACGTCTGACAGCTCAACAGTAAGATCCGTTCCCGTGACGTCAACTATGGCAAGATGTGTCCAGGAGATCCCACCATCCTCAAAGTCGTTTGGAGCGTGCTCCTGATTAACGTCGACCTGAGCAGCAATCGTGCCGCCGGTCATTCCATCAAAGATCGTAAACGGTGCGTTCGATGCGCGGTCGGGGGCGCTGGTCCATGTAGCCGACACGGCATATCGGCCCGAAGGCAGATCGGTGAATGCCCAGGTCGCCGTGTTACCGCTGTCTGCGCCACTAAAACTAACGCCATCGTTGAATCCCTGCGGAAAGTTGGGATTTGAAGTAAAGAATCCAGTAGTCGAAAATCCAGACGCGTCACTATCGTCAATAATGCGTGGTGCTGCGTTGACGATGTTGAATTGTTCGAATCCACTCACCGTGATCGGACCGAAACCCGGAATCGTAATCGTCGTACCGTCGAAAGTGGCCGAATTTCCGCGGGCATCAACAATCAGCTCGTCATCGCCCAGGCCTCCTCTCAGGATACGTGGCAGACTGATCGGATCAGCGAACACGGTGTCATCAAAAGGCGAGCCCGTAAAGTTGGCGAATTGGCCCTCAAGCTGCACCGTGTTGAAATCATCGACTGCCTGATTGTACGGGACGTCGAGGTCGATCCGGATTCCCTGTCCGGCCGTTAAGAATTCGAGACTGGACGGTACCGAAAATGAATCGACACCTGCGTCAAACAAATCACCACTGCCCGGCGTTGATATGATGACACCACCATCCGGCCCCAGGTCAATCACGTCATCGCCCATGCCATCGAAGATCGTGTCGAATCCTTCTTCACCAAACAACGAATCGTCACCGGCCCCGCCGTCAATCGTGTCGTCACCCGGTCCGCCGCGAAGTTTGTCATCGCCGTCACCGCCCAGCAAGAGATCGTCAGTGCCGGCGGCCTGAGCAGAATCGTCCCCTTCATGGCCTCGAAATCGGATGGACGCGACATCTGTCGGATCGTACGTCCGTAGACTGCGTCCAAACCGAACTTCCAGTGTCGACGCATCCACTTCCGTCACCACCAGCTTGTCGTCTTCAAAACGCGGGCTCGTTCGGCCGTGAACAAACACAGGACCACTCGGTGGATGGTAGATGCCCTCAAACCGACCGGTGTTGTCGTCGTCAAACGGATCGACATCCATTTCTGCCTGAGTATCCAGATGATCCAGGACAAACAGAATCTGATAATCAAAATCAACTTCCGGCGCACCAGCTCCCGGCAACGCCACTTCGTCCGGACCGCCACCGATGTCGAAAATCAGTTTGCGGGCACCGAGATCAAGATCGCTGCCGTCGACGGTAATCGTGTCGAGCAGATCATCTTCGATTGCATCAAACTTCCCGTCCGTCGACATATAGACGCCGATCTCGAACGGCCCGTCTGCGGGAGCATTCTCGATGCTGTAACCGATCACCAGTCTCTCATCCCCGTCTGCACCGGACCCAAGAAAACGGATATCTGTGGGGGCCTCATAGATAAAGACGTCACCTTCGACGTTGTCGTCGGTCACAGCCGCATCCACATCGGGGTCAAAACTAGTAAACGCAACACGTAGCGGAGATGTTGAAATGGCGGATTCGGCAACGCCGACCTGCAGAGCCCCGGGTGTGCCGGACAACGCCACAAATTCGGTCGTTTCGGAGTCCAGATCACGAACATAAACGCCCGTTCCCAATGTTCCACCAGGAATCAGGTTCGTCCCCGGACTTGTGAACACGGCGTAACGACCGTTGCCGCTGATGGACACAGCTGTCGAGCCACCGGTCGGTATTGCAGAATCCGAAGAGTCTGTTCCGTCGGCGTTGGTGCTGACGAGTGTCGTTGACGTCCCGGTCAGACCAGCTTCATCGAACAGACCGTCAGCATCGGCGTCGCGATCAAACAGAAAGACGTCCGTTGTGCCGTTTGAGTCTGCCACACCATCGGCCGGATCCAGCAGATCACTGGCCAGACTTGAAAACACCACATGACGACCTCTGTCACTGATGTCGTAACCCGCCTCAACATTCCCAGCCGTCTGCGGTGATGCAGCATCACCGGTCGAGCTGGTGGATGCCGGATCGCGTGCCATGCTGACCAGCTGTGTACGACCGGTCACGAGATCGTGCACGAAAATATCTTCGCGGCCGTTTGTATCCGATTTGACCAGATTGTCAGCTTTGCTCGTGAAGACGACGTGTCGTCCATTGCGACTGATCACAGGTTCCTTCGATTCAAGATTTCCTCCGACGCCACCCGCTGCGCTGAGGATGGAACCGCCACCTGAGCCGACCACACTGACACGGGTCGTGATGCCCGTCAGGATGTCTCGCACAAATACGTCCCGTTCTCCTTCCGTATCGTCGGCGATCAGGTTTTCATAGTTGCTGCGAAATGCGATTCTGGTGCCGTCTTCACTAATTGACACTGTGTCAGCACTGCCGGGGAACCCTCCAGTGCCCGAAAAAGTACCAGTTGGGTCGATACTCAGGAGCGTCGCAATTCCCCCGCCGGTCGATGACACATAGACATTATAGCTTGCGAACACTGTGACACCGCCAGCCGGATCCAGCAGGTCGGTGGCAACACTTGAATACGCGACGAAACGTCCATCGCCACTGATGACGGGCCGTCGTGCCCACTCAGGTCCCAACGGTGCTCCACCGGAAGGGCCGTCACCGCTCATTAACGGATCTGCTCCGGAACGGCTGATTAGTCTGGTGCTGGTGGCACCCGGTTCATCGTAGATGCCGTCCTTATCGGTATCGCGGTCGTGGACAAACACGTTGGGTCCCGCTGTGATTGTGACCCCCTTGGTAAAGTTGGTCGAAAAACTGGCAAACGAGACAAAGCGGCCATCGTCGCTGATGCTGGGCGACCATGAATCGTCATCGCCCGATCGTCCTTCGTCAGTGATACTGATCAACGTTGTCGTATCATCGGAAACGTTTCGTACGAAGATGTCCTGAAAGCCGTTGGTGTCCGATCCGACAGCCAGATCAAGGTCATCGGCTCGGCTCTGAAACGCCACAAAGCGGCCATCACGGCTTAACTGCGGATCGTTGTTGCGTCCTTCGGCCGTTGTCCCGTCATCCGCAACGCTTAAGGTGCTGATCGTCAGCAGTGTGCGCGCTTCCAACGGCTCTGTGGCGCCCAACGCGACACATGTCTGGCCTGTCCGTTGCCACCGTGACCAACGATTCTTTCGACGGTTCTTCCGACGATTCCGTAGCGACAGATGAGAAAGACCGTTCATGCAGGTGGTTTCACTTTTTGGGATGCGTGTCAGCAGGCTGACGCGAGGACAGGAATTGGCGCGCGAGTCCTTTTGCAGCCGATCCGGGAACCGGCCACAAAAAAGGTTAAAGATGCGATGTTTTTTTTCGCAACTTGCTTTTGTCAAAAGAAAAACGATATACCGGCTTCTGAAGATTCAGCAGAATTGCGCCTTGCTCCTGCTATGCCAGCGTCGGTATGCAAATACGACAGGATCCTCGAACGCGGTGCGCACCAGCTACGCATCGCCCAGCACACGGCGTGTCTGTTGAGGATCAATAAACAGCACGGGAATCATCATGGCCATCTGCAGCAGACCGGCAATGATAAGAATCTGCTGAACGTCAAAATAAGTACTCAGCTGTCCTGCGGCATAACTGCCGCAAGTCGTCGACAGGTTCATCAGTGCCATGTATGTCGTGAATTGCGTCGCAGCAACACGTGGCCAGGAGATCGTCATGAACAGTGAGAACAATGCTACGGCCACCATGCCCAGAAGGAACTCCTGACTGATCAACAGACACTTCATCAGCATCTTTGACTCCACGACAGGGGGATAAGTACCGCAACCGATCCACAGCCCACCAAGTAGCAGCGACACCACCACAATGATTCGTTTCGCCCCGAACCTGTCGGCTGCAAAGCCACCTAAGACTGATCCGCAGAGTCCCAACACCAGGGCATATCCTCCCATGACCGAGGTGTACTCCTCCTGTGTCCAGCCATGCTTCAGCAGGTAGTCCACGAACACGGCCGTCAGCACACCAATCCCAATCTTTGCTCCCAGCGCAATCCCGGCTCCGAGCAGCGTCGACCTCAAACAGAATGACTTCCACAAATCTCCGAACACATCCCCGGCGGTGTGGTCGGGCAACATCCATGCCGGTCTGTCCACGTGCTCGCCGTCTTCAATCGACGGGCGTTCCCTGAACAGTAATGGCAACAACATGATCACCGACAACAAGGCCGCCTGGCCAATCAATCCTGCCTGAATGCCGTAGCGACTGACAACGAGTCCCAGACCTGCACCACCAATCGCCGTTCCCAGGTAACTGCACCCATACATCAGACCATTCGCCACACCTCGTTCGTCCTCCTTCAACAGATCGACGGCTAGGGCATCCACTGCCACGTCCTGCAACGAAACGAAGATGTTCGCCAGCAGAATCACGGCTGCCAGTGGACCTGGTACCAGGTGGAGGATCACTTTCATGGCCGAGCTGTCATCCGGAGTCGATGTCCAGACCATGCCGGGCAGATCATCGAACAGCAGCATGCTTCCCAGTACGAGAATCGCCATACTTTGAGCAAAAATGATCCACGGCCGCCGACGTCCCATCGATGGAATCGTAAACCGATCCATCAGTGGTCCCCATAAGAACTTGAACGACCATGGCACGGTAGCCACAGCCAGAATAGGGCCGATCTGTTCGACTGAGAGATTGTGCTTCGGCTGTGCCAGCCAGGCGGCAAATGTGACCGTAACAAAGCCCCATGGAATTCCCTGCGCCACGTAGAGCCCGCACAGAGTTGTCATCCGGGCAGTCTTATTTTCAGACAAATACACTCGTGAGATGCCTTTGATGATTCATTGTGGCCACCATGCAGGTTGCCTAATTGAGCGACTTTGTACCGCAGCCAGACTTTGATCGCCAACGACTGTTGCGTGGACAGATCGTGCGGGTGCAGACTTGTGGCTGTTGCCATCCGGGCACCAAACGCCGTCAGGTCACCGTTGACAGCGGCGCAACATCCGATGGCGTGGGATCTTTCGGCTTCTCAGGCGTCGTCCTGAATCCGAAGAAGCCTGTCAGGACATCTTCGCGAATCAGATTCAGACAGGGCACCAGAATCAACGTCAGCAATGTGGCAAACAACAATCCGAACGTCAGTGTCACCGCCATGGGAATCAGGAACTTTGCCTGAAAACTGGTCTCAAACATCAGCGGAGCCAGGCCCGCAGCGGTGGTCAACGTGGTCAGCAGAATTGCTCGCAGACGCTTTTTCGCACCGTCTATACTGGCATCCAGCGGTGACAGACCGGCGGCCACTCGCTTATTGATAAAGTTCACCAGCAGCAGTGAATCGTTGACCAGGATTCCGGCCAATGCCACCAGCCCGATGGCGCTCAGGATGGTGAACGTTTCTCCGGTGACCCAGTGACCAATGACGGCCCCCAGAAAACCAAAGGGAATCGCGGACATCACGACCAGTGGTTGCGTGTACGATTTGAACAGCCCCGCCAGCATGCCGTAAATGATCAGCATCGCAATCGGAAAGGCCATTCTCAGCGAGGAAAAGCTCTTGGCCACTTCTTCTGCCTGACCGAGGTATTGTATTTTTATGCCCGGATATCGAGGAATAATTTCGGCCTCGGCTCGAGCCCGAATCGTATCAATCACGCTGGTTGTGCTGGGCACGCTGGCATCGTCGACGGCTCCGACGACTTTTGCTGAACGAGTCTGCTGATAACGAGTAATCGTGGAATAGCCGATGCCCATGTTGACTTCAGCCACTTCGGAAATTGGAATCCACTTGCGTTCGCCGGGCAGGCCCTGTCCGGGTATCCACATCGACTCCACATTCCATGTGCTGTCGCGAAACGTCTCCGGATACCGCACCATGATCCGCACGTCCTCCCGGTTACGTGTGATTCGCCGAGCTTCCTGGCCGAACAACGCTCCGCGAACGTGCGTTCCCAGACTACCGACGGTAACCCCCGCTGCCGTTGCGGAGTCGCGCACGGACAACCGCAGCTCCTTCTTGCCGATATCCAGATTGTCATCCAGATCGTAAACACCCTGCAGCGTTCCGATGATCTTTTTAAGATCGTTCACTGCTTTTGGTAGGTCGGAATCTGACACTCCGGACAGACTGATCTCAATATCGTTGCCGCCTGGACCACCATTCATCTCTGTCCAACGGACTGAGTTCACACCAGTCAGCTGGCTCTCAGAGAATTCGCGCAGAGCCGTTGTCAATTCCTCGCTCGACCGATCACGTTGCTCGGCCGGACAGATCTCGACCACCAGCTGACCCAGGTGACTTTGATCGTCAAATCCCACCGCCCCCGCTCCCGTCACGTCATACTGCCGGCCGGCAATCGTCTGAACGTTGACAATTTCAGGAAACCGCTCCCTGTCGACGATGAAATTCGTCAGCTTCTGCAATTCTTCTTTCAGTCGCTCGGTGGACGTACCGATGGGCATTTCCAGCGCACAGATCATGCTTTCACTGTCCATGTCCTGAATAAACTGCCACTTCACAATACCTCCGGACAGCATGCCGGCCGCAACAATACAGGCACCACTCACCACGGACACCGTGACGTACCGCCACTTCAAGCAGAAGGTCAGCAGTTTCTCGTAGGGCTCCATCAGCACACGATGCAGGACAAATGCCTTAAACCCGCCGACGCCAGTAAGTTTCTCTCCGTCAGCCGTCTTTTTCACTGGCGGCAAATGCCTCAGATGAGCCGGCAGAATCACCAGCGCTTCGACAAGTGAAATGGACAGCGCTGCGATCACAACGAGTGGCAGTTGAGACATGAAGTCACCGATTTGCCCCCGGATGAAGAACAACGGCGCAAAGGCGCCTATTGTTGTGCTGACGGC
The DNA here is from genome assembly GCA_024230215.1 of Fuerstiella sp. Lineage (GTDB taxonomy): Bacteria > Planctomycetota > Planctomycetia > Planctomycetales > Planctomycetaceae > Fuerstiella. The sequence goes on along the minus strand of JAAERP010000449.1, from coordinate 39,355 downwards.
GACAATCACCGGCCACATCACTTCCTCAGTACCCTTAATGGCGGCCTCCATCGCAGGCATGCCTTCTTCGACATGCCGGTAGATATTCTCTCCAATCACAATGGCATCGTCGACAATGATCCCCAGCACAACGATCAGTCCAAACATCGACAACAGATTGACCGTGGCCCCCAGCGACCACATGACGGCAAAAGTCCCCATGAAAGAAATCACCAGACCAAAGGCCGCCCACAGGGCGACTCGCCAGTTCAGAAACAGGTTCAGGGATATCAGTACGAGGATCAGTCCCATCCGACCGTTGCGCGTCATCAATTCCAGGCGGCCTTCTACAAACCGTGCGATATCCGTGTGCAGCTTGTAACCGAACTTCTTAGGGAATGGATTTGATTTGGCCTGCTGATAGATCTCATACAGATTTGGACGTCCGACAACGGACATGAGCTGCGAGACGCCATTACTGGGGCCCGTGTACGGTTGCCCGCTGCGAGCAGCAACATAGGTCTTCACAACGGCCGAAATCTGAACGGTGTCCTCCCCCTTCCCTTTGAACAACACGCAGTTGACGGACGGCTGTCCGTTGAATAGTGATTCCAGGTCGGAGTCAACGAATCCGTCCGACAGAGTCGCTACATCGCTGAGCAGAATCTGCTGTCCCGAAGGCCGGGAACGCACGACAATCTGTTCCAGATTGACCGCGTGTTGCTGTTCACCCAGTGTTCGCACAGACACGCTGCTGCGGTTTCCCTTCAGCTGCCCGCCGCTGACGTCGACATTTTCTGCACGGATCGCCGCGGCAATTTCTTCGAATGTGATATCGTATTCCAGCAGCTTGTCCGGCTGTACGTCGACGTAGATTTCGTCGTCACGTATTCCATTCAATTCTACGCGACTGACGCCCGGCAACTTCAGCAAATCGTTTCGCAGGTTTCGAGCCGCCTGTTTCAGAGCGGCTTCGCTTTCGTGGCTGTAGATGGCCACGGAAATTACCGGCAGCTGCGGTTCGACCTTTCTCAGACTGATCTTCTCAACGCCGTCCGGCATGTCCTGAATCGAATCGACTTCATTCCGTATCTCCTGCAGCATCACGTCTACGTCGTCCACTGACTGAGCCAGCGTCAATGTGGTGAAACTGACGCCTTCCGCAACCTGCGATTCAACCGTTTCGATTCCCTCCAGCCCCCGCAGCGCTTCCTCAATCTTGATGGTCACGGCCTTTTCCACGTCCTCCGGCTGCACGCCGGGATAGACGGCCGACACCAACAATTTATCCGGCCGGGATTCCGGAAACATCTCGCGCTGCAACGTGATGGCAAATACGATTCCGGCCGCCAGAATGACCAGCATCAGCATGTTCACCAGTACCGAGTTGCGAACACTGAACGCAGGAAGCGACATAGCAGAAAGTTCTGGTCAAACAGGGGATCGAAGCGACGTTAGCGGCAGATCAGATTCTACGCGGCAACCTCTGAATTGTTAGCACTCGCCTCAAACGTTCTCAGTTGCGGAAACGCGGCCGATCGCGTCAAACCTGCGACCAGTCGTGGGCATGAATCAGCACTGACTAACGACCAACCTCGCCTGAAGGTGTTTGTGGTGCAGGCGTCCCGCCTGCAAAACTGTTCAGGAAAGCGGCTGGAACGGCCGCAACACCCAACGGGCCTCACGGAACCGTGTTGTGGGTTCCCTCAAGATCATTCAACGCCTTGTTCAGTACGCGGACGGTGTATTTCCCTTTGGCAACAAAACCATCACGGTTGACTTTATTGCGTTTCATTGCACTAATCGCCGGTCGAGCCGCCTCGCCCAGCTCGTCCAGCACGATGGCGGCGTGCACACGGGCCCACTGAGTCCCGCCGTTCAGAACCTGCGACAGCGTTTGCAGAGCACGCCTGTTCCTCCCCAGATCCATCAATGCGCGAGCCGCGGCGATTCGAACGTTTTCTGATTCGTCCTGCAGCAGAACCACTAACGCGTCCGTGGTCTTCGCCGGCAAAACACGGGCGTCTCTGCGATTCCCAATGCCCGTTGCAGCCCAGTATCGCACCGTCGCGTCGTCGTGACTCAGCCACTCGGCAAGCTGCGGCAAATCATTGGCGTCTGTACCACCAGCCAGTACAGCCGCATCTCGAATGGTCTCCATCCGTCTGGCAGCGTTCTCGCCAGTATTAAGAATGGCCCATTCACTGCCCGCGACGGCTCGCAAACGATGTAACTCCGCTTCCGGAATCAGGCCCACATCCCGAGTGTCAACCACCCACTTCAGATGCTGTTGCCGTAACTCCTGCAGCTTGTTCGCCAGACCGGAATCCGCCGCAAGATTGGTCATTTCGTGTGGGTCGTTGTCGACATCGTACAACTCCTCCAGAGGTTTCCGCAACTCCAGAAACTGCCCGACAGTCTTGACGTTCTTATCATTTATCGAACCTCCGGACGCAGCTGCTGCCTCGCTGTTTCGGATCTCCATCATGGTCCGACCTTTCTCCGGCGTATTCATGTACTGGTACCACGTCTTGTACGGTTCGTAATTGCGAACGTACCGGTATCGTTTGTCGCGCACCATGCGGATGATGTCGTATCGCTCGTCCATGCGGTCACGAGCTCCGAAAATGTAAGAACGTGGTGCTGCCGCATGCGGTCCCAGAAACGCCCGCCCCTGCATGTGATCGGGAGTTGCAACGCCGGCCAGACTCAGCATTGTCGGACCCAGATCAATCATGCTGATCATGCGGTCGCTGCGTTTCCCTGGCACGAAATCTTCGCCCACCAACTGCCGCCATTTCTCAGGAACCCTAATGATCAGCGGCACGTGCGTCCCGCTTTCGTACAACCAGCGTTTCGCGCGCGGAAGGCCAACGCCATGGTCAGACCAATACACCACGATGGTATCCTCCGTCAGACCCGCTGCATCCAATGCCGCGAGGTGTTCACCCACCCAGCGATCCATTGCGGTGATCACGTCGTAGTATCGGCCCCAGTCGTCCCGCGCCACAGGAGTGTCCGGGTAGTACGGAGGAAGACTCTGTGCCACCACGTCGCGGTCGTGTTTCTCAAGTCCCTCAATGACTGTTTCGTATTTGGATCCACTGGCGATGCCGGATTCATGACACCCCCCGTAGTTAAAAACCGAAAAGAAGGGCTTGTCCTCGGGGCAATTTTTCCAGTGTGCCTTTGAACTGGATTCATCCCACGTCCCCTGAGGAGTCTCAAACTGATAGTCCTGCTTGCTGTTGTTCGTGCGATAATAACCCGCATCGCTCAGCCAGAAGGTAAACGGTTTCACATGCTCGGGGGGCATCGCTTTGCACCGCATGTGGTGAGAACCAATCGATGTTTGATACATACCGGTGATAATCGCGGATCGGCACGGGGCACAGACTCCGGCTGTTGTATAGGCGTGATCGTAAACGACGGCTTCCTTTGCAAACGCATCCAGTACGGGAGTAGTCGCATTCGGGTAGCCATAGCAGCCAAGATGAGCACTGATGTCTTCGCAACTGAGCCAGAGTATATTTGGCTGCGAACCCGCAGAATCTGCCGATGTGCCCACCGCCACAGCAAGAAACAACACGACACCCACTGGTTTTGCAAGAATCCTCATCGACACGGGTTCCATTTGAAAGGGAATACAGGCGGACAGCGTCAAATCGTAGACATGTCCCTGCCCGACCGCCAGCAAGTTCTGTTTGCGCGGTGTATGCCATCCGGTATGGTCCCGTGATCGCATCCACTGAGAGCCCAACCATTCCCGAAATGAATCGTCGCCTGAATTCACTGACCGCTGCCCTTTTAGCTGCCACCCTGCTGGGCGGCTGCGCAATGAATGGGCGTCAGGAGGCTCTGGAGGTTCGGCTGCGGGAACACGAATCGACAATCCGCGATCTGCGTTCACAGATTACGAAGGCTGAACGAACACTTGTTGAGCAGGACCAGGAACTGCTGGCCGAACGAAGTCGTGACCGCCGGAATTCGGATGCGGATTCGCCCAATGACGCATTTCTGACGTCCGGTGTCACGCAGGCGACGTTCACACCGGAGGTCAAAGCCGCATGGGGCAGCGTTGACTCCATCAGGATCCACCGCCTGACAAGCGGCGTCATTCAGGGCGATGAAGAGTCCGGAAGAACGCTCAATGTGGTTGTGCAGTCGCTCGACAGCGATGGAGAACTCGTAAAGACTGCGGGACCGCTGACGCTGACCGTGTCGGTCGTAGCCGCCGATGGAACGACGCAGCAGATTGCTCACAACTCATATTCAATCACCGAATGCCGCAGGTTATGGGTCCGAAGTCTCGTGGCGCCCGGTTTTCACATGCAGGTCCCGCTGACAGGCGAGTCATCCGCCGTCCCCACAGTGAACGACAGGATCCTGGTCACCGCCACTTTTGAACTTGGGCACAACCGGAACTTTTCCACCAGTCAACTGCTCGATGTCTCGTTGTAGTGCCTTGTTGATGACGGCGATGCTGACGAGCCGGTTACGGCAGCGCCCGGATTGTGTCCGCTCGAGATGATCCGGTTGTTTTTGCCGTCCCGAATGCATGCGCCGTGATCGGAGTTCCTGCAGGAAAAACACTATCGAAACTGCGTATGAATGAGGGGATTCAGGTTCCCGGCTCGGTGGAGCGCCGGCCAGCGGAACACATCTGAAGATGTGTAGACAAATCCAGCTGCGAGACGGATCATTTCAGCAAAGCAGGCGTGCGACACCAACAGGAAAGTGCCGGGCTGAGTTTGATCAGCCATCGGCTTACTATGATAACACCAGCGACCAGCGGGAGTGGACCACCATCTTCCGGGCGTCAGCTCACATCGGCTGGCGGGCCGCCCCGTCTGAAAGAGACAACGATGACTTACATCACCGACAATCCGTTGCCACTGCTGATCCTGATAGTGGCCGTGGCCGTTGTGAGTTTTCTGAGTGGTGTTCCCAGGGGAAAGTCGTTTACTGCAGTGCTGCTGCTGGCGGGCATAGGACTGTATTTTCTGGAGCAGTATCTTGTGTCGCCGGCTGAGAAAGTTGAGCACGAGCTGCATGTGATGCTGGATCATTTCAAGTCAGAGAACCTGGACGGGATCACGTCACAAATATCGGCGGAGAGCCCGGCGCTTGCCGAGATCGCAGAGAAGGGCCTGGACCTTGTCGATCTCAGCGACACCTTTCACATCAAAAGCATCAATGTGACGGTCGATGAGGCAGAAACCGAAGCCGTTGCGATGGTCAGAGCAAACGGCAATCTGACTCTCACGCATCATGGCGGGGCGACTCACCGAGTCCCCAACTACTGGCGGACCGTCTGGAAGACAGAAGAAGACACGTGGAAACTTGTAAAGGTCACGCGTCTGAACCCGGTGAACGGAACGGAAATGGGCTACTTTTCTGCCCAGTAACGCGCGGCAATCAGCTCAACTCCCGCAGCAGGTCATAGGCCGATTCCAACTCGCGAGTAATCTGCGACGATAGCAGGGATGCCGCCGGATCACTGTCGGGCATGACAGGCCAGGTGTACGTTTCCACTTCCAGGTGTGGCGAGTACTCAAGTTCCAGGATTGCCTGCAGGGCTGCCTTCAAGTCCGGACGCGTTGTCTTCAGTGGCCCTAACTCGTCCGCGTAGACTGGTACGTGAAAGTGCACTCGCCACGTTTCGGCCTGCAGAAAACTGTCCGCCGGTTCCTGGCGGATGTCGTCAGCCGTCAGATCCAGTCGATTAACGACGCTTCCATCGCTCATCCGGGCGAACGTCTGATGCAGGTAGCGTGGCTCAACGTAGCTGACCAACGCCTCGCGACCCGCGACATTTCCTGACGGGTTCTGCAGTTCGATGGCATTGGTAATGTGCACTTTGTTGATACGAATATCGCTGGATACGATCTGGTTGATAGAAGTTGTCACGTCTTCAAACACGACAGCCTGATGACAGACATCAAAACACAGTCCGATGTGTTCCTTCACACAATGGAGATCTCCCAGAGCCTCTGCCATTTCAAACAGACTTCGAAACAACGGCACAGCGTCTTCGGGAATCGAAGACATTTCACACAGTGGTTCTGGTTCGATGGCCAGTCGAATCAGACGCCCTGTGCTCTCATGCAGTTCCTTCAACCACTTTGCCAGCAGAATAAGATTGTGGAAACATATCGCCTGAAAATCCGGCGTCGTGGGATTCATCCTTCCGCCCAGCGGCACGGTTGAAATACTGCCTTCACTGCCTTCCGGCAGCAACTCCGCCAGAATCCGGGCACAGTCTTTGGTGTAATTCAGCCTGTCGTTTGAAGTCCAGTCTGGCAGGTAGACCTGTTCCTTCACGCGCTCCGAATGAAAGTCGCCAAATGGAAACGCATTCAGTGTGTAACAGCACAGGTCATGTTGCCACAGCGTCTGCGCAAGACGCTCCAGAGCTGCGGCGTCTTCCAGCAGTTCAGAGACGGCGGAACGACAAAGCCACAACCCGGCCGCCATCGGCGCATCCAGTTGTCTGCGTACTTCGGCCGTGTGTTCGGACAGGCCGTCGATGACTTCGTCGACCGTATTGCCTGGATGAACGTTGGTACAGTAACTCAACGGAAGAGATGAAAAACTCATGGTGATATCGCCCTGATGTTTGCACGGTCTATTGATGTCGCCATTCGCCTGCGAACTCCTGATTCAGGCGGTTGTGAATTTCGTCACGGACTCGGCGAAATTCGGACATCTTCTGTGCGTCGTCGCCCGTGGCATGATGTGGATCGTCAAAGAGCCACTGCCATCTTTCCACGTCGGCCGGAAAGACCGGACAGTTTTCGTCCGCGTTCGAACAGACGCTGATAATGATGTCCGGCAATGACCCGCAGGGCGGCAGAAACTCGTTGATGTGCTTGCTCTTCTGCTGTGAAATGTCGATGCCGGCGTCGTGCATCACTTCAATGGCTTTGGGGTGTACATAGCCCGCCGGATCGGCACCAGCAGACAGCGCATCGAACCGTTCACCAAAGAGTTCCCGCAGGAATCCTTCGGCCATCTGACTACGACAGGAGTTCCCCGTGCACAAAAACAGAATGCGTTTCTTGTTGTTCGACATAACGGCAGCTAAAGCACTTTCGGAATGGAATAGCAGACTCCGGGTCACGGGAGTCCATTTTTATTTCGCAACGAAGCTCATGCGCGACGTGCACATCCGAGCGGATGCCTTTCCCGGACGTGTTTTTCGGAACAGCACTTCACGGACACAAAGCCTGCGAACAGTAGGCCATTCGTCCTCGCCGTAAAAGCCGATTGACGAATTTTGGAGAACTTGTCGGTTGATCCGCGGTGCAAGAGGGGCGTCTGTGAAGTCAGTAAGTGACGCAGTCCCTCGAGGATATCCAGCCTGTGCCGGTTTGGCCAAATCGGGCGTGGACCCAGTCGTTCCGACGAGTGATGACCTCAAACTCTGACCCGTCCGCAAGCGGCTGTGTGAAGGCCGGTTCGTAGGTTTCTGAGCCGCCCTTTCTGGCCATAACTTCTGTGGTGATCACGCCGCGGCGCGTTTGTTCGTATCGCTGCCAGTCTCGACCGACAGCAGCGACGGACAGTACCAACAGGAACAGCGTAGCGTACGTCAACCGTTTCACCGTAACACGGCGTTTTTCCAGTTGATACCCCACGGCCAGTAGCAGTGCCACTGCCAGCAGCATAGTTGTAATCGCCAGTTTCTCGGAGTAGCTGATCCTGTCCTGCCAGAAGAACACGTAGTCAAGTAAAGATCTGTCTGCCTGCAACTGCGATCCGGCAAGAGCTGACCGCAGATTGGCGTCCAGATACGGGTCGCGGGCCAGATAGCGTTTCGCCTGCCGATATGCGGCGATGGCTCGCCCCGCTTCTCCGGCCTGCATCCAGGCGTTGCCCTGATTGTAGAACACACTGCCACTGCGAAAGCCGTTGTCCAGAATCTCCTGGTACACAGTTGCAACGTCGGCAAAATCTGAGGGCGACTCTGCATCGGCAAATGCCTGTTCGGCCGATTGAAAAAGTCGCGATGTTTCTATGTCCGGTGGCAATCCACATCCGGAACACAAGGCGGCAGCAACAATCACAAGAAAGGCACTCCGGTGGCCCGCCCTGCGCCTATCTGTTCTGACAGATGTGGGACTGCCGGTACCACAGTCGAGGTCAGGCGACGACGTGACATGCGGCCATTGGCGCCGTGGTTGAATCAGCATCGCTTCTCCAACTCACGTCCCAAATCACCGACCAGCAGCCGGCATTCGTCCAGCAATTCTGAAGTTCCCTTTTCAGTCGCGCCGTATCGAGCGGCATCGCAACGATCCAGAAAACCGGTTGTGCGATCCTGCAGACTGGTATCGGCACCAACCGCCTGCAGCCGCATTGCGGCGTCATGCGAAGTCATCCCGGCTTCAGAGACACGACTGAAGTCGGCGATCAAACCGGTGACCGCGACATTCATCGCGTCAAGGCATTCTTTCTTCGCAGAGTCGCGATACTGTTGTGCACGCTTCAGTGATTCGGCGGCCCGCGATTTCGCCGTTCTGCGACGTTTTTCCAGCGGGTCGCTGTGGACCTGTTGATAGCGAATGATCCCAATAGCAGCGACTCCGTAAGCCGCCAGCATCCCGGACCAGAGTGCCAGCCAGCGGCCGATGGATACTTCACTCGCTCGAAGAGTTTGCAGGCTGGTGTGGTTGGCAAAAATTCCGGCGTCGCTCACCTCCAGGCGGCCGTTGGAGTTGTTCACCTGTTGTGACACAATGTCTGACACGGCCAGCTGCCGGGCGGCCTCAATTGTGATGGGAATCGCCACAGTCCTGACAGTGACGTAGTCTTCGCTGTCGACATCGAAATACGACACGGGAATCGCGGGAAACTCCTGCGAATCAGTCGTCAGCGGTCGCAGACTGTACGTAAATTCCCGCACGTTGCCGTGTGTTGCTTCCGTCGCATCGTATGTCTTGAAGTACTGTGATACTTCAGGAATGCTGGAAATGTCCGGCGGACGGATATCGGCCAGAGTTCCTTCGCCGTGGACCCGCAGCGAAAGCGTCATCGGATCACCGACGCTGGCCGAAACCGGAGTCAAACTGGCGGTCACGTCGAAGACTCCAATCCCCCCGCTGAAGCTGGTTGGCCGGCTTTCCAGTGGAGCGTCCCGCGCCACGACAGTAGCTGCCTTGGCGACCGCATAGATCTGGTCACCGTCCAGTCTGCCATCAGCCAGTTCTGTACCAAACATGCCCTTCATCGTCACTGGCCCAAAGCTGAAAACACCGGTCGTCTGCGGCACAAACTCTCGCTGCAGCGTGTATTCCACATACTGCACCTGGTCGCCGTCTGCGTTTGTTCGGGTCGTACGAACGGACGGCGGAAGAAAGACCATGGTGCCGCGGCTGAATATCGAGAAAGCAGACTGACTGCCGATGTTGTTGACCTGCATCCCATCCGAGCTGCCCCGGTTGCCTTTCGACCGGCTAATCAGCGGATTCATGACTTCCTGCCACGGAATTGCCGGGGCCAGATCTTTCGGCACCTGGTTGTCGTCCAGCCACGGCACGGACAATTTGACGGGATCGTTGGGCTGAACACTCAATGGACTACGATCGCTTAACGGATCCGGCAACTGCCGAATGGCGATGTTCAGCGAGATTGTGAATGGTTGCATTGGGTAGACGCTGGCTCTACTGGCCTTCATCTCCAGCAGCACGATATCCTGATCGACGGCGGCGATGACTTTTAACAGAATCTCACGGCCGGTCAGCGTCTGGCCGTTGACCACTGCCGATGGCGCCGGAATGCTGAATTGGCCGGACGATATTGGCGTCAGGCGATAATCATACTGTCGCCCACGACGAGTAATCTCACTGCGACGACCATTGATGATCGTGATCTGTCGAGAATTCAACGCCTGCTCACCCAACGATTCCACCCGAAAACTGTCAAATCCGTTCAACTTTGGCGGCGTTGGATTCTCAACGTGGTTCAGCGTGATTCGATAGGTGATCGATTCCCCCTCGTACAGCTGCTGCCGATCCACTTCGACAATAATCTCCGGTTCCTGCGCAGCGCAGGTCGAATACGCGGCCGCGAATTGCAGCAGCACTAACGAGTTGGTGATGAATGTTCGAACCGTAATCTGCATTCTGTCCTGTTGTTGGATTACAGCGTACTACGCTGACTTGTGGTCGCGATAATCGTTCTTCTACTTGCAGGAGTCACTTTCCCGTGACCAAATCTCTTTTTTGAAAACGGCTCCACACATCATGCCGCAGCTGGACAGCAGCAGAAGGCGGAACAATCGCATTGGTACGAGCCAGAGGAAGGAACTTACCAGTCCCGATCGACTTTGATTCGCTGTCCGAGAATAGCTCGTAGCTGCTTCTGAAGATCCTTGTGCTGTTGTTCCCGTTCACGAGCCTGACGAAGAACAGATTCTGCCTTGTCCTGCTTTGACTGAGCATCCTGTTCTTCTGAATCATCCTGTTGCTCGTCCTTTTCCTGCTGTTCGTCTTCCTGCTGTTCCTGATTCTGTTCTCCCTGATCACCATCTTCGTTCTGCTGCTGATCCTGGTCGTCGTTGTCCTGATTCTGATCGTCGTTGTCCTGATTCTGATCGTCCTGATCCGGTTGCTCCTGGTCGACCAACGGCTCAGCGATCTGCTTCAGAATTCGGTGAGTTTCCTGCTGCTCCGAAACGGCTTCCTGCTGCTGAGCCAGCTGGTCGCCGGCCGCCTGAGAATGTTGTTCAGCTTCGGGGGCCAGCTGGACGGCAAGTTCCATGGACTTCGCCAGGCCCTCGACCTGCTTCAATTGTTGTTGTAACTGTTGCCGCTGAGCCTCTGCCGCCACTTCTTCTTCCGAAAGTTCTCGTTTGTCTTTCTCCGGGTCGTTTTCATCCGGGTCGTTTTCGTCCGCGTCGTCTTCGTCCGCGTCGTCTTCGTCCGCGTCTGTAGGCGGTCCATCAGGCGTGGCCGTTTCCGGCGCCGCTTGCCGCAATGCCTCCAGCTGCTGCTGAACCTGTGGTAATTCGGCCTCCGCCTTGAGTGCCAACATCCGACTGAAGTCGGTTATTCTCGACTGACCTTCCCCGATTTCTTCGAAGTCCGTCGCTGCGAGTGGCGCATCGGAGCTGGTATCGACGGCATCATCACCTGTCCCCTTGTCACTATTTTCAGCACCGTCATTCTGCTCGCTTGCACCTTCGGTGGACACCGTCGCTGGCGGTTCTTCCGGCTCGTCCGCGGCAGGTTCTTTCGCCTCAGCCACCTCAGCGTGTTCAGCGTGTTCTCCCAGCAGAGTCTGCTGCCGTTCGATGGCACGCTGAAGAATGTCCGGATAGGGAGCCAATGCCAGATATAGCTGGTGCAACAACATCAGAGACTCAGTTTCGTTGGCAATTGCAACGGTAGAGTCATTCACGTCCAGCGATTCTGCGGCCTTCAGCATATTGCGGCCCGCTTCATCACTCAGCTGATGCAGCAGCGTTCGCATCTGCTCCATCTGATCATCCGGCGGAGGCGACTGGGCAGCGGTTCCAGGCTGCAGCAGGTTTCCCTGATGGCCGGGGCCTGCCGACTGCGTACCTCCAGCTGGCTGCTGCTGCGTTGCCTGTAACTCGGCGTCGATTTTCTGCTTGAGCGGTTCAATTTCTTCGTGAAGGGTTCTCTGAGCAGCGGCCGTCTCTCGGACGGCCTGTCGCTTCCGGACCGAATCCGGCTCGTCAGCAACAGACTTCGTCGACGTACGCAATTGCGTTTGGCGATCTTCAATCATCTTCAGAAATTGCAACAGGCTTTTTTCTTCGCGATCTTTCTGCTTGTCTCGCTCCTCCCATTGTGACTGAATGTGTTTGATGTACAGCCGAATGAGTTCCAGATTATGTCGAGCATCAGTGTGCTGTGCGTCCAACGCAAGGGTGTCGCGATAGTGGCGGACAGCGGTCAGCATCAGCTGAATTGATTCTTCCCGGACGTCACCGGTGGCACCTGCCGGATCGTCGCCCAGTTTCTCGCGAGCTGCATCGGCTTCCAGGCAGCCCAGGTTGTAATGTACCTTCACGCTGACAGCTGAATGCTCTGCCAGTGCCGCCTTTCGAAACAAATCTCGTGCCTGATCAGTGTCTTTGGCGGCCAATGCGGCACATGCTTCGTCGAATAGAATCGTCGCATTTTGAGGAGCGATCTCGCTCGCCTCGGAAAATGACTTTTCGGCCTCGGAAAATTCACTGTTGCGAAACTTCTGAATGCCATCGCGAACCTTTGTCACGGCCGCATCCGGCGTGTCAGCGCCGGTTAACACAGACAGCAACAGCAAAGCCACAACGGCCATATTGGGCAAACGACTCACAATATGGCCTCCCGATCACTTGTCTGGCGACGACGATATCCAGGGATCCACATGTCCAGCAGCAGCAGCAGAAAGGCCGGAATCGCAAACATTTGAAACTGCTCGCGATAACGTTTTCGCTGTTCTGTACTGATGTCTCCCTGAGTCAGTTTGGCCAGCTGGTCGTCGTAGATCTGTCCGAGGTCGTAACTTAACGTCTGCGCAGGAACGTATGCACCCTGAGTTGTCGTGGCCATTTGCTCCAACAGCGATTCGTCCATTCTTGACCAGACTTCCTGGCCCTCATGTTGCACAAAGGACAAACCTCCGCTTTCGGCTCGTTGCGGAATGCGAGCACCTTCGGACACATCACCCAGCCCCACTGTGATGATCCGGACGTTCCGTTCCGCGGCCTGTTTGGCGGCTTCAGCAGGAAACGAATCCTGATCACCTCCGTCGGTAATCAACACGATCGCCTGATCCCGATCCGAACGGGCCTCCATTGACTCCAGTGCTTTGCGAATTGCGTCTCCGATCAACGTGCCGCCACGCGGTGCACTGTCGCTGTCGACGTCGTCCAGAGCAATCTTGAAGAAACCCTGATCTGTTGTCAGCGGAACCTGCACCACCGGGGCACCAGCAAACACAATCAAGCCCACACGATCCCCTTCCAGTTTTTGCAGCAAATCCAGAATATCCGACTTTGCGCGTTCAAGGCGATTGGGCTTTACATCTTCCGCCAGCATGGAGCGAGACACATCCAGCAGCACAAACAGATCCACTCCACGACTGGAGATCTCTTTCAGGTCAAAACCGAATCTCGGACGAGCAATCGCGACAATCAGCAGGGTGACGGCTGTCATCACAAGAATCGCCTTCAGCCACACGCGAGTCGTATCGAACGCAGGCAGCAATCGCTCCACCATCGGCTGTTCAACAAAACGCTGCGCAGCGTCACGACGCTTGAAATGCGCACGAACCAGCAGAAACCCGATCAATGGAACGAGCCACAATGCAAACAAAGCTGTCGGAAAACCCCAGCGCACTTGATTCAAAAAAATGTGGAACTTAACTACGAATTACTCAGACGCCTGTATCCCGGCTCCGGACTGAGACACCTAACCGAAAAATCCGGCACGAAGAATGTGCGGCTCCAAACGGAACATTGCGTGCCATTGTCAGGCAATACGCTGCCCATGCCATCGAATAAACAGCGACATCAACCCCAGGACATAAGTCAGCCGGAACCGCAGTTTATTCCCTGGCGGTCGATTCGGCTACCGTTCAAACAATAGGCCTGTTTGTGAGAGAGGGCTATGATTCTTTGGGCGGAAGTCGATCCAGGTCCGGCATTGCTCTTTCAAATAAAAGCTGCCCCGGTGCCTTGCGCCGCATAGGCATCTACGCATCCTTACCCTCCCGTCTTTAGGGAAATATCGGATACCCCCGCTGACTCTGCGGCACCATTCGATTCTGTCTGGTGCTCTGTTACATTGCAAACTTCCCTCCTCCGGTGCAAAACACTGGCTTGCTCCCATTTATCGTTGCAAGAACGTACGCCAATCTGTTCGTCTCTGCTCCACCGGACTCAAGCAGGAAACGTTCATAATGCTGTCCACAGCAGGATACCTGAGTGCACCATTCGCGACGGGGTGGCCGCAATCAGGGAGTTCGTAACACACTGAACAAATCTAACACAGTAGTTCCGGCAGGAACCGAGACAGCTCAATCCGTATGAAACTCATCATTCGATTTCTTGTACTCTCGACAGTCGCCACTGAGTGCGCTGCGTCAGCCCCGGCTCACGACTCCGATGGAACGGCGCCGTCTGAATACCGCGTTGCAATCACGGTCAGTACAGACACGCCACAGAACTCGCCGATCGTGACCACCATCGATTTCCGTGAGCTACTCGGAGACAAAATTGCGATCGTACGGCGTGATTCGATTTACGTGACAGCAACAGACTCTGCCATTCCGTGCACTGTCTCCGGCGATCCGGCAACCACGGGAACAGCAACGATCGCCTGGCGCAGCGTTGGGCCGACGTGCCATGAGTATCATCTGTATTTCGGCAGGGGCAAGTCGGTAGTCTCTGGCAATCACGCAGAACCGAAAGCCAACAGGCGTGCGGGACCGATCGGAATCGGCGATACGTTTCAGTACAACAGCGGCGAATCCGGCCCAGCGAACATCACACCTCTGCATTCGCAGTTTGTGCACATTGACTGGGATGGCGACGGACTCCGCGATCTGATGGGATGGGGGTATCGTTTTTTTGAACACGGCCAGGAACTCGAAAAAAGCCTCGGCAACGCCGTCTACTATCTTAAGAATGTGGGCACCGACAATTCGCCGCTGTTCGCGCCGCGACAACGTCTACTGGACAACGAGGGCCGGTATCTGCACTCAGATCTGCTGCCGCAGAACTGGTTCGTCGACGACTGGGACGATGACGGCGATCCGGATTTCTACGGTTTCGGTGCGGCCCAGTGGCTGACATGGTGGGAAAACACTGGGGACCGCGACGAAAGCGGCCTGTGGATGCTGAAACCGGCGCAAAACGTCATCCAGCTGACGGAAGAATCAGAGTTTCGGGCGAGCAGTCCTGGCATCCTGCGAAAGTCGAATGCGTGGGCCCCTCGCGGAGTGCGCCGCATCGACTGGGAGGGCGATGGCGACATCGATCTCATCGTCGGCTACCGAAAAGTCAGCCGCATTCGCAATGTCGACACCAGCAAGGGTGTCGCGCCGTACGGGACTGCAGTCATGGTTTTTGACCTGCTGGAGAATCGTGGCACGATCGCCGACGGAGCAGTCGACTACGCTCGTCCAGTGACGTCGAAAGATCTGAATGGACTTGTCATTCACGGACGAGGTCACGCCAATGGCTCCGCGGAATACGCTGACTGGGATGGTGATGGTGACTTCGACCTGCTGTTTCACAGTGAAACAGACAGACCGCTGGAAGGCGGCCGCCTGACCTTCTGCGAAAACCGCGGCAGCCGCGCCGAACCGCTGTTTGAAGCTGCGATTCCAATCGGTGTGCCCATCGTTGACTCGCCATTTCTGGTCGATTGGAACAACGATGGTCATCTGGACATGATTTCGAACGGCGAATTCTTTGAAAACGTGAATCCGAAGTCGCGCGTCAGCCTGTCCGTGCCTGATCCGCTCGGTCTGTTCCGCCAAAGTGAAGGCACGTTGCCAAATACGATTCGCAGTCGCACCGAACCGGGCACACGCCTTGCAAAGATCTCGACTTATCCAAAGTTGAATTCAATTGGCATCGCCAAACAGATCGAACCGGAAATCATGACCAGCTTCACGATCTGTGTGGATTGGGAAGACGACGGAGATCTCGATCTGCTGGGTGGATATCACACTGGTCTGCGACTGTTCAGGAACCGCGGCACAACGTTGTCCCCGGTCTTCGAATCCCCCGTGATGCTGGACGCTGGTGGCACACAGATTTCGATGCCGAACTGGCTTGATCCACAGGCTGAAGAACCGTCAACTTTCGGTCCGCAGGGACCGACCGAAGCGATGTACGGCTGGTTATGCCCGACGATGGGTGACTGGGATGGCGACGGAGATCCTGACCTCTTCGCGACCGGCCAGCGTTGGGAGACAAAGTACTTCGAGAACACAGGATCGCGGGAAGCCCCGGTCTTTGCCAGTGGCCGAACCGTCACTATAAACGGATTGACTGATGCACTGGCATGGCGTTCCAAAATCTCCATCGGCGATCTCGATGCAGACGGAACAATGGACCTGGTGATCCATTCTGACCGAGACAATGCCTTCCATATCTGCGAAAGAAAAATGGAACAGCCCAATCCACGTCAGTTGGATTTCGCACGCAAATCGACTCTGAATCTGGAAAGCGGCGAACCAGTCACGGGCTGGTTCGGCGGTCAGAACAACAATGGCGACAATCACACACTACTGGTTGACTGGGATGCCGACGGAGATCTTGATCTGCTCAATGGAACCTTGTGGGCCGTCTATTACTATGAGAATACTGGCAGTCCGACGGTACCGCAGTTTAAAGCCCATGGAAAGTTCCAACGGAACGGTCGGGATCTGCACGTCTATCGCCACGCCTGTTCCTTCGATGTCGCCGATTGGAACCAGGACGGCCAGCTCGATCTGATTCAGGGCACGGAAGGCCCGTCCGATCAACCGCACGGGGCCGTACTTCATCTGTTCGACCGTAATTATCTGGAAGGACGTCTGCCTGTCGTAACGGTTGGCCGCGCGGAGTTGCAACAGAGGTGACAGGCCGCATTGACCGGTGCACGTGGACTTGTATCGACTGCCGAAGCCCGTATGTGCAACTGGCCGGCCTTCATGATGATCATCATTTCGTCACGGCCCATCAGAATCGGCAAATCGGCCACGATCCGTTTGTGAAAATTCCGTGGCGTTTGTCGGAGAAACAAGCGTCAGGAACAGTAGAATCGCAGAAGTTGAGTCAGGAACAAATCCAGAGTATGGGCGGCATGCGGGTTCGCGGCCCCGGCAGACCTGGCACAGGAACTCTGGTATCGTGGCGTGAGCCATTTCAGATATGGTGCCTTAAACACGCAGAAAAATCTTCATGTCAAAGATCCAACTTCTTTTCGTGTTATTCAGTCTACTGCTGCCATGGCCCGTTTCGGCCGGAGGCAGTGACGAGGTGGAGCAGGATCTGGCTACACCGGTGATGACTGATAAGGCGCCGGCAGCGGGACAGCGAGTACGACAGGTCAGCGCTGAGTATGCAGACACGGAAGTCTATCACTCGCTGTATCTGCCCGTGGACTGGAAACCGGCCGGCAATTATCCCGTGATCGTTGAATACACAGGCAACAAATTTCCTCCGGGCAAGGGCAGCGGTGAGGTGAAGGACGCCAACCTTGGCTACGGCATGAGCGGTGGTTCTGGATTCATATGGGTGACGATGCCCTACGTAGAAGAAGGCCTCCGGAAGAACGCCGTCACCTGGTGGGGCGACAAACAGGCGACCGTTGATTACTGCAAAGTCAACCTGCCGCGCATCTGCCGACAGTATGGCGGCGATCCGGACAACGTGTTCGTCTGCGGATTCTCCCGAGGTGCAATCGGCAGCAGCTACATCGGCCTTGCCGACGACGAGATTGCGGCGCTGTGGAAAGGCATGTTTACGCACGACCACTTCGATGGCCAGAAGACCTGGGGCTACCCCGACAGCGACCGCGTCTCGGCCGTGAAACGCCTGGCACGGCTTAATAGTCGTCCAGTACTTGTCTGT
This sequence comes from Fuerstiella sp., assembly GCA_024230215.1. Taxonomy (GTDB): domain Bacteria; phylum Planctomycetota; class Planctomycetia; order Planctomycetales; family Planctomycetaceae; genus Fuerstiella. Next base: position 21,792 of record JAAERP010000449.1, on the reverse strand, counting down.
GGCCAGCACGCCAGCAGCGTCCGCGATCAGTTCCTCAAAGACCACCTGGACCTGGCCGACTTCACCTTCCTTGACGTCCCCACCGGACAGATCTTCAACATCCCTGAGGGCCCTTACATTCATTCGCACACCGATCTGTGGATGCACCGCGAAAGCAAATACCGCCAGCAGGCCCGTGCCTGGCTACAAAACGTTCTCAAGGAGAAGAAACGCTGATATGCGACATCACCCACCAGTATTCGGTTTTTTCTGACCGCTCACCCCGGTAAAAAATTGCAGATCGTGCCCTTTAACCAACCCGTGCCGACGTGCGGCGTGGATAAGAATCCAGAAGAAACCTGACAGTCGTTTTCAAGATCTTATGAAACACCCATCAATTCCTGTCGTACTGCTACTTTCGATATTGATCGACTCAGCGAATGCGAAGCCAAATATCATCTTCATCATCACCGATGATCAGAGCTGGGATTCACTCGGCTTCATGGACGGAAAAGTCTCAACACCCCGAATCGACCAAATGGCGTGCGAAGGGCTCTACCTGACCAATTTCAATGTCACATCCACAGTCTGCTCTCCGTCGCGGTACAGTTTTCTGACAGGGCGATTCGCCGGGCGTTGTGAAGGAAGGGCGTTCCTCGCAGAACATCCTCATGGTGATCAAACTCAGGTGGAGAACATCGGTGAACTGGAACCCGACGGGTGGAACCTCGCCAGAATCCTGCAGGCAAATGGCTATCGACCGGCTTCATTGGTAAGTCCCACATCGTCCGCCACGATTGGCTGCACACAGGAAGACATGTTCAAGAAAGCGGGAACCCGATGGAGACGTATCCCCAGGATGCCGATCCGCGGGATCCGGAAATCAATGCAAAAATGCAACGCAACCATCAGCGATGGTGCGATGAAATCAAGAAACATGGATTCGACTTCGCTGACGGAGTCTACGCAGCCAATCTCAAAGAACTGCATTGTGATGCGCTCAATGTTCACAATCTGGACTGGACTGTCGCGAAGGCCTTCAACTTTCTTGAGACCGCAAAACAGGAAGATGAGAAACCCTTTTTTCTCTACTTTTCCACGACACTCCATCACGGTCCTGCCCCGTGGGTCAACAGGTTTTCGCTGGATGCGGATCCGCGCATGACGGGAGAAGGTTTCGTGGAAGAAGGCTTCGACGTCCTCCCCTCCCGTGAAGATGTCCTTCGCCGCAACCGCGAAGCTGGATTCGATGACCGGCAGGCCTTCGCCCTGTGGCTGGATGATGGAGTCGGAGCCATCCTGGACAAAGTCGCTGAACTCAATCTGGACGAAGAGACCCTGGTCATGTTTGTGCCGGACCACGGCTCTTACCGTCACGGGAAAGCCACTCTTCACGAATTCGGCATGCGCGTTCCCATACTGCTCAGGTGGCCCGGCACTATCAAACCGGCCTCTCGCTACGAGGAGATCACCGCCAACATCGACATCCTTCCGACCCTTCTTCACCTCTGCGAAATCGGGAAGCCTGAAGATCACCTTGTCGACGGGCTCAGTTTCAAGCCAGCCCTGTTCGGCGACAAACAACCAATCGGGGAATTCCTGTTTGCGGAATTGGGGCATTCCAGAGCCGTCAAGACAAAAGACTGGAAGTACATTGCCATTCGATACCCGGCGGACGTGCAACAGAAAATCGACGCCGGAGTTACGTTCAAAGGCTTCACGGGAGAGAGGCTGCAATTCCCCTACCTGACCCGCAATGGGCACCTGGGCCACTACGCCGCCGCCAAAAACCCAAACTATTTTGCCGCCGATCAACTGTACGATTTGCGGAAAGACCCCACGGAGATCCGGAACATCTACAGCGAAAGTAACGAGACACTGGACGGCATGCGGGAGCGGTTAAGATCGGCGCTGGCAAAGTTTCCCAACCGCCCGTTCGGGGATTTGTGCAACGAAGACAGCTCCGGAGTCGATTCCGCTCCCATTCAGTAGCCTCCCCAATCCCATCATCGCTTCAATTCGAATCATGAAAACGTACCTTGGGTGCTGGGGGGTCTATGATTTCACGGACAACAATGAGTCCCTGTTTCCCGATCAGGTGGCCCGCGAAAACTTCGGGCTTTCCAGCGACAAACAGGCGCACGCAGCATCCGCCTTCCACAACCTGCGAACTCCACCCCCCATCAGCCTGCTGATACATGGCGGTAAAGACATTCTTACTCACGCGTCTCAGAGCATCAGATTTGGAGAACAGATTCAGGCGAAAGGCGGCGCCGCTGAAGTCATCATCTTCCCCGCGCACAACCACAATTTTGTCAATCCAAACAACCCGGTTGCTTTTAAGAAGGCGATCCTTGCAATCGCGAATCTCTACCGGCGAGGATTTCAGCTGGACAATGCAGACTTCACGCGACTGGAAAAAGAACTGGATAACTTACTGAGCAACTATTTTCCGGCTGACCAAATTAAGATGGAGCAACTGCTTGGAAAATGGGAGGGTAAAACCGAGACGATTCTGCTGTTGAAAGAAGGCGAAGCACAGCTCGTCAACAACAGAGGAAAACCTCTCAGAGCCACATATCAAAATCACGGCGCTACGTTTGATATCGTTTCAGATGGCAACAGCAAGCGATTTTACCTGAGACAGGATGGCAGGGTGATCTTTTCGATAACTCAGGAAGGAAGGCATGCGGGAAGAAAGGAGATCTACACCAGACGAAAATAACAGTTTTCCAGCACCATGATCCATATTCCGGAAAACACGATCACGGTCGGACGACATGTCCCGACAATCTGATTAACTTTGGCAGACAACCTGATCAGCAATGCTGGTGTGCCCGCCTCACCGTCCCGTTCGGGAAGGAAGGCTGCACGACCGGTCGCCCACAATGAGAGTTGAACATGACCATGAAACGATATTTTGCTCTGGCCTGCTGTCTGCTGGGTTTCGTGATCGCGGCACCGTCTGATGCGGCCGTGCAGCCAAATATTGTTTGGTTTGTGGTAGACGACATGTCGGCGAACTTTTCGTGTTACGGCGAGAAGGCCATTCAAACGCCGCACGTCGATCACCTTGCGAACGAGGGCCTGCGTTTCACCCGGGCTTACGCCACGTCACCGGTTTGTTCGACATTCCGCTCGGCCATGATCACGGGCATGTATCAGACCTCGATCGGCGCCCACCATCACCGCAGTGGTCGCGGTAAGCATCGCATCACGTTGCCCGACGGCGTCCGCCCCGTCCCTGCACTCTTCCAGGAAGCGGGGTACTACACCTGCATGGGCAGCGGTCTGCAGAATCTCGACTATCGCAGCCAGCCCATCAGTTCGCGCACGAAGGGGCGTCTGGGCAAGACCGATTACAACTTCGACTGGGACAAGTCGATCTACGACAGTAACGACTGGTCCGATCGCAGCAAGGATCAACCGTTCTTCATGCAGGTTCAGCTGCACGGTGGAAAGCTAAGGGGAGCCGCAGCTGCGCATTACGAGGCATTCGACAAACAGGTCAAAGAGGTCTTCGCTGACATTACGGAACCTCAGAATGTTCAGCTGCCACCTTATTACCCGCGCGATCCTGTGCTTCTGAAAGACTGGTCGACCTACCTCGACAGCGTGCGAATCACCGACCACCACGTGGGTCTGGTTATGGAACGATTGAAGCTGGAGGGCCTGCTGGATAACACACTTGTTGTTTTCTTCACGGATCACGGCATCAGCCACGCGCGCGGCAAGCAGTTTCTCTACGACGAGGGCACGCACATTCCGCTGATCGTGCGCAGACCGGGGATGACCAGCGGCACGACACGAACCGACCTCGTGGAACACATCGACATCGCTGCGCTTTCATTGGCGGCGGCCGGCATCGATATCCCTGAACAGATGCAGGGCAAGGACATCCTGGCCCCCGGTTACCAGCCGAAACAAGCTGTCTTCGCAGCGCGTGACCGCTGTGGAGAGGCGGCTGATCGTATCCGCTCAGTGCGGACGGATCGTTACCTCTATGTCAAGAACTTCTATCCGCAGCGCCCACACCTGATGCCCAGTGGTTACAAGGATGGCAAGCTCATCATCCAGCGCCTGCGCGAGTTGCATTCGGAAGGGCAGTTGGACAAACTTGCAGAGCAACTTCTGTTTGCCCCAACGCGCCCGACGGAAGAACTTTATCTGTATGGCCAGGACCGCTGGCAGACAAGAAACCTTTCCGATGACCCCCGGCATGCCGAAGCACTCACGCAGCAACGTGCACGACTGGACGATTGGATCCAGCAGACCGACGACCCTGGCCCTGAAACGCCCGAGGTCTATATACTGGAGACAGAAGACCAGATGAAGTCGACCAGGAATAAAGCCTCGCGGGACATCTACCGAGCAAACGCCGAGGTCTACAAACGCTGGGCCCGAGAAGGAAAATGACGCACCCAGTCATTCGAGACAGCAGTCAGGACGCAGCACATCAAGCAAGCAATACCCCGCGTCCGCAGATCTTAATCTCACGTGTTACAAACCAGGTTGGAATGCATGCCAAAAAAAACAAAAAACATCCCCATGATTCTTCTGGTGCTTTGTTGCTGCGCGTCCGGTGCTCACGATGCCGTCGCACAGGATTTGCCCAACATCATCATCATCTACGCCGACGACCTCGGCTACGGCGACCTCTCATGCTACAACCCTAAGTCCGCCTACCAGACTCCCCATCTAAATCAGATGGCCAGACAGGGCGTGCGTTTTACTGATGCCCACAGTCCATCAACAATCTGCTCTCCATCACGCTACGGGCTGTTTTCCGGCCAACAGATCTACCGCTCGACCGGTCGCGGCGGCGGAGCCTTCGAAGGTCCCGGCGGGCCCAGCTATCTTAAGCCCGGCACGCTCACGATCGCGCAGATGCTCAAAGAACAGGGCTACCGCACCGGCGTCTTCGGTAAGTGGCACGTCGGACTGACCTGGTTCGACGAAAACAACGATCGACTGGGCGGAGGATTCAAAAACTCGCTGCTCATCGACTACGACAAGAGCACCCCCCTTGTCGATGGCCCCAACCAACGCGGCTTCGACGAATCCTTTATCACACCCAACTGCCCCAACACCGACCCGCTCTACATCTACATCGAAAACGGCATGGTCCTCGTCCCCGCCAGCCAGCGGCACCTGCGCAAGAACCTCCCCAACCCCGGCGGCAAGTGGCGCTGGGACAACGATGAGGGCTGGATGTCGCCTGGTTACGACTTCATGAACGCCGACCTGCTCTTCTACGAAAAAACAAAGACGTTCATCACCGATCATCGCGAGCAAACACCGGACCAACCCTTCTTTGCCGTGTTCTCCACACAAATCGCCCATGCTCCCGTCCTGCCCGCACCGGAATTCAACGGGGCGACAAAAGCAGGGCCGCGCGGGGATTTTGTCTGGGAGCTCGATGTGCTCGTCGGCCGGGTTCTTGACCTGGTCAAGCAACTTGACATCGATGACAACACACTGATTCTGTTTAACGCGGACAACGGCGCAGAGACAGTTCACGTTGACTGGATGCGTCAGGACCACCAGCACGACGCCTCCGGCGGCTGGCGCGGGATGAAGCGTGATGGTTGGGAAGGCGGCCACCGCGTGCCGTTCATTGCCCGATGGCCCGGGAAAATCCCTGCCGGTCTCGTGTCGGATCAAATGACCAACACCACAGACATCTTTGCGACGCTCGCGTCCATCGTTGGCTACACCCTGCCGGACGACGCTGCGACGGACAGCTTTGATATGCTGCCAGCTATGCTTGGTTTGCAGGACGATGCCCAGTCCATTCGACCACATCTGCTGACGCAGAGCTTCCGGGGCGAATTCCAGATCCGGCAGGGACAATGGAAATATCTCGACCACACCGGCTCCGGGGGCAATAACTACACCAAAGGCACCATGGAAAAATACGCCCTTCCCGAAACCGCCCCCACCGCGACTGGCCAACTCTACAATCTGAACACCGACCCTGGTGAAACAACAAATCTGTTCTTCACAGAAGACGCCAAGCGCCAGGAAATGCAAAAGCTCCTGGAGCACCTCAAGTCCTCCGGCCGCAGCGCCCCGAAGAATCGCAAGCCGATCGGAATTGTGAATATTCCCTGAAGCCGCGACAGCGATCACGAAAAAGATACGGGAGGTCCGGAACCGAATCGTCCTATTGGGTACTGAGACCGAATTTGGCCGGGTCGTCCATCATTCTGACACCAACGGCGAACGTGGTTCGTCGCCGCGGTCACCCAGGTTTCCGTATCGGTGATAGTCGAAACTGAGACTTTGCTCAACAACGTACCACAGCAGTTCCAGGCGTCCTTCCCAAAGTACTCTTGCGTCCGCGACAAAGACCTGTTGTTGATTCGCTGCGCGACGAATCGACAGCGGAACTCTTTCTGGCGAGGAATAACGCAGGCGATTGACAGCCAGATTCCGGATCGCTGTTTCCAGTTGCTCATCGCTTTCTTCAATGAACTCAATGTGTCCGGCCCAATGCTCCGTTTCATCGTGGAGTCGTTCAAGTTGCTCAGATTGCACTCCCGGCGGAGCGCTGATCGTGATACGACAACCCGCGGTACGGGCCGCGGCCGCGCGAGCGAGAATATCTCGCGGCGAATCGTCCTGATGCACGCGAATGCGTAACTCACGGACGGGCAGGTAACGACGGAAATTGTCCTGTCCGACGAGCTTAAAATGGTCGTGTGGAGTTGCGAATTCGTTTTGCCATGCAATGTTGTAGTGTGTCAGTAGCTTGTCAAGGTTCACCAGGTCATGTTGGTCATCGTCGCCAGCTTCCGTGAATTTCATGAACTGCGACACGTAGTTGGGCCCCCCCGCTTTCATGCCTGGCCCAAAGGCGCTCTTCCCCAGTCCGCCGAATGGCTGCCGCAGGACAACTGCGCCGACGGTTGAACGATTGACATACAGATTCCCGGCGCGGATGCCATCTTTCCACTCCTGCTGTTCGCGGTCGTCGAGACTCTCCAGTCCGCTGGTCAATCCGTATCCCGTTTGATTGACGATGGCGATGGCGTCGTGCAGTTTTTCATACCTCATGACGCTCAGGACCGGTCCAAAGAACTCCGTCATGTGCGAGGTGCTGCCAGGCTGCACGTCCCATTTGATTCCGGGTGACCACAGACAATCATTGTTGTCAATCCTGCGTGGCATCAGTGCCCACGATTCGCCGCCGTCCAGAGTCAGCAACGCTTCCTGAAGATCACCCCGTGGCGGCTTGATAACGGGGCCTACCTTCGTAGTCAGTTCCCAGGCGGATCCGACCGTCAGGCTCTCCGCTGCTTCGACCAGTATTCGTCTGAATTCCGGCGAGTCGTAGACTTCCGCCTCCAGCAATAACAGTGAAGTGGCAGAGCATTTCTGGCCGGCGTGGCTGAAGGCCGAATGCAGTACATCTTTGATGGCCATATCCCGGTCGGATAACGCCGTGACGATAGTGGCATTTTTCCCGCCTGTCTCAGCGGTCAACGGTAATTCGGGCTTGTTGTCCAGCATGGCCAGGGCCGTCTCCGTGCCGCCCGTCAAAATGACAGAATCGACCCGCGAATTGGCGACAAGCATGCTGCCTTCTTTGTTTCCCGAACAGGGCAGGAATTGCAGCGTCTTCTGCGATACGCCGCCGCGCCAAAAACACTGGCAAAGTTCCCAGGCCGGCAGCACGGCGTCAGAAGCTGGCTTGAAGATAACCGTGTTGCCGGATGCCAGGGCAGCCGCCACGCCACCACAGGGAATGGCAATCGGAAAATTCCACGGCGAGACGACAACAATGACGCCCCGCCCCGTCGCTTCGATATTTGGCGACATGTGCTCCATGAACCAACGAGAGGTCTCCGCATAAAACTCCACAAAGTCGACCGCTTCACTGACCTCAGGATCCGACTCAGCCAGAGTCTTTCCGCAATTCGCCAGCGCTGCTCCCATTAGTTCCGACCGGGATCGCCGAAGTTCGAAAGCCACCGCCTGCAGAATCTGTTGTCGCTGACGGGGGCCCAACGACCGCCAGCCGGCGTCGTCGTTCGCTGCGCATTCGACCGCTTTGTTGACGTCGTCTTCATTGGCCTGACGATAGTGTCCAACCAAAACGTCAGGACGAGACGGGTCGAGACATTCGCCGACAACTCGGTCATCGAAGATCTCCTGACCTGCCACAACCAACGGAACATCGGCCTGGTGGTCCTGCCACTGTGTGACCAGACTCTCTGCCCACTCTGCGTGGTGAGGCAACGACCAGTCCGTGTCGGGTTCGTTCTGGAATCGCTGCCAGCCGGCGACAACAGGATTAACGGGTGGTGGACTGTTGCGTCGATCCTGCGTGCGGCGAGGCTGGTCGCTTAAAGTCGAAACGCGATCGAAGGATTCGCGAAAGTCCGCTTCAAGCGTATTCCATTGTTCACTTCCTGGTACGAGTTTGAATGCATGCCGCAGAAAGTTTTCCGGCCCGGTGTTCTCGTCCAGTCGCCGAATCAGATACCCAATAGCACTGAGAAAATGTTCCTTGTGGCACACGGGAGCATAGAGCAGCAGATTCTGAGTATCCTCGAACAATGCGCGCCGTTGATGATTCGCCATGCCCTCAAGCATTTCGAATTGCACTCGGTCCTGAGCGTTGTATTCACGAGACAACAGCAGCGCATAGGCGACGTCGAACAGGTTGTGAGACGCAATCCCCAGCTTCACGGCAGCCAGGTTCACGGACAGAAACCCTTCGTGTAGCATGCGCTTGTAGTTAGCATCGGTGTCCTGCTTGCTGTCGAAAGGTGCCTGAGGCCACCCCTTCACGGAAGCTTCGTGCCTCTCCATTTCCATGTTGGCCCCTTTCACAACGCGGATCGTGATGCCAGCCCCACCCGATTCCACGCGACGACGTGCCCATTTGTTTAACCGACGTTGCCAAAGAAACGAATCCGGAATGTAGGCCTGCAGAGCGATTCCCGCATTGACGTGTTCCAATCCGCTGCGTTCCAGCGTCCGCATGAAAACCTCACACGTCAGACTCAGGTCGCGATACTCCTCCATGTCCAGGTAAATAAACTTCGGAACTGTCGTGCCGTCATCACTGGTGAATTGCGTTCGCGCCGCGCTGCGGTAAAGTCGTTCAAGTCGATTGCACACCGTGTCAATGGTGTGCTGGCGAGCGATGGGGGACATCTGAGAATACAGCGTGGATATCTTCACGGAAAAGACTTCCGTCTCCGGTTGTTGCAATGCCTGCAAGTACAGTCCAAATCGTCGTTCCGATTCAGCCTCGCTCAGGATCGCCTCGCCCAGGAAGTTGACGTTCATGCGGACACCCTGCTGACGACGAGCCTGCAGGTGCGAAGCAAGCAGTTCTTCTTCACCCGGCAGGATTACGTTGGCCGTTTCGTGTTGCATGTGCTCTTTGACCAACGGGACGGTGACCCCTGGCAGCCAGCCACCGAACGTCTGAAATCCTCTGAGCATCGCTCGATCCAGTGTACTGAAGAATCGAGGAATTCCCTGGACGTCGAGAATGTGCGTCAACTGATCGGCAACGCGCGCCGCAGACCGTGGCCGAAATGCCTGGTCGGTAATCTGCACCAAAGTCGCCTTGTCGGATGGATTCTGCAGCATCCGATCCAACTCGGCCTGTTGGCGTTTCTCGGCAGGCGTTTGTAGTTGAGTTGCTCGCAGCAGAAGCTCGCGGGCGATAGAAACTGCTTCCGAGATGGACGAACCGTGCATGGTGATTCCGCTTTTCTAAGTCGCCGCAATTGCCTGTTAGGTTTCCAAACCTCGTTTCCACAAAACAGAGTTCTCGGTCGCTCGCTGTTAATTCCGGCAGGTGCCCGCAAGCCTGCGAAGTCATCAGAATCAGAGAATTCGAGCAAACGAGAACATCGACAGTTGATGATCGCAAATTCGCGGCCCTGGCGTAACGGACATGACAGTTATTTCGGACTGTCGCTCAGATGTGTCTCAAAGAGTTTTAGAATGCGGCGGTACTCGTCCAACCAGCTGGAAGGCTGGCGAAAACCGTGGGGTTCAACCGGGTACACAGCTACGTTCCAGTCCTGCTTCTCCAGTTCAATCAGCCTCTGGACAAGGCGTACTGTGTCCTTGAAGAACACGTTGTCGTCCAGCATTCCATGACAGATTAACAGCGGATGTTGCAGTCCTTCGGCGAAGTAAATCGGAGAGCTTTTCTCGTAGGCCAGAGGGTCTTCATCCGGTGTATTCAGAATATTGCTGGTGTAGCCGTGATTGTAGTGAGCCCAGTCGGTCACCGGGCGCAGAGCAGCGCCGCAGGCAAACAGGCGGGGTTTCCTGAACAAAGCCATCAACGTCATGAAGCCTCCGTACGATCCGCCATAAACGCCAACGCGTTTACGGTCGACATTATGTTCCTGACTAAGCCACGTCACGCCGTCCTCCAGATCCTCAAGCTCCGGAGTTCCCATTTGTCGGTAGATCGCAGTTCGCCAGTCTCGTCCGTACCCTGCAGACGCTCGATAGTCCATATCGAGCACGACGTACCCGCGCTGAGTCAGAAGCGAGTGGAACATGAACTCCCGGAAATAGTACGACCATCCCTGATGGGCGTTTTGCAGGTACCCAGCTCCGTGCACAAAGACGATTGCAGGGCGAGGCTCGTCGGTCGGCTCTTCTGGCAGATAAAGTCGCGAATAAACGGTGCGACCTTCTCGAGTGGGGATCTGCACAATGCGCGGAACTGTCCAATTCACCGATTGAAATGCTCTTGATGTGAAGTTTGTCAGCTGACGCGAGCTTCCTTCGCCGTGCAAGTCCACCACGACAAGTTGCGGCGGCTTGTTCAACTCCGAGTGAGTGGCGACGGCCCACCGTTCATCCGGCGAAATCAGAAAGTCATTCATGCCACCGAGCGAAGTGAGCTTCTTGATCTGACGAGTCTTGATGTCCGCGACGGACAGTTCGTAGATTCCCGGGTGCGTTTGATTCGAGCGAAAGAAGATCCGCAGTCCGTCCTCGGAAACCTGAACAGAAGATACTTCATAACTTCCGCTGGTAATTTGCCGCGACTGACAGTCCTGCTCGTTCGCCACATACAGGTGCGCATACCCCGATGCTTCGCTGACGTAACAGACCTGATGTGATTGTCCGACCCAATCCACGGTTGCCATGCGCCGGTTGATCCAGGCCGTGTTCTGTTCGTGATGAAGAACTTTGGGTTCGTGCTTCTTCCCACCGCACGCCACAACGCAGACCCAGCGGTCCTTATTGTCGGTTGAAAAACACTGAAACAGAACATGCTTCGAGTCGTTCGAAAACTTCACCGATGTGATGCTGAGACCTCTGGGTTTGAGCTGGTCCGGATCGGACGTGTCTTCTGCGGTTTTCGCTTCGTCGTCGGATTCATCCTTGTCCTGCGGTCTGATCGATTTCAGCGGATCGGATGTGATTCCCGTCAGGCTCGTAAGGTCGATTTCGATGACCTTGTGGTTCCCCAGGTCAAGTAGAGACACAACCTCGGCCCCTTCACTTCCCGTGCCAACAAGACTGCGAACTTCCTGGCTTTCGGCGTAGGCGTCGGCTGTCACCCAGATCGGCATCTTGTCCGCACGACCTGTTTTGCGAGAATCGTTTGGGACGGTTACTACCGCGAGCCAGTTTCCGTCGGGGGAAAGCGTTTGACGTACGGACCGATTCTTCTTTCCCAGGTAGAACGGTTCGCCCACCCCAAATGGGCTGGTCTGACTGGTTTTCTTTGTTGCATCGCGTGCTTCGTCGGCTTGTCGTTTCTTCAATTGCAGATAGTCAAAAAGCTCAATCTCTTTGCGATCCACAAACCCCTTTTTCTTCCTGTCCGAATCCGGCTTGTCGTCAAAGTGGATAATGGCTGGCTCAGATTCCAGCCCTGTCGTCAGGTCGCGGATGAGCAAGCTGCCATTTCGGGAGAACTGAACTTGAGCAGTGTCGCCCAGAAAGGCTGGCAAGGACTCATGCGCTTCGGTCCTGGTAAGCTGTCGAATGTTCCCGGAGTCCATATCCTGGACGAATAGGTCACCCGCAAATGTGTAGATGCGTTTTCTTCGATCGTGGTCATAGTCACCTTTTGCGGGGGTCGCAGACAGAGCGTCATGCAGAGAGAGTTTCTGGGGGGCACCGTTTGCAATGTCGACGACCCACCAATCTCGTTCCTGGCGTCCATTCTGCTTCCGTTGGAAGAAGATCCGGCTGCTATCGACGGACCACATCGGACGCTCTGGCGACCCGCCAATCCAGTCGGGATCTGCCATGATCTGCTCCAGCGTAATCCGGTCACCGGCGACAGAAAAGTCGCCATACAGCAGGGAACAGGTGAAGACGAGTAGGAAAAACGCACGCATAACTCACCATGGAAGTTGTAAGGATAATGTTGCGAACCACGAGAAAGTGAAAACTCAAAGGTGTCTGTCTAATCGCTTTCACTCTCCCTCGGGAGAGTCGAGCCTAGGAGGCTGTCCGGTTACCTGAAACAGTGAGCCGCAAGGCGCTAGCCGCGGGTGAAAACACTGCCGACAACCGGAGGCTAGCGCCGTACCGCTCACAAGAACCGACGTATCCGGACAGCCTGCTAGGCGAGGAGAGCCAGGCCATGCCGAAACGAATCAGGTAATTGCCTACACATACTCCCTCCCCGCCTGCCCCTCGCGACCCCGGTGATCCACGCCAGACCGCAGACTGTGGTGAGGAAGCCAATCGTGATGGAGACTGCAGTCATCAAACCGGTCCTATGCGTTTTGTCATGAAAGTTCTGGCCTTCAATTGTCTCTCTCGATTAAGTGTTGCCTTGTTCTGCTCTTCCGTCTTTGCTTCATGAATTCGTCCTGGGAAGATGAGCAGAGAGTCTCTTTATCTCTGCGGCATACTTCGGGTCCCTGGCCAGGTTGGTCCACTCGTTTTGATCCTTGCTGTGGTCGTAGAGTTCCTCGTCTCCGTTTGCATATCGAATATAGCGCCACCGCTCAGTCTGGATAGCGTGGTTGTTGAATCCGTAAGTCATCACGACAGGGCGGTGCCATTGCTGGTTTGGGTTTTTCAAAAGGGGGTTGAGGCTTTGACCGTCCAACCCATCCCTTTCTGGCAAGCCACACAAATCAATGAGCGTAGGATAGAGATCGATCAAGCTGACTGGCCGATGGCAGAGTTGCCCTTTGCTTCCACCTTCGGGCACGGAAATAACAAGAGGCGTTCGGGTCGACACATCCCACAGGGCGTGCTTGCGCCAATGTTCTTTCTCGCCCAGATGCCAACCGTGGTCTCCCCACAATACAATGATCGTATTCTCTGCATGTTCACTCTGATCGAGGGCGTCGAGTACCCGTCCTATCTGAGCATCGGCAAAGCTGATGGTTGCGAGGTACGCCTGAACTGCTTTATGCCATTGGCTGTTGTCGATTACATTTTGGTGATCCCCACCCGGTGTGGCAAAATCTCTTTCTCCTGAAGGATCGTAAACTTCACGTGCCAGTTTCTGACCGAAGGGGGGCACGTCGTTCAGGTCGCCTTCCCTGACGACGGGCAGTTCAATTCCATCGACGGGGTGAAGGTCGAAATACTTCTGCGGCACTTCCCAGGTCAGATGCGGCTTCGTCAGTCCGTACGCCAGAAAAAAAGGTTTTTTCTGAGGCTTCTCTAATTCAGAAATGATCCAGTTGGCGACTTTGCCGTCAAACATCTCATCATCACTGCATGCAAGTGGCCCCCAGGGGACCCACGCAGACTTCGGTAAACTGCTGTCGCGTTTGATTCTGCGGGGTTTCCCGGAATTCGCAGGCATGAAGTAGCCATCCCAGGAGCCTTCGTCATAGGCAGATCTTCCATGGAAGATCTTTCCAGCGCCTCGAGCCGAGTATCCTGATGCACGAAAGTGCTGCATCAGCGTGACGGCATTCGGAAGGTTATCCCGAAGCTTTTCCCCATTGCCATAGACGCCTGATTTGGATGGGGCAATGCCCGTCAACAGACTGATTCTGGATGGGTTGCAGAGTGGCGCTGAGCAATAAGCGCGCGTGAAGGAAATGCCTCGCTCTGCCAAACGGTCGATATTCGGTGTGTTGACGTTTGGATGTCCTTTCAGATGTCCAACCCAGCCATTTAAATCATCGACTGCGATGAACAGAACATTAGGTTTTCGCTGTATGTTGGTCTCAGCAGCATCCAGACTGCATACCCATGCCAGCAAGACACCGCTCATTGCCAGAAAAAATGTTGGAAATTCACGCCTGATCATATTCTTTAGAAACGACATCAATTCTAACCCAGGTAACTTCTTCGAATGGGGCATACGAGCAACCAATTTATCTTTCGGCGCTGCCCTCTGCGAAGTACCGTTCATCACCGATATGCCCCCATTGTCGGACAGGAAGATCAGTGTCGTTGCCCGCTCTCAGCTCAATCTTTTGATGGTGCCGACGGGGTGACTGCTGAAGAGGCGGCAGCACGTTGGATGTTGACGCGAATCTGCTGATACATGGGATTGTCCGGCTGAATCTCAATTAATCTGTCGACCGCACGCTGCGCTTCAGGCCATCGTTTGTGTTTTTCGTACAGCAGTGTCAGAGCCATCTGAAAGTCGGCAGACTCAGGTTCAAGCCGAGCGGCCGCTGCCAGAGCCTTTTCGGCTTCCTGCTCCTGGCCCAGAAGATACTGCAGCAATCCCAGACGGTACTGCAGAACAGCGTGCTCAGGCAGGAGAGCAGCATCACGCTTGAGAAGTTCCACTTCTTCCAGCTGAAGCTGACGGGCTTCGTCGTCCTGGCCCAGTTGAGTCAGCAGCTGAGCCAGATTCGACCGTGGCCCGACCACAGCGGGATCAAGACGCATCGCGTTGCGATAGGATTCAACAGCGGAATCCGCGTCGCCCAGATTCATCTCGAGTATGCCGAGACTTAGATGAGCGCCAGCCTGATCGGAATTCATCATCAACCCTGCGCGGTATTCCTTAATCGCTTTCGTAAGATCCTTTCGCTCATCCCGACTGAACAACTCCGATGGATACGCTGATGCGACGCGTGCCGCTTCGGTCCGCACGAAACGGGCACGATCGGTCAACCTTGGCACCAGCAGTTCACGCAGCCTGCCGGCATCGTCACGCGAGTTGAGTGGCCGCCCTGCCAATGTTGCAACTGCCGCAGCCCGGACCGCCGTATCACGGTGTTTGAGAGCACGCTCGATCGCCTTGTCGCTGTGTTTCAGCGAATAACGTGTCCCGAGCAGTGAAACTGCCGTCGCACGTACAATGGGCCCAACATCGCGTGATTTGGCAAGATCAGCAAGCAGGTCGCCAGCCGAAGGATCGCCACGATGACCGGCATGAAGTATTTCGCCATAATGAGGATCATCTCGTCGTTTCGGGCCATACCATTCCTCGATTGCGGCGGCGGCCCATTCGGGAGTTTCTTTCGGCTTTGTGTGGCAGCCATTGCACGCATTCGGCGTTCCGATCTTTACAGTCAGGTCGGGTCGAGGGATCCGCAGACTGTGGTCGCGGCGGGGATCGACGACCATGTAGGTCTTTTCCGGCATGTGACATTCCACGCACTGCGCTCCGGTTGATTCCGTACGATGATGATGGTGCAGTGGGCTGTCATACTTCGGTGCCAGGTGGCATTGTGTACATAGCTTGTTGCCCTGAAACCGGATACGGGTGGTATGCGGATCGTGGCAGTCCGAGCAGCGGACGCCTTTGCGATACATCAAGCTCTGCGTAAACGAACCGAACACGTACACTTCTTCATCAATTTGCCCGTCGTCGTGATACAGATGGTCTTCCAGAACTGAAAGGCCGTAGTGGTCATAGAAACTGTCTCCCGCCTTGAAGCCGGGATGAATGCGCTGCCGATGGGCATGGCACGGAGCACACGCCTCCAATTGGGCTGTTGAGTCCTTGCTGTCCAGATCTGCGAGCCCGTGTCCGTATCGACGATCCCAGAAAAACGACTTCGAATCGGCCAGCTCAACATGAATGCTGCCGGGGCCGTGACAGGCCTCGCAACTCACATCCATCTCAGACCAGGAAGAATGGTACGTATCGGAAGGAACGTCAAATTCCTTTGCAAAGTTTGTTGTGTGACAGTCGGCACACATGTGATTCCAGTTCTGAGCAGAACCAGTCCAGTGCAAGGGATCGTCCGGACCAAACGGGGGATCGGGATTCGCGTAGAACCATTCCCGCTTCTCTGTATCCCACGTCACCGGCAGCACCTGAATGTGTCCGCGATCCAGCTCCGTGAGATACTGCTGCAATGGCTTGTAACCAAATACATAGTCCACCTGGAACTCTGCCGTTTTCCCATCCGGCCCTTCCGTTTCGACGAAATACTTATCATCGCGGTGCGACATTCTGGATGTAACACCGTGATGCTCAAGCTGAGTGTTATCAAAGTCTCCCAGAACAAATTCAGGAGTTGCGAGATCCATCGCGAGGTCGTGGTCGGAGCCCGTCCATTGTTCGACCTGTCGCTGATGACATGAGGCACATGCCGTGCGGCCAACATAGTTGGCAGTACGACCTTCGGGCAATACGTTCCACCAGTCAAACACCGGCCACGCCGACAGCAGAATCCCGGCCCCCAGCATCCAGAGCAGCGTTTTCCATCGAGACGTGACTGAAGTCATACGTTTACTACGGTCAGTCATGTCTGCTCGCCGGCCCTCAAACCATCAGTACCGTAATTCAGCTTCAACAGCTGGTTATTGGTCATCATCACAAATGAAAACAGGAACAATGCAATTGCGGAATCTGACGAATTCGGACGCACCGAAGTGACACGTGTGGATATACGGATGTTGACATCCAAATTACCGCTGATTACGATGAATGTCAACGATCGGGGCCGTCCGAGTGCTCGGCTTGGACTGCCTTTTTCCTGTTGCGTTTTCAGGGCTGCACGCCTGACAAGTGCCGGTCGGGGGTTGTAGACGATGAATGCACATAGACCCGCTGACCCACTTTTCGAAACACGGCCCGAGCAGAAAGAGGTGCCGGGGACAGCCTCTGCTGCGATCGAGCCCCTCTATTCAGTGAACCTGAAGTTCAGCACTTCCGTGATGAGGACCTGGCGGCCGGGCGGGCCGTTGCAAAGATTCTCGTCAGTCTGTTTCGACACATGCTGCTCATCATGCTGCCTGTAATCTGTTGAACGATTGGTCAATGAACCAGTGCAGATACTGGTGATAATTTTATTCCTGAGTACCAAAGTCATGAACCGCAGAAACAGAGCCGTCGACGCGTGCCAGTAAGACATGTGCTCGGCATCTTCTTCTGGTCCTTTCCTTCTCAGAATCCAGCCTTCAACGGGAGAACCAGATCATGCTGACAGTCTTTGGTGATTCAGGCCGCGTGCCTCGCCGAGGTTTCCTGCAGATTGGAGCCCTGGGCTTTGGTGGCAGTGCGTTGACACTTGCGGACGTGCATCGTGCCGAGGCTCAATCTTCATCCGGGTCACACAAATCCGTGATCAACATTTTTCTGGGAGGCGGACCACCTCACCAGGACATGTGGGACGTCAAGACTGACGCTCCATCCGGGATCCGTGGTGAGTTCAGCCCGATCAGTACCAGCGTGCCCGGGATTGAAATCTGCGAAGTGTTTCCAAAGATCGCACAAAAGATGGAGCATTGCTCCGTGATCAGGTCAGTCGTTGGCTCAGCCGGACGCCATGACGCATGGCAGTGCCAGACAGGTTGGCCGGAACGCGATATGGCATTCCTGGGAGGTCGGCCCAGCGTCGGGGCTGTCGCGGCAAATGTACTGGGGCCGGTCGATAAAGCAGTACCGGTGTTTGTCGGACTTGCCAGGAAAACGCAGCACGTGCCATGGTCGGATCCCGGCTCCTGCGGTTTTCTCGGCCCCGCCTACGGAGCATTTACTCCGGACGGCCCGGGCATGGCCAACATGACACTCAACGGAGTAACCGCCGACCGACTCGATGATCGCAGGAAGCTGTTAGCCGGGTTCGATCTGCTGCGGCGAGACATCGACGCAAGCCGTCTGATGGAAGGTATGGACGCGTTTACACAGCAGGCCTTCAACGTCCTGACCAGCAGCCGTCTGCTGCAGGCGCTGGACCTTTCCGATGAGGACCCGGCAGTACTGGCTCGATACGGCGACGGCAAGCCATTTCAGTACCAGTACGATGGTGCGCCAACGGACAACCGCCAATTGCTGGTTGCCCGCCGTCTTGTTGAAGCGGGAGTTCGCTGCGTGACGCTGACGTTCGGCCGCTGGGACAGTCACGGGGCGAATTTTGACCTTGTCCGTGACCATGGGGCGAAACTGGATCAGTGCCTCAGCGCTCTGATTGAGGATCTGGAACAGCGTGGCCTGCTGGATGATGTAACCGTGGTCGCGTGGGGCGAATTCGGTCGAAGCCCAAAGATCAATGACAAGGCGGGCCGCGACCACTGGCCGAAAGTCAGCTGCGCACTGCTGGCTGGTGGCGGCATGCGGAATGGCCAGGTCATCGGTACGACAAACCGGCTGGGTGAAGTCGCCGAAAGTCGCCCTGTTAAGTTTCAGGAGATCATGGCAACGCTCTATTCCAATCTCGGCGTGAACCCGAATTCGCAGAGGGTCAATGATCCGGCAGGACGTCCGCAGCGTTTGGTTGAGGCAGGCGTCATCAGCGAGCTGGTGTGAATGATGTACAACAGACATGGATTCAATGAGCGAAGGTAAACTGAATGTTGAAGACACCGGCGAACTGACCGCATGGCTTCGTCGGACCGGCCTGATCCAGCCGGATGAGCAACCGCGGATCAGAGTGCTGACGGGCGGCGTGTCGAATCGAACAGTCCTGGTGCAGAGAACCGGGACATGTCACGACACATGGGTGATTAAACAAGCCCTGAAAAAACTTCGCGTGCAGGCTGACTGGTTCAGTGATCCAATACGTGTGCATCGAGAAGCGGCCGGTCTGCAGTGCCTTCAACAACTAACGCCGGCGCGATCCGTTCCCGGATTTGTGTTTGAGGATTACGAACACCATCTGCTGATCATGCAGGCTGTTCCGGAGCCTCACGAAAACTGGAAATCCGAACTCATGGCTGGGCGCATCGAGCCTGACTATTGTCACCAGTTCGGGACACTGCTTGGCACGATTCATCGTCACTCCTTCGAACGGTGCGACGAAATCCGCCCGCAGTTCGACGATCGCACGTTTTTCGAATCACTCCGTCTGGAGCCCTACTACTCATATGCCGCGACGCAGGCACCTGATGCAGCTGCATTTCTCAGAGGATTACTGAGTGATACGCGTGAAAGATGCCTGACTCTCGTTCATGGGGACTACAGTCCCAAGAATATTCTGGTCCATGAGGGACGGATTGTCCTGCTTGACCACGAGGTCATACACTGGGGCGACCCGGCCTTTGACGTCGGATTTGGCTTGACCCATCTGCTGAGTAAGGCACACCATCTATTCGGACACCGGCACAGCTTTGCCTGCGCCGCCCGGACAGTCTGGCAAAGTTATCATGCTGAAATCCACGACGCTCCATGGCACTCGGAGCTTGAGCGCTTTGTCGTACGCCATACACTCGGGTGCCTGGCAGCTCGTGTTGCCGGTCGATCACCGCTCGAATACCTCAGCGAGTCGCAACGAACTATCCAATACCGAGTTACCGTGGAGCTGATGAACAACATTCCGGACACGGTTGAGGCACTGATTGACAACTTTGTTGAAAGAGTTTGAGCTTGTCCACAATTCATAATCTGCAGGCGATTGAAATTCTCGACAGCCGTGGACGACCGACGCTGGAAGTCACCTGCGAGCTGGCGGGAGGCGCCCGCGCCTCTGCGCAGGTCCCCTCCGGGGCTTCGACCGGACAGGCAGAAGCCATGGAACTGCGGGACGGCGATCCAGGGCGACATTCCGGTATGGGATGCCGCAAAGCAGTCCTGAGTGTCAGTGTACCAATTGCCAATGCACTTCGCGGGCAAACCGCCAAACAGTCTGATGTTGACAACACACTGATCGCTCTGGACGGCACTGCGAACAAAGCACGTTTAGGCGCGAACGCGATTCTTGGTGTATCCATCGCCGTGGCACGTGCCTCCGCTCTTCAACGCGGTGTTCCGTTCTATAGATATCTTGCAGAGATGATCGGACACTCTCCGAAGTCACTGCCGCGAATGACCATCAATCTTTTTAGCGGTGGAAAACATGCGGGTGGCCAGGTCCCGGTTCAGGACGTGCTGCTGGTTCCCGCCTCGGCAACAACAATCGATCAGGGACTTACCATGGTCTGTGCCGTGTATAAAGCAGCAGCGGCGGCGATGATGGACAATCATTCAGCCAGATTGCTGACGGCCGACGAAGGCGGGTTGGCTCCGCCGTTCGCCGATGTTGAGGCAATGCTGGACGACACAGTTGCGGCAATCGCAGCAGCCGGGCTGCGCCCCGGCGACGACATGAGTATCGCCATGGATATTGCCGCCTCACACTTCTATGACGATGGCCGATACCTGATTGGCACTGAGAAGTGCACCGCCCCCGAAATGATCGAGCGGATTGAACGCTGGGTGCGGGACTATCCCATTGTGAGTGTCGAGGATCCGCTGGCGGAAAACGACTGGAAACACTGGCCAGCAATGCGTGCAGCACTTGGGGACCTGGCGATAACAGTTGGGGACGATCTGCTGTGCACGAATCCGGCACGCATCCAGCGAGCCATCGATACGAATTCGTGCAATGCCCTGTTGCTGAAGGTGAATCAGATCGGAACGCTGACAGAGGCGGCAGAATCGCTGAGACTCGCCCGAACCGCACAATGGTCCGTCACAATCAGTGCAAGAAGCGGTGAGACAGAGGATAACTGGCTGGCCGATCTCGCCGTCGGCTGGGGCGCCGATCAGATCAAAGTGGGCTCAGTAACTCAGTCTGAGCGTCTGGCGAAGTACAATCGACTGATGACGATCGAAGAAGAAAGTCGCTTGCCGGTCGTCAACTGGCCGCAGTCCCGGTGAGTCGACGAGAAGGCTGTGCGTAACTGACACACACGCCCTTCAGAAACAGAACCTGAATCACCCGTCCGCAGTTCGGGAATCCAGGACAGGGCGTACACCATCTCTGTCTGTGCAACAATAACCGTGACTTACAGGCTTCGTGTACGACTCTCACCTGTGATTTTCAATTGCTGGAATCACCTGCCGAGACCTTTCACTTCTTCCAAAGCGACAGATTCCCGAATCCGTTGCATTCGTTCACCTGACTGCTGCGAGCGCGGAATCATCCGTTATATCGCTACATGGAACACCCCCCCTTTCCTAACAGTTCAGGTTGAGCATACTTTCCCAATCTCGGTCATCGGCAATGTCGATGACCCCTAATATCGCAACATGTCAACGCGATTCCCTCCCTCCCGCCGCCCTCACGGCCACCCCATTTCAAGGAGAATCTGCCATGTCCATCGCCTACCTGTTAGTTTTCGGAACCACTTTCCTTATGAACGCCGAACAGGCTCTCGATGCTGCAACGACTGCCATCGGACCTGCTATTGCGACAATCTCGGAGTCCGAAACCACATCGCCGGCCGAGTCGTCCAGTCCGATCGACGAAACGCTGAATTCAGATACTGCAGCCAACGATCGCCAGGAGACGAACATTGTCGAAACAGTCGCCTCAGATGTGAATGTCCCTGAGGCCATTCCGACTACGGAAGTGATCGAAACCGAAGTGATCGAAACCGAAGTGATCGAAACCGAAGTGATCGAAACCGAGGTAATCGAAACCGAGGTAATCGAAACCGAGGTAATCGAAGCAGAAGTAATCGAAGCGGAAGTGATTGAAGCGGAAGTGATTGAAGCAG
>JAAERP010000448.1 GCA_024230215.1 Fuerstiella sp. | reverse complement strand
TACAACACGCCGCACACACCAGCGAGCGTGCCCGTGGACAAGTGGAAGCAGTGGGCGGAGCGGTTAGACGTAGAGGATCCGTTCACGCGGGCGATGTATGCGCTCGTCGAGAACGTGGATGACAATTTGGGCCGCTTGTTCGCGAAATTGGAGGAGTTGGGAATCGCGGACGATACGGTTTTTATGTTCCTGACTGACAACGGGCCCAACGGCTACCGCTTTAATGACGAAATGCTTGGTATCAAGTCCCATGTACACGAAGGGGGCGTGCGCGTTCCGCTGTTCGTACGTTGGCCGGAACGAATCAAGGCGGGCACGATCGTGAAACCGAACGTGGCGCATGTCGACTTGCTTCCGACGCTCTGCCGGATTGCCGGTGTGGAAAATCCTGGAAGTAAGACGTTGCCGCTGGACGGGATGGACGTGACACCACTTCTCTACGGACACGATGATTTCGAAATGCCAAAGCGGAACCTGTTTGTGTGGAAAAATCCTGAAAAATGGTCGATTCGGTCTCAGCGCTACCGTGCGACGGAGGAGTCGTTGCACGATCTTGTGGCAGACCCGAGTCAGAAGAAGAACCTGACCGAGACGCAACCGGAGGTTCATGGCGAGCTGATCGACGCGGTCCAGAATTGGGCAGCGACGGCAACTGTTCCGGCGCCAGTACCGTTGCCGGTGCCTATCGGATATGAGGAGTGGCCGAG
>JAAERP010000447.1 GCA_024230215.1 Fuerstiella sp. | reverse complement strand
GGCGGAAGACGTGAAATACTTCGAGTCAAAGCTGCGGCCCGAGATGAAACATCAGAACGCGGTCTACGCCGGGATGCTGAAGAGTCTTGATGAAAGCGTAGGTCGCATTCTCGCTAAACTCAATGACCGTGGTCTGGACAAAAACACAATCGCGATCTTCGCCAGTGACAACGGGGGCTTTATCGGAATCGACAAGAAGGCCGGGCAGACCGTTCCAGCGACGAACAATGCTCCGCTGCGAAGTGGCAAAGGGTCTTGCTACGAAGGCGGTATCCGCGTCCCGATGATCGTTCACTGGCCAGGCGTCACGAGTCGAGGTGCCGTTTGTCGTGAACCTGTAACCGTGGTGGACTTGCTGCCAACGCTGCTTGACGCGACCGGAATTGAGCTGCCAGATGACGTGACGTTTGACGGACTGAAGTTGACACCACTGTTAAAGGACCCGTCCGCCAAACTCGATCGCAAGGCGTTGCACTTTCACTACCCGCATTACTATTCAACGACGACGCCTGTCAGTGCAATACGGTCAGGCGATTGG